>NZ_JBIUZU010000010.1:0-231315 GCF_044745225.1 Pandoraea sp. NPDC087047
AACAACTACCGCCCGCAGTTCTATTTCCGTACGACGGACGTGACGGGCTCGATCGCGCTGCCGGCCGACAAGGAAATGGTTATGCCTGGCGATAATGTCTCGATCAGCGTCAACCTGATTCAGCCGATCGCCATGGAAGAAGGTCTGCGCTTCGCAATCCGCGAAGGTGGCCGTACCGTCGGCGCCGGCGTGGTGTCGAAGATCGAAGACTAATTGCGGATCTGGTGAAATGGGTGCCGGTTCGCCGGTGCCCGTTTCTCAAAAATCTATTTGCTCTTTGTGATGTACCCGGCGCCCGAGCGAGGGTTGCCATGCTCTTTGGAGAATTTCCATGCAGAACCAAAAGATTCGTATCCGCCTGAAGGCTTTCGACTACCGCCTGATCGATCAGTCGGCCGCCGAAATCGTTGAGACCGCCAAGCGCACCGGCGCAATCGTCAAGGGCCCGGTGCCCCTGCCGACGCGCATCGAGCGTTTCGACATCCTGCGCTCGCCGCACGTCAACAAGACGTCGCGCGACCAGCTCGAAATCCGCACGCACCAGCGCCTGATGGACATCGTCGATCCGACGGACAAGACGGTTGACGCGCTGATGAAGCTCGACCTGCCGGCTGGCGTCGACGTCGAGATCAAGCTGCAGTAAAGCTTGCGAGCGATTTCGCTCTTGAAAGCCCCGCCAATGCTGAACCCGGCGGGGCTTTTGTTATGTGATTTAGCAACACTTGTCAAGCGATAAAAGTCCGCCTATAATGGCGGGCTCAAGTGTAGTTTTGAAAAGATGGCCCACATCCGTGGACCATCCTTTTGTCATTTAGCCCCGGCCAATCGCAGTCGGGAATGGAGAAAATCATGAGCCTTGGCCTTGTCGGTCGCAAGGTTGGCATGACGCGTATTTTCACGGACGACGGTGATTCGATTCCCGTCACCGTGCTCGACGTGTCTAACAACCGTGTGACGCAAATCAAGACGGATGAAACGGACGGCTACACCGCCGTTCAAGTCACTTTCGGCAATCGCCGCGCCACGCGCGTGGTTAAAGCCGCCGCCGGTCACTTCGCGAAAGCAGGTGTCGAAGCCGGTGAAATCCTCAAGGAATTCCGCGTTGACGCTGCCAAAGCTGCTGAACTGCAGCCGGGCGCAGTGGTTGGCGTCGATCTGTTCCAGGTAGGCCAGAAGGTCGACGTGCAAGGCGTGTCGATCGGTAAGGGCTACGCCGGTACCATCAAGCGCTACAACTTCGCTTCGGGCCGCGCATCGCACGGTAACTCGCGTTCGCACAACGTGCCGGGTTCGATCGGTATGGCGCAGGATCCGGGTCGTGTTTTCCCGGGTAAGCGCATGACGGGTCACCTGGGTGACGTCACCACGACGGTGCAGAATCTCGAAATCGCGCGCATTGACGCTGAACGTGGCCTGATCTTCGTGAAGGGTGCCGTTCCGGGCGCTAACGAAGGTAAGGTTTTCGTGACCACGGCAGTCAAGGCCAAACTCGCGAAGGGAGCGTAACAATGGAACTGAAGCTCCTGAATGAGCAAGGTCAGGAAGGCGCTGCTGTCAACGCGTCGGACGTCGTGTTCGGCCGTGACTACAACGAAGCGCTGATCCATCAGGTTGTGGTGGCTTACCAAGCCAACGCCCGCAGCGGCAACCGTGCGCAGAAAGACCGTGAACAGGTCAAGCACACGACCAAGAAGCCGTGGCGTCAGAAGGGTACGGGCCGTGCTCGTGCCGGTATGTCGTCGAGCCCGCTGTGGCGCGGCGGTGGCCGTATCTTCCCGAATTCGCCGGAAGAAAACTTCACCCACAAGGTCAACAAGAAGATGTACCGCGCCGGTGTGTGCTCGATTCTGTCGCAGCTCGCCCGTGAAGGTCGTCTGTCGGTGGTCGAGGACATCAAGCTTGATGCGCCGAAGACCAAACTGCTCGCTGAAAAGATCAAGGCCATGGGTCTTGAGTCGGTGCTGCTGATCACGGATAGCGTGGACGAGAACCTGTTCCTGGCCTCGCGCAATCTGGCTCACGTTGCCGTCACCGAGCCGCGTTTCGCCGACCCGCTGTCGCTCATCTACTTCAAGAAGGTGCTGCTGACGAAGGGCGCGATCGCCAAGATTGAGGAGATGCTGTCATGAGCGACGTGCGTAAAAACGACCATCGTCTGTACCAGGTCTTGCTCGCGCCGGTGATCTCCGAGAAGGCGACGCTGGTGGCTGACATGAATGAACAAGTGGTGTTCCAAGTTGCACGCGACGCGAACAAGCAAGAAGTGAAGGCTGCAGTTGAGCTTCTCTTCAAGGTTGAAGTCGAGTCGGTGCAAATCCTGAACCGTAAGGGCAAGCAAAAGCGCTTTGGCCGCTTCATGGGTCGTCGCGACCACGAGAAGAAGGCTTACGTGAGCTTGAAGCCGGGCCAGGAAATCAATTTTGAAGCGGAGGCCAAGTAATCATGGCACTCGTCAAAACGAAACCGACGTCGCCGGGCCGCCGTTCGCTGGTCAAGGTCGTCAACAAGGATCTGCATAAGGGCAAGCCGTTCGCCCCGCTGCTCGATACCAAGAGCAAGACCGCTGGCCGTAACAACAACGGTCACATCACCACCCGTCATATGGGTGGCGGTCACAAGCAGCACTACCGTATCGTCGATTTCCGTCGCAACAAGGACGGCATTACGGCGAAGGTCGAGCGTCTTGAGTACGATCCGAACCGCAGCGCAAACATCGCTCTGCTGTGCTACGCCGACGGCGAACGTCGTTACATCCTTGCACCGAAGGGCATGACCGTCGGCCAGCAAGTGGTGAGCGGCTCGGAAGCGCCGATCAAGGCGGGCAACGCACTGCCGATCCGTAACATTCCGGTCGGTACGACGATCCACGGCATCGAACTGCTGCCGGGTAAGGGCGCGCAAATCGCCCGTGCCGCTGGTACGTCGGCAATGCTGCTGGCTCGCGAAGGCACGTACGCTCAAGTGCGTCTGCGTTCGGGTGAAGTCCGTCGCGTGCACATCGAGTGCCGCGCCACCATCGGTGAAGTCGGTAACGAAGAGCATAGCCTGCGCCAACTCGGCAAGGCCGGTGCGAAGCGTTGGCGCGGTATTCGCCCGACCGTTCGCGGTGTGGCGATGAACCCGGTGGATCACCCGCACGGTGGTGGTGAAGGTCGTACGGCTGCTGGTCGTCATCCGGTCAGCCCGTGGGGTCAGCATACCAAGGGTAAGCGTACCCGCTCGACCAAGCGCACCGACAGCATGATCGTTCAGCGTCGCAAGAAGCGTTAATTGGAGCTAGCAAATGACTCGTTCTGTTAAAAAAGGTCCGTTTTGCGACGCTCATCTGCTGAAGAAAGTGGAAGCGGCAGCTGCATCGCGTGACAAGAAGCCGATCAAGACCTGGTCGCGTCGTTCGACCGTCCTGCCCGATTTTATCGGCCTGACGATCGCCGTACACAATGGCCGTCAACACGTGCCGGTGTACGTGACGGAAAACATGGTCGGCCACAAGCTGGGTGAGTTCGCACTCACCCGTACCTTCAAGGGCCATGCGGCCGACAAGAAGGCGAAGAAATAAGGGGCCGATCATGGAAGTGAAAGCAATTCATCGCGGTGCGCGTATCTCGGCGCAGAAGACGCGTCTGGTCGCTGACCAGATTCGCGGCCTGCCGCTTGAGCGTGCGCTCAATGTTCTGACCTTCTCGCCGAAGAAGGCCGCGGTCATCATCAAGAAGGTGCTCGAGTCGGCAATCGCCAACGCCGAGCACAATGAAGGTGCTGACATCGACAAGCTGCGCGTTAAGGGCATCTTCGTTGACAAGGCGACCTCCCTCAAGCGTTTCACCGCGCGTGCTAAGGGCCGTGGTAACCGCATCGAGAAGCAAACCTGTCACATCACTGTGACGCTGGGCAACTAAGGGGTCACGATGGGACAGAAAATTCATCCGACTGGCTTCCGTCTGGCTGTCAGTCGTAACTGGTCTTCGCGTTGGTACGCGAACAACCAGGATTTCGCGAAAATGCTGCAGGAAGATATCGGCGTTCGCGAATACCTGAAGAAGAAGCTGAAGAACGCTTCGGTTGGCCGCGTGGTCATCGAGCGTCCGGCCAAGAATGCCCGTATCACGATTTTCAGCTCGCGTCCGGGCGTTGTGATCGGCAAGAAGGGCGAGGACATCGAAATCCTCAAGGCTGAGTTGCAAAAGCGCATGGGCGTGCCCGTGCACGTGAACATCGAGGAAATCCGCAAGCCGGAAACCGATGCGCAGCTGATCGCCGACTCGATCGCTCAGCAGCTTGAGCGCCGTATCATGTTCCGTCGCGCAATGAAGCGCGCGATGCAGAACGCGATGCGTCTGGGTGCCCAAGGCATCAAGATCATGAGCGCTGGCCGTCTGAACGGTATCGAAATCGCCCGTACCGAGTGGTACCGCGAAGGCCGTGTGCCCCTGCACACCCTGCGCGCTGACATCGACTACGCAACCTCGGAAGCGAAGACGACGTACGGCATCATCGGTATCAAGGTGTGGGTGTACAAGGGTGACACGCTGGGCCGCAACGACGCTCCGGTGGCTGAAGAGCCGGCCGAAGAAAAGCGTCCGCGCCGCAACGCGCGTCCGGGCGACCGTCGCCCCCGTCGTGACGACGCTGGCGATAAGGCCGGCGCGAAGCGCGGTGGTGCTCGCCGCCCGGCTGGCAAGCCTGAAGGCGACGCCAAGACTGGAGAATAATCATGCTGCAACCGAAACGCAGAAAGTATCGCAAAGAGCAGAAGGGCCGTAACACTGGCGTCGCCACCCGTGGCAACGAAGTGTCGTTCGGCGAATTCGGCCTGAAGGCGGTCGGTCGTGGTCGCCTGACGGCTCGTCAAATCGAAGCTGCTCGTCGTGCCATGACTCGCCACATCAAGCGCGGTGGCCGTATCTGGATCCGTATCTTCCCGGACAAGCCGATCTCGCAAAAGCCGGCAGAAGTGCGTATGGGTAACGGTAAGGGTAACCCGGAGTACTACGTCGCCGAGATTCAACCGGGCAAGATGCTGTACGAAATGGACGGTGTGGATGAAGCGCTGGCGCGCGAGGCGTTCCGCCTGGCTGCAGCCAAGTTGCCGATTCAGACGACGTTCTTCGTACGTCGCCTTGGCGCCTGAAGGGAGAATTTGAAATGAAAGCATCCGAACTTCGTGCCAAGGATGTCGACGGCCTGAACAAGGAACTGTCGGATCTGTTGAAGGCCCAATTCGGTCTTCGCATGCAAGCGGGCACCCAACAGCTGAGCAACACCAGCCAGCTGAAGAAGGTGCGCAAGGACATCGCGCGTGTGCGTACCGTGTTGACTGAGAAGGCGAGCCAGAAATGAACGATACCGCTAAGACTCCGCTGAAGCGTACCCTCGTGGGTAAGGTTGTCAGCGACAAGATGGACAAGACGGTTACCGTGCTGGTCGAGCGCCAAATGAAGCACCCGCTCTACGGCAAGTACATCGTGCGTTCGAAGAAGTACCACGCGCACGATGAGGCCAACCAGTACAAGGAAGGCGATATGGTCGAGATTCAAGAATCCCGCCCGCTGTCGAAGACCAAGGCCTGGACGGTCGCCCGTCTCGTGGAAGCCGCCCGTATCGTCTAAGGCGCGCTGAAGCGAAGGCTTGACTTGCAAGTCCGGAATTATCATTGTATAATTCCGGACTTTCCGCTTCTTTCGCTAAAACCGGTCTTTGGTTTCGCAAGGGAGTGGATGGCTTCCGAAGCCGATTCGTATCCTCTACGAGTCAGGTCGAGGTAGCAAGGTTGTCCACTTTTGAACGACTCAACCCAAACGGCACCCTTTGGTGCTGACGGGGACCAAGACTGACCGACGCGTATGTGTCGGATTAAGTTGGGAAGATAACACCATGATTCAAACTGAAACCCGGCTCGAAGTGGCCGACAACACCGGTGCGCGCGAAGTGATGTGCATCAAGGTGCTGGGCGGCTCCAAGCGTCGCTACGCCGGCATTGGCGACATCATCAAGGTCAGCGTGAAGGATGCTGCCCCGCGTGGTCGCGTCAAGAAGGGCGAAATCTACAATGCAGTGGTCGTGCGCACCGCCAAGGGCGTGCGTCGCCAGGACGGCTCGCTGGTCAAATTCGACGGCAACGCCGCCGTGCTGCTTAACACCAAGCTTGAGCCGATCGGCACCCGTATCTTCGGACCGGTTACGCGTGAACTGCGTACCGAACGCTTCATGAAGATCGTGTCGCTGGCCCCGGAAGTGCTGTAAGGAGCCGACACATGAACAAGATTCGCAAGGGTGACCAAGTCATCGTTCTGACGGGCAAGGACAAGGCCAAGCGTGGCACGGTCCTGGCTGTTGATGGCGACAAGCTGGTCGTCGAGGGCGTGAACGTTGCCAAGAAGCACGCCAAGCCGAACCCGACGAAGGGCACGCTAGGTGGCGTGGTCGACAAGACGATGCCGATTCACGTTTCGAACGTGGCGCTGGTGGATGCCAATGGCAAGCCGTCGCGTGTGGGCATCAAGGTCGAAGACGGCAAGAAGGTCCGCTTCCTCAAGACGACCGGTGCGGTCGTCGGTGCCTAAGTCGCAGGGAGTATAGATAATGGCCCGTTTGCAAGAATTCTATAAGGACAAGATTGTCGCCGAGCTCACGAAGCAGTTCGGTTACAAGTCCGTCATGGAAGTGCCGCGCATCACCAAGATCACCCTGAACATGGGCCTTGGTCAAGCTGTGGCTGACAAGAAGATCATTGAGCACGCCGTTGGCGACCTGACGAAGATTGCCGGCCAAAAGCCGGTGGTGACGAAGGCTCGCAAGGCTATCGCCGGTTTTAAGATCCGCGAAGGTTACCCGATCGGTACGATGGTGACGTTGCGCGGTGAGCGTATGTTCGAATTCCTGGATCGCTTCATCACCGTGGCTCTGCCGCGCGTGCGCGATTTCCGTGGTATTTCGGGTCGTGCGTTCGACGGTCGTGGCAACTACAACATCGGTGTGAAGGAACAGATTATCTTCCCCGAAATCGAGTACGACAAAATCGACGCACTGCGTGGTCTGAATATCAGCATCACGACGACTGCGAAGACTGACGAAGAAGCCAAGGCTCTTCTGTCGGCGTTCAAATTCCCGTTCCGTAACTGAGGTAATCGTGGCTAAACTGGCACTTATCGAACGCGAAAAGAAGCGCGCCCGTCTGGTAGCGAAGTACGCTGGCAAGCGTGCTGAACTCAAAAAGACCATCGAAGACACCAGCAAGTCGGAAGACGAGCGTTATGCTGCGCGCCTTGAGCTGCAACAGCTGCCCCGCAACGCCAACCCGACGCGTCAACGCAATCGTTGCGAGATTACCGGTCGTCCGCGCGGTACCTTCAGCAAATTCGGCCTGGCCCGTAACAAGATCCGTGAAATCGCCTTCCGTGGCGAAATCCCGGGCGTGACCAAAGCAAGCTGGTAATAGGAGAAGCACCATGAGCATGAGCGATCCTATCGCCGATATGCTGACTCGCATCCGCAACGCTCAGATGGTTGAGAAGGCATCGGTGAAGATGCCCTCGTCCAAGCTGAAGATCTCGATCGCCAAGGTCCTGAAGGACGAAGGCTACATCGAAGATTACGCGGTTGAAGCAGAAGAAACCAAGCCGGTGCTGAACATCGCACTGAAGTACTACGCTGGCCGTCCGGTGATCGAGCGCCTCGAGCGCGTTTCCCGCCCGGGTCTGCGTGTGTACAAGAGTCGCAACGACATCCCGCAGGTCATGAATGGCCTCGGCGTTGCAATCGTCTCGACCCCGAAGGGCGTGATGACGGATCGCAAGGCACGCGCCACTGGCGTGGGCGGCGAAGTCATCTGCTACGTGGCCTAACCCGAGGAGAGTTGAGATGTCTCGAGTAGGTAAGAGTCCCATTGCACTGCCGAAGGGTGTTGAAGCAACGCTGGCTGGCAATGTGCTGACGATCAAGGGCGCCCTGGGTTCGCTGACCCGCGGCATCAACCCCCTCGTGATCGTCAAGATTGAAGACGGCACCATCACCTTCGCCCCGGCTGACGAAAGCCGCGAAGCGAATGCGCTGTATGGTACGGAACGTGCGCTGGTCAACAATATGGTGACCGGCGTGAGCAAGGGTTTCGAAAGGAAGCTGCAACTCGTTGGCGTGGGTTACCGTGCCAAGGCTGAAGGTAACAACCTGAAGCTCGAGCTGGGTTTCTCGCACGATGTTGTGCATGCCATGCCGGAAGGCGTTAAGGCAGAAACCCCGACGCAGACGGAGATCATCATCAAGGGCGTTGATAAGCAACGCATCGGACAAGTGGCTGCGGAAGTTCGCGGTTACCGTCCGCCCGAGCCCTACAAGGGTAAGGGCGTCCGCTATGCGGACGAGGTGGTGATCCTCAAGGAAACCAAGAAGAAGTAAGGGTGCGAAACATGGACAAGAAACAATCTCGTGTGCGCCGCGCTCGCCAGACTCGTATCAAGCTGGCAGCTCAGAAGGTGCATCGCCTTTCCGTGCATCGCACCAACGTGCACATTTACGCGCAAGTTTTTTCGGAAGACGGCACGCAAGTGCTGGCCAGCGCTTCGACGCTGGAAGCCGAAGTGCGCAAGGAACTGGGCGACAAGGAAGGCAAGGGTGGCAACGCTGCCGCTGCTGCGTTGATCGGTCGTCGTATCGCCGAGAAGGCGAAGGCCGCCGGCATCGAAAGCGTTGCTTTCGACCGCTCGGGCTTCCGCTATCACGGTCGCGTCAAGGCTCTGGCCGACGCTGCCCGTGAAGCCGGCCTCAAGTTCTAAGTAAGGATCCGTCATGGCAAAGATGCAAGCGAAAGTTCAGGCTGACGAACGCGACGACGGCCTTCGCGAGAAGATGATCGCGGTCAACCGTGTCACGAAGGTTGTGAAGGGTGGCCGTATTCTCGGTTTTGCCGCGTTGACCGTGGTTGGTGACGGCGATGGCCGCATCGGCATGGGCAAGGGCAAGGCGAAGGAAGTCCCGGTTGCCGTTCAAAAGGCAATGGAACAAGCCCGCCGCAATATGTTCAAGGTTGCTCTGAAGAACGGCACCCTTCAACACAACGTTCTCGGCCAGCACGGCGCCTCGCGCGTCCTGATGTCGCCGGCTAAGGACGGTACTGGCGTGATCGCCGGTGGCCCGATGCGCGCGGTGTTCGAGGTGATGGGCGTGACCAACGTGGTGACCAAGAGCCTTGGCTCGACGAACCCGTATAACCTGGTCCGCGCCACGCTCGATGGCCTGAAGAAACAATCGACTCCTGCTGACATCGCCGCTAAGCGTGGCAAGTCGGTGGAAGAGATCCTCGGCTAAGGGTGATCAATATGTCGCAGCAAACTGTGAAAGTTAAGCTGGTCAAGAGCCTGATCGGTACGCGTGAAGAACATCGCGCGACCGTCAAGGGTCTGGGCCTGCGTCGCCTCAATTCGGTCAGCGAGTTGCAGGATACGCCCGCTGTGCGGGGCATGATCAACAAGGTCTCGTACCTTGTGAAGATCGTCGACTGAGCGAGGGCAAAATGGAATTGAATTCGATTAAGCCGGCAGAAGGCGCCAAGCACGCCAAGCGCCGCGTTGGCCGTGGCATCGGTTCGGGTCTGGGTAAAACCGCCGGCCGTGGTCACAAGGGTCAGAAGTCGCGTTCGGGCGGCTTCCACAAGGTGGGCTTCGAAGGCGGTCAAATGCCGCTGCAACGTCGTCTGCCGAAGCGTGGTTTCAAGTCGCTGACGCGTCGTTTCGTGGGCGAAGTTCGCCTGTCGGACCTGAACAACCTGCCGGTCGACGAAATCGACCTGTTGGTTCTGAAGCAGGCCGGTCTGGTGAGCGAGCTGTCGCTGTCGGCCAAGATCATCGCCGCTGGCGAGATCACCCGCAAGGTCGTTGTGAAGGGTCTGGGCGTCACCAAGGGTGCGCTCACGGCAATTCAGGCGGCTGGCGGTTCGGTCGCAGAGTAAGTTAGGACACCCCGGAGCCAGCATTGGCCAAGTCTCCTAATCTCGCTAAGCCTGGCACGCAGGGCCCGAAGTATGCGGATCTGCGCCGGCGGCTGGTTTTCCTGCTGCTGGCGTTGATCGTCTACCGTATTGGTGCGCATATCCCGGTGCCGGGCATCGACCCCGATCAGCTGGCGCAGTTGTTCCAGCGCCAGTCGGGCGGGATCCTGGGCATGTTTAACATGTTCTCTGGCGGTGCGTTGTCGCGTTTCACGATTTTCGCGCTGGGGATCATGCCGTACATTTCGGCGTCGATCATCATGCAGTTGCTGGCGATGGTTTCGCCACAATTGGAAGCGTTGCGTAAGGAAGGCCAGGCCGGACAGCGCAAGATCACGCAGTACACCCGGTATTTCACGGTGGTGCTTGCGCTCTTCCAGGCAGCTGCAATCGCGGTGACGTTGGAGAGCGAGCCAGGGCTCGTCGTCGATCCGGGCATGTTGTTCCGCCTGACGACGGTGATCACGCTCGTGACCGGCACGATGTTCCTGATGTGGCTTGGTGAGCAGATCACCGAACGCGGCCTCGGTAACGGTATCTCGATCATCATCTTTGGTGGTATCGCGGCCGGTTTGCCGAATGCTGTGGGTGGCTTGTTCGAGCTCGTCGGTACAGGTTCGATCGGTCCGTTCTCGGCGATCGTGATCTGTGCCCTCGTGGTACTCGTGACGTTCTTCGTCGTGTTCGTCGAACGTGGTCAGCGCAAGATCCTTGTGAACTACGCGAAGCGTCAGGTCGGCAACAAGGTGTACGGTGGTCAGGCTTCGCACCTGCCGCTCAAGCTGAATATGGCAGGCGTGATTCCGCCGATCTTTGCATCGTCGATCATCCTGTTCCCGGCAACGATCGCGAATTGGTTCGGCGCAGGTGATAACGCGCGCTGGCTCAAGGATATTGCGGCGAAGTTGTCGCCGGGTCAGCCGATCTACGTGATGCTCTACGCACTGGCGATCGTGTTCTTCTGCTTCTTCTACACCGCACTGGTGTTTAACAGCAAGGAGACCGCCGAGAACCTGAAGAAGAGTGGAGCGTTTGTTCCGGGTATCCGGCCGGGCGACCAGACCGCGCGTTATATCGACAAGATCCTGACGCGTCTTACACTGGCCGGTGCAGCTTACGTCACCTTGGTGTGTTTGCTGCCGGAGTTCCTGGTGTTGCGTTGGAATGTCCCGTTCTACTTCGGTGGAACCTCACTGCTGATTATCGTGGTGGTGACAATGGACTTCATGGCGCAAGTGCAGTCGTATGTGATGTCGCAACAATATGAGTCGCTGCTCCGCAAGGCGAATTTCAAGGGCGGCAATAACATGACGCTTCGCTGATCCTGGATCATGTCGAAAGACGACGTTATTCAAATGCAGGGAGAGGTCCTTGAAAACCTCCCCAATGCCACCTTCCGGGTAAAGCTGGAAAATGGCCATGTAGTACTCGGACATATTTCCGGCAAGATGCGGATGCATTACATCCGCATCCTTCCCGGAGATAAGGTGACGGTAGAGTTGACGCCCTACGATCTGTCGCGTGCGCGGATCGTCTTCCGGGCGAAGTGATTAGAGAGAGGGAATTGTCATGAAAGTTTTGGCATCTGTTAAGTGCATCTGCCGCAATTGCAAGTTTGTGAAGCGCAAAGGCGTGCTGCGCGTGATCTGCAGTACGGATCCGCGCCACAAGCAACGTCAGGGCTAATCGGCCTTTAACGCTATTTAGTTGGGGAATTACGAATGGCTCGTATCGCAGGGGTTAACATCCCGAACCACCAGCACACCGCTATTGGCCTGACGGCTATCTACGGTGTCGGCCGCACGCGCGCTCGCCAGATTTGCGATGCCGCCGGCGTGGCGTACTCGAAGAAGGTCAAGGACCTCGACGACGCCGATCTCGAAAAGCTGCGTGATCACGTCGGTCAACTGACGGTCGAAGGCGACCTGCGTCGTGAAGTGACCATGAACATCAAGCGCCTGATGGATCTGGGCTGCTATCGTGGTATGCGTCACCGCAAGGGCTTGCCGCTCCGCGGTCAGCGCACCCGTACCAATGCGCGTACCCGCAAGGGCCCGCGTAAGGCCGGCGTCTCGCTGAAGAAGTAACCAGAGGATAGGAACTCATGGCTAAGCAACAGAACAACGCCGCTTCGCAGCGCGTTCGCAAGAAGGTCAAGAAGAGCGTTGCAGAAGGCGTCGTGCACGTCCACGCTTCGTTCAACAACACCATCATCACGATCACCGATCGTCAGGGCAACGCGCTGGCATGGGCGACGTCGGGTGGCCAGGGCTTCAAGGGTTCGCGTAAGTCGACCCCGTTTGCTGCCCAGGTTGCTGCTGAGTCGGCTGGCCGCGTGGCACTGGAATACGGCGTGAAGAACCTCGAAGTTCGCATCAAGGGCCCGGGCCCGGGTCGCGAATCCGCGGTTCGTGCGCTGAGTGCACTGGGTATCAAGATCACGGCCATCTCGGACGTGACGCCGGTCCCGCACAACGGCTGCCGCCCGCCGAAGCGTCGTCGTATCTAAGACGCTGAAGAAAATCCTGCTATAATCGCGGGTTCGCGCACGGCCTCGGCCGTGCGCGTAGTAATTTTTAAGACCACCGTCCGGTACATTGGTGCCGGACTTGCGTAGTGGACAAAGTTCGCTGCGTCAAATTTTGAGATAAAGGAACAAACGTGGCACGTTATATCGGCCCGAAGGCCAAACTCTCCCGTCGTGAAGGTACTGACCTCTTCCTGAAGAGCGCACGTCGCTCGCTCGCCGACAAGTGCAAGCTGGATAGCAAGCCGGGTCAGCATGGCCGCACCTCGGGTGCTCGTACGTCGGACTACGGCAACCAGCTGCGCGAAAAGCAGAAGGTCAAGCGTATTTACGGCGTGCTTGAGCGTCAGTTCCGTCGTTATTTCGCGGAAGCCGACCGCGTCAAGGGCAACACGGGTGAGAACCTGCTGCAACTGCTCGAGTCGCGCCTGGACAACGTCGTGTACCGCATGGGCTTTGGCTCGACGCGCGCTGAAGCGCGCCAGTTGGTCGGCCACAAGGCAATTGTGGTGAACGGTGTGGTTTCGAACATCCCGTCGATCAAGGTCAAGCCGGGTGACGTGATCACCGTGCGTGAAAAGGCCAAGAAGCAAGTGCGTATCGTCGAATCACTGACGCTGGCTGAGCAAGTCGGTTTCCCGATCTGGGTTGCGGTTGACGCCAAGAAGATGGAAGGCACTTTCAAGGCACTGCCGGAACGTAGCGATATCGCGGGCGACATCAACGAAAGCCTGATCGTCGAATTGTATTCGCGTTAATCCGTATGATGCTGACGCGCCTCTCGGCGCGTTTTGCGTTCCGTGCAGGTTGTCACCCATCAGCCTTATCGGTGTAACGAGCCGAGGGTATTGAAAAGGAAACCTATGCAAACCAGTTTGTTGAAGCCCAAGATTATTGCGGTTGAGCCGGTCGGTGAGCATCACGCCAAAGTCGTGATGGAGCCGTTCGAACGTGGCTACGGCCACACCTTGGGCAACGCGCTTCGCCGCGTGCTGTTGTCGTCGATGGTGGGCTATGCGCCGACCGAAGCGACAATCTCCGGCGTTGTGCATGAGTACGACACGATTGACGGTGTCCAGGAAGATGTCGTCAACCTCCTGTTAAACCTCAAGGGTGTCGTGTTCAAGCTGCATAACCGTGACGAAGTCACCGTTACGCTGCGCAAGGATGGTGAAGGTGTGGTGCGCGCTTCGGATATCGAAGTGCCGCATGATGTGGAACTGATCAACCCCGATCACGTGATCGCGCATTTGGCCAAGGGCGGCAAGCTCGACGTCCAACTGAAGGTTGAAAAGGGTCGTGGTTATGTCCCGGGTAACGTGCGCCGTTATGGCGACGAGTCGGCCAAGGTTATCGGCCGTATCGTCCTCGACGCATCGTTCTCGCCGGTCCGTCGTGTGAGCTATGCGGTCGAGTCGGCCCGCGTGGAACAGCGCACGGACCTGGACAAGCTCGTGATGAACATCGAAACCAACGGCGTGGTGTCGCCGGAAGAAGCGATCCGTCAATCGGCTCGCATCCTCGTCGACCAGTTGTCGGTGTTCGCTGCGCTGGAAGGCACGGAAGCGGTCAGCCAAGCGCCGATGCGTGCGCCGCAGATCGATCCGCTCCTGCTGCGTCCGGTGGACGATCTCGAGTTGACGGTGCGTTCGGCCAACTGCCTGAAGGCCGAAAACATCTACTACATCGGCGACCTGATTCAGCGTACCGAGAACGAATTGCTCAAGACCCCGAACCTGGGTCGCAAGTCGCTCAACGAGATCAAGGAAGTGCTTGCCTCGCGGGGTCTCACGCTCGGCATGAAGCTCGAAAACTGGCCGCCGGCTAGTCTCGAGAAGTAAAGTGTAACGACATGGCCGCCCTCGGGCGGCCGTGCTGCTACGTCAGTGCGGCGCGTCGGAATGTTCCGAAACGGCCGATTGCGAAGGTACCGGCCCGCGGTGTTCATCACCGATAGAAGAGCTTGGTCGAAAACTCTGTTTAAAGGAAAGTTGAAATGCGTCACCGTCATGGTCTGCGTAAACTGAACCGTACCAGCAGCCACCGTCTGGCAATGCTGCGTAACATGTCGAACTCGTTGCTCCAGCACGAAGCCATCAAGACCACGCTGCCGAAGGCCAAGGAACTGCGTAAGGTCGTCGAGCCCCTCATCACGCTCAGCAAGAAGGACTCCGTTGCTAACCGTCGTCTGGCGTTCAATCGCCTGCGCGACCGCGAAATGGTCACCAAGCTGTTCAACGAACTCGGCCCGCGTTTTGCCAACCGTCCGGGCGGCTACCTGCGTATCCTGAAGATGGGTTTCCGCGTGGGCGATAACGCACCGATGGCTTTCGTCGAACTGCTGGATCGTCCGGAAGTCGATACGGAAGTGCCGGAAGTGCCGGAAGTCGCTGAGTAAGCGATTCGCGTCACGGTCTTTTCAAGGCCGTCAGCCGTAGAAAGAAGCCAGGTCGTTGACCTGGCTTTTTTTCGTCTTAAGGTGTTGTCCGAACACGGATCGGAGCTGTCCGGAAATCGCCGCTCACACGCACATGTTTCGTGGTGTCGGTGTACAGTGAGCAATCCTTACGCTTGAACGATTTACCGCACATCATGGATGCCCTTCTTATCGTCATGACGACGTTTCCCGACGAGGCCAGCGCCGAAGCCGCCATCGACGGCATGCTGACAGAACGATTGGCGGCGTGCGTGCAGCAAATGCCCCCAGTGCGGTCGAGCTATCGCTGGCAAGGTACGCGTGAAACGAGTGTGGAAGTGCCGCTCATGATCAAGACCACTGCCGCACGATACAGCGCGCTGGAGCAGTACATCAAAGAACATCATCCTTATGACGTACCGGAAATCGTCGCATGGCCGGCCACCACGGCATTGCCTGCTTATGCGCGTTGGGTTGAGGGTGAGACGCGAGGGGAGTTACATGTTTGACGTGAACACGATGGTCGCGCCAGTGGTCGGTCGCGCTAGTGGAAGGGATGTTTCCATGGGGCGCCGAGTCTTGCGGCTCTGGTGGTTCGCGCTATTCGTTATCGTGCCCCTGCTTGTGCTGGGCGCTGGGCGCGCTCATGCCGCGGACGACTTCCTCGATCCGGACGTTGCCTTCAAGGTGTCGAAGACGGAGCAGCCCGGCGCGGTGTTGCTGCATTTCGAAGTCGCCAAAGGCTATTACCTGTATCGCGAGCGCTTTGCGTTCGCCGCCGACAATCCTGCCGTCACGCTTGGTACGCCGGAATTTCCCAAGGGCGAGGTCAAGCACGACGAGACCTTCGGCAAGGATATGGAGGTGTACCACGAGCCTATCGACGTGCGTATTCCCGTCACTCAGGCGAGCGGCCCGTTCACTCTGAACGTCACGATGCAGGGATGCGCGGACAAAGGCCTGTGCTATCCGCCGATGGATAAGCCGCTGAAGATTTCTGCATCGGCAGCCGGCGGAGCCAGCAGTTCCAGCGGCAGCAGCTTGAGTGCAGCCCAGTCGCCGGGGCCAGCGACTCAGGCGTTGCTCGGTGGCGGCGCAGCGGCGGGTGGTTCCCCGGCGGCTGCGGCGCCGGCTACACAGCCCGGCAATGCGGCGGGTGGCGGCTGGCTCTCGGCCCGCGAGGACTATAGCGAAGCGGAACGCATTCTGTCGGGCGGAAGCTTCGCGCTGGCGCTGGGGATCTTCTTCGTGCTTGGTGTGGGGCTGGCGTTTACGCCGTGCGTCCTGCCGATGGTACCGATTCTCCTGTCGATCGTTGCGGGACAAGAGGCTAGCCGGGGCAAGGCGGTGCGTCTGGCTATCGCCTATGTCCTCGGTATGGCGATCGTGAACACCGTCATTGGTGTGGCTGCCGGTTTGCTTGGGCAAGGGCTGATCGCCTTCTTGCAGGCGCCATGGGTGCTTGTCTTGTTTGCGTTGTTGATGGTGATTCTGTCGCTGTCGATGTTCGGCATGTACGAGATCCAGCTGCCTTCCCGATTGCGTGATCGGATCGATGACGCGGCACGTAAGCAGAAGTCCGGGCAATGGGTCGGCGCGGCGATGATGGGGGTGTTGTCGGGGCTGATCGTTAGCCCCTGTGTCACTGCCCCGCTGGCGGCCGCGCTCGCTTTCATCGCCAAGACCGGTGATGCCGTCTTTGGTGGTGCGACACTCTTCGCCCTGTCGTTGGGCATGGGTCTGCCGCTCGTGATTCTTGCCGGAGGTGGTGGCACGTTACTTCCCCGTGCAGGTGCATGGATGGACGGTGTGAAGCGTTTCTTCGGCTTCCTGCTCCTCGGTGTCGCGCTGTGGATTGTTCGCCCGCTGTTGGACACCCCCGTGTTGCTGCTCGGTTGGGGCGTTCTCCTGCTGGTCGCGGCAACGTTCATGCGCGTGTTCGATAGCCTGCCCGATGGGGTGAGCGGTGCACGACGCCTCCTCAAGGGCCTTGGTGTGGCTGTCGCGCTACTGGGTGGCGTGGCGCTCGTCGGTGCCGCAGCAGGTGCGCGAGATCCGCTGGCGCCGCTGGCCGGGCTGTCGACGACGGCTTCCGGAAATGCCAACGCCGGTGCGCCGGTGGCAGGGGGCGTCAGTTTCCAGCGTGTGCGCAGCGTTGCGGAGCTCGATCAAGTGGTGGCAACGGCGGGCCGTCCAGTGATGTTCGATTTCTATGCTGACTGGTGCATCAGTTGCAAGGAGATGGAGCGCTTCGTCTTTACCGATCCGCGAGTGAAAGCGCGTCTTGATCGGATGGTGCTGGTGCAGGCCGACGTTACGGCCAACAATGCCGACGATCAGGCTTTGCTCAAGCGCTTCGGATTGTTCGGCCCACCGGGGATCATCTTCTTCGACGGCAGTGGAAAAGAGGTCGCGGGCACGCGAGTGATCGGCGCACAGTCGGCAGACCAGTTCCTGCGCAGCCTCGAAAAGGCATTCGGATCGGCTGCCTGAGCGGGCCGGCGTTATGGGCGTTCCTGACGTCTAGCCGCGCCGGCAGACCGTTTGACGTGTCAAAGCGCGCTGCCTGATTCAGCCACGAGTCGCTAACGAAAAACGGCCAACCCAAGACCGGGTTGGCCGTTTTCAGATGCACGACGTCTTGCGCACGAAAGCCAGGCAATTAGCGGCTTGCGCTGGCAACTTGCATCGTTCGCGTCTTGCTCAGGCTTGTGCGCGGATCAGGCGCGCTGCGTCGAGCGCAAAGTATGTGAGGATGCCGTCGGCGCCTGCGCGTTTGAATGCGAGCAGCGATTCCATCATGACCTTGTCGTGATCGAGCCAGCCATTTTGGGCCGCGGCCTTGAGCATCGCGTATTCGCCGCTCACCTGATAGGCGTAGGTGGGGAAACGGAACTCGTCCTTCACGCGACGCACGATGTCCAGATACGGCATGCCCGGCTTGACCATCACCATGTCCGCGCCCTCTTCGATGTCGAGCGCGACTTCGCGCAGCGCTTCGTCCGAGTTGGCCGGGTCCATCTGGTACGTCATCTTGTTGCTCTTGCCCAAGTTTGCTGCCGAGCCGACGGCATCGCGGAACGGGCCGTAGAAGGCGGATGCGTACTTGGCGGCGTAGGCCATGATGCGCGTGTGGATATGACCACCGGCTTCAAGCGCTTCGCGAATGGCGCCGATGCGGCCATCCATCATGTCGGACGGCGCCACGATGTCCACGCCGGCTTGCGCTTGCGTGAGCGCTTGCTGCACGAGCAGACGTGTCGTCACATCGTTGATGACGTAGCCGTTCTCGTCGAGCACGCCGTCCTGGCCGTGGCTCGTGTACGGGTCGAGTGCGACATCGGTGAGCACGCCGAGATCCGGAAAATTGCGCTTGAGTTCGCGTACGGCGCGCGGGATCAGGCCTTCGGGGTTGGCCGCTTCGATACCGTCGGGTGTCTTGAGCGACGCTTCGATGTTCGGGAACAGCGAGATGACCGGAACGCCGAGCGTGACGCACGTGTCGGCCACACGCAGCAATTCGTCGACGGAGACGCGCTCGACGCCGGGCATCGAATCCACGGCCTCGCGGCGTTTCTCACCTTCGAGCACGAACACCGGATAGATGAGGTCGTCGCAAGTCAGGTGGTTTTCGCGCATCAGACGGCGCGAGAAGTCATCGCGTCGCATGCGGCGCGGACGAAGCAGGGGGTAGGAACTCATGCGATCGGTCCTTTGGACGAAGAATGGCGCGTCGAAAATTCCCATGGATCGGACGTCGGGACGCGTCCCGAAAACGGTGGTGTCGTTGCGGTTCGCTCAACGATTCCGTAAGAGGGAAGGCGCGCAAAAAAGGGGGCTTGCCGGGAAACTTTCGAACGCATGGTATATCATACCAACCGGATGTTCGCACTGCGTGCGACGTCCCCCGCTTCTCCTCCCTGAGCGGGCGCCTGTCGTTCTACGATAAGGCTTATTTAAACCCGCCGTGCCTACACGGCGGTTTTTTTATGCGCGCTCGAATCGTTGCGGAACATCCCTGCAACATCCCGGATTGCCCCGTTTTCCGGCCGGTTCGAGGGGGCATCATCCATTCGGCCGATGGGGCGATATCCGACCTCTGGCGCCTGCCGCATTCTCGCCAAGACGATGAAATGCGGCTAGGCTCGCCGCGACGATTTGTCGCGCTCGCGCGCTCCTTGGCCTACCCGGGCGCGCCGTCTATCGCGAAAAGCTGACGAGCAGATCGGGTGCGTTTAAAACGCGCCATCACCATTCGCCGTTCATCCTTCGCCCTACACCATCGCCACGCTTGCCATGACCGGGCAAATATCGCCTGCACAGATCGCGCGACGGGGCGACGCTCATTTCTTGTTGGCGTCGCGTGCCGGAATGGCGAGCCAGTCTTCGAGCACGCGCTGGGCGGCGTCGACGCCGGTGCGCTTGAGGGACGAGAACAGTTGTGCCGTGAATTGCGGCGGTGTTTCGGGATCGTTGGACGACAGTCCGTCGGTACGTGGCAACGCGGACAGGCGCGTTTGCGTGTCGCGCAGCACGTTGGTGGATTCCTGGCGCGTGAGCTTGTCAGCCTTGGTCAGCAGGGCATGGATGGGGCGTCCGGTCGGCAAGAACCAGTCGATCAGTTCGCAATCGAGATCCGTGAACGGCCGGCGCGAGTCCATCACCAGCACCAGGCCGCGCAATTGCGGACGCTGCACCAGATAGTCACCGAGGAGTTGCTGCCAGTGGACCTTCACGCCGCCACCGACCTCGGCATAGCCGTAGCCGGGCAGGTCGACGAGATAGCCGTACAGGTGCTCGAGGTGAGCGATCTCGAAATAGTTGATGTGCTGCGTGCGACCCGGCGTCTTGCTCGAGAAAGCCAGCCGCTTCTGGTTGCACAGGATGTTGAGCGCGCTGGACTTGCCCGCGTTCGAGCGGCCCGCGAAGGCGACCTCGGGCACGGCCGTTGGCGGCAGGTCGCGCAGATGATTGACGGTCGTAAAGAAGCGGGCTTGATGAAGTAGGGACATGACGGAAACCGGGGAGCGCCGCAGCCACGGGAATCGGGCCACAACGCGGGCGGAGGCACGCAAGACGGTGGGTTTGACGCTCACCGGCGACAGGCCGGGAAGCCCCGTTCTGCGGCCTTCTACATGGAAATCCCCTAAAGCCGGGGAAAGTCTTTATTGTACAATATGAAAGTTAACCTTGGCCTTGCCAGGGCTTGCCCGAACGTCTCGCGCGCCGTGAGGTTGGAGGAGAAACACGGCGTCGGACGGTGAGTTCGAACGACCGATTTCCCGACAAAACAGATATAAGGTGTGCGAATGAACCGAGGAGTGTGGAAGTCTCTCGCTGCAACACCGTTGGCGCTGGCATGCTTTCTTCTGAGTGGCGCAGGACAGGCCGCCGAGCCTCAGACGCCCGCCAAACCCGACCTGGCCCGGGGACAGGCCATCGCCAGTCAGGTATGCGCTGCCTGCCACGCCGCAGACGGCAACAGCACCGGTGGGGCTTATCCGAAGCTCGCCGGTCAGCATTCCGAATATCTCTACAAGCAGCTCGTCGATTTCAAGGCGCAGCCCGGCAAAACACCCGCACGTAACAATCCCATCATGGCTGGCATGGTCGCCGCACTGTCCGATCAGGACATGCGCAACGTGTCCGCCTACTTCGCGTCGCAGACGGCCAAGCCGGGCGTCGCGCGCAACAAGGACACCGTGCCGCTGGGCGAAAAGATCTATCGTGGCGGGATCGCGGAGAAGGGCGTGCCGGCCTGCGCCTCGTGCCACGGCCCAACCGGTGCCGGCATGCCGTCGGAATACCCGCGTCTGTCCGGTCAGTGGGCGGAATACACCGCTGCCCAACTCGTGGCGTTCCGCGACGAAACGCGCGGCAACAACGCACCGATGCATACGATCGGGGGGCGTTTGTCGGACAAGGAAATCAAGGCGGTCGCGGATTACATCGCCGGTCTGCGTTGATCACATCAATGGCGATGATCGGGAGCCCTGCCCTGACACCATGTGAACGTCAGGGTATATTCGCTGACTTATAACGAAACCAGCCGCGGCGCCGCAGAGCGAGCGGATCGAACTGGTTTAGCATACACAGGGTGGCGGGCGCGTGAGAAACGCGTCGCCGCCCTTTTTTGTTGTCGGAAACAGGATGAGCATCAGTACCTCGGGAATGCAGATCAAGGGCGCGCAACGATGGGTGCGCGACGGCGTCGAGCTCGTCAGCTCGATGCGCTTCGCCATCAGCCTGCTCACCGTGCTCGCGATTGCCAGCATTATCGGCACCGTGCTCAAGCAGGGCGACCCCTACCCTAACTACGTCAATCAGTTCGGTCCGTTCTGGGCCGACGTCTTCCGCTCGCTCGGCCTGTACACCGTGTACAGCTCGTGGTGGTTCCTGTTGATCCTCTTCTTCCTGATGGCGTCGACAACGCTGTGCATCGTGCGCAATGCGCCGAAGATGATCGCGGACATCCGGAGCTGGCGCGATCACGTGCGTGAAGGCAGTCTGCGTGCCTTCGGTCACAAGGCGGAGTTCACCGGGCCGACGTCCCGTGCCGACCTGATCGGGCGTCTGGGTGGCTATCTCGGACACCGGGGCTACCGCTTCGTCGTGCGCGAGCGCGAGGGGGCGACGCTTGTGGCCGCCAAGATTGGGGCCATCAACAAGATCGGCTATATCTTCGCGCACAGCGCCATCGTGATCATCTGCCTGGGCGGGCTGGTCGACAGCGACTTGCTGATCCGTGTCCAGATGGCGCTGTTCGGCAAATCACCGCTGCAAGGCAACGCCGTAATTGCGCAGATTCCGGAAACGCACCGGCTCTCGCCGAACAATCCCGCATTCCGCGGTTACGCATTCGTGCCCGAAGGTGGCAAATCGACCACGGCAATTCTGAATTTTCAGGACGGCTCGGTCGTGCAGGATCTGCCGTTCGCCATCGAGCTGAAGAAATTCCACGTCGACTACTACTCGACGGGCATGCCGAAGCTGTTCGCGAGCGATATCGTGGTCACCGACCCCGAAACCGGCAAGACGATGAGCGCAACGGTGAAGGTCAACGAGCCGTTCATCTACAAGGGCGTGGCGATCTATCAGTCGAGCTTCGAGGACGGCGGCAGCAAGCTGAAGCTGACCGGCTACCCCATGCGCGGCGCGACGGACCGGACGTTTGCCTTCTCGGGCGACATCGGCGGGTCGACGCAACTGCGCGGTGGCGCGGCCGGCAAGGACGAATACACCGTCGAGTTCAGCGACTTTCGCGCTATCAACGTCGAGAACATCAGCAATGGCGGCGGCGAGCGCGATGTGCGCGGTGTCGCTCGCAAGTCGTTGCGCGACGACCTGAGCGCACAACTGGGCTCGGGCGCCCGCACCGATCTGAGCAAGGATCTGCGCAACGTCGGCCCGTCGGTGCAATACAAGGTGCGAGACCGCAGCGGACAGGCGAAGGAGTACCGCAACTACATGCTGCCGATTCTGGTGGAGGACGGCGAGCGTGTCTTCATGACTGGTGTGCGCGACACGCCGGACGGTCCCTTCCAGTACTTGCGCATTCCGGCGGATGCAGACGGCTCCGTCAAGCAATGGATGCTGCTGCGCGCGGCGCTTCAGGACGACGGTGCGCGCGTCGAGGCTGCCCGCCGGTTCGCCGCACAATCGCTGCCGTCGCAAACGTCGGCTGAACTGCGCGGCCAATTGCAGGAGAGCGCCAAGCGCGAGCTGGATCTGTTTGCCGGCGCGATTCCGGCGAGCAAAACCGGCCATGCGACTGGCGGCTTGCAGGCAATTGCCGAGTTCGTGAACGAGAAGGTGCCACAGGATCAGCAGTCGAGCGCGGCGGACATGTTCCGTCGCATTCTGGACGGCACCATCTGGCAACTCTGGCAGGTCGCACGCGAGCAGGCCGGACAACCGGCCATCGAGCCCACGCCCGAGAGCGAGCGCTTCGTGCATACGGCCACCAACGCGCTGTCCGACAATTTCCTGTACGACGCCCCGGTCTTCCTGCAACTCGACTCGTTCGAGCAGATCCAGGCCAGCGTCTTCCAGCTCACGCGCTCGCCGGGCAAAAAGATCGTGTATCTTGGCAGCTTGCTGCTGGTGCTCGGCATCTTCTCGATGTTCTACGTGCGCGAGCGGCGTTTGTGGCTGTGGATCAAGGATACGCCGGAGGGTGGCAGTTCGGTGTTGATGGCGGTGTCGACCACGCGTCGCACGCTGGACTTCGAAAAGGAATTCGCCCGTACGAAGGCGGAGATGGACGAGATCGTCACAAAACGATGAAGGTGAGACAGATGGAGTTATCGCAAGGCTATTCAGAAGTCTCGTGGCTGCGCCGCCGGAGCATCGGCGACTGGCTGTTCGCGCTGGCGCTGGCGATGGGGGCGGCCTTCGCGCTCAGCCGCTACGGCCATTACATGGATTATTACGAGCACACGATTCTGGTGCTCAGCGTGCCGACCTTTGCGTTGCTCGGCTGGCACTGGCGTGCGGTGCGCTGGCTGATGGCGGGGATCGCGATTCTCGCGATCTCGGGCATCGGGCTGTATCACCACGATCTGGCGCGCGCCGATCAGGCGTTCTTTCTCAAGTACTTCCTCTCGAGTCAGTCGGCCATCCTGTGGATGAGCGCGCTGTTCTTCCTGTCGACGCTCTTTTACTGGGGCGGCCTGCTCGCCCGTTCGCCGTTCGGGGCGAGCGTCGGATCGTCGCTGTGCTGGGCGGCAGTGTTGCTCGGCTTCACGGGCATGATGGTGCGCTGGTACGAGTCGTATCTGGTCGGTGCAGACGTCGGCCACATCCCGATCTCGAACCTGTACGAAGTGTTCGTACTCTTCTGCCTGATTACCTCGCTGTTCTACCTGTACTACGAGCAACACTACGAAACGCGTTCGCTCGGGCCGTTCGTGCTGCTCGTGATCAGCGCGGCCGTCGGTTTCAACCTCTGGTACAGCGTGGCGCGCAGCGCTTATGAAATTCAGCCGCTGGTGCCGGCGTTGCAGAGCTGGTGGATGAAGATCCACGTGCCGGCTAACTTCATCGGCTACGGCACTTTCGCCCTCGCTGCGATGGTCTCGGTGGCATATCTGCTCAAGTCGGGCGAGAACAAGCGATTGGCCGCGAACGGCAAACCGCTCGACAGCGGGTTCTTCTCGTCACGTTTGCCGTCACTCGAATTGCTTGACGACGTGATGTACAAGGCCATTGCCGTCGGCTTCGCGTTCTTCACGATCGCCACGATTCTCGGTGCCCTGTGGGCGGCTGATGCCTGGGGCGGCTACTGGAGCTGGGATCCGAAGGAGACGTGGGCGCTGATCGTCTGGCTGAATTACGCGGCGTGGCTGCACATGCGTCTCATGAAGGGCTTGCGCGGGGTGGTGGCAGCGTGGTGGTCGCTGACGGGGCTGCTGATCACGACGTTTGCGTTCCTGGGGGTGAACATGTTCCTTTCGGGACTTCACAGCTATGGGCAACTCTGACGCGAGACGTCCGCTCGGATCCGTTTGAAGAGGCTCAGGAAAGCCGCCGCGCTCAGGTGCCGGCGGCTTTTTTTCGTCGTGTCGTATGATTTCCCGCGACATGACGATGGGAACGGCGTCATCCGGGTACGGGGTCTCACCCGCTATCGACGGATTTGGCAAGTTGGCAATGTTGGCAGGTTGAGAGGTGGGCATGATGAGCATGAACAAGTCGCGTCTGCGCGGGGCGGATATCCCGGCGAGCAGCATCACGCCACGCGAAGTGGCGACCGGACGGCGGCGCTTTTTGCAAGCGTCCGGCATCGGATTGACGGGACTTGGCGGCGCCGCCCTCGGCGCATTACCGTCAAGTGCCGCCTTCGCGGCCGATAGCCCCGGCACCGGGCTCGCGAAACTCTCGGCGACACGCAACACGCGCTACGTCGTGACCGACAAGCCGACCGATATCAAGGACGTCACCACCTACAACAATTTCTACGAATTCGGCACCGACAAGTCCGACCCGGCACGCCGGGCGGGCACGCTCAAGCCGCGTCCGTGGCAGGTCGCTATCGAAGGTGAGGTGAAACAACCGAAGGTCTACGACCTCGATGCGCTACTCAAACTCGCGCCGCTGGAAGAGCGCGTTTATCGGCACCGCTGCGTGGAAGGCTGGTCGATGGTGATCCCATGGATCGGCTACTCGCTGGCCGAACTCATCAAACGCGTGCAGCCGACGGGTAACGCGAAGTATGTGGAGTTCGTCACGCTGGCCGATCCGAAGCAGATGCCGGGCCTGTCCTATCCGGTGTTGAGCTGGCCGTACGTAGAAGGGTTGCGGATGGACGAAGCCTTGCATCCGCTCTCGTTGCTGACGTTCGGCCTGTACGGCGAAGTGCTGCCGAATCAGAATGGCGCGCCGGTGCGCATGGTGGTGCCTTGGAAATACGGGTTCAAAAGCGCCAAGTCCATCGTGAAAATCCGTTTCGTCGAGAAGATGCCGCTCACGAGCTGGAATCGCGCCGCGTCGGACGAATACGGTTTCTATTCGAACGTGAATCCCGATGTCGACCACCCGCGCTGGAGTCAGGCGACCGAGCGTCGCATCGGCGACGGTGGTATTTTCACGCCCAAGCGCAAGACGCTGATGTTCAACGGGTACGGCGAGCAAGTCGCCAGCCTGTATCAGGGCATGGATCTGCGCAAATTCTTCTGAGCCGACGCGTCGTGCCGACATCTCCTTCCCAACCGACCGCCCAACCCGCCGCCGCAGCCAGCGTGCCGGCATCTGCGGTTGGCCGGCGAGACAGCCGTCGTTCAACGCAACGCTGGCTTCCGTGGGGCAAAGTGGTTGTCTTTCTGCTCGCGCTCACGCCGTTACTGCGGCTCGTTGTCTACGGGCTGACGGACAGGTTGGGGGCCAATCCGGTCGAGTTCATCACCCGATCGACGGGCACGTGGACGCTGGTGATGCTCTGCGTCACGCTCGCCATCACCCCCGTGCGCCGCCTGACAGGCATGCCGTGGCTGCCGCGATTGCGCCGCATGCTCGGGCTATTCGCGTTTTTCTACGGCGCGCTGCATTTCGCGACGTATTTCTGGCTGGATCAGTGGTTCGATTGGGCGGATATCCTGCGCGACGTGTCGGGCAAGCGTCCGTTCATTACGGTGGGATTTGCGGCGTTCGTGCTGATGGTGCCACTGGCGCTGACCTCGCCGCATGCAATGGTGCGACGCTTGGGGGGGCGTCGCTGGCAACGGCTGCATCGCGCGATCTACGCGATTGCCGTACTGGCGATCCTGCACTACTGGTGGATGAAGGCGGGCAAGAACGATCTTGCCCAGCCAGCGATCTATGCGATCGTGGTGACGGGATTGCTCGGCGCTCGTGTGATCTGGGCAATTGGCGGCCTGAAACGCAGGCCGCCAAGCCTGGCGCAAACTCAGGCGCCGGGCAGCAGTCGTTCGCCGGCGAACAGCGACTCGACGGTCTCGCGCTCGCGCACGAGATAGGCTTCGTTGCCGTCGACCATCACTTCGGCGGCGCGCGGGCGCGTGTTGTAGTTCGAGCTCATCGTGAAGCCGTACGCACCGGCGGAACGAATCGCCAGCAGATCGCCCGGGGCAATCGCCAACGTGCGGTCACGGCCGAGCCAGTCGCCGCTTTCGCACACGGGGCCCACGACGTCATAGGTCGCCACCTCGGCCGAACGACGCTCGACCGGATCGATCCCGTGATAGGCCTCGTACATTGCCGGGCGCGCCAGATCGTTCATGGCCGCATCGACGATGGCGAAGTTCTTCGTCTCGCCATGCTTGAGGAACTCCACGCGCGTCAGCAGCACGCCCGCGTTGCCGACCAGCGAGCGGCCCGGTTCGAACAGCACCTGACGATGGGCGTGGCCGCGCTTGGCAATGTGATCGAGCAACGTGATGGCGAACGCCGTGATGTTCGGGGGCGTTTCGTCGGTGTACGTGATGCCCAGACCGCCACCCACATCGATGTGATGCAGCGAGATGCCCGCCGTCTCGAGCTTTTCGACGAGGTCGAGGAGCTTGTCGATGGCGTCGAGATACGGCGAGATTTCGGTGATTTGCGAGCCGATATGGCAGTCGATACCGACGACTTCAAGGTTCGGCATTGCCGCCGCCGCACGATAGGCGTCGAAGGCTTCCTCATACGCCACACCGAACTTGTTGCCGCGCAGACCGGTGGAGATATACGGGTGCGTCTTGGCGTCGACGTTCGGATTCACGCGCAGTGACACGCGCGCGCGCTTGCCGACCTGACCCGCCACTTCATTGAGGCGATCGAGTTCCGGACGCGATTCCACATTGAAGCAGAACACGCCCTTTTCCAGCGCGTAGCGCATTTCGTCCGCATGCTTGCCGACGCCCGAGAACACCGCGCGCTTCGGGTCGCCGCCCGCCGCGATCACGCGGGCGAGCTCTCCGGCGGACACAATGTCGAAGCCGGCGCCGAGCTTGGCGAACACGCCGAGCACGGCGAGGTTCGAATTGGCCTTGGCGGCGTAGTGCACGGCAGCGTTGCGGCCTTCGCAGGCTTTGGCGTAGGCCTGATAGGCGCTCGTCAGAGCCGCCTTCGAATAGACGTAGAGCGGTGTGCCGAAACGCTCGGCGAGCGTGGGCAGGGCTACGCCCTCGGCATGGAGTACGTCGTCGCGGTAGGAGAAGGTGGCGTCGGACATCGCAAAAACTCGGTAATCAACTGGACAACTGGGGGCGCCGGTCGGACCGAAGGTTTTCGGCCTGGGCGTCTTTGCAGCCGATCTCGCTCGATTTCGGCAGACTTCGGAAACTCTGGCTAATTCTCGCTTATTCCGGCTTCGGTGCGGGCAGCGAGTTGGCCGGCGGCACGTCGACCGACGGTCCGCGCTGCGGTTCGGGAACGCGCGGGGGCGGAGGCAGCGGTGCACCCGGGGGCGGCGTCGGTTTCGCCGGACGGGCAGGCAGATACAGCGGCCCGGCCTGGCCACAGCCGGCCAAAACGCTCAACAGGGCAATCGACGCTACAATCGCGCAGGTTCGAATAGGTGCAGTCATGGGGGTATCGCCGCGTGGTGCGGCATGCAAACGATGACGCAAACCGTGGAGTTTAGCATGACGGAAAGTGAATTCCTGGCGCTCGCCGAGGCAGTGCTGGCGCAGGTCGAGGCGGCTGTCGAGACGGTCGTCGACGATAGCGATGTGGACATCGATTGCGAGCGGACGGGCAACGTCCTGACGCTCGAATTCGACGACGGCAGCAAAATCATCGTCAACGTGCAGACGCCGATGAGCGAAATCTGGATCGCCGCCCGTTCGGGCGGCTTCCACTTCCGCTTGAAGGGCGATGAATGGCGCGACACGCGCGACGACTCCGAGCTGTTCGAAGCCTTGTCGCGCTTCGCGTCGCAGCAGGCAGGTGAGCCGGTGACGCTTCGGGCTGAGTAACGGGCTGACGGGCTGACGGATCGGCGGATCGAAGAACCCGTGGGTCCGTGGGAAAACGTCGGAAGCGGTCCGCAAAGCGCTGAAAGTATGCTGGCGGAGCACTGGCCGCCGCCGGACGAGCGCTGCGCGAAAGCCTGAGAAGAGCCTGACGAGAACTCGGGAAAAGCGGGGGTGAAAAGCGGACGAAAGCCCGAGACAAGCCGGCCGACCGTCATACGAAGCAAAAAAGCGGCGCAGTGCCCCAGTAATTGGGACGCTGCGCCGCTTTTGTGCTTGTAGAAGCCGGTTCAGACTCTCAGGTCAGAACCGGCCTGAGCCCACCGGGCCAGTTCGCTGTGTCATCAGGGCTTGCTATTGAACATATCCAGGATGCGCTGACGCTCCTGACGATCCACCGGCGCCGGTGGCGGTGCCTGTGGCGGGCTCGGTTGCGCGGGCATCTGGCCGGGCAATGCGCCCGCCGACGGGCCAGGCGCCGCCGAACCATCCGGTGTCGTATCGGCGCTCAGGCCGACCGTGCTGACGGCGCGTCCCGGCGGATAGTCGTCGTAGTAGTAGTCGCCATTGGCCTGAATAATCCCCGGCGGTACCGCGCGCGTCGACTCCGGCACGCCACGCAACGCCTTCGACATGTAGTCGATCCAGATTGGCAATGCCAGACCGCCGCCGGTTTCGCGATCGCCCAGATTGCGCGGCTGATCGAAACCGATCCAGGCCACCCCGACCAATTGCGACTGATAACCCGCAAACCACGCGTCGTGCGAATCGTTCGTCGTCCCGGTCTTACCGGCGAGATCGCTGCGCTTGAGCACATTGGTCTTGGCCGCCGTGCCGCGGGTCGCGACGTCGTGCAACATCGAATTCATGATGAACGCGTTGCGCGCCGGAATGGCACGAATGGACTCGTCACCCGCCGCGATAGGCTTCTCTTCCATGATGACGTTGCCTTTCGAGTCGGTAATGCGCGCCACGATGAACGGATTCACGCGGAAGCCACCGTTCGCGAACACCGCATAGGCGCTCGCCATCTGCAACGGCGTGACCATGCCCGCGCCCAGTGCCATCGGCAGATACGCCGGATGCTTGTCCGCTTCGAAGCCGAACCGTCCGATGTACTTTTGGGCGTAACCCGGCGTGATGCTCTGCAAAATACGAATCGAGACGAGGTTGCGCGAACGCATCAGCGCGACGCGCATCGGCATCGGCCCTTCGAACCCGCCACCGTAGTTCTTCGGCTCCCACGGCTGACCGCCAGTCTGCGCCGCCGTGAAATACAGCGGGCCGTCGTTGATGATCGTCGCAGGCGCGAAACCTTTTTCGAGTGCCGCCGAATAGATGAACGGCTTGAAACTCGATCCCGGCTGGCGCCATGCCTGCGTAACGTGGTTGAACTTGTTCCGGTTGAAGTCGAAGCCGCCGACCAGCGAGCGAATCGCACCGTTCTGCGGGTCGAGCGACACGAACGCCGCTTCGATGTCCGGCATCTGCACGATCCGCCAGTTTTCCTTCGTGTCCTTCGTCACGCGAATCACCGAACCCGGACGGATCTTCTGCTTCGGCTGCGCCTTGGCGTTCAGTCCGGCTGCGGCAAAGCGCAGACCGTCACCCGTCACGGTGACATCGTCGCCGTTCAGGAGCACCGCCTTGACTTGCTGCGGCGTGGCCGACAGCACCACGGCTGCGACCATGTCGCCGCTGTCGGGGTGCTCGACCAGTGTGTCGTCGATCAATTGCTCGCGTTCGTCCTGATCGGACGGCAAATCGATATTCGCCTCCGGACCGCGATAGCCGTGACGCAATTCGTAAGCCATGACGCCCGCGCGCAGCGCTTCATAGGCGGCTTCCTGATCGGCCGAGTTGATCGTCGTATAGACGTTGAAACCGCGCGTGTAAATCTCGTCCTTGAACTGCGCGTAGAGCAGCTGACGCACCATTTCGGCCACATACCCGGCATGCACGCTGAACTCGCTGCCCAGCCCGCGCACCACCATTTCCTGTGCAATGGCCTGGTCGTATTCGGCCTTGGACACATACCCCAGGTCGTACATCCGCTTCAGAATGTATTCCTGACGCACGCGAGCGCGCTTGTAATTGACGATCGGGTTATAGGCCGAGGGTGCCTTCGGCAACCCGGCGAGCATGGCAGCTTCGGCGAGCGTGATGTCCTTCAGATCCTTGCCGAAATAGACGCGTGCAGCGCTGGCGAAGCCGTAGGCGCGCTCGCCGAGATAGATCTGATTCATGTAGAGCTCAAGAATCTGATCCTTGGTGAGACGCGACTCGATCTTATAGGCGAGCAGGGCTTCGTAGATCTTGCGCGTGTAGGTCTTCTCGCTGGACAGGAAGAAGTTACGCGCGACCTGCATCGTGATCGTACTCGCGCCCTGCGACGAGCCGCCACGTGCGAAGTTGGCGATGCCCGCGCGGAAAATGCCGATGAAATCGACGCCGCCGTGCTGATAGAAGCGGTCGTCCTCGATGGCGATCACGGCTTTCTTCATGACGTCGGGAATGTCGGCGAAGCGCACCAGATTCCGGCGCTCCTCTCCGAATTCACCGATCTGGATTTCGTCGGCCGTGTAGATGCGCAGCGGAATCTTCGGCCGGTAGTCGACGATTGTGTCGAGCGACGGCAATTGCGGCGTCATCACCACCAGGATGTACCCCGCGAGCAATGCGCCGCATACGACCATCGCAGCGATCAGGCCGGCAAACCAAAGTGTGATGCGCAGCCAGATGGAGCGGCGCGGTTTCGGCGCGCGCTTGTCGCGGGGTGTCTCGGTTTGGGGTGTGCTTGCCATGGGGGAACCGGAAAAAACGATGGGCCGATTATAGCGAACGACTTGTGACCCCCCTCGGCAGACTCCCGAAATCGGAGTTTCGGCCTATGGGGTATAGGAATCGGCCGAGAAAAAAACGGCATGAATTCCGAAAGCGCGCCTCGCTTGCCGTTATGCCGCAAGGATTCGGACTTGTCCGATTGGGCCGCCGTGCCGGCCTCGCTAGCATCGATCACATCGACAAGGCGATAGACGGGAGGAAGTCATGATCGAAGCGGTCCTGCGCGGAATGCGTCACATGGGAGATCGATTGGCGGCGGCGATGCCACGCACGAGTGGTGGGGGGTGCGGTATTCATTTTGACGCTGGCGGCATGCAATTCGTTCGCGTAACGCGTGGGACCGCGAGTGCGCAATTGCGTCTGCACGCCTATGGGACGGCTGCCCTTGAGGACGACGTGCTGCGTGGCGCGCTGATCGTCAAACCGGAGGCGGCGGCACGCCGTCTGGAGGAGTTGCTGGAGCGGCTAGGCATGAGCGCGCAGGATTTGCGGGACGACACCATCGTATTGGCCCTCCCGGCGCATGGGCTCAAAACCGAGGTCATCGACTATCCGTCGGATTTGCCACCACGTGCGATGCGCGCATGGTGTGAGCGCCGCGCTGCGCTACTGCTGCCTGGGGACGGTGATCCCGATTTGCGCACTCGCGTGGGCGTTGCGTGGGCCGACCCCGGCAGTCACCGGCTACGCCTTTACGCCTGCGAGGCGACGTTGGTCGACGACCGGGTTGCCGTGCTGGAGATGTCCGGCTTGCGCGTGCACGCCATCGATGCGGCACATGAGGCCGGACGTCGTGCGTTTCGATGGGCACGGCCTGAGTCTGACGGGGCGTCGGTACCTGAGTCCAGGCGGGAACCGGCGCTTGCGCCGCAGTCGGGCGCCAAGCGGGCGGATATGCCAATGGCGCTGTTACAGATCGATCATCGCAATCTCGATCTGGCGGTGTTCGATGGGGATGTGTGTGTGGCGGACGTCCGGGAGCGCTTCGATGGCGTCGGTGGCCATCCCGAAGCACTGGCGAGTGTCGTGCGCGAATTGATGGGAGCATTGCCCGTTGCGCCCCTGGCCATCCATGTTGCTGCGCAAGGCGCCAGCCCGAGCGGGCTCGTCACGATCTGCGACACCACGGCCGCAGCGTGCGGCATCCCCGTGGGACCCTTCGATCCCTTGCAGCGATTCGAGATATCAGACCCTTCCGGGCCGCATTACCAGACGTTCGCGCAACGTACGGCGCTGGCCGTGCCTTGCGGGCTTGCGCTGCGTGCGATGTCGATGCAGGGGGTGTCATGCGCGTGAGTATGAAATTCCCGCCGCTCGATTTTTTGCCCACGCTGGCGCAGCGGCGACACAGCGACTTTCGGCACCAATGGCGTGTTTGGATATGCGTCGCCGTGTGCGGCGCCGTGGCAGCGCTCGTGCCTATTGCCTGGGACATCCAGGAGCGTCGGGAGGCGCGGGCGCAACTTGTGGCGCTACGCGAAGCAAGCCGAAAGTTAATCAAGGAGACGGCGGCGTTCGATATCACGGGACGCAAACTTGCCGAGATGAGCGCACACCGCCGGGCAGTCGTTGCCCTGATCGAGCGCAGACGCCCGGTCGCACACCGGATGCTGGACATCATGCGGGCCTGTGCCGACGGTGTACGACTGACATTGGTGAGAAGCGTTGACGATCACCTGCAAGTCGAGGGCTACGCGACAACGCAATCACGTGTGCGCGAGACGCAGAAACGGCTGCGGGCGTTGCCATGGGTGAAAAAAGTCGCAGAAGTCGAATCGAGCGTCGTGCCGGAGAGTGTCAGGCGCCAGTGGATCGGCGCGCAGACGCCGGTGTCAGTACCGAACATCCGGCGTTTTACGTTACGCATCGAGCGAAAGCCGTCACCGACGCCAACCGTGTTGGCGGTCGACGCGGATGTCGACGTGAGCCAGACGCAGGAGGTACCCGATGCGCGGTGAGAACCATCCGCCGGACGATGTCCGCGACATATTTCATGAGATGACGGCGCGTTGGCGCGCGCGGTGGCGCACGTGGTCGTCAGTGTCACCGGCCGAGTGGGCACCGGCGCTCAGATGGGGGCTGGCAGCGCTCGTCTGGTCGGCGGCACTCTTGTTGGCATGGTCGATCTGGTGGCTGATCGGATTGCCGGTGAGGGCGACGTTGCAGAAGGATCTCGTCATCGAACGGCAGTCGTTGGATCGGGCGAACGAAGCGGCACGGCGTCTGCCGGTGCTCATGACCCGGCTTCATGAGGCGGAGGCGGAAACAATCGCGTGGCAGCGCTTGCTGCCGATGGCTGCCCCCCGGAAACGAGACGACACTGGCGCGCCAGTGCAAGGCGTGTCGACAACTGCCAATGCCGGCGAGGCGAAGGTGGCGAACGTGGCCGAAGAGGCTGTCGAGGCCGAGGAGGAGCACGCCACATGGCGCGCCGATCTCGAATCCCTGGTGTTGCGCACAGGCCTGATGCTGGAATTTGCCCGACCGGGACCGTCGGCGTCGTCTGGCGAAGTCGAGATCGAGCGCGCCGAGATACGCGTCAGAGGGACGGTGGCGAACTTACTTGGCTGGCTTGCCGAGATTGACAGGGTGCCGCGTCATCTGACGGTTGAGCACCTGTCGTTGCAGGGGCCTCGGATGGGTGCCGGTTCGGCGGACTCCGCTATGACGGAGGCAGGCGACATCGAAGGGACGCTCACAGTCACGGTGGCCGCCTATCGCTGGCAGCGTGCCGGCGAGTTGCCCAGCCAGGACAATTTGCGTGATGCGTCCGATGGGTCCCATGCTTCCAATGTTTTCGATACGTCCAGCGCATCTATCGTCCGCACCTGGCCTGTGCTGCCCGAGCCCGCTCCGCAATGGCGCATGCCCGCTGACACGATCGATGTTTTTCGTGCGCCGCTGACACGTCGCTCCGCGCAAGATGCGGTAACGATGACCGCATCGGCTACCCAAGCTCCGGTCGACGACGCCAGGCCTGTTGGGTCGATGCGCGCGGGGCTTCGCTACGTTGTACTTCGCCGCACCTCGGCACAGGGACTGACCGCGACCTGGAACGAAGGGCCGCCGGGGCGGGCCAAGGTTCGTGAAAGTGGCCGGGCACCGACGGTCGACGTGACACTCCACGGTGTAGAGGCGGCCGATGCGTTGCGGGCGTTTGCGCGTCTGACCGGCCGCAGTGTGGTGATCGGAGAGCGGGTGAGTGGGCGTCTCGACATGGAAGTTCAGGGCGTTTCGGCCGCCACGGCGTTCGACGTTATGATCCGCAGCGCGGGTCTCGGCGTGCAATCCGTGAATGGCGTCGACTGGATTGCGCCACGTGCCGATCTGCTGGCCGACGAGCAGACACAACTGGAAGCTGCCGCGAAGCGCGAGGCGTTGCTGCCGTTGAGCGGTCGTCGTTTCACGCTCAATTACCCGCGTGCACTGGCGTTGAGAGAAATCATTCTTGGCGAAAAGGACAGCAAGGGGCAGCGGCTGTTGTCCCCACGAGGCAGTCTGATCGCCGATCCGCGCACCAATCAATTGTTCGTGACCGACCTGCCCGAGAAGCTCGAAGCGCTCGCGTCGTTCATCGCGCGGATTGACGTTCCCGTGCGGCAGGTACTGATCGAGGCGCGTATCGTCGAGGCAGACGACCGATTCAGCGAGTCGCTCGGCGTCAGGCTGGCGGGATACAACAGTCGGGCAGACGGCGGACGAGGAGACGGCAAGCGACCGGGGACAAGAGATGAGGGCGGCATCGGAGGCGCGACTGGCGTGAGCGGCCCGGCCGTCGGCGACGCGAGAGGCCCCGGCAGTGCACTCGACGTCGGTTTGTCCGCGGCGGCGCTGGCCGGTGTGACGCCACCGAGCCTCGCGATCACCCTGTTCGGCCGTTCGGCCACTCGCTTCTTGCAACTGGAACTCTCTGCGTTGGAGACCAGCGGGCGAGGCCGGGTCGTCTCGCGGCCACGTGTGGTCACGGCGGACAAGATTCAGGCCGTTATCGAGCAGGGTACGGAATTGCCTTACCAGACGCGCAGCGGGCGGCGCAGCGTGACGTCCATCCAGTTCCGCAAGGCCACGCTGAGGCTGGAAGTCACGCCGTTGATTACCCCGGACGGTCGTGTGATTCTGGATGTCGATGTGCGCAAGGACAGCGTGGGGCAGGCGGTGGCTGAGGGCTTCGCGGTGGACACCCGGCACGTCAAGACACAGGTGCAGGTCGAAAACGGCGGGACGGTGGCCATCGGCGGTATTTATCAGGAAGAACGGCGTGACAACCGTGCCAGCGTGCCGTGGCTGGGAGATGTACCGGTGCTGGGAGCGCTTTTCCGTAATCGTGCCAATGAAGACCGTCGTACGGAATTGCTGGTGTTTCTGACGCCCAGCGTTGTGCCGGAAGGCAACGCCGGAGGCGAAGGGCAGGGGGCTGCCGAGCGTCTTGAGGAAGCGTCGGCCCGGCCGTCCGCCTCGTTGGAACCCGTCCGGGCGCCCGCCTTGGAGCCGGGTCCGGCGCCCCCGCAGGACGACTTGCCGCTTGGGCATCGGCGGCTCATCGGGGTGTTCCACGAGGCGACGCGTTCCGCACGCCCGACGCAGATCCCGGTATCATCAGGGATTGGAACCCAAATATCAGCGATTTATGCTGGAAAACGTAATACTTGTCGGACTGATGGGGGCGGGCAAGACCACGGTTGGACGCGCAGTGGCACGACGTCTTGGACGGCAGTTCTATGACTCCGACCATGAGATCGAGGCGCGCACGGGCGTGCGCATTCCGATCATCTTCGAGCACGAAGGCGAGGACGGCTTTCGTCAGCGCGAGACCCAGACCATTGACGAACTCACCCAACGCAGCGGAATCGTACTCGCCACTGGCGGGGGCGCGGTGTTGCGCGCGGAAAACCGCGAGTACATCAAGTCGCGCGGTACTGTTGTGTATCTGCGCGCCAATCCGCACGACCTCTGGCTGCGCACGCGCCGCGACAAGAATCGTCCGTTGCTGCAAACCGCCGATCCGCGCGCGCGTCTCGAGCAGTTGTATCAGGAGCGCGATGCGCTTTACCGCGAATGCGCGACGTTCGTCATCGAAACCGGTCGGCCGAGTGTCAATGCACTCGTCAACATGGTCCTCATGCAGCTCGAAGTTGCGGGAATCGTGCCGGGCATTTCCGGTGTGGCGTCCGACGCTGCAGACGTTCCCGAAGGTGCGCAAGCCGATGGTGCCGCCGCGCATCTTCGGGACGGGCCGAATGAGGCAACTGAAGCCGGCGGTACAGATGGTGCGGACGGTGCGAAAGGCGCCGCAGGTGCCGCCGGCGCCGAATACCTGACGCATGAGAGCGAAGCCGATTTGCCGCACGCCGGCGCCGAGGGTTCGCCGCCGGAGCCTTTGCCATCCGCCCGTGATACCTTTCCTCGCTGATATCGGCTGACGCCAGTCGAGCAGTCGATATCGCTGAACATGACAACAAGCCAACAAGCGGCATGATTACCCTGAAACTCGATCTTGGCGAGCGCGCCTACCCCATTCACATCGGCACTGAACTGCTGACGCAGGAAGCCCTGTTTGCGCCGCACGTGCGTGGCACGCACGCTGTGATCGTGACGAACACGACGGTGGCTCCGCTGTACGCCGAGCGCGTCGCGGCAACGTTGCAGCGCCTCGGCAAGCGTGTCGTGACCGCCGTGCTGCCCGATGGCGAAGCGCACAAGAACTGGCAAACGCTCAATCTGATCTTCGACGAACTGCTCGGTGCACAGGCAGACCGCAAAGCCACGTTGATCGCCCTGGGCGGCGGTGTCGTGGGCGATATGACCGGGTTTGCAGCCGCCTGCTACATGCGCGGTGTCCCTTTCGTGCAAGTGCCGACGACGCTGCTCGCGCAGGTCGACTCGTCCGTGGGCGGCAAGACGGGCATCAATCACCCGCTTGGCAAGAACATGATCGGTGCGTTCTGGCAGCCGAGCGCCGTGCTGGCCGACATGGGTACGCTGTCCACCTTGCCCGAGCGCGAATTGGCGGCCGGGATGGCGGAAGTGATCAAGCATGGCGCAATTGCCGACGAGAAATACTTCGACTGGATCGAAGCCAATATCGACGCCTTGAATGCCCGCGACACCGCAGCCCTCACGTACGCCGTGCAACGTTCGTGCGAGATCAAGGCGCAAGTGGTGGCCAGCGACGAGCGTGAGCAAGGTCTGCGTGCCACGCTCAATTTCGGCCACACATTCGGTCATGCCATCGAGGCGGGTCTCGGTTATGGCGAATGGTTGCACGGCGAGGCGGTGGGTTGCGGCATGGTGATGGCCGCCGATCTGTCGGCCCGTCTGGGATTCATCGATGAGGCACTTGTGCCGCGAATCAAGGCATTGGTTGCCGCCGCCAAATTGCCCGTGACCGGGCCGGATCTCGGCGAAGATCGCTATATCGATTTGATGCGCGTCGACAAGAAAGCCGAAGGCGGGGACATCCGCTTCGTGCTGCTCAACCGGTTGGGGCAGGCGTTCATGACGAGCGTGCCTGACGCCGAGCTTCGCGCCACGTTGCGCGCCAACATCTGAGTAAGGAGGGCTGGCGATGATCGATTACGAAGCATCGCTTGCCCCATACGCGGCACGCTCCGGCGCGTCACGCGGACGGCGGTTCGAGGAAGCTGCGCCTACCACGCGCACCGAGTTTCAGCGTGATCGCGACCGCATCATCCATTCGACGGCATTTCGCCGTCTCGAGTACAAGACGCAAGTCTTCGTGAACCACGAAGGCGACTTGTTTCGTACGCGCCTGACACATAGTCTCGAAGTGGCCCAGATCGGCCGGTCGATTGCGCGCAATCTGCGCGTGAACGAGGATCTCGTCGAAGCTATCGCGCTGGCACACGATCTCGGGCATACGCCTTTCGGCCACGCCGGACAGGACGCGCTCAATGCCTGCATGCAGAATTACGGTGGGTTCGAGCACAATTTGCAGAGCCTGATCGTTGTCGACGAGCTCGAAGAGCATTACGGCGGTTTCAACGGGCTGAACCTTTGCTTCGAGACACGCGAAGGCATTCTCAAGCATTGCTCGCGCGCGAATGCACGCGGACTCGGCGAGCTCGGGGAGCGATTCCTCCAGGGACGGCAGCCGGGCATCGAGGCGCAGATCGCTAATCTGGCGGACGAGATCGCCTACAACAATCACGATATCGACGACGGCGTGCGCTCCGGTCTGCTGACGCTCGAACAACTGGACGAAGTGCCACTCTGGCGGCGCTTCTGCACCGAAGCAAAGCTCGATTGGCCGGACATTTCAGGGCGTCGGCTGGTGCACGAAACGACACGCCGCATCATCAATGCGCTGATTGTCGATTTGATCGCGACCACACGCCAACGCGTGGCAGACGCCTCGCCGTTCTCCATGGATGACGTGCGTGCCTCGGGACCGCTGGTCGCGTTCAGCGCCGAGATGCGCGAGCAGGCGGGAAGTCTCAAGCGATTCCTGTTCGATAACCTCTACCGGCACTATCTCGTGATGCGGATGGCCGCGAAGGCGCAGCGGATCGTGAAGGAATTGTTCGAGGCTTTTCTCACCGAGCCGAGGCTATTGCCGCCGAATTACCGGCCGGAGAATCCCGAAGATCAGCCTCGCTGGATTGCGCACTACGTGGCAGGGATGACGGATCGTTACGCGATCAAGGAATACCGCAGATTGTTCAGCGTCGAGCCGACGCTCTGAGTGAGAGGCGCCCGACGTTCGAGCCTGCCGATGCAGCGAAACCGGACAGGCACAAAGGAAAACAGCCGGCATTCGCCGGCTGAGTTCATTGTGCACTCGACTCGGCAGTGCGATAAGGCCACCGCGTGGCTAGTGCGATTGGCGCGACTAGTGCGCAGTACGGTCAGTGCGGTTGGCGCCACGGGCGCACCGGCATGTCAGGCGACCGGATTAGCTGCGTCCGGCGATGAAGCCAAGCACCAAGGCAACGGCAGCCACCGTACCGACGGTCTGCCACGGACGCTCATGCACGTAGCCGTCGGCCTCTTCCCAGACTTCATTGGCGCGGCGACGCAAGTTGGCACCGGCATCGCCGAAATCGCTGCGTGCCTGACGCAACTTGTCACCGATCTCCGCGCGCAGCGCCTCGACATCCGACGCCGACTTGGCGTTGGAGAGTGCATGATCCAGATCGTCGAGCAGGTCGCGAACACGCGAAGTGACGTCGCTACCCGCCAGGCGTGCCGCACGCGCTGTACGTCGACCGGCGAAGCGCGCATCTTCCAGGCCGCTGTTGAGTGCAGTTTCCGCTTTCGAGGCAATTCCCATTTTCAGACTCCCAAGAGGTGGTATTGAAATGCGGCGTGCGGTGGATCCGGGGGGAAGCCGACGCCGGTGGAACCCTGAGGCGAGCGGCCATTATGGCGCGGCCGCTCGCGTGCGTACACCCTAAGAGACAGTTCGCAAAAAAAGAAAGTTGCAGCGCGTTGGCTGAAGATGATGTGGGAATGCGCTGACGTTATGCCGATCTGGCGCCGTAAACGCGAAAACGCCGCACGAGGCGGCGTCTTCTTTACAACCTGAAGCGACTTTTGTCGAACAGCGGCGACTTAGAAGCGGTAGCCGAGCGACAGGAATGTCACGACCGGGTTCAGCTTGACCTTGGCTTCGCTGGTGGTGGTGATCGGACCGCGCGTGGTCGTCAGCTTGGCCGTGGTGCTCACCGGGATGTACGACACGGACAGCGCGAGCGTCCAGTGCTTGTCCATGTTGTAGTTGATACCGGCATTGAACACAGGCGCCCACGAGTTGGTCAACTGCGCGGTCGTGTTGCCACCCTGACCCAGCGTGAGCGCGTTGCTCGCCAATTGCTGGAAGCCCGGCGTCAGTTGAATGTTCGAGTACCAGAAGTAGCTGGCACCGATACCCACGAACGGACGCCACTTGTCGTTGGCCTGACCGAAGTAGTACTTCAGCAAGAGCGCCGGGCTCCACTGCTTGGCCGACGCCAGCGAACCTCCGCCCGGCAGCGACAGCAGGCCCTGACCGTACAGTTTGAACTTCGGCGGGATGCCGAAGACGGCTTCAACGGCAATATTGTCGGTAAAGAAGTGCGCGAAAGTGATGCCCAGCGTGTCGGCATCGTCAACCTGTGCGCCTGTGTTGCCAAGACCGGCATTCAATCCGGCAGCCAGTCCGGGGACACTCGATCCCGTCACTCGCAACGGATCGCTGGAGACTTGCGGCGAAAGGTGGAACCATCCAAGGTTCACCACGTTATCGCCAGCTTGTTGTGCGAAGGCGGCCCCCGATGCCGTCAGCATAGCCGCGGCAGCAATCGTCAAATGCTTCAACTTCATCGATTCGTCTCCTGCTCAAGATTCTTTATTGTTGAGAATTTCGTTAAATGAAATTCAGGGTCATTATGCCGAGCGTGCATATCGACGGATAGCAAGAGTCTGGAGGCTGCGCTCTAAAGGTGTTGTATCCACGCATCGCCTTATGGAATGCCCCTAGAAAAAAGCGCTGGACGAAAGAAATGCGCACCTTTATATGTCAGGCACACTTTAGGAATTCACTGCGGAGTCCGATATGCTGCCGCAGCAGGCGGAACGCAATATGCGTCCCGCCTGCTGGGTCTAGAACTTGTACCCGAGCGAGACGAAGGTCACAATCGGATTGAGCTTGATTTCGGCGTTGGACGATGAGAGTACCGTTCCGTCCTGCGCCTTGATCTTGATGTTCGCTGTGGTTTTGAGCGGCAGATAGGAGACCGATGCGCTTGCGACCCAATGTTTGTCGAACGCATAAGAAACGCCCGCATTGAAAACCGGTTGCCATGACGCCGACGATTTGGCTTCGACCGTTGTTGGCCCGTTATGCCCGGACGTGAAAGCGAGCACACTGCCAAAATTCTGATTCAGCGCCGCTTCAAAATTCGGATTGAGGCTGACGTTCGTGAAGAACGTATAGCTCACGCCGACACCCAGAAAAGGGCGCCACGTCGAATTGGCCTGACCGAAGTAGTACTGCAGCACGAGCGCGGGGCTCCACTGGCGCACACTTTGCACGATCGGGTTGTTTTGTGCGGCGCCGAGGTCGATACTCGTGAGCGCACCCGCCAGACCCGGCGGGGCGATCACGCCCTGGCCGGTGAGTTTGAACTTGGCGGGAACGCCGGCCACCGTTTGTAGCGCGATGTTGTCGGTAAAGAAATGCGTGACGACCAGCCCGAGCGTGTCGGCGTTGCTGACCTTCGCGCCGCTCCCGGGTGAAGTAAAGTTCGATGGCACGAGGGCGGGGGTGAGTCCATCCTGAGTGACGCTGGTGGTCATCGGTTTGCTGGAGTCCTGCGGTGCGATGTGGAACCAGCCGAGGTTGACGACGTTGTCGCCTGCTTGTTGTGCGCTGGCGCTGGTGGACGCCAGGGAAATGCCGAATCCGAGCGCGCATAAGCACGCCACGGACCGATAGGTCCGAGTTGCCATTTGTCTATCCTCCCAAGATTATTTATTTATTTTTTGATGCATTATGCGCTTGGGATTTAGTCACGCAATCGTCGGATATAGAGCTTTTGTACGAATCAACGAGGTTTAGCTAGATATCAGTATTTAAAGAGATTTTTCATAATAAACTCTCTCGCGAATCGTGATGTAGAGCTTTAAAGCATTACATTTTAATAAGCATGGCCCGATTACCGAGACTTTTCATTCCGCGTCAGCCGCAACACGTAATTCTGCGTGGTAATAACCGGCAGACGATATTCGTGGACGACGAAGACCGACGTGTCTTTCACGACCGTCTGCGCGACGCCGCGCGCGCCCACGGATTGGCGATCCACGCGTGGTGCATGATGCCGAACCATCTGCATCTGGTGGCGACGCCGTCCGACGAGCGCAGCCTGCCCGCGACGTTGCAGGCGGTCGGCCGTTACTACGTGCTGTATTTCAACCGACGCCATCAGCGTACCGGCACGCTTTGGGAGGGCCGGTATCGCGCGACGGTGATCGAGGCAGAGCACTATCTGCTGCTCGCGAGCCGCTATGTCGAGCTCAATCCCGTGCGCGCTGGTCTGGCGGAGGCCCCGGGTAATTACCTGTGGTCGAGTTACAACCATCACGTTGGCCTGAGCGTCGACAGTCTGGTGACGGATCACGCGTTGTACTGGGCGCTGGGCAATACGCCGTTCGAGCGGCAACGGGCTTACGCAGAGGGGTTCTCGATCCCGCTGCCTGCGCATGAGGTTGACGCATTGCGTACAGCGACGCAAAAAGGGTGGCTGCTCGGCAGTCCCGAATATCAGGCGAGAATGTCGCTCGCGGCAAACCGCCGGGTAAGCCCGCTCACGCGTGGTCGCCCCCGCAAGTTGGCGTCTGACAGCCTTTGATGTTGTATTTCGACAGGCCGGTTCCGGCCTGTCGCTCCCGCTCACTCCACTCGAAATTCCCCCAAGCATTTGAAATCACAGATTTTTTCGTCAAACTGCTGTCGTTCCAAATTAATCTGACCCCAATAAAAACAAGCCTTCTTTTGGTGCGGTTTTTAATTAGAATCTGACCCTATTAAATTATTTTGTCATTGTGAATTTCATAGCGTATATTCCAACTTCGGCCGATTGGTGCGATGCGGAAAACCGTGCGCGCTGAGTCGGTTTCTGTGGCGACGCCCGAGAATGACCTTCGACGCGCGCGAATCCGCAGCCCTGGCCCGCCCGGCCAACCCCACTTAACCCGGTCGACCGCGACGAGAATGCGCGCGGCGGCCTCGCCAAGAGACGGTGTAACTCGTGGAAAAGAAACAGCAACCGATTGCGACGGCAGCAGCGCTGCCGGGTGAGGCGTACTTGGCGCCGGACGCACAGGGCATGTACGACCCGGCCAATGAACACGATGCCTGCGGCGTCGGCTTCGTGGCCCATATCAAAGGCGTGAAGAGCCACGCCATCGTCGAGCAGGGTCTGAAGATTCTCGAAAACCTCGATCACCGGGGCGCCGTGGGTGCCGACCCGCTGATGGGGGACGGCGCGGGTATCCTGCTCCAGATTCCCGACCAGTTCTATCGCGAAGAAATGGCCCGCCAGGGCGTGACGTTGCCGCCGGCTGGCGAATACGGCGTGGGCATGATCTTTCTGCCGAAGGAACACGCGTCGCGTCTGGCCTGCGAACAGGAACTCGAGCGCACGGTGAAGGCCGAGGGCCAGGTCGTGCTGGGCTGGCGCGATGTCGCGATCGATCGCGACATGCCGATGTCGCCCAACGTGAAGGCCACCGAGCCGGTCATCCGCCAGATCTTCATCGGCCGCGGCCAGGACATCATGGTGACGGACGCTCTCGAGCGTAAGCTGTACGTCATCCGCAAGACCGCAAGCCACCGCATTCAGGCGCTCAAGCTCAAGCACGGCAAGGAATACTTCGTGCCGTCGATGTCGGCGCGCACGATCGTCTACAAGGGCCTGCTGCTGTGCGATCAGGTCGGTCGCTACTACCGCGATCTGGCCGATCCGCGTACCGTCTCGGCCCTCGCCCTCGTTCACCAGCGTTTCTCCACGAACACGTTCCCGGCATGGGAGCTGGCGCACCCGTATCGCATGGTCGCGCACAACGGTGAAATCAACACCGTGAAGGGCAACGTGAACTGGATCAACGCTCGTACGGGCGCGATCTCGTCGGCCGTGCTCGGCAACGATCTGCAGAAGTTGTGGCCGCTGATTTATCCGGGCCAGTCGGACACCGCATCGTTCGACAACTGCCTCGAAATGCTCACGATGGCCGGCTACCCGCTCGCCCACGCCGTGATGATGATGATCCCGGAAGCCTGGGAACAGCACACGCTGATGGACGAGAACCGTCGCGCGTTCTACGAATACCACGCCGCGATGATGGAGCCGTGGGACGGCCCCGCCGCGATCGCTTTCACCGACGGCCGTCAGATCGGCGCGACGCTCGACCGTAACGGCCTGCGTCCGGCGCGCTTCGTGATCACCGACGACGACGTCGTTATCCTGGCGTCCGAGTCGGGCGTGCTGCCGATCCCCGAGTCGAAGATCGTCAAGAAGTGGCGTCTGCAGCCGGGCAAGATGTTCCTGATCGACATGGATCAGGGCCGCATCATCGACGACAAGGAACTCAAGGACAACCTCGCCAACGCGAAGCCGTACAAGAGCTGGATCGACGCCGTGCGCATCAAGCTCGACGAAATCGAGCCGAAGGTCGAAGAAGCCGGCGTGCATCACGACACGGCCACGCCGCTGCTCGATTTGCAGCAAGCGTTCGGCTACACGCAGGAAGAAGTGAAGCTGCTGATGACGCCGATGGCGATCAACGGCGAAGAAGCCGTGGGCTCGATGGGCAATGACAGCCCGCTCGCGGTCATGAGCAACAAGAACAAGACGCTCTATCACTACTTCCGCCAGTTGTTCGCGCAGGTGACGAACCCACCGATCGACCCGATTCGCGAAAACATGGTGATGTCGCTGGTGTCGTTCATCGGCCCGAAGCCGAACCTGCTCGACACGAACAACATCAACCCGCCGATGCGTCTCGAAGTGTCGCAGCCGGTGCTGGACTTCAAGGAAATCTCGAAGATCCGTCACATCGACAAGTACACCGGCGGCAAATTCCGCTCGTACGAGTTGAACATCTGCTATCCGGTGGCCTGGGGCAAGGAAGGTATCGAAGCGCGCCTCGCGTCGCTGTGCGCCGAAGCGGTCGATGCCGTGAAGTCGGGCTACAACATCCTCATGGTCTCGGACCGTTTGACGAACCGCGAACAGGTCGCGATCCCCGCGCTGCTCGCCACGTCCGCCGTGCACCAGCATCTGGTCGCACAAGGTCTGCGTACGAGCACTGGCCTCGTGGTCGAAACCGGTTCGGCACGTGAAGTGCACCACTTCGCGTTGCTCGCGGGCTACGGCGCGGAAGCCGTCCACCCGTACCTCGCGATGGAAACGCTCGCGCAGATCGCCCGCAAGCAAGGCGGCGACCTGACGCCGGAGAAGGCGGTCAAGCACTTCGTCAAGGCCGTCGGCAAGGGCCTGCACAAGGTCATGTCGAAGATGGGCATCTCGACGTACATGTCGTACACGGGGGCACAGATCTTCGAGGCCATTGGCCTGTCGCAGGAACTGGTCAAGAAGTACTTCCAGGGCACGGCGTCGAACGTCGGCGGTATCGGCATCTTCGAAGTGGCCGAGGAAGCGGTGCGTCTGCATCGCGACGCCTTCGGCGACAACCCGGTGCTCGCGAACATGCTCGACGCCGGCGGCGAATACGCGTTCCGCATTCGTGGCGAAGATCACATGTGGTCGCCGGATGCCATCGCGAAGCTCCAGCACTCGACCCGGTCGAACTCGTACCAGACGTACAAGGAGTACGCGAACCTCATCAACGACCAGAGCAAGCGTCACATGACGCTGCGCGGTCTGTTCGAGTTCCGCGTCGATCCGCAGCGCGCGATTCCGCTCGATCAGGTGGAGTCGGCCAAGGACATCGTGAAACGTTTCGCCACGGGCGCCATGTCGCTCGGTTCGATCTCGACCGAAGCGCACGCCACGTTGGCGGTGGCGATGAACCGCATTGGCGGCAAGTCGAATACGGGTGAAGGCGGCGAAGATCCGCGCCGTTATCGCAACGAGCTCAAGGGTATTCCGATCAAGAAGGGCGAATCGCTCGCCTCGATCGTCGGTCGCGACGTTATCGAAACCGACATCGAACTGGAAGACGGCGACTCGCTGCGCTCGAAGATCAAGCAGGTCGCGTCGGGCCGCTTCGGCGTGACGGCCGACTATCTGGTCTCGGCCGATCAGATCCAGATCAAGATGGCGCAGGGCGCGAAGCCGGGCGAAGGCGGTCAACTGCCGGGTCACAAGGTGACGGAGTACATCGGCAAGCTGCGTTACTCGGTGCCGGGCGTGGGCCTCATTTCGCCGCCGCCGCACCACGACATCTACTCGATCGAAGATCTGGCGCAGCTCATTCACGATCTGAAGAACGTGAACTCGTCGTCGTCGATCTCGGTGAAGCTCGTGTCGGAAGTCGGCGTGGGCACCGTGGCTGCCGGTGTTGCGAAGGCCAAGGCCGATCACGTGGTGATCGCCGGTCACGACGGTGGTACGGGCGCGTCGCCGCTCTCGTCGGTGAAGTACGCCGGCACGCCGTGGGAACTGGGCCTGGCCGAGACGCAGCAGACGCTGGTGCTCAACCGCCTGCGCGGTCGTATCCGCGTACAGGCCGACGGTCAGATGAAGACCGGCCGCGACGTGGTGATCGGCGCGCTGCTCGGCGCAGACGAGTTCGGCTTCGCGACGGCACCGCTCGTCGTCGAAGGCTGCATCATGATGCGCAAGTGTCACCTGAACACCTGCCCGGTCGGTGTTGCGACGCAAGATCCGGTGCTGCGCAAGAAATTCCAGGGCAAGCCGGAACATGTCGTCAATTACTTCTTCTTCGTGGCCGAGGAAGTGCGCGAAATCATGGCGCAACTGGGCATCGCGAAGTTCGACGACCTGATCGGCCGTGCCGATCTGCTCAACACCAAGGCTGGCGTGGAGCACTGGAAGGCGAAGGGCCTCGATTTCGCCCGCATCTTCTATCAGCCGGAAGTCGAAGCCGATGTGCCGCGTCTGCATGTCGAGACGCAGGATCACGGTCTGGCCGGTGCGCTCGATCACGCGCTGATCGAGAAGGCGCTGCCGGCACTTGAGAAGGGCGAGCACGTCTCGTTCATCCAGCCGGTGCGCAACCGTAACCGTACGGTCGGCGCCATGCTCTCGGGCGAAGTGGCCAAGCGTTACGGCCATGACGGTCTGCCGGAAGACACCATCCACGTGCAGCTCAAGGGCACGGCGGGTCAGAGCTTCGGCGCGTTTCTCGCACGCGGCATCACGCTGGATCTGGTGGGCGACGGTAACGACTACGTGGGCAAGGGCCTGTCGGGTGGCCGCATCATCGTGCGTCCGACCAACGACTTCCGTGGCAACGCCGAAGACAACATCATCGTGGGCAACACCGTAATGATCGGCGCCATCGAAGGCGAAGCGTTCTTCAACGGCGTGGCGGGCGAGCGCTTCTGCGTGCGTAACTCGGGCGCCACCGCGGTGGTGGAAGGCACGGGCGACCACGGTTGCGAATACATGACGGGCGGCACGGTGGTCGTGCTGGGCGAGACCGGCCGTAACTTCTCGGCGGGTATGTCGGGCGGTGTGGCTTACGTGTACGACGCGGACGGCTCGTTCGCCGCCAAGTGCAACACGGCCATGGTCGCGCTCGATCCGGTGCTGCCGCACGGTGAGCAGGAACGTACGGTGAGCCAGGGGCTGTGGCATCGCGGCCAGACGGACGAGGCACAGCTGCGCGAGCTCATTGAGCGTCACTTCCAGTACACGGGCTCCACGCGCGCCAAGGCGCTGCTCGAAGACTGGGACGGCGCACGCCGCAAGTTCGTGAAGGTGTTCCCGAGCGAATACAAACGCGCGTTGGGCGAAATGGCCAAGGCGGGCGAAAAACAAGCACTGGCGGCCTGACGCCGCTGGCGCGGCAACGCCACGCGGGGTGAGGGCCCCGCAGGCGTGCCGCGCGCGGGTGAGGCACGGTAACCACAAAACTTTCCGACTGAAGAAACATGGGCAAGGTCACAGGTTTTCTCGAATTCGAGCGCCAGAGCGAGTCGTACGAAGCACCGCTGGCACGCGTGAAGCACTACAAGGAGTTCGTGCTCGCGCTCTCCGACGATCAGGCAAAGGTGCAGGGCGCACGCTGCATGGACTGCGGCATTCCGTTCTGCAACAACGGGTGCCCGGTCAACAACATCATTCCCGACTTCAACGATCTGGTGTATCGCCAGGACTGGAAGTCGGCCATCTCGGTGCTGCACTCGACGAACAACTTCCCGGAGTTCACGGGACGCATCTGCCCGGCGCCGTGTGAAGCGGCCTGCACGCTGAACATCAACAGCGACGCCGTGGGCATCAAGTCGATCGAGCACGCGATCATCGACAAGGCGTGGAGCGAAGGCTGGGTCGAGCCGCAACCGGCGAAGCACAAGACTGGCAAGACGGTCGCCGTCGTCGGTTCGGGCCCCGCGGGCATGGCGCTCGCGCAACAACTCGCGCGCGCCGGTCACGACGTCACCGTGTTCGAGAAGAACGATCGCGTGGGCGGCCTGCTGCGTTACGGCATCCCGGACTTCAAGCTGGAGAAGTGGCTGATCGATCGCCGCATGCGCCAGATGGAAGCCGAAGGCGTGACGTTCCGCACCGGTGTCTACGTCGGCAAGGACGCCCCCGAAGCGCACGTCAACAACTTCTCCAAAGAAACGATCTCGCCGGAGCAGTTGCAGGCGCAGTTCGACGCCGTGGTCATCGCGGGTGGCGCAGAGCAGCCGCGCGATCTGCCGGTGCCGGGCCGCGAGCTCGAAGGCATTCATTACGCGATGGAATTCCTGCCGCAGCAGAACAAGGTCAACGCGGGCGACAAGCTGGCGAACCAGTTGCTGGCCACGGGCAAGAACGTGATCGTGATCGGCGGGGGCGACACCGGCTCGGATTGCGTGGGCACGTCGAACCGTCATGGCGCGAAGGCCGTGACGCAGTTCGAACTGCTGCCGCAGCCGCCTGAGCAGGAGAACAAGCCGATGGTGTGGCCGTACTGGCCGACCAAGCTGCGCACGTCGTCGAGCCACGAAGAGGGTTGCGAGCGCGACTGGTCGGTGGCCACGAAGCGCTTCGAAGGCAAGAACGGCAAGGTCGAGAAGCTGATCGCCGTGCGTCTCGAATGGAAGGACGGCAAGATGCAGGAAGTGCCGGGCTCGGAGTTCGAGCTCAAGGCCGACCTCGTGCTGCTCGCGATGGGCTTCGTCTCGCCGCTGCAAACCGTGCTCGACGCTTTTGGCGTGGACAAGGACGCGCGCGGCAACGTGCGTGCCTCGACCGAAGGCGAGCGCGCTTACGCAACGAACCTGCCGAAGGTGTTCGCGGCCGGTGACGTGCGCCGCGGTCAGTCGCTGGTCGTGTGGGCGATTCGCGAAGGCCGTCAGTGTGCCCGCGCCGTCGACGAGTTCCTGATGGGGCACTCGGAACTGCCGCGCTGATGCTGATACGGGGAAGTTGAGAGGAGGGGCGCGGAGGTAGGCATTCGCGTCACTGTGAAGAAGCCGTCCGGATGGCAACATCCGGACGGTTTTTTCTTGCCCGTTTCTCTTGCGGACGGCACGGCAAGCCGCGTCCGGCGGCGACTTGAAATTCTGTAGGTTGCTAAATATAAGACGTCATACAACAAGACATCTCTGTGTTTTGCTCACATGCGGAAAAACTCTCCCAATATGTGCAAACTTCAATGTATATAAGGGTGATAGCGCGGGTTGCGATAGGCCGTCAAAAGACTAGGGATTATCCGTAAACCACGTAATCGGCCATTGTCATCGTACATCGTCTCACGTAGGATGCCTCTCCATGCGAGTCACTCGCTCGCAATAAAAATATCTACGAAAGAGAGAGACAACCATCATGGCACTGAAGATCAAAGGCCTGCGCTGGTGGATGATCGGTCTGCTGACACTCGGCACGGTCATGAACTACCTCGCACGCAGCTCGCTTGCCGTTGCCGCCCCCACGGTGATGAAGGATCTCCACATCACGACCCAGCAGTACGGCTGGATCACGGGCGCATTTCTCGTGTTGTATCCGATCGGTGCCCCCATCACCGGTTACCTGATGGATCGCATCGGCCTGCGTCTGGGCTTCCTGCTCTGCGGTGTGATGTGGTCGGTGGTGTGCATGTTGCACGGTCTGGCGCAGGGCTGGGTCGGCCTGTTCGTGCTGCGCGGTTTGCTGGGTCTGGCCGAGGCGTCGTTCATCCCGGCGGGCATGCGGGCGGCGGCGTTCTGGTTTCCGTCGAAGGAGCGGGCGCTCGCGGCGGGCATCTTCAATATCGGCACCTCCGTCGGCGCGATTCTCGCGCCGCCGCTGATCGCGTGGTCGATTCTGCGCTACAACTGGGAGACGGCGTTCGTGATCGCGGGCGGTCTCGGTCTCGTGTGGGGCGTGCTGTGGTTCGCGTTCTATCGCCACCCGACCGATCACCCGGCGCTCACGCAAGCCGAGTCCGAGTACATCAACGAAGGCCGGGTGGTCGACACCGCGGCCGACGCCCGCAAGCCGAATCTCGTCACGATCCTGCGTCAGCGCAACTTCTGGGGCATTGCGCTGCCGCGCTTCTTTGCCGATCCGGTGTGGGGCACGATTGTTTTCTGGATGCCGCTGTACCTCACGCAGGCGCGCGGTTTCGATCTGAAGACGATTGCGGCCACGGCCTGGCTGCCGTTCGTGGCGGCGGATATCGGGTGTCTGATGGGCGGCACGGTGTCCGTCTGGCTGAACAAGCATTTCAGGATCACCGTCTTCAATGGCAAGCGCGTGGTGTTCACCATCGGCGCGCTCATCATGACGGCGATGTGCGGCGTGGGCTTCGTCAAGGATCCGATGGTCGCGATCTTCCTGCTGTGCCTCGGCGGCTTCGCACACCAGACGCTCTCCATCACCGTCATTTCGATGTCGGCCGACCTGTTCCCGCGTAACGAAGTGGCCACGGTCACCGGTCTGACAGGCTTGTCCTCCGGTATCGGCAACCTGCTCTTCACGCTGGTGATCGGCACCTTCGTGACAGCGGTCGGTTACGCCCCGTTCTTCGTGGCGCTGGGTCTGGGCGATCTGATCGGCGCAGTGATTCTGTGGACAATGGTGAAGCCGCACATCACGGGCACGGCGACGCCGGCGCCGGTGACGCGGGTCGATGCGGGACGCACGGCGAATGCGTAGCGGGCGGGCTTCCCCCACTTGGTGCGATGATGCCGTAGCGCAGTGTCGTCACCTGATGGTTTGACGTACGCCGCGCCGCACACTCCCCCTTGGGTGTGCGGCGCGGCGTCGGTTTTGTTGTAGCGGTGCCGCGTGGCGTGCATTGCGATTTACCGATGAATCAGGAGTAATAAGGATCACCATGAGCCAGACTTCCGGCAAACCTTTTCGCCGTCTGCTGCTGACCGGCGCGGCGGGCAATCTCGGCAAACAACTGCGCGGCAAGCTCGCGGAGTGGGCGGACATCGTGCGCGTGAGCGACATCGTGCCGCTCACGGCCGACGCACCGCACGAAGAAGCGATGCAGGTCGACCTCGCCGACCGTGCCGCCGTGCACGCGCTGCTCGAAGGCGTCGACGCGCTGGTGCACCTCGGCGGTGTATCGGTCGAAGCGCCGTTCGACGACATTCTGCAAGCGAACATCCTCGGTCTGTACAACGTCTACAGCGCGGCGCAGAAGCAGGGCGTGAAGCGCATCATCTACGCGAGCTCGAACCATGCGGTCGGCTTCCATCCCGTGACGGAGGTGCTCGACATCGACGCACCGCACCGCCCGGACGGCATGTACGGCATCTCGAAGTGCTTCGGTGAAGACCTGTCGCGCTACTACTTCGACCGTTTCGGTCTCGAGACCGTGTGTCTGCGCATCGGCTCGTCGTTCGAACAGCCGAAGAATCCGCGCATGATGGTGACGTATCTGAGTTATCGCGATTTCGTCGAACTCGTGCGTTGCTCGCTGTTCACGAATCGCGTCGGTCACGCGATCATCTACGGCGTGTCGGACAACCCCACGCTGTGGGTCGACAACACCAAGGCCGCGTTCCTCGGCTTCCGTCCGCAAGATAGCTCGGCCGAGTTCGCCGGTTTGTTCCCTGCGAAAGCGCCCGATCCGCAGATGGACGACTGGACGCAGCGCTTCCAGGGCGGCCCGTTCGTGTTGATGGGGCCGATGGAGCCCAAGGCATGACTGTGTCGATCGAACGGCTGGAGCCGTCGCGAGAGACGCCGCACGCGGTTGGCGAGAGCCCGTTGTGGCGAGCCGACGAACAGGCGCTCTACTGGGTGGATATTCCTGCGAAGCAATTGCATCGCGTGACGCCCGCCGACGGCGAGCATCGCCAGTGGACATTCCCCGAGCAGGTCGCGTGCTTCTCGTTCGACGCGTCGGGCACGTTGCTCGCCGCTTGCGAGACGGGGCTGTTCGCGGTGCGCCTGGGGGCGCCCCACAACGTTGCGGCATCCGAGTGGGAGCGTCTGGCCGCGCCGGTGTTTGCGGCGTCCGGTATGCGCTTCAACGACGGCCGCTGCGACCGTCAGGGCCGCTTCTGGGCGGGCACGATGGTGGCGGATATGTCGCTCGCGAGCGACGCGGGCTCGCTCTTTCGCTTCGATGCAAAGGGCGGGCTTTCCGCGTCGCTGGTCGACGGGCTCGTCACGCAGAACGGGCTGGCTTTCTCGCCCGACAGCCGCACGATGTATCTGAGCGACTCGCATCCGACGGTGCGCCGTGTGTGGGCGTTCGACTTCGACGCCGACAGCGGCGCGATCAGTGAGCGGCGTCTGTTCGTCGACATGAATCAATATCCGGGGCGCCCCGATGGCGCAGCGGTGGACGCCGACGGTGGCTATTGGACATGCGCCAACGACGGCAGCCGTCTGCTGCGATTCACGCCGGCGGGCGTGCTCGATCGCGAGATCGTGTTGCCGGTGTCGAAGCCGTCGATGTGCGCCTTCGGTGGACGCGACTTCGATACGTTGTTCGTGACGTCGATTCGCCCGGGCGCGAACGCGAACGAACACGACGGTCACGTGTTCGCGGTGCGTTGCGGTGTGCAGGGATTGCCGGAAGTGCCCTACGCGGGCGCGCTGCCGGCGGCAGGTGTGTAGGCGGGGGCATGAAGGTTGCGACGCCGCGCTGTCATGCAAAAGCGGCGCGCAATGAAGCGGTTCCGGTATGGCTGGCTTACACAACGGGCCATCCGGTGAGGCGACGGGACGTCGGGTCGATCGTGGTGTTCGATCCGGCGTCCCGTTTTGCCATCCTGCCTTTTCGGTGCAGGATCAATGTGGGGTCAATGCACGAAGTCCGTCGTGACGAGCGACTTGCCCCGTGTCTCGGGCAGCAGCAACGCGCACACGACCACGAGCAGATAGCCGCCGCCCGCCACCATCCCAATGGCCTTCACGAGCGAGCCGGTCTGCGCGAGCGTGCCGACGGCGATGGGGAAGAACGAGCCGATGCCGCGCCCCAGGTTGTAGCAGAAGCCTTGTCCCGAGCCGCGAATGTGATTCGGATACAGCTCCGTCAGATACGCGCCGATCCCCGCGAAAATCCCCTGCACGACGATGCCCAGCGGGAACCCGAGCAGCAGCATTGCGCTGTCGGTGATCGGCAGCATCGTGTAGACCATGCCGAGCACGAATGAGGCGACGGCGAAGAAAATGAACGCGCCGCGTCGCCCGAGCTTGTCGGAGAGGATCGCGCCGACGATGTAGCCCACGAACGACCCGACGATCAGCACGATCAGATACGCGCTCGTGTTGAACACCGAGAGGCCGCGCACCGTTTTCAGATACGTCGGCAGCCATGTGGTGATCGCGTAGTAGCCGCCCAGCATGCCGGTGCACAGCAGACTGCCGAGGATTGTCGTCTTCAGATGGGCGGGGGCGAAGATCTGCGCGAAGTTGCCTTGCAGTTTCCCCTCGGCAATCTTGCGACGCGTCTGCGTGAAGATCTCCGGGTCCGACACGTTGCGACGCACGTACGTGATCCACAGCGCGGGCACGATGCCGATCCAGAAGCAAGCACGCCATGCGGTGCCCTCGTCGAGCACGGCGAAGAAGAACCAGTAGAGCAGCGCGGCGGCGGCCCAGCCGACCGACCAACTGCTCTGCACCGTGCCGACCGCTTTCGCGCGATGTTGCGGCGAGCGGATCATCTCGCCCATCATCATCGTGACGACGGTCCATTCGCCACCGAAGCCGATGCCCTGCAATGTGCGCGTGACGAGCAGTTGCCAGAACGAGTTCGTGAAGCCCGAGAGGAACGTGAACAGGCAGAACGTGGCGATCGTCCATTGCAGCACGCGCACGCGGCCGTAGCGATCCGCGAGAATGCCGGCGAGCCATCCGCCCACCGCCGAGGAGATCAGCGAACTGGTCGCGATCATGCCCGCCTCACCTTTGGTCATCCCCCATGCGGCGATGAGCGTGGGGATCAGGAACGAATAGATCATGAAGTCGAACGCATCGACGGCATAGCCGCCGAAGCCCGCATAGAGGGCCTTGCGCTCCTTCGTATTGAGTTCGTTGAACCAGGAAAAAAATGCCATGAAGACTCCTCGGTGGATCGTGCGCTTGTCGTGATGTGCGTGACGTGTGGTTGTTGTCTTTCGATGCGTGGCATCGAAGGTGGGTTGAGTCCACGTCTGACTCGTTGTCCTGGTGTCGTTTTTAGAGGGTGAGGCCGCCGTCCACGTGAATCACCTGCCCGGTGATCTGTCGCGCATGCGGGCCGAGCAGGAAGACGGCGAGGGCGGCAATGTCGTCGGGTTCGCACAGGCGTGCGCTCGGCGTGGCGTCGGCAGCGCGCTGCCACGCGGCCGGATCGATGGCCGAGTGCGTGCTGTCCTTGCGTGTGTAGCCAGGCGCGATGCAATTGACCGTCACCCCGGCACTCGCGTATTCGGCGGCGGCGCTTTTCGCGAGCGCCTCGATAGCGGCCTTGGCCGCGGCCGTCGCCGGGAAGCCGGGCTGATTCGCGGCGAAGCGATGCGCGACGAAAGAACTGATGGCGATGACGCTCGCCTGCGGCGAGCGTTGCAGATCCGGCAGCGCGTGGCGCAGCAGCGCGGCGAAGGCGCCGGGCATTGCCGCCAGCGTGCGGGCGAAGGCCTCGTCGTCGATGTCCGCCAAAGACTGCCGCGTGGCAAACCCCGCGTTGCTCACCAACTGGTCGATGGGGCCGAAGGCGTCGTGTGCGGCGTCGATGAGGCGCACTGCGGACTGGGGTTGCGTCAGATCGCCCAACCAGACGGCGCACTGGGCCCCGAAGCCCTCGCAGGCCTGACGCACGTCCGTCAGCCGCTGCTCGCTCGCGCCGGACGCGCCACGGGTGTGCAGAAGCAAACGGGTATCGGGCGAAGCGAGACGGCGGGCGATGGCTGCGCCGATGCCGGAAGCGGCGCCGGTGACGACGATGGTGCGTCCGGCGCGGTGCGAAGACTGGCTGGACGAGGAAGCGGCGGTGGTCACGATGAGCCCGGATAACGCATAAGGGTGCTCATGATTATGCCAAACGCCCCGCGTGCCGGGCCAGACGCGTCAATATTATTGATGAAGTTAACGAATCTGGCCGTCGGGGGCGGTTTGCACCGCCTTTTACACCGCGCCGAGCACCCGCGGCGGCTCGACGTCGCCCGTCGCGTGCAACGTCATGATGTGCTGATGGAAGCGTCCGAGCGTGTCGCGATGGGCCACGCTCACGATGGCCGTGCCGGGCAGCCGCGCGTGCAGCGCTTCGTACACGGCCTCTTCGGTTTCGACGTCGAGCGCGCTCGTGGCCTCGTCGAGGAACAGGTAGTCGGGCTTTTGCAGCAACGCGCGTGCGGCGGCCAGACGCTGTTGTTCTCCGCCCGAAAGACGTCGCGCCCAGTGCGCCGCCGTGGACAGCTCGTCGGCGTATTGGCCAAGACTCACGGCGCCTAGCGCGTCGCGGCATTCGGCGTCGGTGAAGGTGTCGGGCGGCGACGGGAACGCGAGCGCAGCCTTGAGTGTGTCGATGGGCAGATAGCTTTGCTGCGAGAGGAACAGCACGCGGGCGTTGGCGGGGACTTCGATGCGTCCGCTGCCGAACGGCCACAGACCGGCGAGCGCGCGCAGCATGGTGCTCTTGCCGCAGCCCGAGCGGCCGCGAATCAGCCAGCGCGAGCCGGGGGCGAATGCGAACGATCCCGCCACCGCGAGGGGCGCGCCGTTGGGCAGCGCGAGTTTCAGGTCGGCCGCCATGTACGCGGGCGTGCCGCTGGCCGTCACGACCGATATGCCGCCGTCATGCGGCGCGTCGGGGGCTTCGTCGATCACGCGCGTGAATTCGCGCAGACGATTGATCGTCGCCTTCCAGTCGGCCAACGTCGAGAAGCTGTTCACGAACCAGGAGAAGCCGTCGCTCACTTGACCGAACGCGTCGATGATTCGCATCAGCACGCCCAGCGTGAACGCGCCTGCGAAATAGCGCGGTGCGGCCGCCATGATCGGGAAGACGATGGCGATCTGTGCGTAAATCGAGTTCGCGAAGATCAGGCGTTTCGTCACGACCATGATCTGCCACCAGTTGTCGCGCACCGCACCGAACGCGGACTTCAAGCGTGTCAGCTCGGCGCCCTCGCCGCGGTAGAGCGCGATCTGCTCGGCGGATTCGCGCAGCCGCACCAGCAGAAAACGGAAGTCGGCTTCGACCTGTTGCTGGCGATAGCTCAGTCCCACCAGCGGTCGACCGACCTTGAAGATGAAGAACGAACCGACGATGGCGTACAGCGCCGCGACCCAGACCATGTAGCCGGGGATCGTTACGTTCATGCCGGCGAGCACGAACGACACTGCGCCGGAGATCGTCCAGAGAATGGTGATGAACGAGAACAGCGAGACCAGCGTCGTCAGCAAGTCGAGCGAGAGTGCGAGCGACGAATTGACGAGCGTGCGGATGTCTTCGGAAATACGCTGGTCGGGGTTGTCCGCCAGATGATCGCGCTCGATGCGGTAGTACGCCCGGTGCGTGAACCACTTTGTCAGATTGCTATCCGTAACCCACTGCCGCCAGCGAATTTCGAGCATCTGGCGGAAGTAGGTGCGAAACGTCGCAATGATGATGAAGCTGAACGCCAATATGGCGAACTCAAGGAGCGACGACTTGAAGACAGGCCAGTTGCGTTTGTCGAGGGCGTCGTAAAAACTCGCGTTCCACGCGTTCAGGCGCACGTTGATGAACACGACGGCCAGGTTCAGCGCAATGACCAGCGCGAGCAAGCGGCGGCCTTCCCAGCGTTTCTCCGAGACCCAGTACGGGCGGATCAGTTGCCAGGCGGTGGGATGCTTCGGCGGCTTGGGCGGGGGCGCGGCGGTGTTGCCCGAAGGACGTGCTTCGGGCGGCGTGGGGGATATCGGCGTTTGGGCCATGATCGTCAGGCGGCGCGGCCGCGGTAATGCAACGTTGTGATTGACGACATACGGTGAGCAGGGACGAATGCCAATCGGCTCATTTGACCTCAGTTCCCGATGGTGCGTTGCACGAATTCGGGCCTGAGACGCGTGTCACGGTGAATTCCAGTTTACGTGCCGTTACACGGGCGCGGAGAATCGTCAAAAAACGAGACGCCGAGCGCGTGGACAGGCGTGCAACCGCCCGGGAAGCCAGCTTGCACGGGCGTCGGCATCTATGATGTAATGGTCGCGGGCGAAACAGGGGTGCTCCGTATCTGACATCGGCGGGACGCAGGTGTTTACCATGCGTAACGACGTCAGAGGTCACGCGGGGCTGAGAGAGACCCTTTGCACCCGACCCGGGTAATACCGGCGTGGGAAGTTTCCGACTACTCCAGCGGGGTAAGGTGTTCCGGCACCGTTTCGTCCTTTTGCTTTCATGAGGAAAGGACCCCATGCATTGCCTCCCACAACATCCTCCGCATTTCCCTGAGTGCCAGCGCGCCGTGACGGCTTGCGCGGCAGTGCGCGTATGAGTGCCTCTACTTCACGTCCCGATATTGCGGTGCTGGGCGGCGGGCTGTCCGGCCGTCTGCTTGCGTGGCAACTGGTGCGCGCCGGTGCGCGCGTGGCGCTGTACGAGCGCGGCGACGCCGACGGATCGGCCGCTGCCGGCTGGGTAGCGGCCGCCATGCTTGCGCCGTTGGCCGAGGCTGCCGTGGCCGAGCCGAGCATCGTGGAGATGGGCGCTGTCGGCCTGGAGCGCTGGCCTGGGCTGATCGACGGCCTTCCCGAGCACGTCTTCTTTCAACGCAATGGCACGTTGGTCGTGTGGCATCAGCCCGATCGCGCCGAAGCTGTCATGTTTGAGCGTCGCATGCGCGCGAACGCCCCGCCCGAGTTGCTGCGCGGCGGTGTCGAGCGTATTCCCGGCGCCCGGTTGAAGGACGTGGAACCGGCGCTCGCCGGCCGCTTTCAGGAAGGCTGGCTGCTGCCCAACGAAGGGCAACTCGATAACCGTCAACTGTTGCGCGCGCTCGCAGCAGGCCTTGCGAAAGCGGGGGCGGAACTGCACTGGCATACCGAGATCGCCGAGGGCGCCTATCCGGACGCCGGTCTGGTCATCGACTGTCGCGGGCTCGGCGCGCGCGAAGCGCTCACGCAACTGCGCGGTGTGCGTGGCGAAGTGGTGCGGATTCACGCGCCGGGGATCGGACTGCGCCGGCCGGTGCGTTTGCTGCATCCGCGCTATCCCATCTATATCGCGCCGAAGGAAAACGACCTGTACGTGATCGGCGCGACCGAACTCGAATCGGAAGATATGTCGCCGATGACCGTGCGCTCGGCGCTCGAACTGCTCTCGGCGGCGCATTCGCTGAACCCGGCGTTCGGCGAGGCGCGCATCGTCGAGCTGAACGTCAACTGCCGCCCGGCGCTGCCCGATCATCTGCCGCGAGTGCAATGGGACGGCGCGCGGCTGCTGCGCGTGAACGGCCTGTACCGGCACGGTTATCTGCTCGCGCCGGCGGTCACGGGGGAGGCTTGCGCGCTGGCGCAGGCATTGATGCAAACGACGGGCGCGCCAGTGGGAACCGAGCACGCGTTCGATTGGGATACGTGGCGAGCGAGCCGGCCGTGGCCGGACCTGTTCCGTCAGGCATGAGAGGAAGCGGTACGCGATGGACATCCATATCAATCAACAGACACTGAGCGTGGCCGAGACGGCGACGCTGGCCGAGGCACTGGCCGCCTATGGCGCCAAGCCGCCTTTCGCGGCGGCGATCAACGGGCAGTTCGTGCCCAAGACGCAATACGCGGCGCGCACGCTCGCGCAGGGCGACAAGATCGATGTCGTGCAACCGGTAGCCGGAGGCTGAAATGAACGCATTCACGGAATCGGCCAATGTGGCCGCAGGCAGCACGCGCGACGCGCTCACGCTCTACGACACCCGCTTCGGCAGCCGCTTTTTGCTCGGCACGGCGCGCTATCCGTCGCTCCAGGCGTTGAACGACGCCATCGACGCCGCTCGTCCGGGCATGGTGACCGTGGCGTTGCGCCGTCAACTCTCGGGCACCGGCGCGCAAGCGTCGGAAGGCCATTTCTGGGAGACGCTGCGCCGCCTCGCCGTGCCGGTGCTGCCCAATACCGCGGGTTGCCATTCGGTGCAGGAAGCGCTGACGACGGCGCAAATGGCGCGCGAGGTGTTCGAGACCGACTGGATCAAGCTCGAGTTGATCGGCGACGACTACACGCTTCAGCCCGATCCGTTCGGTTTGGTGACGGCTGCCGAGCAGCTCATTCGCGATGGCTTCAAGGTGTTGCCGTATTGCACGGAGGATCTGGTGCTGTGCCGTCGTCTGCTGGATGTCGGCTGTCAGGCGCTGATGCCCTGGGGCGCGCCGATCGGCACCGGCAAGGGGGTGATCAATCCGTACGGCCTGCGTTTGCTGCGCGACCGTCTGCCGGATACGCCGCTGATCGTCGACGCGGGGCTCGGTCTGCCGTCGCACGCGTGTCAGGTGATGGAGTGGGGTTACGACGGCGTGTTGCTCAACACCGCTGTTGCCCTCGCCGCGCAGCCGGTGGAAATGGCCGGTGCATTTGCTGGCGCGATCAAGGCGGGCCGTGCGGCATGGCTTGCCGGGCCGATGGCCGAGCGCGAGAGTGCCGAGGCCAGCACGCCGGTCGTCGGGGTGCCGTTCTGGCATCAGACGGGGGCCTGATTTGGTTGGACTTCGCTTGAATCCGCTCATTCTCGCCACGCCGGCGCATCGCCAGACCGACAAGGATTTTTCATGACGACGCACACTGGCGCCGCCGGGCTCTCGCACGTGCAATGCCTGCCCGCCGACGCACCCCTCGCGATGGCGTGGCAGCAGGCCGCCGCCGGGATTCGCGCGCGTCTCGCGCCGTGGCCGTCTGATTCATCGGGCGCGACATCGCCGCAATGGCGTCTGCATGCTCAGACACCCGCGAGCGCAGGTAAAGGCGATATCGTCTGGTGGCCGCTGTCGCCGCACGGCGCACCGGGTACGGCGTCGAGCGTGCAGATCGATGCATGGCGCGCGGGCGGTGCCGCTGTGCTCTGTTCCCATGCGCTTGTGCAGGGCCGCGTGGAAGACACGCTGTACACGAGCGATGCGACCTATCGCGTGGCGGGCGTCGACGATCCCGCTTTCTTCCCGGCATTCGCCGCGTTTCTGGATTGCGGATTCGCGCCGCACGACGCGCTCGTGCTCGCCCGCGCCTGGCGCACCGACGGCAGCCATGCCCGCGCGGAAGACGCCGACACGCTGGGCGCTTGGCCGACCGTGCTGGAGACGTTTCCCGTAGTGCTCGGTCAGGTGCCGTCGCCGGGGGGCTTTCCGGGGTGTCCGTCGCGACTGGGTCTGTATCCGGTGCTGCCCGACGCCGACTGGTGCGAGCGCATGGCAGACCTCCGCGTTGGCACCGTGCAGTTGCGTATCAAGGATCCGGCGCACCCGGGCTTGCGCTCGGAGATCGAGCGGACCGTGGCCGCCGGCCGACGCGTTGCCCAGCACAGGAACGACAGCGCATGGTTCATCAACGACCACTGGCGCGAAGCGGCGCACGCCGGTGCGTACGGCGTACATCTCGGGCAGGAAGACATGGCGGCGCTCTCGGCCGATGAGGTCGCGACGCTGCACGCGAGCGGCATGCGGCTGGGCATCAGCACGCACGGCTATTACGAGATTCTCGCGGCGCATCACTTCCGGCCGAGCTATCTGGCCGTGGGGGCGGTGTTCCCGACGACGACCAAAGTGATCGCCACCGCGCCGCAAGGGCTGGCGAAGCTCGCGCGCTACGTGAAGCTCATCGCGCCGCATTACCCGCTGGTGTCGATTGGCGGCATCGATGCGGCCAATCTGTCTCAGGTGCTCGATACCGGCGTGAGATGCGCGGCAGTCGTGCGCGCCGTGACGCAAGCCACCGATGTGGCAGCCGCAGTTCGGGGGATGGAGCAGGAGTTTGCGCGGCGGGCTTGATGCGTCGACACGTGACGCGCCGATGTGATGCGCTGACCCGATGCAGTAGGGCGGAACGGCGGTGATTACAGTGCGCGCGTCATGAACACGGCGCCGTCGCCGTATCCGGCCAGTTTGGCGGCAATCAGCGGCGAGACCTCCGGCGCCGGCCCATAGCCGAAACGCGCCCAGAATCCCTGGGATTGCTGCACTGCGACAAGCGCCGAGGCCTGCAAGCCGAGCGACTGTGCCGCTGTCAGCGCAGCGGCGTAAAGTTGGCTGGCGACCCCTGCGCCGCGTGTACGAGGTGCGAGTGCCATGTCGTGCACGTACCAGCAGTCGGGCGCGTCGGGCAGGGCGTCGAGCACGGTGTCCAGCGGGGGTGGTGCGGCCAGATGCCAGGGATGCGTGAACAGATAACCCGCCACGCGAAGTTCGTTAGGGCTCACACCCTCCCTATCTACCGCTACCCAGCAAGTGCCCGGCGACAGCGCCAGACGCGAGGCCAGCGTGGCTTCCGATTCGAGCATGACATCGCCATAGGCCAGCGCCTGCACTCTCATGACATGGGGAAGGTCGCCGATCTGCATCGGACGAATCTGAAACGTGTGTGCGCTCGTCGCGCGCGGCTGAAGGGGGCGGAAAGGCTTTGGGGGGGCGGAAGACATTCCGATCAATGATTTATCGCGCAAAACGTCGTATTGTAGCAACGACGCAACACCGGCATCCGGCGGGGCCAGGTAAGTCATTGGTGCGGTTACGTTTTTACGCTGTGGCGTCTCCCGGAACGTGTCGATACGAATGCACGTTGCCCCTGTAAAATCCCGCGGGGCAACGCCGGTCGTCGCTTTCGCCAGCCGGGCTTGAACGGCATCGATTGGCAAACCCCCCTATAATTGGCGTTTTGCGCCGCACTATAAGACCCGAAACGTGCCTACCCCGAATCCGGAAAATCTGCTCGAATTGCGCGACGTTAGCTTTGGTTACGGCGAACGTCTGGTGCTTTCCGGGTTGAATATGCGGTTTCCCCGCGGAAAGGTCATTGCGGTCATGGGAGGGTCGGGCTGCGGAAAGACGACCGTCCTGCGTTTGATCGGCGGTCTGGTGCACGCCAGTCGCGGCGAGGTCGACTTTGACGGGACCGATGTTTCGTCGCTCGATCGCGATGGCTGGTACCGGTTGCGTCGCCGCATGGGCATGCTGTTCCAGTTTGGCGCGTTGTTCACCGACATGACCGTGTTCGACAACGTGGCGTTTCCGCTGCGCGAACATACCCGTCTCGATGAAGACCTCATTCGCGACCTCGTGCTGATGAAGCTCAATGCCGTGGGCCTGCGTGGCGCGCGCGACATGAAGCCGGCTGAGATCTCGGGCGGGATGGCGCGCCGTGTGGCGCTTGCGCGTACGATTGCACTTGACCCGGACCTCGTCATGTACGACGAGCCGTTTACCGGTCTGGACCCGATCTCGATGGGCATTACCGCGAACCTGATTCGCAAGCTCAACGATGCGCTGGGGGCCACGTCGATCATCGTGTCGCATGATGTTGCCGAGACGTTCACCATCGCCGACTACATCTATTTCATCAGCGAAGGCCGCATCGCTGCCGAAGGCTCGCCCGACGCGCTGCGTGCCTCGAACGACCCGACGGTGCGTCAGTTCATCGACGCCCAGCCGGACGGCCCCGTCAAGTTTCAGTATCCCGCGCCGCCGCTCGCGGAAGATTTCGGTATCGGAGCGCGTGCATGATTACCGCCATTGGCAGTTTTGTTCGCGGCCACGTCGAGCGCCTGGGTTACGGCGCGCGAATGTTCCTGCGCATGCTGACGTCGAGCCGCGCGTTGCTGCGCCGGCCGCGTCTGGTGACCGATCAGATTCATTTCGTCGGTAACTATTCGTTCGTCATCATCGCTGTCTCGGGCCTGTTCGTCGGCTTCGTGCTCGGCCTGCAAGGGTATTACACGCTCAACAAGTACGGCTCGGAGCAAGCGCTCGGCCTGCTCGTGGCGCTCTCGCTGGTGCGTGAGTTGGGGCCGGTGGTCACCGCGTTGCTGTTTGCGGGACGTGCGGGGACGTCGCTCACTGCGGAGATCGGTCTGATGAAGGCGGGTGAGCAGTTGACCGCCATGGAAATGATGGCGATCGACCCGATTGCGCGCGTTGTGGCACCGCGTTTCTGGGCGGGCGTGATCGCCATGCCGATTCTCGCGGCGATCTTCTCTGCGGTCGGCATCTTCGGCGGTTATCTCGTCGGCGTGCAGTTGATCGGCGTGGATACCGGCGCGTTCTGGTCGCAGATGCAAGGCGGCGTGGACGTTTGGTCGGACGTTGCGAACGGCGTCGTCAAGAGTATCGTGTTCGGCATTGCCGTCACATTTATCGCGCTGTATCAGGGCTTCGAAGCACAGCCGACGCCGGAAGGCGTGTCGCGTGCAACGACGCGTACGGTGGTGCAGGCGTCGCTGGCCGTGCTCGGCCTCGACTTCCTGCTCACGGCTCTGATGTTCAGCTAACGGGCCGGCTTGCCTGCCAAGACATAGACAGACAGTTTGCGCACACTGACACAATGAAAAAACACCCCCTCGACTTCTGGGTCGGCCTGTTCGTGGTACTCGGCTTCGCAGCGCTGCTGTTCCTCGCGCTCAAGGCGGGCAACATGAGCTCGCTGTCGTTCTCGACGACTTATCCGGTGACGGTGCGCTTCGATAACATCGGCGGCCTCAAGCCGCGCGCGGCGGTCAAGAGCGCCGGCGTGGTGGTCGGTCGCGTGGCGTCGATCCAGTTCGACGACAAGCGCTATCTGGCCGACGTCACGCTCAACATCGATTCGCAGTATCAGTTTCCGAAGGATTCGTCGGCGAAGATTCTGACGTCGGGTCTGCTCGGCGAGCAATACATCGGGCTCGAACCCGGCGGTGACGATCAGATGCTCAAGGGCGGTGATACGATCACGCTCACGCAGTCGGCCATCGTGCTCGAAAACCTGATCGGCCAGTTCCTGTACAACAAGGCGGCAGACGCTGGTGGCGCCCAGGCGGGCGGCGCATCGGCAGCACCGGCAGCAGCAGCCCCCGCTGCGGCACCGGCGCCAGGGGCAGCAACGGTAACCCAAGGAAAATAAGAGAAATGACCAGCTTCCGTACTTCGGCAGTGCTGGCCGCTGGCGCGTTGGCGCTGGCCGGTTGCGCGACTGTTACGAACCCCAACCCCGCTGACCCCATCGAAGGTTTCAACCGTTCGATGTATACGTTCAACGACACGCTCGACAAGGCGGTGCTCGTGCCGGTGGCCAAGGGCTACCGCTTCACCGTGCCGGAACCGGCGCGCGACATGGTCACGAACTTCTTCTCGAACGTGGGCGACGTGTACAACTTCGCCAACAACCTGCTCCAGTTGCAGGTCACGGCCGCCGTTCAGGATCTGATGCGTCTGACGATCAACACGGTGTTCGGTGTCGGCGGTCTGATCGACTTCGCCACGCCCGCCGGCTTGCCCAAGCACAGCCAGGACTTCGGCGTGACGCTCGGCAAGTGGGGCCTGCCTGACGGCCCGTACCTCGTGCTGCCGCTGCTCGGCCCGAGCACGGTGCGCGACACCGTCGGCATGGCGGGCAACATGTTCATCGATCCGACTTCGTACATCAAACCGGACTGGGTGAGCTACTCGCTCTATGGCGTGCGTCTGGTGAACACGCGCGCCAATCTGCTCGACGCCTCGAACCTGCTCGAAGCCGCGGCGCTCGATCCGTACTCGTTCACGCGCGACGCTTATCTGGCGCGTCGCAAGTACCTCGTCAATGGTGGTGCATCGAGCGACGCCTCGCTGCCGAACTACGATGAGGAAGAGGGCGCCGCCAGTGCCCCCGCTGCCGCGGGTGGTGCAGGCGCTCAGCCGATGCCCGCCAAGCCGGCGGCGCCTGCGTCGGGCGCGAGTGCACCGGCCCCGGCGTCGGGCGCACAAGCTGAGCCGGACGCGCCACAAGGCTCACCCGTGCCGGGCCGGATGGTGCCGGGCGGTCTGCCTTTCCGTCGTTGATTCGATACGATAGGCGCCGTTCGTGAACCGTTCGGCGTCAATCGGCAAAAGATGACAGCACGCCCCGCCGGTTAGGGCACCTTCGGGAGATGGCCCACCGGTAGCACCGCTATCCTGACAGTATCGACGCGATGCGCGGGGCAACAGTTTGTTACACGACGCTGCCGTCAATCCGAGAACTCCAGACGCGACGCGGGTATCCAAACCCGCAATATTCGTCACTCGAAAGAGGAAGTCCACAATGAAGAAGTTCTGGCTCATTCCCGTCATGGCATTCATGACGTATACCGCCGCCGGTTCGGCAATGGCACAGGCTCAGTCGCCGGAAGCGCTGGTCAAGCAGACCGTGAGCGAGGTGATGGCTGCCGCCAAGAGCGACCCGAACATTCAGAAGGGTGATCTCAACAGCATCACCAAACTGGTCGAGCAGAAGATCCTGCCGCACGCAGACTTCTCGCGTACCACGCAGTTGGCGACCGGCCGGGCGTGGCGCGAAGCGACGCCGCAGCAGCGCGAACAGCTGACCACGCAGTTCAAGGCATTGCTGCTGCGCACGTACGCCGGCGCGATCGCTCAGATCCGTGATCAGCAGGTCAACTACAAGCCGTTCCGCGGCCAGCCGGGCGACACCGATGCCGTGGTCTATACCGACGTCATCAACAACGGTCAGCCGATCGAACTCGACTACCGCCTGTACAAGACGGCCAGCGGCGAATGGAAGCTGTACGACCTGAACGTGCTCGGTGCGTGGCTGATTCAGACGTATAAGTCGCAGTTCAACGAACAGATCAATCAGTCGGGTATCGACGGTCTGATTCAGTTCCTGACGCAGCGCAACCGGCAACTCTCGGGCGGCAAGTAAGCACATGCTCGCGTTGCAGACCGACCTGACTCACGACACCGCCGGCGAGGTCCTCGCGCAGGCCATCGATCGCATCGACGCGGGGGAAACCCAGATCGATTGCGCCGGGCTCACGCATTTCGACTCGTCGGCGCTCGCCGTGCTGCTGGCCCTGCGCCGTCACGCGAGCCGCCGTGGTGCGACGTTGGCGTTCACTAACTTGCCCGCGGGGCTGGCCAGCCTCGCGCTGGTGTACGGTGTCGACCATCTGCTCTCTAGCTGATTTGTCTGGCCGGACTGCCGCCTCCCGAAAAAGCGCCGTCTCCCAGCGGCGCTTTTTTTATGGGCGATGCACCGGGTTCCGACCGGGCGCCTTGCGTAACGGGATGGGTAGGGCCTTGTAGGGCGCCTCGTCGGGGGCTGCTCGGCCCGTGTGAGCACGGCCGCCACCGGCTTCCTTTATAATCAGCGGTTTTCTGCCGCCTTTTGGGCAGTTACCCCCTTCCGGGCTTCGACGCTGCGATCATGGCTGTTGCGGCGATCCGGAAAACAATAATGGCGTACCCGCCAAGACGGGTGCGTGCAGTCCATGGCCGCCATCGAAATCCGTAACGTCAAAAAACGCTATCAGGCGTTGCAGGCGCTCAAAGGCGTCAGCTTCTCGATCGAAGAAGGTGAATTCTTCGGTCTGCTCGGCCCCAACGGCGCCGGCAAGACCACGCTGATCAGTATCCTCGCGGGCCTCGCGCGTGCGGATTCGGGCAACATCAGCGTGCTCGGCCACGACGTGGTGCGCGACTACCGCAATGCCCGCCGCAAGCTCGGCGTGGTGCCGCAGGAACTCGTCTTCGATCCCTTCTTCTCCGTGCGCGAAACGCTGCGTATCCAGTCCGGCTATTTCGGGCTGACGCGCAACGACGACTGGATCGACGAAGTGATGGCCAACCTCGATCTGACCGACAAGGCGGACGCGAACATGCGTCAGCTCTCGGGCGGCATGAAGCGACGCGTGCTCGTAGCGCAGGCGCTCGTGCATCGTCCGCCTGTGATCGTGCTCGACGAGCCGACCGCCGGGGTCGACGTCGAACTGCGTCAGACGCTCTGGAAATTCATCTCGCGCCTGAACCGCGAAGGTCACACCATTGTGCTGACCACGCACTATCTTGAAGAAGCGGAAGCGCTGTGCGACCGCATCGCCATGCTCAAGCGCGGCGAAGTCGTGGCGCTGGAGCGTACCGCGTCGCTGCTGCAGCGTTTTGCGGGCACGCGTCTCGTGCTGCGCTTCAAGCAGGGCACGTTGCCGGCCGAACTGCGGCCGTTGCTGGTCGACGGCCAGGACGCCAACGGCCATCAGTTCGCGCTGCGTCTGGCGGGCTGCGACGAAGTCGAATCGATTCTCGCCACCTGCCGTGCGGCAGGTGGCATCGTCGAAGACATCGACATTCAGAAGGCCGATCTCGAGGACGTATTCGTGCAGATCATGTCGGGTTCGCGCGCGCAGGAGGTGGCAGCATGATCGGCGGGTTCGTTGGATTTCGCACGCTGTTCTACAAGGAAGTGCTGCGCTTCTGGAAGGTGAGTTTCCAGACCGTGGCCGCGCCGGTGCTCACCGCGCTGCTGTATCTGATGATCTTCGGTCACGTGCTGGAAGACCGCGTGAAGGTCTATGACCAGATCAATTACACGTCCTTCCTCGTGCCGGGGCTGGTGATGATGAGCGTGTTGCAAAACGCGTTCGCGAACAGTTCCTCGTCGCTGATTCAGTCGAAGATTACCGGCAACCTCGTGTTCGTGCTGCTGCCGCCGCTCTCGCATTGGGAGATGTACGGAGCGTACGTGCTCGCGGCGGTCGTGCGCGGCCTGTGCGTCGGGTTGGGTGTCTTCGCGGTGACGGTGGCGTTCACGCATCTGACGTTTGCTGCCCCGCTGTGGATCATCGGTTTCGCGTTCTTCGGGGCGGCGATTCTCGGTACCTTGGGGCTGATCGCGGGCATCTGGGCCGAGAAATTCGACCAGCTCGCGGCGTTCCAGAACTTCCTGATCATGCCGGCGACCTTCCTCGCGGGCGTGTTTTACTCGATTCAATCGTTGCCGCCGCTGTGGCAGGCCGTCTCGCACTTCAACCCGTTCTTCTACATGATCGACGGGTTCCGCTACGGCTTCTTCGGCGTGTCCGACGTCGCGCCGCAGACGAGCCTCGCCGTCGTTGGCGTGACCTTCGTGATACTCGCTGCCGTCGCGCTAAATCTGCTGCGCCGCGGCTACAAACTGCGTCACTGAACTTCTCCAGGATCAGCAATGCTGCCTACCCCCGAACAAATCAAACAGTACATCGAAGCCGGTCTGGCTTGCGAGCACGTGGCCGTCGAAGGTGACGGCCAGCACTTCTTCGCGACCATCGTGAGCGCACAGTTCGAAGGCAAGCGTCTCATCGCTCGCCATCAACTCGTGTACGGCGCGCTGGGCGATCGCATGAAGGCCGAAATTCACGCGCTCTCGATGAAGACGCTCACGCCGGCGGAGTATCAGGCGCAATGAGGATGACGCAAGAAGGCGCTGGCGCAGCCGGCAATGGTGAGGCTGCCGCCGGCGGGCGTGTGGCCGCGGACCACCTGGAAATCGAAGGCGGCGAGCGGCTGGCAGGAGAGATTGCCGTCTCGGGCGCCAAGAATGCGGCGCTGCCCATTCTGTGTGCGAGCCTGTTGACGGCCGAGCCGCTGGTGCTGGGTAACGTCCCGGATCTGCATGACGTGCGCACTATGCTGACGCTGCTCGCCCGCATGGGCGTGAAGGTCGAGCGCCACGGCGAGTCCGTGACGCTGGATGCCTCGCAGATTACCGAACCAGCCGCGCCTTACGAACTGGTCAAGACCATGCGCGCGTCGATTCTCGTGCTCGGCCCGTTGCTCGCCCGTTGCGGCGAGGCGCGCGTGTCGCTGCCGGGCGGATGCGCCATCGGGGCGCGTCCCGTCGATCAGCACATCAAGGGTCTGCAGAAGATGGGTGCCGAGATCACGCTGACGCACGGCGACATCGTGGCGCGTGCGTCGCGCCTGCGCGGCGAGACGCTCGTGACCGACATGATCACCGTCACGGGCACGGAGAACCTGCTCATGGCGGCAACGTTGGCCGACGGTGTGACCGTGCTGGCCAACGCCGCACGCGAGCCGGAAGTCACCGATCTAGCCAATCTGCTCGTGAAGATGGGCGCGAAGATCGAGGGCATCGGCACCGACCGTCTGGTCGTGACTGGCGTATCGCGCTTGCATGGTGCAACGCACGATGTCGTGCCGGATCGCATTGAAGCGGGCACGTTCCTGTGCGCGGCCGTGGCGACGCGCGGCGACATTACGCTGCATCGTGTGGCGCCGGGCACGCTCGATGCGGTGATCGAGAAGCTGCGCGAAACCGGCGCGAATGTGAGCGGCGGTGCGGATTGGTTGCGTGTGCAGATGGACCGGCGCGCGCGGGCGGTGAGCTTCCGGACATCGGAATACCCGGCGTTCCCGACGGACATGCAGGCGCAGTTCATGGCGTTGAACTGCATCGCAGAAGGGGCGTCGCAGGTCGTCGAGACGATCTTCGAGAACCGCTTCATGCACGTGCAGGAATTGATGCGTCTGGGCGCGAATATCGGCATCGAAGGCAACACGGCGCGGATTTCGGGCGTGGACCGCCTGTCCGGTGCGCACGTGATGGCCACGGATTTGCGCGCGTCCGCCAGCCTGATTGTTGCGGGGTTGACGGCCGATGGCCGCACACTCGTCGACCGTATTCATCACCTCGATCGCGGCTATCATCGTATCGAGGCCAAGTTGTGCGCCGTGGGCGCGCGAATCCGGCGTGTCGAAGCACGCCAGGGAGAGATTGCATGAGTACCGCCAAGCCGGCCAAACCGGCCCAGCCGCTGGCCCAACCGCTTACGCTGGCGCTCTCGAAAGGGCGTATCTTTACGGAGACGTTGCCGTTGCTGGCCGCCGCCGGTATCGAAGTGACGGAAGACCCCGAGACCTCGCGCAAGCTGATCCTGCCGACGACCGATCCGAACCTGCGCGTGATCATCGTGCGTGCGACGGACGTGCCGACCTATGTGCAATACGGTGCCGCCGACTTCGGCGTGGCCGGCAAGGATGTGCTCATCGAGCACGGCGGCGGCGGTTTGTATCAGCCGATCGATTTGAACATTGCGCGTTGCCGCATGTCTGTGGCTGTACCGAAGGGCTTCGATTACGCGAACGCGGTACGTCAAGGCGCACGTCTGCGCGTGGCAACCAAGTATGTGCAGACGGCGCGTGAGCACTTCGCGGCCAAGGGCGTGCACGTCGACCTGATCAAGCTGTACGGGTCGATGGAACTGGGCCCGCTCGTGGGCCTGGCCGACGCGATTGTCGATCTGGTGAGCACCGGCGGCACGCTGCGGGCCAACAATCTGGTGGAAGTGGAAGAGATCATGGATATCTCGTCCCGCCTCGTGATCAACCAGGCTGCGCTCAAGTTGAAACGTGAGTCGTTGCAGCCTATTCTGGATGCCTTCGAGCAGGCCTCCCGGCAAACAGCATGAAACTCGATATTCGCAAACTCGATTCGTCCGCTGAAGGCTTCGCGACGCAGTTGCGCGATGTCCTCGCGTTCGAGGCGAGCGAAGACGCCGCCATCGACCGTGCGGCCGCCGAAATTCTCGCCGATGTGAAGACCCGCGGCGACGCGGCCGTCATCGAATACACCAACAAGTTCGACCGCCTGAGCGCGCCGGATATGGCCGCGCTGGAGCTGTCCGCGGACGTGCTCGCCGCTGCGCTGGAAAGCCTTGAGCCGAAGCGTCGCGCCGCCCTCGAAGCGGCGGCGGCTCGCGTGCGCGCCTATCACGAGAAGCAACGCATCGAATGCGGCAGCCATAGCTGGCAGTACACCGAGGCCGACGGCACGGTGCTGGGCCAGAAGGTCACGCCGCTCGATCGCGTGGGCATTTACGTGCCCGGCGGCAAGGCGGCGTATCCCTCGTCTGTGCTGATGAACGCGATTCCGGCCCGCGTGGCCGGCGTCAAGGAAATCATCATGGTGGTGCCCACGCCGGATGGCGTGCAGAACCCGCTGGTGCTCGCCGCCGCGCATATCGCCGGTGTGGACCGCGTGTTCACCATCGGTGGCGCGCAGGCGGTCGGCGCGCTGGCTTACGGCACCGAGACGGTGCCCGGCGTCGACAAGATCGTCGGCCCGGGTAACGCCTTCGTGGCGGCGGCCAAGCGTCGCGTGTTCGGTACGGTCGGCATCGACATGATCGCCGGGCCGTCGGAAATTCTCGTCATCTGTGACGGGTCGACCGACCCCGACTGGGTCGCGATGGACCTGTTCTCGCAGGCCGAGCACGACGAGCTCGCGCAATCGATCCTGCTGTGCCCGGACGCCGAATACATCGCGCGCGTGCACGCCTCGCTGGAGCGTCAGATCGACGACCTGCCGCGGCGCGAAGTGATTGCCGCGTCGCTGCAAGGCCGTGGCGCGCTGATCCACGTGCGTGACATGGAGCAAGCGTGCGAGATCGCCAACGTGATCGCGCCCGAGCACCTCGAAATCTCGGCTGAGACACCGCAGCAGTGGGGCGACAAGATCCGCCATGCGGGTGCGATCTTTCTCGGCAAGTTCACGAGCGAGAGCCTGGGCGATTACTGTGCCGGTCCGAACCACGTGCTGCCGACATCGCGCACCGCGCGTTTCTCGTCGCCGCTCGGTGTGTATGACTTCATCAAACGCTCCAGTCTCATCGAAGTGAGCGAGGGCGGTGCCCGCATGCTCGGCGAAATTGCCGCCGAACTGGCTTACGGCGAAGGCCTGCAAGCGCACGCGCGCAGCGCCGAATACCGTCTGCATCACGAGTCCTGACATGCGCGACGACGCCCTGCGGCCCGCGTATCGTCAAACGACGCCGGCCACTGCCCGGCGTCGGACCCGCGCCATCGCATTCCTCTCGTTGTGCCTGCTGCCAGCCCGCTTCACGCGGGCTGCGCCGCGTGCTGTCGTTCGGTTCGTTGCTTTGCTCGGCCTCGGGCTGACGGCCAGCACTGCCGCTCACGCTGCCAGCAGTTACTGCCAGCACGCGAGGTTCGAAGGCGCCTCCGTCTCGAAGATGACGGTGTGCGTGCGGCGTCAGGCGTTCGATAACGACGTTTATGTGCTGCGTCTGGACGGCAAGACCGCGCTGCGCGGCACCGACGACGAAGTTGCGCACGGCGTGTTCGGACGTGTCGGCAACCGGCTCGTTGCCATGCGCTGCGAAGCCGAAGAGGCGCCCGCGCGGGTGAGTCCCGCCGTGGCGCAGGCGCTGTCGTGGCAGACTGGCGTGCGCGTGCAGCGCATTACCGACGCGCTCGGCAGCGTGGAAACCGGCCGCCGCTGTACCGTCAAGATCGACGGGACCGACGCCGGCCTGCTGACCTTCGCGTTCAATTGATTCCCCTCACTCCATCGCCCTCGCTCGCCATGTCCGTCGACCAAGTGATTCGCCCCGATGTGCTCGCCATGAGCACCTATCCCGTGCCTGACGCCAGCGGCTTCCTCAAGCTCGACGCGATGGAGAACCCGTACGGTCTGCCGGACGCACTGCGCGCCGCACTGGGGCAGCGTCTGGCCGACGTGGCGCTCAATCGCTACCCGGCGCCGCGTCCGCAGGCGTTGCTTGAGAAGCTCTCGCGGGCGATGGGCGTGCCGGCCGGGGCGAAGTTGCTGCTGGGCAACGGCTCGGACGAAATCATCAGCATGATCGCCATGGCCACGGCCCGCCCGGGCGCGGCGGTCATTGCGCCGGTGCCGGGCTTCGTCATGTACGAGATGTCGTCGCGTTTCGCGGGCATCGAGTTCGTGGGCGTGCCGCTGCGCGCCGATTTTTCGCTCGATATGCCGGCGATGCTCGACGCCATTGCGGCGCATCCGGGTGCGGTGGTTTATCTGGCGTATCCGAACAACCCGACGGGCAATCTGTTTGCCGACGCCGACATCGAAACCCTTGTGCGCGCGGCCGGCAACGGGCTGGTGGTGATCGACGAGGCCTACCAGCCGTTCGCGGGCAAGACGTGGATGCCGCGTCTGCCCGAGTTTCCCAACCTGCTGGTGATGCGCACCGTCTCGAAGCTCGGGCTGGCGGGTATCCGTCTCGGCTATGTAGCGGGCCGCGCCGAGTGGCTGGATCAGCTCGATAAAGTGCGTCCGCCGTACAACGTGAACGTGTTGACGCAGGCTTGCGCCGAATTCATGCTCGATCACCTCGACGTGCTCGACGCGCAGGCGGCCGAATTGCGTGCCGAGCGCACGCGGCTGGCCGCTGCCGTGGCGGCGCTGCCCGGGGTGACGGTGTTCCCGAGCGATGCGAATTTCCTGCTCGTGCGGGTGCCGGATGCCGACAAAACCCACGCCGGCCTGCTCGCGCACAAGGTGTTGATCAAAAACGTGGGTAAAATGCACGTATTGCTGGCCAATTGCCTCAGATTGACGGTCGGCACCCCCACGGAGAATGCGGCCATGGCTCAGGCCCTGGCGGCATCGCTCTAATAAGCTATACGACGAGAACTCACCATCATGCGCATTGCGGAAGTCGTTCGCGATACCAGCGAAACGCAAATACGCGTCAAGATCGACCTGGACGGCACCGGCCGGAAGACGCTCGATACCGGCGTGCCGTTTCTGGATCACATGCTCGACCAGATCGCGCGTCACGGCCTCATCGACATGGATGTCGAAGCCAAAGGCGACACCTACATCGACGATCACCACACGGTGGAAGATGTCGGGATCACGCTGGGGATGGCGGTCGCCAAGGCCATCGGCGACAAGAAGGGCATCGTGCGCTACGGCCATAGCTATGTGCCGCTCGACGAAGCGCTCTCGCGCGTGGTGATCGACTTCTCGGGCCGTCCCGGTCTCGAATTCCACGTGCCGTTCACGCGCGCTCGCGTGGGCAATTTCGACGTGGACCTGCTCATCGAATTTTTCCGCGGCTTCGTGAACCACGCGGGCGTCACGCTGCACATCGACAACCTGCGCGGCATCAACGCCCATCACCAGTGCGAAACGGTGTTCAAGGCGTTCGGCCGTGCGCTGCGCATGGCGGTCGAGATCGATCCGCGTGCGGCGGGTGTCGTGCCGTCTACGAAGGGAAGTCTCTAACGTCATCACGCATGTGAGGTGTCAGACTGACCGGCAGCGCCTGCCGGATAGCCCGCCGGACGATGTGTCCGGCGACTCCCCGCGAAGATTCATCGACCGGCCGGCCGCCGGCGCCGTGTGCCCCTTATGACGCTCGACGCCTTCAAGTTTTTCATCTCGCTGCTGGCCCTGATCAATCCGCTCGGGGCGATTCCGCTGTTCATCAGTCTGACGTCCACGCAGACGCGCGAAGAGAAGCGCCATACGATCGACATTGCGGCGATTGCCGTTGCCTTGGTGGTCGCAGGCTCGGGACTGTTCGGCGAGGCCATCATTCGCTTCTTCGGCATCTCGATTGCGTCGCTCGAAGTCGGCGGCGGGGTGATCATGCTGCTCATGGCAGTGAACATGATCAACGCGCAGACCGGCAACACGCGGGCGACGGCGGAAGAGCGTCACGAAGCGGAAGAGCGGCCGAACATCGCCGTGGTACCGCTCGCGATTCCGCTGCTCACGGGGCCGGGCACGATCAGTACCGTGATCATCTACTCGGGCCGCGCGCACGGCTGGGCGCAGATTCTGGCGCTCATGGCGATCGGCGTGGGTGTCGGGGCGGTGTGCTGGGTGGCGTTGCGCAGCGCCAGTCGCATTGAGGGCTGGCTTGGGCGCACGGGTATCAATATCGGTACCCGTCTGATGGGGTTGATTCTCTCGGCGCTGGCCGTGGAATTCATTATCGATGGTTTGAAAATACTGCTGCCGGGTTTGAGATGAATAAGATTGCGATTGTCGACTACGGAATGGGCAACCTGCGCTCGGTCTATCAGGCGCTGCGTGCCGCCGCCCCGGAGGCCGACGTGAGCATCAGCAGCGACGCCGCCGAGATTCGCGCTGCCGACCGCGTGGTGCTGCCCGGTCAGGGCGCGATGCGCGACTGCATGGGCTGCCTGAACGAGTCGGGTCTGCGTGAAGCGGTCGTCGAGGCGGCCGCCACCAAGCCGATGTTCGGCGTGTGCGTGGGCGAGCAGATGTTGTTCGACATGTCCGACGAGGGCAACACGCCCGCACTTGGCCTGCTGCCGGGCCGCGTGGTGCGCTTCGATCTCGAAGGCCAGGTGCAGGACGACGGCTCGCGCTTCAAAGTGCCGCAGATGGGCTGGAACCGTGTGCGTCAGACGCAGGCCGGTCACCCGATCTGGGCCGGCGTGCCCGACGACAGCTATTTTTACTTCGTGCACAGCTACTACGTTGTGCCCGCCAAGCCCGAATTGACGGCCGGTGAGACGGTCTACGGCGTGCCCTTTACCTGTGCTGTGGCCCAAGATAATATCTTCGCCACTCAGTTTCACCCCGAAAAGAGCGCCCAGGCCGGCCTGGCCCTTTACCGCAATTTTGCCCAGTGGAAGCCCTGATGACGGCTCGTGCTGCGGGCGTGCGTTCAGGCGTCCCCCAGAGCGTGCCCTCGTTCACGGCTTATACTGTGTCATGTTGAAGAAGCCGATTCCGACGTGCCGCTGTCCGGCGAGGCCGGGATCGGTTTTGTGTTGTCCGCGTAACTCGCGAATCCCTTTTACTCTCCACTAGCGACGTTTCACGATTGCCTATGCTGCTCATTCCGGCCATCGACCTTAAAGACGGTCAATGTGTTCGCCTTAAACAAGGCGACATGGATCAAGCCACCGTATTCTCGGAGGACCCCGCCGCCATGGCCCGACATTGGGTCGAGCAAGGCGCGCGCCGCCTGCATCTGGTGGATTTGAACGGCGCATTTGCTGGCAAGCCGCGCAACGAAGCGGCCATCCGCGCCATCATTCAGGAAGTGGGGGCCGATATCCCCGTGCAACTGGGCGGCGGTATTCGTGACCTCGGCACCATCGAGCGTTACCTCGACGATGGCCTGTCGTACGTCATCATCGGCACGGCGGCGGTGAAAAACCCCGGTTTCCTGCGCGACGCGTGCAGCGCTTTCGGCGGGCACATCATCGTGGGCCTCGATGCCAAGGACGGCAAGGTCGCCACCGACGGCTGGAGCAAGCTCACCGGCCACGAAGTCGTGGACCTGGCGCGCAAGTTCGAGGATTACGGCGTCGAATCGATCATCTACACCGATATCGGCCGCGACGGCATGCTCCAGGGCATCAACATTGATGCGACGGTGCGCCTCGCGCAGGCGGTGACTGTGCCGGTGATCGCCAGCGGCGGCCTGTCGAATCTGGACGATATCGATGCGCTGTGCAAGGTCGAGGGCGAGGGCGTCGAAGGCGTCATCTGCGGCCGTGCGATCTACTCGGGCGACTTGAATTTCTCGACGGCGCAAACGCGTGCCGACGAGCTTTCCGAAGGAGCGGCATAAGCGAGGCACGGCTGCGGCCGTCTCGCGTGCCAACATCATGGCTCTCGCTAAACGCATCATCCCGTGTCTGGACGTGACGGCCGGCCGCGTGGTCAAGGGCGTCAATTTTGTCGAACTTCGCGACGCGGGCGACCCCGTCGAGATCGCCCGCCGCTATGACGAGCAGGGCGCCGACGAACTGACGTTCCTCGACATCACGGCGACCTCCGACGGGCGCGACCTCATCCTGCCGATCATCGAGGCGGTGGCCGCGCAGGTCTTCATCCCCCTGACCGTGGGCGGTGGCGTGCGCGAAGTGGCCGACGTGCGACGTCTGCTCAATGCCGGTGCCGACAAGGTCAGCATGAATTCGTCGGCCGTGGCCAATCCGCAACTGGTCGCGGATGCGGCAGCCAAGTACGGTTCGCAGTGCATCGTCGTGGCTATCGACGCCAAGCGTGTCTCGGCCGACGGCGAAGCGCCACGCTGGGAAGTGTTCACGCACGGCGGGCGCAAGGGCACCGGCCTCGAAGCTGTGGCCTGGGCCAGGCAGATCGAGGCGCTCGGTGCGGGCGAAATCCTGCTCACGAGCATGGATCGCGACGGCACCAAGAGCGGCTTCGATCTGGCGCTCACGCGCGCGGTGTCGGACGCCGTGAGCATCCCCGTGATCGCCTCGGGCGGGGTGGGATCGCTGGCCGATCTGGCCAATGGCGTGACCGAAGGCCATGCGGATGCCGTGCTCGCCGCGAGCATCTTCCACTATGGCGAGCACACGGTCGGTGAAGCGAAGCGCTTCATGGCCAATAAGGGCATTTCGGTACGCCTCTGAACGGGAATCGACGCATCATGACGCAAGACTGGCTGGACAAGGTAAGTTGGGACGCGCAGGGCCTCGTGCCCGTGATTGCGCAAGAAGTCGGCAGCAACGACGTGCTGATGTTCGCCTGGATGAACCGCGAGGCGCTCGCGCGTACGGTGGAGCTCGGCGAAGCCGTCTACTACTCGCGCTCGCGCAAGCGCCTGTGGCACAAGGGCGAGGAATCGGGGCACGTGCAGAAGGTGCATGAGATTCGTCTGGATTGCGACGAAGACGTCGTGCTGCTCAAGGTAACGCAGAACGATGGCATCGCCTGCCACACCGGCCGTCATTCGTGCTTCTTCCAGAAGTTCGAGGACAATGCCGCCGAGGGTCAGTGGGCCACCGTCGAGCCGGTGCTCAAAGACCCGAACAAGATCTACAAGTGAGCGCCATGAACGATACGCTTGAGCGTGTTGCCGAAGTGATCGCCTCGCGCAAGGGGGGCGATCCCGACAAGTCTTATGTCGCCCGCCTGTTCCACAAGGGCGACGACGCCATCTGCAAGAAGATCGGCGAAGAGGCCACCGAAGTGGTGCTCGCGGCCAAGGACATCCGCATCGGCGGGGCCGACGACCTGCGTCAGAAGCTGGTCAACGAGACGGCCGATCTGTGGTTTCACTGCATGGTGCTGCTCGCGCATCACGACCTGAGCCCGAACGAAGTGCTCGCCGAACTGGCGCGCCGCGAAGGCTTGTCGGGGCTTGCCGAGAAGGCGCAACGCGGCACGCGCGGCGAACACGCCGACTGATCTCGCCGGTTTCTCCATTGGTCCGACACGGCTGATATACCGCACGCTGGCTCTCACGAGGAGACACTTCATGAACGATCCGCAGACCCCCGGTGCTTCCGGTTCGTCCGGCAGCACGGACAATCCGTATATCGTCAACACGCCCCACACCCCGAATGTGCCCAGCGAAGAGCGCGAGCGTGCGATGCGCAAGCTCACGCACGTGCTCTACGCACTCTATGCGCTGTTCTGGCTCACGGGCGGTGTGACCGCCATCGTGGCGATCATCATCAATTACATCAAGCGCGACGAAACCGTCGGCACGCTCTATGCCTCGCATTTCACGTGGCAGATCCGCACCTTCTGGTGGTCGGTGCTCTGGGCCGTGGTGGGTGTGGCGCTTGCGGTGGTGGTGATCGGCTTCGCGATTCTCTGGGTGCTCGGCATCTGGACGCTGTACCGAATCGTCAAGGGCTGGCTCTATCTGAACGACCACAAGCCTATGTACGCCGGGCGCGCCTGAATCCGTTCAGGCGGCGCTTCGATCAACAAGAGTTCGAGAGGAAGACACACGCATGACGCACGAAAACTGTATCTTCTGCAAAATCGTCGCCGGACAGATTCCGAGTGCGCAGGTCTACGCCGACGACGATGTCGTGGTGTTCAAGGACATCAATCCGGCCGCGGATCTGCACTTGCTCATGGTGCCGCGCAAGCACATCGCCACGTTGCAGGACTGCCAGTCGGAAGATCAGGCGCTGCTGGGCAAGATGATGCTGCTCGCGCCGAAGCTCGCGGCCGAGCAGGGCTATCGTTTCGACGGCGATGCGTCGAATATTGAGGGCAATGGCTTCCGGGTCGTGACGAACACGGGACCGGGCGGCGGCCAGGAGGTTTATCATCTTCACATGCACATTCTGGCCGGACCGCGGCCGTGGAAGCGCATGTAAATGCAGGAATAGCGGCAGTCGACGGCATATCGCGCCATGTTGCCGCGTTATACCGAATGAACGTGCAATACTCCCGCATCGGGAAAGGTTTCACGAAACATTTATTTCTACCCGGCGCGATGGCCGGTTACGATGCTGGACGTGACGTGCAATGTGCCACAATGGGGCACATTGCTGCGCACACCGGGGCAAACATATCGTACTGGTCCGGCGCTCAGGGAGCCCTGGGCAGACGGGCTGGACAAATCCTCGCCGCGAGGCGGCAGAGGTAGCAAACGCAAGGAGAGTGGTCATGGGTTCGTTGAGTATTTGGCACTGGCTGATCGTGCTGGTGATCGTGATGATGGTTTTCGGCACCAAGAAGCTGCGTAACATCGGCAGCGATCTGGGGGGCGCGGTCAAGGGCTTCAAGGACGGCATGAAGGAGGGTGAAGGCGCCCCCGGTGCCAAGGAAGATCCGGCTGCTGCTGCCAAGGAACTGCGCGATTCGACCACCATCGACGTGCAGGCCAAGGACGCGAGCAATAACAAGCAAGGCTAAGCCGGCGTCGACATGATCGATCTCGGTCTTTCCAAACTGATGTTGATCGGCGTGGTCGCGCTGGTCGTGATCGGTCCTGAGCGTCTGCCCAAGGTGGCGCGCACGGCGGGCGCGCTCTTCGGCCGTGCACAACGCTATATCAACGATGTGAAGGCCGAGGTGAGCCGCGAGATGGAACTCGACGAGCTGCGCAACATGCGCACGCAGTTCGAGGACGCGGCCCGCAGTGCCCAGAACACCGTTCAGAAGCAGTTGCATGAGCAGGAAGCGTCGCTCAACGAGGCCTGGGCGAATGCCACGGGCACGTCGTCGAGCGAGATCGCCGGCGGCGGTACCGATGCGGCGACCGGATACGCCGACAGCTACCTCGCCGAACCGGTGGTGACCTCGGGCATCGGCACGTCGGCCAAGCGCCGCAACTGGCGCGTGCGCCGGGCTGCCACCCCCATATGGTTCAAGCAGGCCAGCACGACGCGCACGCGGGTGCAGTCGGGCGCGGCGCGCGTGGCGCGTCACACGCCGGCCAAACTGCGCCGGCCCGTCAAGTTCTTCTGAGGCCTTCCGAGGCCGTCCGATGCCTTCTGATGCCTCCCTATGCATAAGCGCGCTGAACTTCCCGCCATCTGGCATTGTGCCGGCTTCATTCCTGGATAAGTCGACGTGAGCGACGACAAGCAAATCCCCGACGGGGGCACCGAAGAGACTTTCATCTCGCACCTGATCGAGCTGCGCAATCGCATTATTCGTGCGGGTGCGTCGGTGATCGTGGTGTTCCTCTCGCTGGTCTACTGGGCACCGGACATCTTCCGGCTGCTCGCCCGCCCGCTCACGCAGTCGCTGCCGGCTGGCGGCAAGCTGATCGTCACCGACATCACCGGTTCGTTCTTCGTGCCGATGAAAGTCACGCTGATGGTCGCGTTCGTGATCGCGCTGCCCATCGTGCTCTATCAGATGTGGGCGTTCATTGCGCCGGGGCTGTACCAGCACGAGAAGAAGCTGGTGATGCCGCTGGTCGTGAGCAGCTATACGCTGTTCCTGATCGGCATGGCGTTTGCCTACTTCCTCGTGTTCCCGACGGTGTTCCACTTCATCGCGCATTACAACGCGCCACTGGGCGCGGAGATGAACACCGATATCGATAATTACCTGAGTTTCGTTCTGACGATGTTCATGGCGTTTGGGGTGACGTTCGAAGTGCCCGTGGTCGTCGTGGTGCTCGCGCGTATGGGCATCGTGAGCATTGCCAAGCTCAAGCAGATCCGTCCGTACGTGGTCGTGGGCGCTTTCGTGCTCGCCGCGGTGGTCACGCCGCCGGACATCCTCTCGCAACTGATGCTGGCGGTGCCGCTCTGTATCCTCTACGAACTGGGGCTGATCGCCGCGAGGTTGTTCGTCAAACAGGGACAACAGGAAGACGGCGAGGGTAGCGAAGGGAACGGAGAGGCCACGCCCTGATCCGTCGTCATGAAGAAGGCCCGCCGCTTGCTGCGTTGAACGGCGGGGCCTTCGCAAACCGGAACCGGGATTCGCATCGCCCGGTCATTCGCGTGGCAATCGGAAGATAATCAAGCATTCGACTTCTTCCCCTTGGATGACCCGCGATGCCATCCACTATTCGTGACCGCTCCGGCGCGAACCCGTACGTCAATCAGGGCCACGACGCCACGTCCCATTCGCATTCGACGAACGCGTCCTCGTCCTCATCTGCACCGAATGCAGCCAATCAACGTGCCTTCACGGACCCTGCGGGCATGCCGGGTGGCCGACGCCCGCAGGCGTCGGCGGGTAGTGCACGTCCGCGCACTGCGCCCGCGCAGCTCAATTCCGACGCCGCCACACGGCAGTACCTGCAAAATCTGCTGACGCGTAACCCGCGGACGTCGGATGAAGGGATTGCGCTCGTCAATGGTCTGCTGAACGCCGCCGAAGCAGGGCAAATGACCGAAAATCAGGCGATGATCCGGTGCAACGCGTTGCGTGACATGTTCGCCCATACCGGCACGCGCGATCATATCGAGGCGATGATGCACGCGTACACGCATCGTCCACAGGGGCAGCAGGATCCGGTGCTGTTCGGCCGGGCGGCGGATCTGGTGTACAGCCAGGGCTGGACGCCGCAACAGGCCGCCGAGTATATCGGGGCGTCGCACGACCCGGCCGTGCTGCATCAGCTCGGTGGCGTGGCGGCTCAGCGCGATGCGGCCATTGCGCAGCGCAACCCGGGCCTCTCGCAGTATTACCAGACCAGCGACGGCGACGACAGTCCGTTCCAGTTCAACTGAGCGGTTCGCTTCGCCACAACTGGGTATGGCCTGCGGGGAAATGCAGGCCGCGCCACAAACGAAAACGGCTGCGCCGAGGCGCAGCCGTTTCGTGTTTCGCAAGTCTGCCAGCTTGGCGCGATCAGCCGGCGCAGTTAGCCGGCCGATGCGATCGTCAGTGCGTCAGTCGGCGTTGTTTTCGTCATTGCCGTCGTCTTCGTCCTGTGCCGGCCGTTTGGGCGGCGGCGGGCGTTTGCCGATCATCACGGTCAGATCCAGCTCCTTCTTCTTGCGCGTGACGTGCAGCTTGGCCTGCGTGCCCGGCTTGATCTGGGCGATGACGTTGAGCAGCTCGGTCGTGTCGCGAATCGACTCGTCGTTCACCTTCGTCAGGATGTCGCCCGGCTGGACGCCCGCCTTGTCGGCCGGACCACCCTGCACGACGCCCGCAATGATGACGCCCGAATCCTGCTGCAATCCGAACGACTCGGCGATGTCCGAGGTGATGTCCTGCGGCTCGACCCCGACCCAGCCGCGCGTGACGCCGCCGGTCGTGATGATGCTCTCGAGCACCGAGCGGGCCGTCGACACGGGGATCGCGAAGCCGATGCCCATATTGCCGCCGCTGCGCGAGTAGATCGCCGTGTTGATGCCCAGCAGGTTGCCGTTCACGTCCACCAGTGCGCCGCCCGAGTTACCGGGGTTGATGGCGGCATCGGTCTGAATGAAGTTCTCGAACGTGCTGATATCGAGGTGATTGCGGCCCAGCGCACTGATGATGCCCATCGTCACCGTCTGGCCGACGCCGAACGGGTTGCCGATGGCGAGCACCACGTCGCCCACGCGCACCTGATCCATGCGACCGAGCGTGATGGCGGGCAGATTGTCGAGGGTGATCTTGAGCACGGCCAGATCGGTCTCGGGATCGCTGCCGACCAGCTTTGCGCGGGCCTTGCGACCGTCTGCGAGGGCGACTTCGATCTCGTCGGCGCCGTCCACCACGTGATGATTCGTGAGAATATAGCCTTCGCTGCTCACGATCACGCCAGAACCGAGGCTCGACACCGGATCTTGCCGCACCGTGCCACCGCCGTCGCCGAAGAAATAGCGGAACAGCGGATCATCGAGGCGCGGATCGCGATTCTGCTTTTGCTCCTTGCTGGAAAAGATGCTGACGACCGCGGGCATGGCCTTTTGCGCGCCGTCCGCATACGAGCCGGTGGCCGGCTTGTCGGACAAACTCGGCGCGACTTCCTGCAAGGCGATGATCGGATTGGCCAGTTGCTTGCCGAACGAACCCTGGCGTTGCAGCCACTGAGGTTTGAGCGTGGCGATGATGAAGAGCAACGCAAGCAGCACGGTGACCGCTTGCGCGAACAGTAGCCAGAAGCGTCTGAGCATGAAAGAGCGAGACCTTATATGAATCGTGTTGAACTCGAATTGTATCTGAACGATACCCTGCAAATCGCGCAATTTCGCGATTATTGCCCGAACGGTCTACAGGTCGAAGGGCGCAGCGAGATAAAGAAAATCGCCAGCGGCGTGACCGCCAGTCTGGCCCTTCTCGAAGCGGCCCGCGACTGGGGCGCCGACGCCGTCCTCGTCCATCACGGGTATTTCTGGAAGAACGAAGATGCGCGCATTACCGGCATGAAGCGCAAGCGTCTGGGGGTGCTGATCGGCAACGACATCAACCTGTTTGCCTTCCACTTGCCGCTCGACGCGCATCCCGACCTGGGCAACAACGCGCAACTCGGCAAATTGCTGGGTTTTGCCGACGATGGCGGCCGTTTCGGCCCCGATGCGCTCGGATGGCTTGGCGCGCCTGCGCAACCGACCACGCTTGCGGCCCTCGCGGCGCACGTCGGCAACCAATTGGGGCGCGAACCGCTGATGCTTGGCAATCCGGACCGTGAGGTGCGCCGCGTGGCGTGGTGCACCGGCGGGGCGCAAGGCTTCTTCGAGGCCGCGATTGCCGCTGGGGCGGACGTCTATATCAGCGGCGAAGTGTCCGAGCCGACCCAGCATCTCGCCGTCGAAAGCGGGGTGGGGTATCTGGCCGCGGGGCATCATGCCACCGAGCGGGGCGGCGCCAGAGCGGTTGGGGAGCACGTTGCCGAGCGCTTCGGGCTCGAACATCGGTTCTTCGATATGCCGAACCCGGCCTGAGGTGGCGCTGTATGGGCCAACCGGGCCAGCGGGCATGACGCCGGCCGTCCCGGTTGCCAAAACTGTGCCGGTATTAGCCGTTCTGCTTCTTGAGGCTGTCGCGGATTTCGCGCAGCAGAACAATGTCTTCCGGCGTGGGCGCGGGGGCTGCCGGGGCTTCCGGCGCCGGTCGCCTCAGGCGGTTGATCTGTTTGACCATCAGAAAGATGATGAACGCGAGAATCAGGAAGTTCAGGGCGACGGTGATGAAGTTACCGTATCCGAATACGGCGACACCGGCTTTGGTCAGGTCGGCGTAGGACGTCGGGTTGCCCTTGAAGTCGGGTGGAATGGCGCCGAGCAATATGAATTTGCTCGAAAAGTCCAGACCACCGAAGATCGCACCGACGATCGGCATGATCAGGTCCTTGACCACCGAATCGACGATCTTGCCGAAGGCCCCGCCGATGATCACACCGACGGCCAGATCGATCACATTGCCCTTAACTGCAAATTCCTTGAATTCCGACATGAAGCTCATGCCATTCCTCCGCTGTTTTGATGAGTGGCCGGGGGGTGCATCGCTGCGCCAGCCCTCTCGAATTGGCATTGATTGACCGGTAATCTCATGCGGGGCTAGGGACGAGGGCCTCGCGGGCGCCGACCAGGGTCGATCGATGTCACGCGAATGCCACAGGCCGCGCACGATGTCACCGGGGCGAGACAGGGAAAATGATGACTAAATGTCGTGCACGCGTCAACGAAAGCGGCGATCATAGCGGTTCTCGTGCAGCATCCCAGAAGCGAAACCCCGGGGGAGCGATTGCCACCCGCAGGGTACGTTAATCCTTTGAAAATACGCGAAAACCACTAGGAGACTGGGGCGTTTTGCCGTTGTTTCAGGCATTTACGCTCGCGTATGATTTAAGGTTGACGGAAATACAAATTCAACCGTGTGGGGCTTGTGATGAGTGACAATCAAGAAAAGGCCGTCGACAGTAGCCGCCGGAATCTGTTGATTGCAACGTCCGTAGCTGGAGGCGTAGGCGGCGTTGCAACACTAGTTCCTTTCGTCAGTTCCCTCGAACCTTCGGAGCGCGCCAAGGCCGGCGGAGCGCCCGTCGAAGCCGATATCAGCAATCTGCGGCCCGGCGAAAAGATGACGGTGGCCTGGCGTGGTCTGCCCGTCTGGATCGTGCGCCGTACACCGGACGAAATGGCTTCGCTGTCCAAAGTGACGTCCGAGCTGGCCGATCCGGACTCCAAGGAAACGTTTTCCTACCCGATGCCCGACTACTGCAAGAACGCGTTTCGTGCGCGTGCCGAGCATAAGGATCTGCTCGTAGTTGTCGGCGTCTGTACTCACCTCGGTTGCATCCCCTCCGGCCCTTACCTGGCGAACACTATCCCTGCGCTGGGCCCTGACCCAGGCTTCCTCTGCCCGTGCCACGGCTCGACCTACGATATGTCGGGCCGCGTCTTCAAGAACAAGCCGGCGCCAAAGAACCTCGACGTTCCTCGTTTCATGTTCGTGAACGACACCAAGATCGTGATCGGTAAAGACGAAAAAGGAGAAGCGTAATCATGGCCGCCGACAAACAAGTCGACACGACGGGCTTGCTGGGCTGGATCGATCGCCGGTTCCCGCTCACGCAGCTCTGGAGGGACCACGCGTCCGAGTATTACGCTCCCAAGAATTTCAACTTCTGGTACTTCTTCGGCTCGCTGGCCATGCTGGTGCTGGTAATCCAGATCCTCACCGGCATTTTCCTGGTGATGAATTACAAGCCCGACGCTAACCTCGCGTTCGCCTCGGTCGAGTACATCATGCGCGAGGTGCCGTGGGGCTGGCTCATTCGCTATATGCACTCGACGGGCGCGTCGATGTTCTTCGTCGTCGTGTATCTGCACATGTTCCGGGGGCTGTTGTATGGCTCGTATCGCAAGCCGCGCGAACTGGTGTGGGTGTTCGGCTGCCTGATCTTCCTGTGCCTGATGGCCGAAGCGTTCATGGGCTATCTGCTGCCGTGGGGGCAGATGTCGTACTGGGGCGCGCAGGTGATCGTGAACCTGTTCTCGGCGATCCCGTTCATCGGGCCGGACCTGTCGTTGTGGATTCGCGGCGATTACGTGGTGTCGGACGCCACGCTCAACCGCTTCTTCGCGTTCCACGTGATTGCGATTCCGCTGGTGCTCATCGGGCTGATCGTCGCGCACATCATCGCGCTGCACGAGGTTGGCTCGAACAACCCGGACGGCATCGAGATCAAGGACAAGAAAGACGCCAACGGCCGCCCGCTCGACGGCATTCCGTTCCATCCGTACTACACGGTCCACGACATCATGGGCGTGGGCGTATTCCTAATGGTGTTCTCGGCGATCGTGTTTTTTGCGCCAACGATGGGGGGGTACTTCCTCGAAGCGAACAACTTCATCCCGTCCGATCCGCTCAAGACACCACCGCATATCGCGCCGGTGTGGTACTTCACCCCGTTCTACTCGATGCTGCGTGCGACGACCGACGACTTCAAGCATCTGTTGATGGTGTTGGCGGTGCTTGTTACGGCGGTCTGGTGGGGCAAGGGCAAGGCGGCCGCGACGACCAAGGTGGCGGCATCCGGCGGCGTGGTGTTGCTGCTGTTGGCGATGTATCTGACCGAGGCCAAGTTTTGGGGCGTGGTGGTCATGGGCGGGGCGGTGGTCACGCTGTTCTTCCTGCCGTGGCTGGACCATAGCCCGGTGAAGTCGATTCGTTACCGTCCGGGATTCCACAAGGTGTTGCTGGGTATTCTCGTCGTCGTTTTCGCGGTGCTGGGGTATCTGGGGATCCAGGAACCGACGCCCGTGAAGACTGCCATCTCGCAGATTGGCGCGCTGTATTACTTCGGATTCTTCTGGTTGATGCCGCTGTGGAGCAAGCGCGGCACCTTCAAGCCGGTGCCGGAGCGCGTGACCTTCGCGGCGCATTGAGCACACTCGAACGACGACTAGGAATATCAAGATGAGAAAACTGTTGCTTATCCTGGCGCTCCTGAGTGGCTTCGCGGCGCCGGCCTTGGCTGAAGAGGGGGCCGCACTCGACACGGCGCCCAATCGGATCGACGATCTGGCCTCGCTGCAAAGGGGCGCGAAGCTGTTCGTGAATTACTGCCTGAACTGCCACTCGGCGGCGTCGATGCGGTATTCGCGCCTGAAGGATCTGGGGTTGTCGGAAGCGGAGATCAAGAACAATCTGCTGTTCACGACGGACAAGATCGGGGAGACGATGACCGTTGCCATGCGCACGGCGGACGCCAAGGAATGGTTCGGTGTGGCGCCACCGGATCTGTCGGTCGAGGCGCGTGCGCGGGGCACGGATTGGCTGTACACGTACTTGCGTACGTTTTATCGGGACGATTCCCGTCCGACGGGCTGGAACAACCTGGCGTTTCCGAATGTGGGCATGCCCAACCCGTTCTGGCAATTGCAGGGACAGCGGGGTTTGAAGCACGTTGAGGGGGCAGAACATGGCCCGGCGCAGTTCGTGCAGATCACTCAGGGGACGCTGAAACCAGTGGAATTTGATTCTGCTATGGCGGATTTGGTATCTTATCTGGATTGGATGTCAGAACCGGCGCAACGTACGCGCCGGCAGTTGGGTGTCTGGGTCTTGTTGTTCCTGGGACTCTTTACGGTACTTGCCTGGCGCCTGAATTCGGCCTATTGGAAGGACGTGAAGTAAAATAACGTCTGTACGACGGGGCCAGGGTTTGGGGAGCGTCGGTTTCCCGCCCCGGCCCCGTTGGTTTTTAAGGAAGACGCGCTATGATGGTTTTGTACTCGGGCACTACGTGCCCCTTCTCCCAGCGTTGCCGGCTGGTTTTGTTCGAAAAGGGCATGGATTTCGAAATCCGTGACGTCGATCTGTTCAACAAGCCGGAAGACATTGCGGTGATGAACCCGTACGGTCAGGTGCCGATTCTTGTCGAGCGTGACCTGATTCTGTACGAATCGAACATCATCAATGAGTACATTGACGAACGTTTCCCGCATCCGCAACTGATGCCTGCCGATCCGGTGCAGCGTGCGCGTGCGCGCCTGTTCCTGTTCAATTTCGAGAAAGAGCTGTTCGTGCACGTGAGCGCGCTCGAGAACGAAAAGGGCAAGGCGGCGGAAAAGAATCACGAGAAGGCACGTTTGTCGATCCGCGATCGTCTGACGCAGTTGGCGCCGATTTTCGTGAAGAACAAGTACATGCTGGGCGAAGAGTTCTCGATGCTCGACGTGGCGATTGCGCCGTTGTTGTGGCGTCTGGATCACTACGGCATTGAGTTGTCGAAGAATGCTGCGCCGTTGATGAAGTATGCCGAGCGGATTTTCAGTCGTCCGGCGTACATTGAAGCGCTGACGCCGTCCGAAAAGGTCATGCGTCGCTAATGCGTTGATTTGCCCGCTGGCGAAGCTGGCTTGCCGAGTGTGGCGAGCGGGTTTCGCGGCGGGATGAGTTGGTTATATGCCTGAAACATCTACCAAGCCTTATTTACTGCGCGCGCTGTACGAGTGGTGTACCGATAACGGGTACACGCCGTATTTGGCCGTGCATGTCGATGCCAGGACGCGAGTTCCGCGCGAGTTTGTGAAAGATGGCGAGATCGTGCTGAATATCAGCTTCGACGCCACGAGCGGATTGCAGATGGGCAACGACTGGATTGAATTCAGCGCTCGCTTCGGCGGTATCTCACAGAAGGTGGAAGTGCAGGTGCCGAACGTGCTGGCGATTTACGCTCGCGAGAATGGTCAGGGGATGGCGTTCCCGGTCGACAAGCAGGCGTCTGTGGAAGAGGGAGCCGAGTTGGAAGCGGTGCCTCCGGTGCAGGCACCGGGCGAAGACGATCCGGATCCGACGCGTCCCGGCGGCAACAGTGCGGCTGGCGGCAACGCCGGACGCGCTCGCTTGAAGGTAGTGAAGTAATTCGCAAAGGCGGGTGATTGGCGAGATGCTTTCCGAGCATTGCGCCAAAGACCTGCAATAGCCGACGATTTTTGCACTAACAGGTAGTCGCAGTAACCGACGAATCGGTTACAATACACGACTTCGCCGGCTTAGCTCATCTGGTAGAGCAGTTGATTTGTAATCATCAGGTGGCGGGTTCGAGTCCTGCAGCCGGCACCAAATTCAAAGGGGTCTACACACATGTAGACCCCTTTTTTTGGTCCTAAGAAACACAGGCGTTCTACAAATCGGCTTTTCCGTGAGCCGGCGCTTCCTCATGGCTTAGTTCCTTCGTGGGAAGCCAATCTCTCAAGTGTTAGCCGGGCCGAAAATCCCCCCGGGGTCAACCGTTACCACAGTGTTTCAGCTGGGACAGGTGCTGCTCAGTAACAGCGTAGTCACACAAGCCAAACTAGTCACGTAAGATGTGGCGATGAATAAGAAATCGCTCTGTCATGCGCTCCGCTTGCCGGCGGTAGTTATTGGCCGTGCCGCGCGCCTGTAACAGCCCCCCCAACATCATAGACAGACGCAATAACGTAACACTTCCTCAGAAGGTGATTGCCGCATGTTTGACTTCAAGAACGCGAGTAAAGAACAGCTCAAGATCGAGTACAACCGCATCGCTCGGGAGATCGGTGACGATCAGTTCTTTACGAAGAAAGAACTGAACCACCTCCCCGAAATCCTCATGGACGGCGAACAAGTGCTGGCATTTACCTCCGGACTGATGGATAACAACACCTGGCTTATTGCCCTCACGGATCAGCGCGTTGTGTTCCTCGACAAAGGCTTCATTTACGGGCTGAAGCAAGTATCGATCAACCTCGACAAGATCAATTCCGTGTCCGGTACCACGGGCCTGTTCTTCGGCGAGATTCGCATTGAAGACGGCGCCAGCGAGCGGGTTATCAAGAATGTCTGGAAGAAGACAGTGGTTGCGTTCACGAACAAGGTGCGCGACGCATTGCACGCGTACCGGAAGCCGGCGGCCGGTCAAGCTGCCGCTGCCACTGCGTCCGTTTCGACGGCGGATGACGTTGTTTCGAAGCTGGAGCGGCTTGCTGCGTTGAAGGAGCGGGGCATCCTCACCGATGCCGAATTTGCCGAACAAAAAGCGCGGATTCTGGCCTGATGCCACGCAATTGCCTGAAGCCGCGATAGCGTTGGCGGCTTCCGCGCAGACGCCGTCGCCGTCAATACCCGGCCAAACAACCGCTCCGGCCCCATTCACCGCCCATACTGCTGCATCTGCTGTTGCTGCCGACGCACCGAGTCGATCATGATCGATGCCGCGTCGGCCCAGTTCTGCATGCCGTTGGCGCCGCCTTGGCCGCGCGTGGCGCGTACCTGAGCGAGGTCTATGCGGGCGCGAGCGTAGGCCTGCCCCGCCGCCCGCGCCAGCCACTTCCCGCTTTGCGCATAATCGCGTTGCGCGCGCTTGCCTTCGAAATAGATTTCGCCGAACAGCGTCTGCGCGATCGGGTAGCCGGCATTGGCTGCGCGCTTGTAGAAGTTGACGGCGGCTTTGCCGTCGCGCGGCACGCCGTAGCCGTATTCGTAGATCATGCCGAGCGTCGTGAGCGCGGCAGCGTCGTTGCCCCGGGCGCGCAGCGCAGCGATGTCGTTACGGTCGGCGCGCTGTGCGGCTTGCGTGATGTGGACTTCGGCGTCGTCCCAGGCGTTGGCACGGTGGGCTTGCAGCATCTGTTGCGGCGCGACGGATGGCGTGTTCGCGTTCTCGCCGGACTTTGCCAGTTGATCAGCCAGATAGGGTGGAATATGTACGCCGGAGACAGTGCCTCCGGTCGGCGTTGCCGTCTGCGGCACTGCTGGCACTCCCGGTGCAGCCTGCGCCGAGGCAGGTGAGACAGGCGCCGACCCCGTAGCCGCCGTACCGCGCGTTGCACCGCCACGCGTGACGTCCGCCGTCTTGTTGGCGGGCACGTTCGATGTCACCAGATACTGCGCAGCAAGCGGCACGTCGCCGATCAGGCCGCTCGAAATCCACGGACGCTGCTGACCGCCCGTCAGTTCCGCCACCTGCCGCTGCACGAGATCGAGCGCGTGGTTGATCGTCGCACCCGGCGTTTTCATATTCATCGCCAGATAGTAGGCGAACGGAAAAAGCGACGCGTTCTTTACGTAACCCTTTGCGCATTCTGCCGGGTGACATCGATCCTCTTGCTTCGGGAGATCGCACTCGCGCCACCGGCTTAGGCAAGCCCCCAAAAAAAGACGAAATGCTTGCCAGATTGTCACCGGCTTATGTCGGTCCGGGACCGTGTCAAAGAAATTTATCAATAAATTTTGGTCGGTTTCCTAAATATATTTTTGGGAAATTCTGTAATGCTCCGTCGGCGCCGATTGACATCGGCTAGGAATCCAACGGGCGCGACATGCTTTGGGCGAATTTGGAAAGCACACGGCAGCGGTCACGTAAGGTGTCGTTCGAGGAACGTGGGGGGCGATCCACCACGACGCGAGGCGGCCTTTGGACGTTGCGAGAAATATCACAATAAGCACAAAAGATCAGATGCCTTGGCAACCACCGCGCGAAGTCTTGTCGAAAACCGGCGAGATTGGCGGGAAAAGTACACGCAAGTCGGGAAGTCGGCGAATTCAGCATGCGGCGAGATATGGTCTGGCAACGGTGCTCGCCACAGCCGCTCATTGTTATGGCGCAGGCATTGTGCCCGATGGCGGCACGTCGACATCGGTCACTGTTGGGCCCGGCGGGCGTCAGAACGTCGCTATCGCTGTCCCCGTCCACGGCGTCTCGCACAACACCTATACGAGCTTCAACGTCGGCCGTGCCGGTGCGACCCTCGACAACACTGCGGTGAACGCACGGACTATTGTCAACGAAGTGACGGGGAACGCCCCCAGTCTGATTCAGGGGCAGATCGCCGTGGCCGGAGCGCGGGCAAACGTCGTTCTTGCAAACCCCAATGGCATCATCGTCAACGGTGGTTCATTCGTCAATACCGGCCATGTAGCACTGAGCACAGGCCAGGTCTCGTTTAGCGACGTGCTCGTTGCCCCCGGCATTTACCGGCGAAACGTCCTCCTTAACACCTCAAAGGGCACTATCGAAGTTGCGGGCGGCGGACTTGCCGGGACACTGATTGGACTGGAGCTCATCGCCAAGACCGTCAAAGTGAGCGCTCCGATCACCAACGACTTCTCTTCGCCGACGGCGTATGTTCGCGTGAGCGCCGGTAGCAGCAAGGCCTCGCTCAATACGAGTTTCTCTCCCGACGACAACAACAACGATTGGATCACACTCGCCAATAAGCAGCAGGCGAACTCCGATGCCATCGCGCTTGATGTCGGGGTGACAGGTAGCATCACGTCGGGTCGCATCCAACTGCTGACGACGGATCTCGGCGCGGGCGTGCGCCACGCAGGTGCAATGATGGCGACTGCGGGGGACTTCTCGCTAACGTCGCACGGCGATGTGCAGTTGGCCACCTCCAGCGGGATCACCGTTGCCAATAACCTATCGTGGCGCTCGGCGGGGCGCACGACGATACGAGGCGCATCGATATTGGCCGGCGGCTCGATCAACCTGTCCGCTCGCGGCTTCCTCCTGGCAAATGCAGGCGCCGTTCAGTCGACGCTGGTCTCGTCACGCAGTGGCGTAGTGGTCAACAGCAAGGGCGACATCACCAACATCAGCAGCCTGATTCAAGGGGCGACGCGCGATGCCGCGCTGGCATCGTCGGCAGGCGCGATTACCCTGGATGCTACAGGCACTATCACCAACACCTCCGATCCGAGCTATCCGAGCGGCGCATTTGGGGTCATCTTCGGCGTAAACGGCGACGTCGTCATGCGCGCCGGACGCGACATCGACAATCGAAATGCGCGCATCGAGTCGAACCGATCGGTGTCGATGCAAGCGCAAGGCGATATCAGCAACGTCATCTCTCATATCGAAGGCGTCAATGGCGGCGCGTCGATCGCTTATGCCAACCGAGGCCGTCGCTGGATCGTTTTCTCGACGCGAAACGAAGGTTTCTCTGTTGACTACGGCTCAGTCCCTGCACCCAAGCAACTGTCCTACATCGTCGCCGACGCGGGCAACGTTACGCTCTCGGGACGAAACATCTACAACGTCGGCGGTGCCGTCCTCACGAATGGCGGCGACATCCATGCTACGGCGGCCAACCAGCTCGTCAACCGGGCAGTCATGGCGGGCCGCGCGTCGTACCAACGCACGTGCTTCATCTTCTGCAAGGCGGTGGCATCGACGACGACGGCCTCCTATGGCGGTCAGATGCAAGCCGGCGGCAGCATCGCCCTGAGCGCCGGACAAAGCGCCGTCAACATCGGTGGCAATGTTATCGCCTGGGGTAAGCGTCTGAGCGTCGACGCGCCTTTCGTCACGGCACAGGGTTTGACTGGCTACACCGCCTTCAACGGCACGCGCGGTCTGAAAGCATGGTTCGGCAATCACTGGGCCGCCATCTATGCACAGATCGACGGCGGGCTGTTCTCGGCGTCGTCGGGCGAGGTCGTGTTAACCGGGCGCGGGATGATCAAAGGAGGTGTCATCGCCGGAGCCAAGGGCGTGAGGGCGCCGCAGGGGATCGAGACCGCCTACGCGCCGCGCCGTGACCCGGCGAGAATTGGCATAAACCTGGGGCTGACGACGTGGTTCGGGCTATGACGATGCGCACGACCTTCGCCGCTCGCATCATTGCCACAACGTTCGCGGTCATGTGGACGACGGCCCCCGCGTTCGCGCAAAGTCCGCCGGGATTTCCCGCAATGTCGACATCGCCGCATGGCATCGTTGCGCAGCAGGATCCCGGACAGCGGTTGCTTGATGAGCAACGCAGCGGGGAGTTGCAACGTGAGCTCGACCGCGAGTCCGCACCAATCGAGGTAGCACCAACGGCAAAGCCACAAGTGCCCGACCTTCCTGCGGACGCGGATATCGCAACGCTGCCGGACCCCGAGCCGACCTTTCGCATCGATCACATCGTCTTCAAAGGCGATGCCGTGCTCAGTCAGTCGCAACTCGACCGGATCTCGGCGCCTTTCCTCCATCGACAACTTGGCCGCAGACGCATCGATTTGCTACTACGCCGATTGACGGAGGCGTTCGTCGCCAACGGTCTCATCACAACGCGTGCCTACCTCGCCACGCCGCAGAACCTGTCCTCCGGAACGTTGGCCATCACGATCGTGGCGGGCCGCATCAGCGGCTTCACATTGAACGGCGGCGCATTGCGTCCTGTAGGTAAAGACAAGCAAGGCGATGGCGGCGGATTGCTGACGGACGCAGGTACCGCATGGGCCTTCCCCGCATCGGTCGGCGATGTGCTTGAACTTCCCGCGCTTGAGCAAGGCGTCGAACAAATCAACCGGTTGCGCCGGAATCAGGCGCAGATTCAGATTCTCCCCGGGCAAGCGGCTGGCGAGTCCATCGTCGCGATCCAGAATCCATTCGGCAGTCGCTTGAACTACAACGTCGGCATCGACAACTATGGCAGCACCGCGACCGGCAAATGGCGCACGCGGGCGTCGCTGGAGACGGGGAATGTCATCGGTCTGCAGGAGTCGTTCAACGTCTCTTACATCGGCACGCGCGACAGCAATGCGGTTGTCGTCTCGGCGGCGGTTCCCTACGGCTACCAGACGTTCAGTTACACCGCAGCCCTTTCGGAATACCAACAACTCATCGGCGGTACGGCGCTGCTTTACGGCCGCACGCTCAGTCAGATTTTCGGATGGAACGGCGTTCTGAGGCGCACGTCGGCAGGACGCGTCAGCGTGGACGCAACGCTCACCAGATTGTCCTCCGAACGCAGCATCAACGACATCCAACTGTCCCCGCAGGATCTGACGATCTTGCGTATCGGCGTCTCCGGGCTCTGGCGCTTCTCGCGAAACGGAAAGCCGGGCGCGCTCACCGCATTGTTGGGCGTATCGCAGGGCGTGCCCTGGTTCGACGCCACGCGAGACTTCAACGGCATTCAGAAACAGGACGCCCATGCGCAGTTCACCAAGTGGGATGTCAGCGCGACGGTGCAATTGCCATTCGCACAGATTGGCCCGACCTACTGGACGTGGCGCACCACGCTCACCGGCCAGTACAGCGCCGTAGCGCTCTTCGGTAACGCGCAGATCTTCCTTGGCGGGACCGATTCCGTGCGTGGATTCATGCAGGGCGGTATCGCGGGCGACAGCGGCTTTTACGCGCGTAACGAAGTCGTCTGGGCCAATACGCCCAGTTGGCAGGGGCTGCGCTGGGAGCCGTATCTCTTCCTGGATGGCGGCAAAGCACATCTGGTGGCGCAGGCGGGCTGGCCGACGCTGATAGGCGCTGGTGCTGGCGTGCGCGCGCAGTGGCAGTTCCGCGGACAGACACTCTCGGGCGAGTTGATGGCCGGCCGCTCACTGATCAAGCCGTCTGCCATTGGCCCGAAGGGAAGTGTGGTTCTCGTCACGCTTAACTGGGCCGGTTGAGTTCTGAAAACACGGGCATGCGGGTATTCGGCTCGCCATGTCCACCAACGTTGCAGGAGACGTATCGATGAAAGCGAAGTTCGGTCGTGTATGGGTGGCCGCCGGTGTGTGTGCGGCATTGGGTCTTGCAGTGCCCTCGGCAATGGCGGCCAAGGCCGGGACAACGAAGGTGCTCGAGAAACCGGAAGCCAAGGCGCATAGCCGCTCGGCAGCGGCGCAACCGTTACCGTCCGACGCCATCGCGAGTGTCAACGGCGTGGCGATCCCGAAGACGTCGCTCGACGCGATGGTCAAGGCCAGCGGGCAACCTGACAGCCCGCAATTGCGCGAGTTATTCAAAGGGCAACTGATCGCGCAAGAGCTCATCAAGCAGGCGGCGCTCGGTCAGCGCTACGAAACACGTCCGGAAGTGCGCGCTGCGCTCGACGCTGCCAAAACCGTAATCGTCACGCGCGCCTATATGACCGAGCACCTTGACACTCAGCCGGTGACCGACGCAGACGTCAAGGCCAAATACGACGCTGTCGTCGCCACATTGGGTGAGAGCGAATACCGGGCGAGTGCTATCGCGGTGCCCGACGCTGTCACCGCGCAAACCGTGCTCGATCAACTGAAGAAGGGCAGCGATTTCGCAGCATTGGCGCGCCAGTACAGTCAAGGCCCGAACGCTGCGCAAGGAGGCCGGTTGAACTGGGTGTCCTTCAAGACGCCGCTTACCGCAGGGAACACTCAGAACTGGCCCCTGCCGATTGCCGAAGCACTGGTGAAGCTCCCTGCCGGCGGCGTATCGAGTGAGCCAGTGCAGATCGGCGATCAGCTTTGGATTCTGCGTGTCGACGACAAACGCGACACGCAAATTCCGAAGTTCGAAGAGAGCGCACCGCTGCTGCGCAAGCAACTCGAGCAGGTGGCGATGGAGAAGGCCACCGCGAAGGTCATTGGCGATCTCCTCAAGAACGCTCGCGTCCAGCAGTAACCAAGCCGCCGATACCAGGTCGACGATCCGCAGCCGTATGAAGCTGCGGACTCGGATAACGCACGTCACACGTACGAACAGGGCATGTCATGAAAACATCCTCGAGAGGTTTCATCGGGGCGGGGGAGCGCGCTCGTCGGTCGATTGGCATCAACGGCCCGGCGGACGATTCACTCTCGACTAAGACACCTGCGATCCGCACATCTCAGCGCGTGATTGCGGCGTGCGTTGCCCTGACGTTGCTCATCGGCCCGATCTCCGTGACGTTCGAGCTGAGCCGGTCGGCGGCCAGAGAACTGGCGGAAAACCACACGAACACCGAGGAGACGGCATTGAGCGTAATGCGCTCGCTCGCTACGCTGCGTATTCACGTCGGGTTGCAGACGGCGTCGGCCGCCCCGATCACCGATCCGACCGCACCCATCGTCTTCGCGCCGAAAATTTCGACGAGCGGCGACGGCGTGCCCGTCGTCAACATCACGGCACCCAATGCCGCCGGGATCTCGCTCAATCAGTTCCAGTCGTTCAACGTCGACGCAGCCGGCCTGATCCTCAACAACAGTCTGGTCAATGGCACGTCACTCAATGGCGGCACCGTGGCGGCCAACCCGAATCTCTCGGGACGCACCGCAGGCACCATCGTCAACCAGGTGACGTCCTCAGGCCGTGCTTACGCAAGTGCACTGAACGGCCCGCTTGAAGTGTTCGGCGCACCCGCTACGGTGATCATCGCCAACCCGAACGGCGTTTCTGTGCGCGGCGCGGGATTCACCAACACGATTGGTGTGACGCTGACGACCGGCGTGCCAGAATTTCTTAGCGGGCCGGGTGGCAGACCAACCGATTTCGCGAACGCCAATGCACTCGGTTACAACGTTACCAGCGGGCACATTCAGCTCGAAGGCAATGCCGGGGCGAATGGTCCGGGCAGTGGCATCGAAGGCACCGTCGGGTCCATCGATCTGATCGGCCAGACACTCGGGGTGAACGCACCGTTGTATGCGGGTACACGCATCAACGCGATCACCGGTAACCAGCACGTGCTGACCAGTGCCGTGGATGGCACGGGGACACGTTACGTGACGTCGGCGAATGGGGTGGCGAATACGGCCAAGGCCGTCCAGACCGCGACGGGCAATTCCTCTGCGTTCGCTGTCGACGCCACGCGCTTCGGCGCCATGATGGCGGGGCAGATTCAGGTAATCGGCACCGCGGCCGGCCTGGGTGTGCGCATGGTTGGAGATCTTGCATCGACGGCGGGTGATCTTGTCTTGTCGTCGGGTGGCGATCTCGCCGTGGCCAACCACGCGGCGCAGCAGCAGGTGAAGATGTCCAGTGGAGGCGATGTCGCGCTATCCGGGACCGGACTTGGCGAGACCGGCTACCGATTGACCGCGACGGGGGATATTTCGTCGGTGGGTGTGCTGCAATCGGCCAAGGCCATGGACATCCGGTCTGGCGCGAATCTGACGCTGGCGAATATTCAGTTGAATGCCGACGCCACGCTCAATGCCGCAAAGGTGCTTACGCTCGAGCAAGCGCAAGTCGGTGGCGAGTTGTCGCTTGAGACACAAGACGTCGCGCAAGGTGACATCCGTTTGACCGGTCCGGTGACGATCGCGCGCGCACTCGCCGCGAATGCTGCACGCAGTGTCATCGTGACGGGAAGTGTGGGAGCAGACGGCAACGTGTCCGTTGTGACGGGTGGCGATTTCCAGATTGCTCAAGGCGCACGTTTGACTAGCCGCAGTGCGCTGTCGACGCAATCTGGCCGCAGCGCGCATATCGGCGGCACGCTGGCGTCGGGGGCAACACTCACGATGACCTCGGATGAGGGGCTCGATATTCAGGGGGCCGTGGCATCGACTGACACATTACGACTGAGCGCAGGCGGGGCGTTGAACGTTGACGGCACGTTGCTGGGGCAGGTCGACGCCGACTTGCGCGCGGGCGCAGACATCACGGGCAAAGGAAAATCGGCTTTCGGCACGAACGCTACGCTGCGCGCTGGCCGCGACGTCTCGATGACTGGCGCGGTGCTGGCAGGGACGTTGGACGTCGAGGCGGCGAACGGTATTTTGCTCAACGATGTGCACAGTGTCGGCAATACGGTGTTGCGAGCGATGGGCAATGCCGGCGGTGGCGATATCGCACTTCAAGGCGAGGTCTTGTTCTACGGCGCGGCAGCGCTCAGTGCTGCGCGCGACGTGCATGTCAACGGTGCGACAGCTGGTGCCGATACCGTGACATTCAACGCCTTGCGTAACATCAACGTTGCAGGCTCACTCCAGACGGCTGGCAAGACCAAGGCGATGTCGATAACCGCAGGCCATGCGCTGACGGTCCCCGGCACGATCGAAGCGAGTGCGGACCTCGATGCCGCGTCGGGCACGAGACTTGACGTCGCCGGTAGTCTCACGGCAGCACGCGGCGTCAAGTTGCGATCTGGCGGCGATCTGCGCGTAACGGGCAATGTTTCGGGGCTGCGCGAGGGGGCTATCGATGCTGCGGGGAATCTCGACATTAGCGGCGGCGCGCACTTCCTTGGCAATACACGTCTGACAGCGGGTGGGAACGCCACACTCGGCGGCAAAGTGCAGACGACGGATCTTGTGGTCGCGAGCCGCAATGCGGTCACGCTCGGCGATATTCACACCGGCGGCACGCTCGATGTCACGGCAAACGGCCTGGCAGGCAGCGGTGACATTCGCGTGAAAGGTCTGCTCGCGTCCTTCGGCGTCGCCACACTGAAGGCGGAACGCGACGTTCTGGTCGAAGGAACCGGAAGGGTCGTGACGAAAGACAGGCTGACCGTCACAGGTCGGCGCGATGTGCAGCTCGACGGCGGCGTGACCGCGGTCGGCGACGCCGCGATTACCGCTGTCTCCGGCAATCTGAAGACGACGGCCGATCTGAGTACCAACGGCCGGCTCGCGCTTGCCGCGGGGAAATCGGTGACATTAGATGCGCCGCAGACGAGCGCCATTGGCAATGTGTCGGTGATGGCGGAACAGGACATCTTGCTGCGTGGTGCGTTGGTGGGGCTTGCGGGCGACCTGCGTGCCGGACGTGATCTCGCAGGCACTGGCGCGGCGGCATTCTCCAGGACTGCGATGCTATACGCCAAGCGCGACGTCAATCTGGCGGGTGTCCTGCAGGGCAATGCCGTGGCGGTGAGCGCTGAAAATAGCGCGACCGTCTCAAACGTCACGTCCAACGGCGCGTTCTCCGTCTTGGCCAATGGCAATGACGGCGGCGGCGACGTGGTGCTGAACGGCACGACAAAGGTGGTCGGTGCCGTCGATCTCACGGCGGCGCGAGACGTGAGCGTTTCCGGCACATTGGCGACGGGCGATAACGTCGGCCTTACTGGGGCGCGTAACGTCAACATCACGGGCGCCGTTCAGGCAGTGGGGAATGCCAACCTGAGAGCGGGTCGGGGCAACGTCAATCAGCAGGGCACGCTCGGTGTTCGCAATCATCTGAACGCGATCGCAGGCACCGATATCGTAATGGGCGGAATAACCGTCGTCGCGGGCAATACGACGCTGACGTCGAGCCGTGACGTGGTCGTTGCCGGGACGATGCACGGTCAGGGTGTCGGACGCATCGATGCTGGTCGCGATGTGCGCGGCGCCGGGACGGCCGCGTTCACAGGCGCGTTCGATGTGACGGCCGCCCGCGACGTCGACCACGGCGGGTTGTTGCAAGGCGGTGGTTTGACGGTCACGGCGGATAACGACATTACCGTGAAGAATGCAGAGTCTGCTGCGGCGTTGGCATTGGTCGCGAAGGGCCTCGTAGGCGGCGGTGACATCAACGTCAATGGCACCGCCGGCGCACCTGGGGTGGTGACGTTGCAAGCGGCACGAGACATCACCGTCGCAGGCATGTTGGGCGGCGGAGCTACAACGACACTGGATGCGCAGCGCGACATTGCAGTGAATGGCGCAATCCAGTCGGTCGGCGACGCACGTCTCACGGCACAGGCCGGGAGTGTTCGCTCACAAGGTGGCATCAGTGGTGGCGCGAATCTGTTCGTCGGTGCCGGGCAAGACGTTGTGCTCGGCGCGTCGACGAGCGCGCTGCGCGATATCGAGGTCAACGCGGGGCACGATCTGCAACTCGGCGCAGTGCTTGTCGGTGTCAATGCAAATCTGAGCGCCGGGCGGACGTTGTTCGATGCGGGCGACGGCACCGGCAAAGTCGTATTCGTCGGGAAGGCGACGCTCGCCTCGAAGGGTGACACCGATCTCACGGCAAGCGTGCAGGCGAACGGCATCGACGTGACGGCAGGTGGAGATGCGACGTTCGGCATACTTAACTCGGCAGCCGGGGTGAAAGTCGTGACGACTGGCGCCGCGGGGGCATTGGGTGGCCGGGGAGACATCACGTTCAACGGTGCCGTGTCGTCGCCGCACGCGTTCTCGGCGGTTGCGGCACGCGACGTTCTGTTGCCCGGCAGCGTGACGTGCGGCGCTGCATGCGAGTTGATTGCCCAGCGAAATCTGTCGATCACTGGATCCGCACTCACGTTGGGCGATCTGTCGTTGCTTACGCGCACGGGCGACCTCACCATCAATGCAGGGGTGACGACTTCCGGCACGTTATGGGCCAGGAGTGCGGGCAATGCATCGTTGGACGGCAAGCTGAACATTCAGGGCGATTTGCGCGCGTCGGCGGCGGATGACCTCACGCTGAGGGGAGAGGTGAGCGTTCAAGGTTTTGGCGAATTGCAGGCCGGGAACGACGTTAAGGGCGACGGCACGGCGGTCTTCGGGCGGGACGTCACGTTGAGTGCTGGCCGCAACACGGTATTGACCGGCACGCTTGCCGGACAGCGCGTCAATGTTCACGCGGCAAACAGCGTGGGGTTGCATGACGTGCAGGCGTCCCAGTCACTTACCGTGACGGCAGACGGAAAAGCCGGCGGCGGAGATGTGACCGTAAGCGGTGACGCCGTGGCGCTTGGTGCGTGGACGATGACCGGCGCACGCGATGTCACGGTGACCGGCAACGCCGTTGGGGGCGAGAACATTACATTCACGGCCAAGACCGGGAATATTCTTCTCAAGGCCGATACGGCATCGACAGGCAGTCTCGCGCTGACGGCATCGCACGGTGCAATCTCGACAGGCAATGTTGGCGCACAAGGCGACATCATGGCCAACGCCGGCAAGTCGTTGACGATGCAAGGCGACACTGCGGCCAACGGCCTCGTGCGTTTGACGGCCGGTGGCGACATGACATTGGGGGACGTGCGTAGCGTCGCCGCGGGCGCTCAGGCCGGTGTGATGAACGCGGGCGGCACGCTGAAAGCCACGTCGCTGACCTTCGGTAAAGGCGGACTCACGACGACCTCCGGCAAAGCCACAGACGTCGCACGAGCAATCGTCGCAGGCGATGCCTTGAAGATGTCCACAATGGGCGAGCTTTCCGCGGCGTCCGTTCAAGCGGGTAAATCGGCAACGCTCACGGCGAGTGGCATGAGCGACGTGCGTGTCGCTGGCGATATTGCCACGGGGAATGGTCTGAAGATGGTTGCGGGGCGCGATGTCATTGTCGATGGTGCGGTAACGGCAGGGGCAGGCGTAGACGCCGTCGCGACGGGTGATCTCACCATTGACGGGGCGGTGTCCGCGAATGAGAGCATTGCCCTGACTGCGACGCGCGGCAATCTCACTCTGCACGGCCCGATCACGGCCATTCGCGATTTCATCGCCAACGCAGGCAGTGCGCTCACCATCGGCAGCGGGAAGATCAACGGCGACACAACGCTGACCTCGGGCGGCTCGATGACGCTCGGTCGTTTGCTGGGCAATGGCTCGGCGACGCTGAAATCGGGTGGCGATATCGCGAGCGAGAACGACATGCTGGCGTTCCGCAAAGACGTCTCGATCGCGTCGCGCGGCAAATTGGAACTGAATGGCATCGAGACAGCGGGCGACGCCAAGATCGCGGCGCACGGCGATGCATCGCTGGGGACATTGACGGCTATCGGGAAGGTCTCGCTCGCGAGCACAGGCGGTAGCCTGATGTTGGGCAAGACGATTGTGGGCGGCGTGTTCGATGCGACCGCCGCGGTCCATCTGACTGCGCTGCAAGGGGTGTCCAGCATGGGCGCGATGACGCTCGTTGCGCAGAAGGGCGACCTGAACGCTGCGGATATTTCCAGTAACAACGCAGTCACGCTGCGTGCAGGGGAGCGGCTCGCGATAGGCGGCACCAACGCCGTCGTCGGCGACATGACGCTCACCGGTCGCAACGTCGTCATCAACGGTTCGACCACAGCGTCGAAATCCTTCACGGCAGCGGCTACCGATACGCTCGATTCGAGCGCCGGGAAACTCTTCGTAACGAAAGATGCGCATTTTAGTGGCACCCGTGTCGACACCGGCGAGATGATTGTCGGCGGCGGGTTGGACGTCACTGCAACCCGCGCTATCGAGACGCACGGGCTGGCGTTGATCAACGGCGCTACGACTTTCAACGCAGGGGCGGGGACTTTCACCAACTCGGCAGGTACCTCGGTGCTCAGCGCAGGGCCGCTGTCGATTTTTGCAAACGACATTGTTAACCGGGCCAAAGGGCAACTGGTGTCGACCAAAGCGTTGACGTTGAGCGCGACGGAGAACGTCACCAACGACGGTCTGATGAACGGTGGCACCACCTTCGTGAATGCACACGGAACGCTAGCCAATCGCGGCACGGTGCTCGGTGCGAACGGCATCACGCTCAACGTCGGCGGCTTGAACAACGACGGCGGCATGATGTTGGCAGGCAACGTGACCAAAGCGGAGCCAGGGAGCGCGGATCTCGAGTTGACGGTCAATGGCGCGGGCACGGTGACGACCGCAGGCGGCCAGCTTGCCGCGTCGCGCAATCTAACGGCGACGATGAACAAGGCAGCGTTCGATGCCACAGGCGGCGCGTTGCAGGCAGGCGAATCGCTGGCGATTACAGCAGACGCCATCAACAACAAGGGGGTGCTCCAGTTGGCTGGTGCGAGCGCGATGCTCACGGGCCTGTCGTCGCTCATCAACGACGGGACGATTCAGAGCAATGGCGCACTCACACTGGCGAGCCAAGGCTGGTTCACCAACCGAGGCAAGGTGGTGGGGGGCAGCGATGTGGCGGTGAGCGCCGAGTTGTCGAATGTTGCGGGCGCGTCGATTCACGCCGAGCGCGACCTGACGATGACGGGCAATGTGATCAATCGCGGGCTGCTGGAAGCCGGGCGTAACTTGCAAGCGAACGGTCCGAACTTCTCGAATGCGGGCGCAAAGACGCAAGCCGTCGGGGACATCACATTCGCACTGCCGGGGCAGTTGAACAACATTGCGGGCACGATCATCGCGGGGAAAAACCTGACGGTGAATGCCGCGTCGGTCGTCAATGACCAGGCCGAAGGGAGTGGGGCGGTGACCACGACAACCGACGTCATCGATCCGTACCTGATCTGGAGCGCGATGGTCGGCTCGAAGATCAACTACTTCTTCGGTTTTCCGAACGGCACCGGTGGTGAAGGCAACATGACTGCCGAGCTGATGAGTTCATCAGCCAATGCGACGCTGGGAGATCTGCTTTCCCCAACCGGCCGCACCTTGGCGGGCAAGCCGGATGGTGTTCACGTTTGGTCGGGGGAGAGATGCACCGTAGCGCCATACTTTTGCACGGCGGGAGCCTCGTCGCCAGTAGCGGGTTCAGGCGTTTTTTACCTGAATCGGTTCGGGCCTGGGGAGGGCGCTTCGGTTCTGATCAGTGGCAGTCCCATGCCGCGTGCGACGTCGTCCATCGCCGTCACGCTCCCGACGGTGCATCAAAGGGCGACCGTCATGGAAATGGGCGCGCCGGGCGTCATGATCGCGGGCAACGACGTCACGATGACTGCCGGAAGCCTGTCAAACAAGGGCGGGCAAATCGCGGCGGCCAGAAACGTGCTGCTCAACGTCGATGCGCTGTCAAACGGGGCTGCGGCATCGACGACAACGAGTCAGGCGTTCAGTTGGGTCGATCAGGCCGAGTACACGGCCATGCTTCGGCAGATCATGGCGGCGGGGACCGTCATTGTCCGCAGCACCTATGACCCGGCTCGTGACTACTACAACACCAACAAACCCGATGTAACGTTTGTCGTCAACCCGAATGCCACGGCACCGAGTTCCACGTCGGCGATCACCTGGTCTTCATCTCTCGGTCTGATCACCGCCGCGAACGACCTCACCATCAACGGCGGGAATCTGGTGAACGAGGGCATGATTTACGCCCGGAACAACGTCAATATCAATGCCGCGAGCCTGACGAACCGCGGCGGCAACACCCAGCAGTTCACTTCGCAAGCCGGATGTGCCGGGGGCGTGGACAATCTGGCGTGCTTCAAGGGGAACGACGTTCGTGGGCAAAACCCGGATACGACGAGTTTCACCTTCGCGCAGAACAACGCCGCGATCACCGCCGGCAACGATCTCACGATTGCGGCAGGCACGATCAACAACGAATACGGCGATCTGATTGCCGGCCACGACCTCGTAGTCGAGGGCGTTGGCTCGTCTGCCACGAGCACGACGCCAGCCGGCTCGCTGACCAATACGTCGGGCAACATCCTCGCGGGCAACGACCTGACGCTTAACGTGGCGGGCAAGATCACCAACACGTTGCCGCCACCGGTTCAGGTGCACGAGAACTACGGGACGCTCGAAAAATACGCGGGCTGTATGACGGCGGGGGGTTACAAGGAGAGTTACTGCGAGGCATACGTCGATAAGCAGTCGGGCGACGCGTCGATCATCGGAGCGGGGAACAATCTTACGATCGATGGCGGGTCGCTGACGAACGTCGGCAGTCTGATCACGGCGGGTACGAATGCGACGATCAACGTGAGCGGCCCGGTGGTGAACAGTGCTCAGACGCTCAATGCCTATTGGCACTCGCATTGGGTGGAAGAGACGGGGATGTTCGACCCGGACAAGCGTCACGATGTCTGGAGCTGCGGCAGTGCTGCGGAATGCACATCACTGTATGGCGATGCCTATACGAGCGTGGGCGGGGTCATCAACCCACCGACGCCTGTGGGCAACATCGCGGCGACGATTCAGGCGCCGAACCTGAAGGTGACGTCCGGCGGACAGATTGTCAACATCGGCAATGTCGTGGGGCAGTCCGTGTCATTGGCGGGCACGAGTCTGGTCAACGGCATCACAACGGCGAACACCTACACGCCGCAAGTGGGCAATCCGCCGCAGGTGATCAGTCTGGCGCCGGCAAACGGTGGCTTGAACCTGACGATTCCGGTGAGCTTGGGCGGCACACAGCACTCCATTCTTACGAGTACGACTGGCACGCAAGGCGGTCCGCGCTATGTGGTTGGCGGTTTGGGTGCGGTGCTCGACCCGGTGTCGCCACAAGTGTTGCTGTCGAATCTGCCGTCGTCGCTGCAGCCGAGTACGACGACGTTCTACTTCTCGCCGCAGCAAGAGGCGATCCAACTTCAGCAGGCAGCGCTCACACAGACAGGCAAGGCGAGCTTCGTCAATGGCTTGTCGACGGACAGCAAGTCGCAGTTGACGGTGCTCGACCAGCAAAAACTGGTGCTGTACGGCAACGCGGTGGAGTACGCGAAGACGAACAACATCCAGGTAGGTCAGGCGCTCACGCCGGAGCAGATCAGCGGGTTGTCGCAACCGATGCTGTGGTACGTGGAGCAAACCGTTCCGGAGCCGGGGTGCCAGGCAACGGGTAACGCGAAATGCCCGACGGTAATGGCGTTGATGCCGCAGGTGTATTTGCCGGAGAACTTCACGGCGCTGTCGGCAGACGGACAAATTCTGGCAAGCAATGACCTGTCGTTGAATTTTGGCGGTAGCGCGACGGGCGGCAGTGTGCTGAACACGGGCTCGATCACGTCGGGCGGCACGCTGACGGTGAACACGGGCACGCTGACGAACCGCGCGAACGTGGTGGATGTTGGCGAGATCTGGAGCTACATCAAGGACGCCGGGTACCTGAAGACAACGGGCACGACGGTGCAGCCGGGCGGTTTCATGAGCGCGGCGGCGGGCGGGCTGACGCTGAACGTCGATCAGCTCAACCAGATCGGCGGGGCGCTGACGCTGCTGGACCCGAACGGCCAGATCGATCACGCAGCAACGCAAGCGTTTCTGGCGGGCGTGGCGAGCCAGTTGGGCGAGAACTTCTTACAGCAGACGTTGCAAGACAACTTGCACACGGAGTTCGTGAAGCAGGGCGGGAATTTCGGGATTCAGCAGGTTGGGATGATCGTTGTTGCCGCGATGACCGCGACGGTGGGAGCGGGCATTTCGGCGTCGCTGGCAACGGTGGCGCATCAGGCGGCTTTTGATGCGGCGATCTCCGTTTTGGCTCAGGGTGGGGTGGCGGCAACGGCCGAGGCCGCTGCCAGCGCCGCACTCACAAGTGGCTTGCTCTCAGGGCTTGCGGCGGGGACGGTGGGCAACGCGGTGGTCACGGCGGCTTCTGCCGGAGCCTTCAATTCGGCTGTCGCGCAACTGACCTCAAGCGGCACGCTCAACTTCGGTGAAATGCTGAAGGCTGGCGCGGTGTCGGGCCTGACAGCCGGACTGACACAGGGGATTACCGTCAACGGTGCCGACGGAATCGGCTTCTCGATGGGCGGTTCGTCCAACAGTCTTGCGAATCTGGCCGGGGCGAACCCAAGCGTTGCACAAGGGCTGGCAAGCAAGGCGGTTGCGTCGACTGCGAGCGATTACGCGCGGCAATTGTTAGCCATTGCCGCAGTGTCCGCGATTCAGGCAGGTGTGGCGTCGGCGATTCGGGACGGCAGTTTCCTTGAGGCGTTAAAGGGCAGTGGAGTTAGCAATCTTGGTGCGGCGCTGGCGTTTGAGATTGGAGAAGGAAAGGTTGCGGGCACGTTTGGAGACGGCTTATCTGGTGAGTTGACGTACATAGCAACGCATGGGGCTTTGGGGTGTGTTGGCAGTGCGGCATCCGGCAGTGGCTGTTCCGGTGGTGCTATTGGTGCGGCGATAAGTGCAGGCCTGATGCCGGATCTGATTCAAGCCCTGAGCGCGGGCGGTCAGCCGCTGGACCCGGCGCAACGCGCGGCGTTGACGATGCTCGCTGGGTTCGCGGGGGCGCTCGGTGCGGGAGGGGCAGGTTCGGATGCAAATGCTGGGGCGTTCTGGGGGCAGAACGAGGCGCTGAATAATTCGGAAGCGCACCCGAGCGAGAGCGGGCTGGTCTCAAGATTTGCGAGCGTTGTCGTCGAGATGCTCAATGGTCCGGCAGATGCTCGGGCGTGGCTGGCGAAACAGTTCTTGTTAGCACATCGACAGCAGTCGGGTAATCAGCCCCCGGCTGACGCCAACCCTCTGGTGCAGGAGAATGACCGTACACCGCCTGCGAGCGGTGGGGCAGTGGTGACACCGTCGGTGCCGGTTTGCACGCCAGGGGGTGCATGCGTCATTACGCCGCCGGTGGTTGCTGGTGGTGGTACGGGGGTGCCGAGCAATGCGATCCTGTCGAGTGCTAATGATAGTGGGGGGCGTGACGCCACAGATACAGGCAAGATTATTATCGACGGCAAGATCGGCGGCCAACTTGAGGGTCGTGGATGGACACAGGAGGAAATGCAAGCAGTCGTCAATGAGGGACCGGTTGGAACGGCGATGGATAATCGATCTGCAGGGAAGACCTCAGACGGGTTGCTGAGAAATGATCCTGCATCCGTGTATGGATCGAAGAGTGGTTATGTTGTGGTTAACGATAGGACTGGCGAAGTTGTCCAGGTGAGCGGCAAGAACGATCCGGGCTGGGTTCCCGACAGTCGAATTAAATGGAAGTGAGTCACGATGAAAATTGATCTCCAACGACGCTACGATTCGCCGGATGAATTTTTCTCACTTGGTGGCAGCGTTGTGATGAAGCTCTCTGCCGATGCAGCAATCACGGTTTGTGAGCGGGCGGGGCAACACGGCTTGGTTATTGCTCGGATTGAGGGAGGTCTTTGGCACTCCCCCGGATTCGAAGCGAGGCTCGATTGCATTTGGGATGGAGCCGATCCGCCCGTCGAGGTTAGTGCCGCGGAACAAAACAATCTAGCTGCGGCCGAGTTCATTCGTTCGGAGAGCCGTGTGCATGATGTCTTTGTTGTGACGGCCCCGCGGATAACAGGCTGGTGAATTGAGCGAAGACCATCCTAACCATGAGCTTCCCTCGGCTTTTCGCCTTCCAGAGGCCCTGGGTTATGCAGCCGTATCCTTTGTCCGCTGAGCCGCAAGCCAGTCTTGCATGAACTGAGTTGGCGACATGAAGCCAAGCGATGAATGACGACGACTGCGGTTATAAAACACTTCAATGTATTCGAACAAGTCCGCCACGGCTTCGCGATGCGTGCGATACCTCATGCCGTGGACCCGCTCGTTCTTCAAGCTGTTGAAAAAGCTTTCCGTCGGCGCGTTGTCCCAACAATTTCCTTTGCGGCTCATCGAGCAGCGCATCTCGTACGCGGCCAGCTTGCGCTGGAAGTCGTGGCTGGCGTATTGACTGCCTCTGTCCGAATGATGCAGCGCACCCGGCCCGGGCCGGCGGCGGAACCACGCCATCGTCAGCGCATCGGCCACGAGTTCGGTCGTCATGCGCGGCTTGACCGACCAGCCCACGACCTCCCGATTAACAGGTCCAGCGTGACCGCCAGATACAGCTAGCCTTCGTCGGTCCAGATGTACGTGATGTCCGAGGTAAACACCTGATTGGGCTCGGCCGGCGTGAAGTTGCGGTTCAACACATTCGGTGCGACCGGCAGCTTGTGCCGAGAATCGGTTGTCGCGCGATAACGGCGCTTGTGGCGGGCTCGGATACCGTTGGCGCTCGAATGGGACGACCTTCAACTACAGTGCCTACAAGCTCCCTAGCGGCACGATTAACGTAGGGCGAATTACGCCACCGAGATGAATATGGGCACTGTGAGATCGTTAAAAGATGATGAGAGGGCGCTGCTAACTGTGCTGATCGCGGGGAAGCCTCAAGCAGCGCAGCTTCTCGGTTCTCTTGTTGGCGCCCGCGTTGAAGAAATGAACGATGGTGGAATGGGGAGCCTGCGCTTTTGCGCCTCAGATGCGAGGCCTCGCCGTCTCGGCGCACAGTTGGTCGAAAAGGAATTCATCGATAGCGAGGGCATACCAATTATGGTTGCCATCAACTTGGACGAGCATGGCGATCTCTACGAGCTTGATATATGGAAGGTTGATTTCTCGCCATTGAAGCAGTTGCCGACCGCGTGATATGGATTGGGGGTGAACGGCGACCTGTCCGTCGTAACGGAAATGACGCAGAGCGGCAATCAGCTCATATTGAATGGTATGCACATCGATGGTCCCGGAGCCGGATCGAGCAGCGTTAGTCAACAGCGGAATATTGCTCGTGCTTTAGGTCAACAATACGGGGTTGACGAGGTTGTCATCAACGGCGGCACACGGACTTTTGGTGCGAGCCCAGGTAAAGTCCCTCGCAGCATTACGATCAAGGTGAACTAGTGACGATGATTCGCGTTACAGGATGGAATACTGGCTTTAACAAGGTTCAGTTCGGCTCGCTACTTCGAGAGTGTTGCGGCTTCTCTTTGTCGGAAGGGAAACGGCATGTGGATTCGATTCTGCAGGGTGAGGTGATTGCCATAGAGGTTGCTACTGGTTGAGCGGGCCCAATTGACCTCCGCCCGAAAAAACGTAGCGGCGAGAAGTAGAGATTTCTGGCAAATTTGAAGCCCTGACGGGCGGGAGGTTTGCATGAAGAAATCTAGGTACACGGAAGAGCAGATCGCGTTCGCGCTGAAGCAGGCCGAACTGGGTACCACGGTGGCAGAAGTGTGTCGGAAGATGGGTATTTCCGAAGCCACGTTCTACATATATGGACTGCCCTGGATAGCAAGTTGATGTTTTGATGAGCACGAGAGTCGATTGCGTACATATATCCGGCAGTCATGGGTAAGCCCTGCGCCTAACTGGAAATCCGCACGAACAGGCCTCAACAACTGGAAGACCTCAAGGGCCGTTATAAAAATCAGGTTCCCTGTTCGCCGGATCGACCGGTGTGCCGCTTGTCAATCATCAACGCATCGTCGTGGAAGTAAGGTTACGCAGGGTGGTAAGGCTGGCCTGAGGCGAGCACGGCCCAGATGGTACGAGCCATCTTGTTGGCCATTGCGACGATCGCACGATTTGCGCCACGCCGCTCTTTAAGCGCCAAAGCCCAAGCATGCTTTCTATCCTGTTTAGTCGGGGCCGTTCGAAGTACCGCTCGCGCGCCATGAATTAGTAGTGTTCGCAGATGTCGATCGCCGCGTTTGCTGATTCCCTGGAGTCTCGTTTTGTCGCCGCTTGAGCACTGGCGAGGCACCAAGCCCAGCCATGCGGAGAAATGACGCCCGTTCTTGAAGTCTTTGGGGGTCGAGACAGCGGCCACAATGGCTGTGGCCGTTTTGGGGCCGACGCCTTCGATCTTCGCGATGCGCTGGCATGTTTCACTGGCCTTGAAGACCGCATCAATGCGCTTGTCAAAACCGGAGATTCGACTGTCAAGCTCCCGCAACTGGTCCATGAGATCGGACAACATTTCCCGCGCGAGTGGTGTGAGCGCATTGCCGGTGTCAGCAACAATAGCGGGAATCTCCCGACGCGCCCGCGTGATTGACTGAGCAAACACAATGCCACGCTCGGCCAAGATGCCCCTCATCTGGCTGACCAGGCCGGTTCGATTGTTGACCAGGCGACTGCGAGCACGATGCAGACTTTGAACATCCTGTTGCTCAACAGACTTTACGGGAACAAATCGCATTGAGGGGCGTTGTAATGCCTCGCATATGGCCTCTGCATCATTGCTGTCGGTTTTGTTTCCCTTGACGAAGGGTTTGACGAACTGCGGACTGATCAACCGAACCGCGTGGCCCAGCTTGGCGAACTCCCTGGCCCAATGGTGGGCGCTGCCACATGCCTCCATGCCGATGGTGCACGGCGTGAGCCTCAGAATGGCTTCCATGAGTTGCGACCGCGCGACACGGCGTCGTAGCGTGATTTTCCCAGACGCGTCGACGCCGTGCAGTTGGAACACATTTTTTGCCACATCGATTCCGAGAAAAGAGATTGCCATGATGGCCTCCGAAAACGAGATGAGTCATTAGCACGATACCCCTTCCGGGGCAGTCCATCCCATTAACTGGAAGAAGAAGTACGGCGGCCTCGGAGTTTCCGAGTTGCGGCGCCTAAAGCAACTCGAAGAGGAGAACGCCCGACTCAAGCACATGGTGGCGGACCTAAGCCTCGACAAGCAAATGCTTCAGGAGGTGGTGCAAAAATAGCTGTGAAGCCAGCCCGTAAGCGCGAGCTGGCTGATTTTTTGATTCAAGCGTATCGAGTGAGCATCCGGCGTGCGACAGCACTATTGCAGCTACGCCAGGCCACGTACTTCTATGTGCCGAGCCCACGTGACGACCGTGCCGAGCGCCGGCGCATCCGGGAGATTGCCGAGACTCGGATACGCTACGGCGTAGAGCGCATTCACGTTCTACTGCGCCGCGAAGGCTGGTTGATCAATCACAAGAAGACCTACCGAATCTACTGTGAAGAGGGGCTGAACCTGAGGCGTAAGCGGCCTCGCCGTCGTGTCGCTGCCGCACACCGTATGGAGCGCCCCGAAATCTCTACGGTGAATGCATGCTGGAGCATGGATTTCGTGGCCGATCAGTTGTTCAACGGGCAGAAAATCCGGGCCTTAACTGTGGTCGATAACTTTAGTCGGGAGAGCTTGGCGATTACCGTCGATTACGCCTTGAAGGCAGCCGATGTGGTGGCAACGATGGGACATCTAAAAGCGCTGCGAGGTACCCCGAAACGGATACAGGTCGATAATGGGAGCGAATTTATTTCTCATGCGCTGGATCACTGGGCGTATGAAAATGGCGTAATGTTGGACTTCTCCCGTCCCGGCAAACCCACGGACAATCCGTTCATCGAGTCATTTAACGGCAGTTTTCGGGATGAATGCCTGAACGTGCATTGGTTTCTGTCACTGGACGATGCCCGAGAAAAGATCGAAGGCTGGCGACAGGATTACAACGACTTCAGACCGCATAGTTCGCTAGGCGATTTGACCCCGGGTGAGTTCCGACTTGCCCACCTTGAAGCCGGAACTCTCTAGGCCAAAGTGCTCGGTTATCCGGGGGGAGGTCAACTCCCCCACGACCGTCAATTACAAAGTCATGTGCGACATCATCAGCCAGCGCACCAGCCAGTTCGTCGACGCAATTACCAGCGAATTTCAACAGCCAACACCGTACACGCGGCACGTCGAACTGCTCGAATTACAGCAGCCCACGACGGCGGCTGAACAGATACGACGAGCCCAATGCCTGCCCGACTCTAACCATTGCGTGGTGCAAATCGCACCACCCGCGAACCCTTGTCACGCCTGGGTTACGCACAGCAACGCAGTTTTCGGCGCAGTCCCGACACTTTTACTGTGTACCGCCGCAAACCTAATATCCGCGCCAGTTTGCCGGGTTTTTGCAAGCGCTTTGGCGCGTGCGTAATGTGTGTGCTCTCAACAGGGGATTCTCATGCAGAACAACGACGCCCACTCGCGCAATCCGACAGCCAGTCCAGCCAACCGGCCACACGCGGAACATCGCGTCATTGCCGATGAATGGCTACGACATGCGATCAACGGAATTAAGGAAATGCACAGCAACGAAGAAGCTCGCAGGGAAGTCGCAAACCGGCTTCTCTAGCCAATCGGTGCCACACGCACAACACCCGCGAATTGCACAAATCGGATGGCAGCGCCGCGACACGCTCAGACGCAATAAAGTACAAACCCGGCGCTCGGCCGGGTTCGTCTCACTGCTGCTGTCCGGTTAAAAGCCGATGCAAGCCTACCCTACGCTATCGCGTTAGCGACCGTAGTTTTGCACTAACCCTTGACGCCACGCTGGCACCAGTTGGTCGAATGGAAAGACCGGGGAACTACCCCCATCAATCAACTCGTTAATTGGCTTAGCCCACAATCGCTTGAGAGGTGTCTCGAATTTTCCGATGCCGCCAATGTCGCGCAACCCGATGACGGCGACGTCATTGCTTTTCTCGCAATAGATGCACCAATCGCCTACGTCAGATGCACAAACGTACCTATCAACCCTGTAAAGCCAACCGCTCGCAGGACCACCGTCACGTAACTTATCGTCGTACGCGACTCCACTAATCATCTCGTCCAAGAAGATCGCCGCAATGCTGTCAAATTCAAACCGCTCGGTCATGTCAAGGTTGAGAAGGCACGCGACATGAGCCCGTTCGACACTCAGAAGTTCGCGCACAACTTCCTGGAAGTCTGGCGCGAAGACGTGATCGGACGGGAAGAATAGAAAGTCGCTCCAAGGTCCCACATGAACACGGTCCGGTAGCGTCCTATCGAAATCCAGCGCCTTAACGACGTTATCAAACGCCCTCCGCTGATAAACCACATTCCCTTCGCCCAGACTCATATGCCCCTCGTCAACGGTGTCGTCAAACATTAGTTACTGCCCTTTGAGCGAGAACTTGACCGATGCCCTGCCCGGCCCGAAGTACTGAGCGCCAGCGCAACCCGTGCTTGAACGAGTGTAAATCGTATAGGTGGAAGACCCGTTGCTCAGAACCGTGAATGCCCCATTCTTCCCAGTACCTTGGCTGGTAACGTCATACCCTTTCGAGATCAGGTTCGACTGAAACTGCTCGGCGGTTACGTCCGTCTGGACATTCAGGAATTTGCTTCCCGGCGAGGTAATCGACGTATCAAACGCGGAGTTCGCCCCTGACGTCCCACTGTTTGTGGCAACAAATCATCGCAATTTAAGTTCAGCATCACCTCGTCCAGCCAAGACCTTGTCCACGCAGCGCATCCAATCTTTCCAAACTGCCGGATCAGCAGTCTCACCGTCGGCTAGATAGCTCATGTTGCCCAAAAGCGAACCTAACTCGTCCGATTCCGTCCGCTGATACAGCTCTACCAAGAACTCGTACATTGCTAGGTACGCAATTTCGGGCGTCAAGTTTTCCGTGTTCATTGCTATTTTCCTTTCGATAATCCAGTAGCTGGGCTAAAGCTTCGTGGCGTCGTATTCAATCCGCCATTTTGGATAACCCCGTTTCGGACACTTCCCCAAAGCTGAGTTCCGTTTGGCTGCATTTGAGCAAACCATTGATTCCCAAACTGGTCCGTGCCCAAACTGTTTGCAGAATTGTTCACCAGATTGACCAACGCTCGCTGATTCTCGGGAGAATCCGTCAGATGTCCAGTATCGTCACGGAAGATGTGCGACAGCTGAGATGCGTTGGTAGGCAAGCTATTGTCTGTGGCGTCACGCCCCCCACTATCATGAACACTCGACAGGATCGCATTGCTCGGCACCCCCGTACCACCACCAGCAACCACCGGCGGCGTAATGACGCATGCACCCCCTGGCGTGCAAACCGGCACCGATGGTGTCACCACTGCCCCACCGCTCGCAGGCGGTGTACGGTCATTCTCCTGCACCAGAGGGTTAGCGTCAGCCGGAGGCTGATTACCCGACTGCTGTCGATGCGCTAGCAAGAACTGTTTCGCTAGCCACGCCCGAGCGTCTGCCGGACCGTTGAGCATCTCGACGACAACGCTAGCAAATTTTGAGACCAGCCCGCTCTCGCTCGGATGCGCTTCCGAATTATTCAGCGCCTCGTTCTGCCCCCAGAACGCCCCAGCGTTTGCATCCGAACCTGCCCCTCCCGCACCGAGCGCTCCCGCGAACCCAGCGAGCATCGTCAGCGCCGCGCGTTGCGCCGGGGCCAGTGGCTGACAACCCGCGCCAGCTCAGACCCAGTTAATACGTCACCGTCACACTCGCCAACGCCATAAAGCACAAACCCGGCATGCCGGGTTCGGGCTCGCTGAGGCCGCTTGTACTTGCAGTTTAGGCTTCGTGGAAAATCTTAAGTCTCTCTATGACCTGTTCAAACGTCTTTTCGGCTTCCGGGTTCTCGTCATGGAAGCGATCCCAGAAATCGCCGCCAAACTCTCTAGGTGCTATGGAATAGCGCCCGCTACCGAAATCCAAAAAGGTCCAGTCATTAGGAACTGCCGGATCGACAACATCAAAGCATTGAAGCTCCACCAGGACCGGCGTGCTATCGGAGTCTCGCTGAACCGTGATCATTGCTGGACGGCCTTCTGGCTGGAAACGAACACCAAGAGCAACGTATGTCTTCCCTAACGTGAAACTTGGATCATCGCCTTGCCCTTTATAGTCACGCGGTCTCGCATACGCACTTTCACGGTTTCACTACCCCTTTCACCTTGAAGTCTGGCGTAACGTAATCGACCTTACCCGTAACCGAATTCATGTAGTAATGAACCTGCATCGATTGCCCATTTCAATTAGATCACCGTTCGCCGCGACGACCCAATATCCGTGGAACCAAGCCCTGAGACAGCGACCTGCTCGCCTGATGTTGAGCCATTGACGACGTTGGCGACCGAGGTTTCACGACTTTGCCCGACGAGCCGTGCGGCCTCGTCGGACGTGTTTGTGGCAACAAGTCGCCAACACCGGCGTTCGCGATGGCACTCAGCTAATCTTGGTAGTCCTCGAACTCCCAAGAGAGATTACGCGCAATCTTCTTCGCGACGATTCCCCACTCGTCGCCCGAACATTTCGCGATGTAATCGTCGACGCATCTCTCGATGACTGAACGATCGTACTCTCGAACAATCAACATGTGACGTCCCCACTGTGGCTCCCATACGTTTTGAAGAAGCCATTCTGGCGTGCATACCAGAACCCGATAATCATCTGCGCCAGCAGAATCGTCGGGACCCACCCTAAGTTCAATCCATAAGCTGAAATTCTCTGGGTTGTCTGGGACATAGCTATCCAGCTTTATAGTGGGGCTATCCACCCACATCGATTTCACAATTGCTTTCATGGCGTTACATTTAAGTGACCGTTGCTAATTATCGTTCCACTCGGCGTTTGCCTTACAAAATTTGCTTGAACGCCCGTTGTAGCAAATTGCGAAGATTTTGGTTGCGGCGGTCTATAAATCATAGTTCCGTCTGCACTAACTAAACACCCAGGACAAGCCGCTTGATTGGAGACTAGCGTAGCACCTTCACCTACCCAACTCTGCCCCAACGCGTTAGCCTCAGCAACTGTTCCTGTTCCAACAGAGAAATTTGGATCTGACGTGCCGCTACCATTCACCGCCGCGGCCAATCTTGAGTCCTGCGCCGCGATATTGGCCAGATTCTCATTCGCGAGCTGTCCCTTCAAACCCTGGAGGGTCGCTGCGTTCGCTGTACCTTCCGACGTCACAGCCATGTTTGTCGCGTCACGGCCCCCACTATCATGAACACTCGACAGGATCGCATTGCTCGGCACCCCCGTACCACCACCAGCAACCACCGGCGGCGTAATGACGCATGCACCCCCTGGCGTGCAAACCGGCACCGACGGTGTCACCACTGCCCCACCGCTCGCAGGCGGTGTACGGTCATTCTCCTGCACCAGAGGGTTGGCCTCTGCCGGGGGCTGTATAGGCGAGACCCGGCTTAGGCCGGGTTTTTGCTTTATCACGCGGTGCGTGACGGTGACGCATTAACTGAGTCAGAAGGGGCGCGGGCGGTCAGCCACCGGACCCGGCGCAACGCGCGGCGTTGACGATGCTCGCTGGGTTCGCGGGAGCGCTCGGTGCGGGAGGGGCAGGTTCGGATGCAAACGCTGGGGCGTTCTGGGGGCAGAACGAGGCGCTGAATAATTCGGAAGCGCACCCGAGCGAGAGCGGGCTGGTCTCAAAATTTGCGAGCGTTGTCGTCGAGATGCTCAATGGTCCGGCAGATGCTCGGGCGTGGTTGGCGAAACAGTTCTTGTTAGCGCATCGACAGCAGTCGGGTAATCAGCCTCCGGCTGACGCCAACCCTCTGATGCAGGAGAATGACCGTACACCGCCTGCGAGCGGTGGGGCAGTGGTGACACCATCGGTGCCGGTTTGCACGCCAGGCGGTGCATGCGTCATTACGCCGCCGGTGGTTGCTGGTGGCGGTACGGGGGTGCCGAGCAATGCGATCCTGTCGAGTGCTAATGATAGTGGGGGGCGTGACGCGACAGACACGGCGTCGGGTGGACCCAAAGTACCGCCGAACCTTCAGCCGCTTACAAATCCGGCTCAAGGCCCGGTGATTCCTTCCGATTGGGTCAGCCAACCAGGTAGGACGCCAGGCAGTACCATTTATTACCCTCCAGGAACGGACCCCAGTGCTCCCGGAAGCACGTATATTCGAGTGATGCCGCCCGGCTCGACTACAGTGCCGGGGCTTGAGAGTGGCTATTGGGTCTCCATCCAAAATGGACAGCCAATAAATCCCGCAACAGGTGGAACTGGTCCACGGGGACAGACGCATATCCCGCTGCCGCCTAATACAATGCCGCCTACGCGATGAGAGGTCAAGGATGATTGAGGAAAAGGACTTGGCGGAACTCTGCGCAACAATTCTGACAGGAGTAACTGTTGGGACTGGGTCGCTGATACTGCTCTTTGCGAGCGGGGCACATGTACTGGTTCAGTGCACGTTCCAGTGCATTGAGCGAGGGAATGTTCGTCACGGGCACGGAGAGCAGGCCATTGACAGCACTCTCCTGTTTGAATATCTAAATCAAACGGTAAAAGGTGCTGAACTCGACAACGAGTCTGTGCTGACATTGAACTTCGAAGACGGAAAGCAGTTGAAGATCATCCCGGAGCGAAACGGGCTTGAATCTTACGTGGTCACGACTCGCTTCGGGATTTGCCCAGTTATAGCAACTTGAGGATCGATGTGCAGTTACGTCCGCTGCTTGTGTTGCCGCAAACAACGGAAGCTCCTCGAATAGCGTGTGGAGTCTCAATCCATTCGCTCGGGGAACCGCGATAGAGCGGCAGTTGGGACAAAACTTGCCTCAAAACTTCCCCGTTATTGATATCTTCGGCAACGGGATGGCGACGAGCGTCACGAGCCTCAACGTTGATGCTAATTCTTAGCAGGACGCTGAACGGGTATATCGACAGCGTTGCTGGTTACGATGGCACAGGTCCGAACGGATGGGCGGGCGTGAAAATTGACTCTTCGTAAATAACCGGAAGAGGTCTCGACCTAGTAATACCCAACACGGGCTCGACCGCGCAGCAGCAGGCTATCAATCAAGCAGTTCAGTATGGTTTGCCGAAGGGTGTGAAGGTATCCGTAATCAACAAGATACCAAAACCGTGAGCCGATAAATGGAAACTTATTTTGCTGCCGCGTATTGGGGGCATAGACCTGAATCAGTCGATAGTTGTGCAAAAAGGTTGTCGCAATTTCTGGTGGATATTTCACTTATTTCCGAGTCGTTTAAGGAGTGGAGGAAACAAGGTCGGAGCAGGGTGGATGCGAAAAGAAAAAAAACTATCAATGCGATGGATGTTGTAGAACTTATTTCAATGCTTGATTCTGGAAGAATCCGTCGGGACGTGAGTAAGGAGGTCATTGATAGCCTTGGCTACTCCGCGTCTCTTTGGAACGGTGCAGGCGAAGAAAATGTCGCATCCCTGATGATCGGATGTGGGATGTATTCGAATGTGGTTGGACTGTCGAACGCAGTGGTTCTATCACTTCCGTCAAATTTTGATGTGAATTCGGGAGTTTTGCAAAAAGGACTGATGTCTGCCTTTGTGAATTCTTGGGATCCCGACTGGGCGGTAATCGCTTCACATTCTGCAAGAGATGAAGTTGATGATCATGTTCCATTCTTAGACAAGGCGCTTTATTTAAGTAAAGCGTATTCGCAGGCTGAAAGCGCCCGCAGTGGCGGAATAGCATTGAGTAACGGAGTACTTTATTTGGCGGCAATCTAACTAACGGCATCACAGAGTTGGCTACCATGGCGACCTTGAAGGTTGGCGGAAGGATATAGAAGCTGGCGCTCAGGCATTGAACCTTCTGCTGGCTCGGATCGAGGGTGATACGTTCGTGGTCTCGGACGTGCGTGACGGTGACGCATTAACTGAGTCAGAAGGGGCGCGAGCGGTCAGCCACCGGACCCGGCGCAACGCGCGGCGTTGGCGATGCTCGCTGGGTTCGCGGGGGGTGCTCGGTGCGGGAGGGGCAGGTTCGGATGCAAACGCTGGGGCGTCGGCGGTTGCGTCGACGCGAAACGCCTGCGGTGGCGCAGGCGATGGCTTGATTGCCGACAGCAAACACAAAGGGCTGCGTAACCTCACGCAGCCCTTTGTGTTCCTACGATACCGGTCAGCCGCGATCCGTTCAGGCGGTGACGAAAACGTCCCACACCCGAATCGCGTTACCCGTTAAAACGCCCGGCGGAAAATCTCTTCGATCTCGGCCTGCTCGGCACGGCGCGGGTTCGTGAATCCGCACGCATCCTGCATTGCGTTCGCGGCGAGCGTCGGCACGTCTTCGACCTTGGCGCCAAGCTCCGCCAGCCCCGACGGAATGCCGATGTCCTTCGACAACCGGCGAATCGCTGCAATGGCGACCTTCGCGCCTTCCGCGTCGCTCAGACCCTCGACCTTTTCACCCATGGCGTGAGCGATATCCTTCAGACGCCCGGCACTCACGCTCGCGTTGAACTCTTCCACGTGCGGCAGCAGAACGGCATTGCAAACGCCGTGCGGCAAGTCATAGAAGCCGCCCAACTGGTGCGCCATCGCGTGCACGTAGCCCAGCGACGCGTTGTTGAACGCCATTCCCGCCAGGAACTGTGCATATGCCATATTCTCGCGCGCAGTCATGTCGTCGCCGTGCGACACCGCACGACGCAGGTTCTGCGAGATCAGCGTGACGGCCTTGAGCGCGCAGGCATCGGTAATCGGCGTTGCGGCCGTCGAGACATAGGCTTCGGTGGCGTGCGTCAGCGCGTCCATGCCGGTCGCGGCGGTCAGCCCCTTGGGCATCGCGGCCATCAGCGCCGGATCGTTGACCGACAGCAGCGGCGTGACGTTACGGTCAACGATCGCCATCTTCACGTGACGCTTCTCGTCCGTGATGATGCAGAAGCGCGTCATTTCGCTAGCGGTCCCGGCCGTCGTGTTGATGGCGACGAGCGGCAGTTGCGGCTTCTTCGACTGATCGACGCCTTCGTAATCCGAAATGTGTCCGCCATTGGCCGCGCACAGCGCAATGCCCTTCGCACAGTCGTGCGGCGAGCCGCCGCCGAGCGAGATCACGAAATCGCACTGGTGCTGCTTGAGGATCGCCAGACCGGCTTCCACGTTACCCACCGTCGGGTTCGGCTTGGCGCCGTCGAACACGACCGATTGAATGTCCTGCTGCGCGAGCAGCTTGGCAACCTTGTCGGCCACGCCTGCCTTGGCGAGTCCCGCGTCGGTCACGATCAATGCGCGGCGGAAATGGTATTGACGCAGGGCGGCAATCGCTTCGTCGAGGCTGCCGACACCCATCATGTTGACGGCGGGGATGAAGAAAGTCGTGCTCATGGTCATGCTCCTTATCTGTTCTGTGAGGGGCACACCGCGCGCCGAACGGATGAACATGCGCGCAAGCGGTGTCCAGAATCATCTTTCGCATGCATCAAAGACAGCATCGCACTCGCGGCGCGATGCGTCTTTGATCTGCTGCAAAGTTACGCTTGACTAGAGTGAGTGCTCAGAAGAAACCGAGCGGATTGACGTCGTAGCTCACCAGCAGATTCTTCGTCTGCTGATAGTGGCCGAGCATCATCTTGTGTGTCTCGCGGCCAATGCCGGACTTCTTGTAGCCACCGAACGCGGCGTGTGCCGGATACAGGTGATAACAGTTGGTCCACACGCGTCCGGCCTGAATGCCGCGTCCCATGCGATACGCGCGATTGATGTCGCGGGTCCAGACCCCGGCGCCCAGACCGAACTCGGTGTCGTTGGCAATCGCGAGCGCCTCGGCTTCGTCCTTGAAGGTCGTCACGCCCACGACCGGTCCGAAGATTTCCTCCTGGAACACGCGCATGCGGTTCTCGCCCTTGAGCAGCGTCGGCTGAATGTAGAAACCCGAGGCGAGCGGACCGTCCAGCATCTCGATGCCACCCCCGGTCAGCACCTGCGCGCCTTCCTTGCGTGCCAGATCGAGATACGTGAGGATCTTGTCGAATTGCTGCTGCGACGCCTGCGCCCCGACCGCCGTGTCGGTGTCGAGCGGATCGCCGCGTTTGATGCGCTCGACACGCTTCATCACCACTTCCATGAAGGGCTCGTAAATCGATTCCTGCACCAGCGCCCGCGACGGACAGGTGCAGACCTCGCCCTGATTCAGGAAGCCCAGCACGAGGCCTTCAGCGGCCTTCTCGATGAACGCCGGCTCGGCGCGCATGATGTCGTCGAAGAAGATGTTCGGCGACTTGCCGCCCAGCTCGACCGTGCTCGGGATCAGATTGGCGGCGGCGCGCGTCAGAATGTGATTGCCCACCGGCGTCGAGCCCGTGAAGGCGATCTTGGCGATACGTTTGCTTGTGGCGAGCGCCTCGCCCGCTTCCTTACCGAAGCCCTGCACGATGTTGAGCACGCCCGGTGGCAACAGATCGCCGACCAGCTCGGCAAACAGGGTGATCGACAGCGGCGTTTGCTCTGCGGGTTTGAGCACCACGCAGTTGCCCGCGGCCAATGCGGGCGCGAGTTTCCACGCGGCCATCAGCAGCGGGAAATTCCACGGAATGATCTGGCCGACGACGCCCAGCGGCTCATGGAAATGATAGGCGGCCGTGTGTTCGTCGATCTCGGCCGCGGTGCCTTCCTGCGCGCGAATGCACCCGGCGAAGTAGCGGAAGTGATCGATGGCCAGCGGCAGGTCGGCGGCCAGCGTCTCGCGCACGGGTTTGCCGTTGTCCCACGTCTCCGCAACGGCGAAGCGCTCCAGTTGCGATTCGAGACGGTCGGCAATCTGCAACAGAATGCGCGAGCGCGCTTGTACGGACGTTTTTCCCCACTTGGACGCCGCAGCATGCGCGGCGTCGAGCGCCAGTTCGATGTCCGCGCCGTTGGAGCGAGGGAATTCGCCGATGGTCGCGCCGGTGACGGGCGAGGTGTTGACGAAGTAGCGTCCCTCCACGGGCGGTACGAACTTGCCGCCGATGAAGTTCTCGTAACGCGCTTGCAAAGACAGCAGGGCACCGGGCGTGCCGGGTGGGGCGTATCGCATGTTATGTCTCCGGGTATTGTTGTGTCGGTGGCTCGCCGGCCACGCGCCAGAGACTAAGCAAGTCGCGGGCCACCCCCGGCAGATATCGCATCGACGCGCGTTCGGGCGGTGTCGGGGCCGCGTGGTGCAGTGCAAGATGTGCCGATTCCGTGACACCTTTGTCTCGCGCCATGACACCCGTTGTATCGCGTTCGTGACACCCGACGGCCTATCGTCAATCGCATGACGGCTTCCGATTGACATAGCGCATTGCAATCGGCTCCGGCATGGGAGATGCTTCGGGAACGACTACGAGATCAACAGATCATCCGGCACGGGGGAGACACCAATGCCACCTACTGCAGAGTCTGCGCACGCGCGACGCGTGCTGAATGTCGCGCAGGGCCACCAGCCGTCCGGCGTGGCGGCCACGGACCCGAATATCGCCAGTTCATGGCGTCGCTGTCTGGACACGCATGCGCTCGATCCGGGCGCGCGTATGGCGCCCCGTGTTCTGGCGTCCTCACAATTGCGTGAGCGTCGCAGTGCGCTGGAGTGCCTGCGCAGCGTATCGATGCCGGTGCTGGAGCGTCTGCAACGTCAGTTGATGAACCCGCGTCAGGCGGTGTTGCTGACGGCGCCCGATGGCGTGATCGTCGAATCCCGTCTGCACGACGGCTCGCGCGACGATTTTCATCGCGCCGGGTTGTGGCCGGGGGCGGACTGGAGCGAGTCGTGCGAGGGCACCAACGGCATTGGCACCTGCGTCGTCGAGCGTGCGCCCGTCATCATCTGCCAGCAGGAGCACTTTCGGGCGCTGCATACGCCGCTCACCTGCACGGCAAGTCCCGTGTTCGCGCCGCAGGGCGAATTGCTCGCCGTGATCGATGTGTCGTCCACGAGTACCGACGTCACCCGGCAAAGCCAGTTTCATACGCTCGCGCTGGTCAACCTGTCGGCGAAGCTCGTGGAGAGCGAGTATTTCTTTCAGCACTATCGCAACGAGTGGCTGCTGCAATTACAGGAGCAGGCCGATCATCTGGGCGGCTTCGCGCAGGCGTTGCTCGCGTTCGACGATTCGGGACGCGTGTTCGCCGCAAATCAGAGCGCATTGAATCGTCTCGGTGTCACGCGCGACGCCATTGTCGGCACGCGCGTAGATCGGTGGTTTGCGCAAACGCTCGACGCGTTGCTCGCGCAAGCGCACCCGTCGCCGAGCGCGTGCTGGCCGATTCGTACGCATACGGGCGAGCTGCTGCTGGCCATGTTGCGCGCGCCGGCGCGTGCGGTGCGACGCGTGACGCGTCTGCCGGATGCGGTGCCGACCACCCCACCCGAGCCGTTTGCCGATCCGGCGTTGGCGCGCGAGTTTTCGCGCGCTTGCCGGGTGTTCGCGCACGACGTACCGGTACTCATTCGTGGCGAGACGGGCAGCGGCAAGGAAGTCTTCGCGCGCGCCGTGCATGCGGCGAGTGCGCGGGCAAGCGGGCCGTTCGTCGCCTTGAATTGCGCGGCGATTCCCGAGTCGCTGATCGAGAGCGAGTTGTTCGGATACGTTGGCGGTAGCTTCACGGGGGCGCGCAAGGAGGGGATGCACGGCAAGCTGTGGCAGGCGAACGGCGGCACGTTATTCCTCGACGAAATCGGCGACATGCCGTTCGCGATGCAGACGCGTCTGCTACGGGTGCTGGAAGACCGGATGGTGATGCCGCTTGGCGGTGGCGAGCCGGTGCCGCTGGATATTCGCGTGCTCAGCGCGACGCACCGCGATCTGTCCGAGCGCATTGCCCAGCGGCAATTCCGCGAGGACCTGTTCTATCGTCTGAGCGGTCTGGAAATCACCGTGCCGCCACTGCGCGAGCGAGAGGACAAACTCGACCTGATTCGGCGGTTACTGGCGCAGACCCGTACCGGAACGCCGGGGCAGGGTGGCGCGGTCAGTGTGACCGAGGCCGCACAGGATCGGCTGTGCACCTACGCGTGGCCGGGGAATGTGCGTCAGATGCGCAGTGTGATTCGGACGTTGGTGGCGCTCAGCGAGAACGGTGTCATCACGTTCGACGATCTGCCGAACGAGTTGCGCGATGCCCAGGTGGTTGCGCTGATGGGCTCGTCGGGCTCGTCGGCCGAGCGGCCGGAGGAGGCGCCGCTGGACGCCGCAGAGCGTCAGGCATTGCGCGCCGCACTCGATGCCTGTCAGGGGCAGGTCAGTGCCGCAGCGCGACGGCTCGGCGTGAGCCGCAACACGTTGTACCGGAAGTTGAAGCGTTTCGGTCTGCTGCGCGGCTGACGTCCGCCGCGCAGCGATTGCGACAGACGCCCTACTTCATCGGAATCGGCATTGCGCGATCCACGGGAACGGCGGTGACGCTGTTCTGTGGCGAGCCGTCGATCAGCTTGTCGGAATAGGTGAGATAGACGAGCGTGTTGCGCGCTTTGTCGACCATGCGCACGATGCGCAGCTTCTTGAAGAGCGGCGACAGGCCTTCCGAGAAGACTTCTTCTTCCTTGGGCAGCGGTCCGGCAAAGGTAATCGGGCCGACGGGGCGGCAGGCAATCGATGCCTCCGACTTATCTTCGGCCAACCCGACCATGCCTTTGAGGCCGCCGGTTTTCGCACGTGACACGTAGCAGGTCACGCCTTGCACCTTCGGGTCGTCGAAGGCGTCGACCACGATCTTGTGGTCCGGTCCCACAAACTTGAATGCGGTGCTGACATCGCCGATCTTCTCGGCATGCGCCCAACTCGCAGCGAACATCAGCGCCAGTGCGATTGCGTTCTTCATAAGCATGTCTCGCAAAAAACTACGGTGGCGGCGACGATCGCCAGCCACGCGTTGCGGATTCTACTCGCGTCGCATGGCGGGCGTGCGCAACCAGGGCGAGAAAGGTTCAGGGTCCATGTCGGACGTGATGTACACCTGCCGGCGTGCCGCGTCGTATCGGGCACCGAGCGAGGTCAGTTCGTCTCTCGCGTTATAGGTGTCGCCGCTCAGATAGCGCCGCACCGGGCCGGCGTCGGCGGGCATGGCCATATTGCGCACCAGCGCGTCGTCGGCGAGGTGCGTGGTCTGCAACAGATCGAGCGAACCGATAAAGCCACTTTGCCGCGTCACGTCTTTCTGTGTAATGAGGGTGATCGATTCTCTGGCCCGGGTGAGCGCGACGTAAAACAGGTTCTTCTCGCTCTCCAGCGGCGCGAACGGGTTCGGAAACTCATTGCGTTCGAGAAACGGGATGATGACGTGATCGAACTCGCGGCCCTTGATGTTCGTAACGGTGTCGACGCTCACGCGTGCGTCGGTGCGTGTGCGTCGCATGGCCGACAGACGCGTCATCATCGCCGCGAAGTAATCGCCGAGGGGGGTGTCGTCCTGCGGGAGCGTCGCGGCGAACGCGCGCAACGAACGTTCAACGAGATCGACGTCATACGGTCGCGCATACAGGCGCGTGGCGACTGCCTGAAAATCGATCCGCTGACGGATGTGACGGAACGCGTCGCTGGCGGAGATCGTCGACGCACTCGCGCGCAGCTCGCGAATCAGGCGGCCGACATTTGCGGCGGCGCTCTCCTGTGCTGCGCCCAGCAGGTACGAGGTGTAGATCTGCTCGATCAGTTCCGGATGCTTGGCCGTCAACTGATACTGGTCGCGCGTGAGGCGAATGTTCGCGAAGATGCCGAGCACGGCCGCGACCGACATGCGTTCGCGCTCGTCGATACGCTCGTGGGCGCGAAGTGCCAATGCGAACACTGCGCGTACGAAACGAATCTCCTCACGGAACTGAAACCCCTCCTTGTTCGGCGATTCGAACGGAATTTGCGCACGCCACAGCGCCTCTTCGATCGCCGCGCTTTGATGCCAGTCACGCAGCAGCACCGCGCACGTCGAGCGTTTCGCACTCTCCTGCAACCAATGACGTACGTCGTCGAGCACGCCGAGCGCCACGGCGTCTTGTGCGCCGTCTGCCGTGTTGATCTCGATGGGCGTGTGACGCCGGACGAACGACTCCACGGTCTTGCGTTTGAATGCGGCGACGGGGTAGGCGATATGCGGGCCGTGACGGAACGTCTGCGTGAGCCGGTAAGCCACCGTGCCGGCGAAATCCCTCTGAAAGCGTTCGCCCATGTAGATATCGCTCGCTCCCATGGCGCCATGAATCACCTGGTCCCGATCGCCCACACCAACGAAATGGCAATCCAGCGTGCGCAACAAATGACGCAGCACGCGGTACGACGCTTCGTTGAAATCATGCTGTTCGTCGCAAACGATCAGCCGGCAGGGCGGGAAGTATTGCGACGCGACGCCGTCGCGACCGATGAGCTGGGCCAGATCGTAAGTCGCATCGAAGCGGTCGCGAAAAAGCGGCTCGTCGATCGAACCCATCCGGTCTCGTTCATAGGCTTGCGTGACGGCGTACTGAGCGCGCGTTATGTCGAGGCGTTCGAGATAGGCGTCGAGCTGTTCGTCGTCGACATCGTCGAAGAGCGCGCCACTGGCCTTGAGCTTGCGCATGGCCTCGATGTTTTGCGCGACGTTGACGTGGTTGTCGTCGAACGCGCCGGAGGCATGGCGATGACCGATGTCATCGCGCAACATCTGCATGGCGTCGGCGATGTGACTCGTCAGGAAACTGTCGCGCTGAATGCGTCGTGCGCGCTCGTTGGCGGTGGGCAGGCGTTCGAGCACGGCGTGACTGTAGTCGTCGAACGTGACAACCTGCACGCGCTTTTGCAGATCGGCATGAATGCCGGAGCGCTGCAAGCGGGTGCGAAGCACCTCGGCGGCGGTGGCCGTGAAGGTCAGGGCGAGGATTTGTTCGGGCGGTGTGCCGCACGCGATCGCTTCACCGATGCGGGCGACGAGCGTTGTCGTCTTGCCGGTGCCTGCATTGGCCATGGCGATGCCGATTCGCGCGTTGGCCGTCTGGATGGCGATCTGCTCGTCGGTCAGCGGCGGGCCGTTGGGGACGAACCGAGGAGTGCGGGCCGGGGATTTCGTATCGCTCATGACTCAACCTTGCTGGGAGCGGGGCGACGCATGACGCCTCATGAGCAGCCCCGTCAGATTCTGCGGCAGCGGCGAGAGTCGCCAGCTATGCGTGAGGCGGATTCTACCCGCTCGCAAGGTTTGCGCCGGCCACGCGTTCAAGGACCGTCATGCGCCAGCGGCAGTGCGTCTTCCTGATACATCGCGACGCACTGCCGCTGTTCAGCCTTCCAGCCGGCTTACCACTTGTCGTCTTGCGCCGTTGCCGACGGCGCCCCCGCCGACGACGTGCTGCGCTTCGCCGGCTTAGCGCCGGTCGAGGCGCCCGTGGGCGCTGCCGCCTGGGCGCTCGCTTGTTGCGATGTCTGTGCGGGTCTTCCTGCGACTTCGCCACGCACTTGCAGGCCGGCCATCGGCAGCGTGTCGAGGTTGAGGTTGGCGCGCACGTTTTCCAGATGCCCGTACGACAGGTTCTGCGTTACGCGCTCCACGACCAACTCGCAGCACGGGTTCTCGGTGCGGCCGAGGCTTTGCCCCGTCTGCGGATCCTTGAACTCGTTGCCCATCGCTACGACCGCGTAACGCGCCCCTTCACGCAGGGCTTGGCCACCCTGACTCACGACCACGTTGGTGCCGTCGCGCGAGACTACCGTGATCGGGAAGGTCGATTGGAGAATGGCACTGACGATCGCCTTGCTGGCCTGATCGGTCATTTCGTTGAGAATGCGTTGTCCGTCGACACCGTTGCCCAACGTGGTGGGCGCCGTGGCAGGCAGGGTGTTGCTCAGCGAACTGGACGCCAGGACCTGACGTGTCGCCACATTCACCATCTTCTGCGAGAGTGCCCAGCCGCCGGAATAGCTCACGAGCTGACGATCGCTGGTGCGCAACTGGCGTGCGAGCCGCGTGTAGTTGAAGGCGCTGACCCGCGCGCTCCACACCAGATCGGCGCTCGCCGCCTGCGAGAGCTTCGTCAACTCGGCGCTCGGCGCTTGCCCGGACGAGATCATGTCCAGCTCGCGCTCGATTTCGGGACTCATCTCCCGGTCGAGTACGGCGAAGCGGCCGGTTTGCACCAGGGCATCGCTGACCCGCTGACGCAGCGTGGCCGCCACTTCGCGCGACGGCACGCTCGTGTCGCCCATCGGCAACGAGGCCTGGGCGAAAACGACCGGACCGATCACGACCTTGAGCTTCTGCATGTCGGCCGAGGGCTTGAACTTCGCGATATCGGCCTGAATGGTCGCCTTGTAGCGCTGGGAGATGACGCCCGGCTCGTCGAGGCTGACCACGCGCAGGTGCTGGATCACGCCGCCGGAGCGTTGCTGCACGATCTCGGCAAACGCATTCGCGCGCAGCGACGCAGAGTTCTGGCCGAGGCTGACGTCGAGCCCGTATTTGGCGGACACGCTGTCCGACTGCACTACCGCGCCGTTGACTTGCAACAGGGCGAGCTTCATCGCCTCGAGCATGGCTTCACCGGCGGTGCTGCCGAATCCTGCGGCCGTGACCGTCTCGGTTTCCACTTTGCCGACGTCGGGCACGGGAGCGGCGGCGGAAGCCGACGCCGCAGCGGGCGCTTGAGATTGAGGCGCGTCGGCTGTCTTTTCCGAACAACCGGCAATAAAAAAGAGGGCCATCAAGGCCCCCGTGAGCGAGTGACGCATCATGTCGTTGTTATGTCGTGTTTCGGCTTACAGTGCGGCGAGGGCCTTGGTGGCGTCCGACGGCACTTCGATACCGTTGCTGCGCGCGAAGTCGACGGCGTTCTTGAGTGCCTTGCCCGCTTCCGTCACCGAACCCGGGAAGTTGGACACGACGTAGGCGGCACCGCCGAGCGACGTCAGCGCCATTGGCGAGGCGCTCTTCATGTTGTTGCCCATCGACGTCACGTCGTTACGCATGCCGGCGTAGTGCACCATGCCGAGCGCCAGATGACCCAGGCCTTGCGCGAAGGTTTTCTTCGACGCGTCGTCCAGCACCGGCTTTTCCTTGAGCTTTGCGGCAATGGCACCGCTGGTATCGCCCACGGCGTTCACGGCCTTCGATGCCGAATCCTTGTCCTGGGTCGAGCCCGACGACAGTTGCGACACCACGGCGGCAGCCTGCTCGGCTTGCGTCTTCAGGCCCAGGGCTTCGCCCATCTTGACGTTGGCGTTGAGCACGTCGACGTTGGCGGCGACATAGTTCTTCACCAGTGCGGCTTGCTGACCGCTCAGGTCGACCGAGCTGTCCGACTTGCTACCGCCGCCGACCAGGCTGGTCAGGCCGCCGAGCTGGGCGTACGAAGCACCCGAAACACCAACGAGCGTGGCTGCAACGGCGCAGGCAATGATCTTCTTCATGAACTTCTTCTCCGCGTAAGGAAAGGGGGGAATCGGGCAATTAACGCAAACTGAGATTGGTGATCTGGCTGGTCAACTCGCGCGCGGCGTTGTTGGCCGCCAGACGCAGCGCGTTGGTACGCGCCTCGTCTTCGGTCGGGCCGGTGCCGGCGTACTGCACTGGGCCCACCGAGGCGATGGTGTCGGGAATGGTCTGACCGATGTCGAGCAGCTTTGCGTTGACGGTGACAGCCACACGCATCAGGCCGGAGTTCGGGTCGCGATCCGCGAGACCGACGTCGAGCGTGCCCAGTGCGATGTAGGCCATGTGCGCCACGCGCATGCCCGAGACCATCGACGCGAGGGTGGCGGGCTTGAGGTCCGCGCCGCTCCTGTAATCGTTCTCGATATTGGCGACCTTGAACTGACCGCCGGTATACGGCTCGATCAGTGCGGCCTCGTTGACTTTGAAGCCGGCTTTCGAGAAGGTCGACGTGAAGACTTGCGACAGGTTGGCGCTGGGGATCAGACGGTACGTCGTATCCGTGGCACGGCGCGTGGTGCTGCCGCCCGTCTCGACCGATGCCGAGCTGTGCATCGACGCCGCCACCCTGGTGCTGGTCGACGCATTGGTGCCGATCTGATTGCCCCGAATGTTCTCGCCTTCGGTGCCTTGCTCGGACGCATTGACCTGCGCCTTGACGTCGGCCTTGCGGTCGACTCGCTTGTACACGCGGTCGTCATAGGCGCGCGAGGTGCCGACTTCTCGCGACACGAAGATAAACGCGAGCGGCGAGCGTCCGGCGGGGCCGCCCTTGGCGACAGCGGAGTTCGTCTTCACGGCATTGCGCAGGTTCGCAACGTTCAGCGAGACGCGCACGGCCACCGTGTATTGCTTCTTGTCCGAGTTCTCGTCTTCGGCGAGGATCGTCGAGTCGAGAATGTATCGGTCCGGCTCTGCGAGGATCTTCTGGCGGATCGCATCGAAGTTCTCCGACTCGGCCTCGCCGGCTTCGGCGTAGTAGAACTCCACGGCCTTCATCTGCGCCGCGGACAGGGCGCGTGCCTTGTCTTCGCGGGAGATCGACCAGCCCTCGTAGGTCACCGTCGCTTTGCCACGTGCCTGCTGCACCTGCGCCATCGCGCTCGACGCGAACACCGTCGCGGCGAACAGCAAAAACAGTTTCTTCATTACTTGCATAGCTTCATCAATCCCATCGTCTTGTCGATTTGCGACGAAATGTCCGGCGCCGAGGCGGCAGACTTCACCCATGACGTGTCTTTGCCGGCCACGGACTCGGCAAGTTTCACGAACAGTCCATTGACGGAGTCGTAGTAGGCGGGAAAATCGTCCACCCACGTTTGCGACGCCGGCACCGGTTTCACCTCACCGTTCTTGAGCGACGTGTTGAGGTAGGTGGCCCCGGTCAGCGGCTCGCGAATCGCAACATCCGCGTAGCTGCCATAGATGTACGCCGTGCCGACCGCGTTTTCGCTGTACTTGATCTTCCTGAAGTTCCTGAGCGTGACGTCGATCTCGTAATCGGGCTGCGGTAGCTTCAGGTTGAAGACGGTACCGTCCATGATTTGCATCGACATGACATTGCCGATGGCGTAGCCCTTCGAGTACGGCACGACGGGCACGCCGATGCGCGTGGAAATCGCTTCGCTCACCATGTCGGCTACCCACGTCTGTGCGGCCGCAGGTGAGGCCTTCAGGTAATCGGGCAGGACCGCGGCAGCTTCGGGCGTGACGTCGACATGCGTGACTTGCAAATAACGTGGCGCCTGATCGGGCAGTTGCGCTTCGGCGAGCGACGATGCGAAGCGCGTGTACAAGCCGGGTTTGCCGTTCGCGCCGTCGTAGACCATGCGCACGCGCTCGAGCACTTCGACGCGGGTCGGCTCATGATCAAGGTTGTCGACATAGCCGAAGCTGACCGGATAAGAGCGCAGCACCGTCATCGACTTGAAGTCGAAGAACAGCACTTGCCCTCGCAGCAGGACAAACAGCTTGCGAATGGCGCCGAAGCGTTCGACGGAAACGGTCTCGGTATTGATGACCAGCGAGACGACGAGCGCCTGATCGCGACCTTTCAATTGATCGATCGGCCCGGTCGTCAGCTTGAAATGCTGCGCAGGATTCTGATTCACGGCAGCCAGCAAGCGCTTGTAGGGCGAATCGCCAGCGGCTTTCAGGCTGTTTTCGTAGGCGCGCGAGTAAGGAAATCGTTTGTCAATGCTGGCGGCGTCGCCACCATAGGCCGCGCCCGCAAACGTCACTGTCTTGTCTGTGACCTGGGCCTGAACCTGCGCCGCAAACGTCATCGAGAATGCCATCGAAACAGCGACGGCAAGACGGAAGAAGAACCCGTCGGCTTTCATATTGTTATGCTCCCCCGTTACGCACCCGTGACCACGGGCGCGAGATCGCGAAATACTGGATTACTAACGATTCGCAGTCAATCAATTGAGTCGCCACCCCATTGAAACTGATAGGTGTCGGGCGTGGCTTCATGTGGGGTGAATGTATGTCTCTGGAGAGGGCGGTCGTGGGGACCGGAAACGCGATGCCGTCGTCTGCCCAGAGGGGCGCCTGTCGAAAGGTCAGCCCACCGGCGCCGCATTGCGCAGAGACGGTTGCGAGTTCCCGCCAAATGCGCTATAGTCACGCCTCTTCGCGCGGGGGTATAGCTCAGCTGGGAGAGCGCTTGCATGGCATGCAAGAGGTCAGCGGTTCGATCCCGCTTACCTCCACCAAACGAATGACGGTTTCCGTCCCCTTCGTCTAGAGGCCTAGGACATCACCCTTTCACGGTGAGTACAGGGGTTCGAATCCCCTAGGGGACGCCATCTCAAGGCAGCGGTGTGACACTGACACATCGACGCCGCCGGCGTCAGATTCGGCAACGCAGATCAAAAGCCGGATGTCTTCACGACATCCGGCTTTTTGCGTTTACGTCCTGTGTTGACGTTCAGCCCCCGCTGGCGCGCCCGGCGGCTCCCGGTAAGCACTCCCGGTACAATGACGCCTTCGCGCCCGGCCGTCGGCCACGCGCCCTGTCGTGGCTTCCCGATTTTCCGATGAGCAAACCAGCCCTTACCCTCACGTTCAAGTGCACCAAGTGCGCCAAACCCGTCACGCTGTATTTGCAGAAGACGACCGCCTGCTCGCATATCACGCCGTATCAGGGCTGGTGCAAGTGCGGCCAGTTGATGCGTCACGCCACGGGCGACAAGGATGCCGTGGCGTCGTTCGTCGACTCGATGGACCCGCTCTGGTCGCATCACCACCATCATCATCATTGATCTGGGCGGCTCGTCAGCGCCCCAGGGCGCGGCGTTGCCGCCTCAGCGCGCGGCGTTGGCCTGTGAGCGAGCGCCGATCCACGCCAGACGCCGCCGAAGGAACGTCTGTGCCGGTGCTTCCAGCAGGCGATAAACCAGCCGGGCCAGCGCGAACACCACGATCAGATAGGCCACCAGGAACCACGGGCTCATCGCCAGTGTGGCGCTGGACATGCCCAGTGCATTGAGCACGATCACCGTCGTCAGTTGCAGCGGGAAGTGGATGAGATAGCTGGAGTAGGTCGTATTGCCGAGATTGGCGATGGGCGCGGCCAACCGCTCGGGAATCCACGGTTCGATGGCGTGCAGCAACACGATCGACACCGGCGCGATGACCGTGGCCGCGAGATATTTCGTGCCGCCGAAGACGACGCAAACCCCGATCAGACCCGCATACGCCGCGCAGCACAGCAGGACAGTGGCGCGACGGTGCTGCTCGATCACGTTGCGAAATTGCGCGTAGAGCAGATGAACGGCGCCACCCATGAAGAAATAGAAGGCGCAGAAGACGATGTTCGATTCGCTGCCCTTGATCTGATGCTGAATCAGCACGCCCCCAATGGCCGCCGACACGCACATGAGCAGCAGCGTCCACACCATGCCGATACGGCAGAAGCGCGCGAGCAGAAAGAAGGCGACGTAGACCACGATTTCCGTCGAGACACTCCAGACCGGTCCGTTGAAGGAGTCGGTGTAAGGCGTGAGCCATCCGGACGCGAAGATGACGTTGACGAAGAAGTCGTACGGCGTGTTGTACGGATACACGAAGAACGCGTGGTTCTCGCGCACGTAATACGCCTGGAGCAACGCCACGGCGATCAGCGTGACGATGTGAAGCGGATACAGCCGCGAGAAACGGTTCACGAAGAACAGGCCGCCGGAGACCTTGCGCGCCACGATCTTCGACAGATAGCGATTGAAGAAGATGAAGCCGGAGATTGTCCAGAAGACGTTGACCCCGAGCCATCCGAAATCGTAGAACGGGTGCAGCAGCCCGTAGAGCGGCTGCGTGCTGGGAACGACTTCGATGGACGCCGTCTCGGGCCGGAAAAAGAAGTGCTGGTAATGCCAGATCAGAACGGCGAATGCGCTGAAGAAACGCAGGATCTCGATGCCGACCATCCGGCCCTTGGTGCTGCCTGTGCTACCCGTGCTGACTGTGGTGCCGGGGGTGGTACTGCCCATCGAACTTGTTCCTATCCCTTGATGCCTGCGCCGTTACCCAGCAACTTCTGAACCATCTTGAGTCCTTTGCGCACAACGGCCGAGTACAGCTCGGCGCCCTTGAGCACCGGGTCGACGTGCCGCTCGTACGGCTGAATCTCGATGGGGAAATACGGGGACAGCTTGGCAACGACCTGGTCGAGCGGAATCTTCGTGTTGCTCTGAACGACCGCGAAGAGGCCGTCGCTTTCCTGCGCGAAATAGTGCGCGGCGTCCCACTCCTGCATCTTGTCGGCAAACCATACGCTCTCGCTCGCGTGCAGCGTACGTTGCGGCGGCACCGCCGTCGTGTGATAGCGATCGAGCAGGTCGGCGTGCTCGGCGTTGAGCCAGTACAGCGTGTATTCCGTCCAGTCGATGGCGTAGTTCGCGAGCAGCACGCGCTTCCAGTCCGTGCCGTTCACGGCTTCGAGCCGTTGTTGCAACGACAGGCAGAGCGAGCGCGAGAGCGTTGCGGGTGTCCACCACACGCCTTCACGATCGAGATGCGGATCGACGTCGAGCAGTTTGGCCGACGCCTCCCAGTAATACGGCTCGACACTGCGCCCCTTGAGGTGCGTGATCGCACGGCCGTCGACGATCAGCGAGTCATAGTCGAACGCGTGCGTTGCGAAGCAGTCCGGATCGAAGATCAGGAAGTACTCGGTCTCGATCCACTCCGGCGCGTTGATCTTGATGATCTGCTGACGATGCCAGTTACGAATCTGGTGTCGCTGCGAGAACTCGTTGAACGCGCCCATGTACAGCGATTCGTCGATCACTTCGATGGGGAAGTCGGACCACGCCTTGGCGTAGCCGCGCACTTCCTCGACCTCGTCGTGCGGCACGATGATCACGAAGCGATGGAACAGGTCCGGCGTCGTGAAGTGGCGCAACGACGAGAAGAGAATGTCACAACGGCCGATGTTGTCGGCGTAGTGTCTTCCGCGGGTCTTGATCGGCAAAATCGCGCTGATTTGTTGCATGGTGGTCAGGACCGCCGGCTAGAAGAATCGGTAGATGAAGCTCGGAATATACCCTCGACGATGCGTGAGTGCCACGCCGATCAAACGTCCGCCGGCGTCTTCGACCTGTGCCTTGAGCTCGGCGATGACCGGCTTGCGCGTGGCTTCGGCGCGCACCACGAGCAGCGTGGCGTCGGCAAGCGAGGCGTTTTCGATGCCGGTGAACGACTGGCTCGACGGCGGCGCGTGAACGACGATGTAGTCGTGCGACTCGCGCAGCGCGTCGAACAGGCGCGTGACCTGTTGCCACGACGACGGGATCGCCCCGCTGCGCGGCTGTGCCACCACGATGTTGTGACGCTCGACACGCGTAAACGTCAGGTCCGAGAGCAAGGCGGAGTCGGTGGTGTCGGCCGGTATGACGACGTCGGCGCTCGCCGTGCCGCTGCCACCGTTCGACGGCCAGGCCAGCAGGCGCTGCGCATTCGGCTTGCCGTAGACCTGTGAGTCCGGCGTGGATGCGATATCCAGGATCAGAATCGGCTTGTCCGAGCGATGTTCGAGTTCGCTGGTCAGGCCCTGAATGACGGACGGCAGGCCGTCGTTCTTGCCGGCCGAGAGCCCCATGACGACCTTGGCGGGCCGGTCGCTGCTGCTGTTGATCGCGGCGATCATGCGGCCATAAGCCAGATGTGCAGGCCGCCCGTAAGCCGTCTCGGCATTCGCAGCAGCCCCGGTCGTGACGGCACCGGCAGCACCGGCTGCCCCCGCACGCCGGTCGGCACCGAGCAGCACGGGTGCGTTGACCACCGGCAACAGCAGGGCACGTTCGACTTGTTCGGGACTCAGGAACGTCTCGCGCATGCTGGCCAGAATCAGCACCGTCAGCGCGGAGATCAGCAAACCGGCGGCGATCGAGGCGGCAATCAGCAGGCTGGCCGACACACTGCGTTGCGACGGCGGGAACGGCGCCTGGATCACACGCACGTTCGTGCCGTTGATCTGGCTGACCTGACCCTGCTGCACGCGTGCGAGTTCGACCTGACGCGAACGGTCCTTAAAGCTGTCCGCCAGAATGTCGCGGCGCGCCTGCAACTGGCTCAGTTGGCTCGAAACATCGCTCATTCCCTGCAGACGGCTGCGCGTTTCCTTGATTTGCGCGTCGAGTGCGGCCTGCTGTGCGAGACCGCCGGCAATGCTCGCATTGAGCACGGCCAGACGCTCCTGCACCACGTCGTAGTAGTTGTTATGGCCCAGGCGGGTTGCGGTCATCATCTCCTGCTTCTGCTTGGCGATGTTGGCGCGCATGTCGGCAATCTGCTTGTCGAGCTGCACCACGAACGGCGACGTTGCCATGTAGCGCGAAGCGAAGTCGGCACGTTTGTTTTCGAGTTCGCTGAGCGTGCCTTGCAGGGTGTTGATCGCGCGGCTGGTCTCGGAGTCGTCCGTGTAGATCGGGATGGTCGAGCGCACGTCCCTGGTCGAGGCCTGCAACGACTTCAGTTCGCTGCGGTCCTGTGCGAGCTTTGCGTCGGTTTCCAGCTTGCGCTGCTCGAGTTGCGCTTCGAGCATCACGGCGCGCGAGGTCTGATCGTCGATCTTGACGATGCCATGCTTCTTCTGGAAAGCGAGCAGATCCGCGTCGGCCTTGTCGAGCTGCTTGCCCACGTCGTCGCGCTGGCTGACCAGCAGGTTGACGCGGCCCTGCGTGAAGATCGACGCACGCTGACGGAAATATTTGTCGAGCAGACGCGCGAGCGCATCGGCCGCTGCCTTTGGATCGGTATCCGAATAAGTCAGCGTGATGGTGTTCGCGAGATCGTTCTGCTCGATGTGCAGGCGTCGCTCGAAATTCTGCACCTCGCGGTCGATGTCGCTCGCTGTCGCAGTCGGTCCGAGTTTCGACAGGATGACGTCGCGGTGCAGTTCCGGACTCGACAGGATCTGGGCTTCAACGCCGTTGAGCTGTCCGGGCGGAGGTTGTAACGACACACCGCTGTTGGGATTGTTGGTCTGGTCGTAATACCCCGCATTGAGCACAAGCAGCGTGGCTTGTGCGCGATACGGAATCGGCACAAACAGCGCAATCAACACGCCTAGCGCAACGATGACGAGAAACACCGTCGTCGCAATCTTGCGGTAGTAAAAAAACGTGTTGAGGTAATCCCGGATCGTCACGTCAACGACCGCGGCGTGCCTGTCAGGCCTTGTTCTAGTCGTAATTGCCATAGGGATGCAAGAAGCGGAAAGGTTGCCCGGCCATTGTTCATGGTTTCAGGCGCATATCTTACGCAAGAAAGTCCCCGTAAAGTCCCCCTAAATCCCGCATTATCCTAAATCCGACGCTGATTTATCGTGCTTGGCGAGACGACAGAAGTGCACTAGAGTACGGTCGAAACTGTGAAACCACGGCCTAGTGCCATCTGTCCAATGAACATGCTCCGCTCGGCCTGCGTCGTGGTAACGATGACGCTTACGGCCTGCACCCACACCTGGGTCGACACAAAATTCCAGCAACCCGATCGCTTCGCTACGTGGGTCGATTCCACACCGGGTCCGTATCGACTGTTGGTTGGCGACGACATTTCCGTCGTGTTGCCTTTCAACATCGAACTCAACTACAAGGGTCGCGTTGCACCCGACGGCACGGTCGCCATGCCGTTCGCCGGCAATCTGCCTGCTGCGGGTCAGACGCTCACGCAATTCGGTGAAACGGTCAACCGCGCACTGGCCGCGAACAACATGACCGCCAACGCGCACGCGATGGTCGCCGTCACGCAAACCGCTGCGCACGTTTTCGTCGGTGGCGAAGTCGGCAAGCCTGGCGAACTCGCACTCACGCCCGGCATGAGCGTGATGCAAGCGATCATCACCGCACAGGGCCTGCTCGACACGGCCCGCACCGGCGAGATCGTGCTGATTCGCCGCAGCTCGGACGGTCGCCCGATGCTTCGTACGGTCGACGTCAAGGCGCTCACGCAGCAAGGCGATCCGGCGCAGGACATCGTTCTGCAATCGAACGACACGGTCTTCGTGCCGAAGTCGTCGATTGCCGAGGTGGACCTGTGGGTCGACCAGTACATCAACAAGGCAATTCCGTTTAACAAGAACGTGAACTACGACATCAACGGCGCTCGCAGTTACTGATCGTCCGCCACCGGCCGCCACGGAAGTTTCGTGGCGGCCGATGTCGTCAAACTCACCGAGTCTAACCAACGAATTCAACCGCTTCGTGACAGCTGCGCAGCTACCTCTCGATATGAAAAACGCCGCACCCGGCGAAACGACGGACGTTCTGCCGCCCGTATTCGCACCCGGCTTGCCGCGCACCTTTGTCGTTGGGTGTCTCCTGGTGCTATTGCCGTTGTTCGGGCAAACCTTTCACTACATTTCGACGCTGTATCCGTTGTGGGCACTCTCGAAAGCGTTCCCGATACTCACGCTGCCGCTGGTGTTGCGCCTGGGAAGCCAGCCGCGTTTTCCCATGACGCGACAGGTGTTGCTGAGCTTCGCGTGGCTGGTGATGGTGCCGAGTTTTGCGGCCGTCATTTATTTTCACGAGAGTTTCTTCACCAGCCTCACGGCACAGGTGAAGCTGCTGCCGATCCTGTATTTCTTCTCGTTTCTGGCGCTGCTGCTGATGCTCAAGCCCACGCTGAACGAGCTGGGGCGCAGCTTCGTGATTCTGGGCGCGGTGATCGTCGGCGCACTGATCCTGATGTGGCTCGTGGTGCCCGCGAGTTGGTACAAGGAAACCTACGTTTTCGGTCAGGCGCCGTTCTTTACCAACGACAGCCGCGGCCATCGCATCCGGATGTCGATGTATTTTCCGTTCATCCTGTTGTTTTTCTGCTACCGCCGCGCGTTCTTCGAACGAAATTTCCGATACCTCGTCGCCGTCATCATCGGACTGGCGGTGGCATTGCTGATCGTGAAATCGCGTGCACTTGCCATCGGTATCATGGGTGTGCTGGTCATCAACACGTTCGTGTGGGCGCGTCCGCGTGCGCGTATCGGGCTGTTACTCGTTGCACCGGTCGTGCTCGCCAGTATTTTCTCGATGGGGTATCTGGCGACGATCTTCAGCGCCAATGCCGAAACGGGCTTCGATACGCGTCGTATTTCGGCGTTGCTCGCGACCCGCTTCCTCGGTAACGACTGGCTGCGTTGGCTGTTCGGCGTTGGCACGATCAGCCCCGCAAGCGGCGACACCCTCACCACGTACTTCCACCATTTCTTCTTTCTGGCGGACATCACCTGGCTGGGCATCGTTTTCGAGTTCGGACTGATCGGTGCGTTCATCATCCTTTGCCTGCAACTGCGAGGCCTGTTTTTCTACCGGCGCTTGCGCATGGAAGTCGAAGACGATTTCCTCGGGGCACTGTACGACTATCTGGTCTTTGTGCTGCTGGTTTCGTTCTTCTATCCGCCAACGCTCGCGCCGGGCGAGACCGCCGTCATTCTGGCGATCTTCGTCTATATCTGGCGCGTTGGCGGGTTCGACAATCATGCCCATCGTGCCGTCCCCCGGAGTTTCCATGCGCGTGTTGCCGCGCCGTAGTGCGTGTTCCAGACTGATCCAACTGGCGGGCGCCGCCGTGCTGTTGTCTTCCGCCGCGTGCACCAAAGCCACTCCCGGCGGACCGTTGCCTGTCGCGATTTCGGTGGACGCAGCCGCCAACCGGCATCCGATCAATCCGCTGATCTACGGCATCAATTTCGGTACGACGGCGATGCTTCAGGATTTGCGCGCGCCGCTCAACCGTTCGGGCGGTAACAGCGCGTCGGCCTACAACTGGCGGCTCGACGCACGCAACGCGGGCCGGGACTGGTATTACGAGAGCCTGCCGGTCAATCCGGCGGACATCAACGACCAGTTCGGCGACCGGTTCGTCGCGCTGACGCAGGCGGGTGGCGCCGCGCCGATCGTCACCATTTCCATGCTCGGGCGCGTGGCCACGCTCTCACGCGCGCGTGATCGCCTGGCGAGTTATTCCGTCGCCAAGTACGGCCCGCAACAGAACCACGATGTGGACGGCATGACCGATGCGGGCAACGGCATTCTGCGCGACGGCACCCCTGTGGTGAACGATCCGGACGACGCGACGGTGCTCGACGATCCTGCCAGCCAGCAAGCGCGGGTCGCGGCGCTGGTGCAGCAGTTCGGACCGGCGAAGGCGGGCGGCGTGAAGTACTACGCGATGGATAACGAGCCGAGCCTGTGGCAATTGATCCACAACAACTCGCATCCGACAGGCGCGCACGCCAGCGAGATTGCCGCGAAGGTGATCGCGTACTCGCGTGCCGTGAAGGCAGCCGATCCGGGCGCCAAGGTGCTCGCGCCGGAAGAGTGGGGCTGGAACGGTTATCTGTACAGCGGCTTCGATCAGCAGCATTCGATCAGGCACGGTTACGCGCAGGCGCCGGATCGTCTGAACGAAACCGGTGGCATGCCTTATATCCCGTGGCTGCTCACGCAATGGAAGAAGGCCGGTCGTCCGGTCGATATCTTCAGTCTGCACTTTTATCCGCAGAGCAAAGAGTACGAGGAACCGGCAGACGGCAATTCGACGGCCATTGCGCTCATGCGCAATCGGTCCACGCGCAATCTCTGGGACCCGAATTACAAAGACCCGACATGGATCAACAGCGTGGTGGCGCTGATTCCGATGATGCGTCAATGGGTCGACACGTATTACTACCCCGGCACGCCCATCGCGCTCACCGAATACAACTGGGGCGCCGATACGCGGATGAACGGGGCGACGGCGCAGGCCGATATCCTCGGAATTTTCGGACGCGAGAGGCTGGACATGGCGACTCGCTGGGGTACGCTCGATCCGTCGATGCCGGTCTACAAGGCGATCAAGCTATATCGCAATTACGACGGCAAGGGCGGCGCGTTCGGCTCGACCAGCGTCGCCGCAACCGTCCCCGATCCCGATACGGTGTCGGCGTTCGCAGCGCTACGAGAGAAGGACAGCGCGTTGACCGTGATCGTCATCAACAAGCAACTCGATCGCGCGGCGCAGGCCACGATCTCGCTGGCCAATTTCGCCGACGCGGGGACGAGCGAAATCTGGCGACTGGCCGATAACGCGCTCGCGCGCCAGCCCGACGCCACTTTTTCCGGCGGCGAGTTGCATGCGGAACTGCCGCCGCAGAGCATCCAGCTCTTCGTATTGCACAAGCCGGTGAAATGAGATGAGCGAGACGCCCACTCCGCCCGGCAAGACGGGCGCTTCGATGATTCGCGGTAGCGCGATAAGCCTTGGCGTGCGCTTGCTGGATCTGCCGAGCCGCTACGGTTTTCACCTGCTGATTGCGGCCGCGCTCGGCGTCGTCGAGACGGGTAACTTCTACATCGTCTTCAGCACGATGGTGGCGCTCGCGGGCTTCGGGCGTCTCGGCATCGATCAGGCATTGACGCGTCAGTTGGCGATGGACATCGCATCGGGCCGCGCCGGCGACGTTCGCCCGACGATCCGTCGCGCGCTGGGGCATGTGTTCATTGCGTCGACGGCGGTGTCGATCCTGCTGGCCGCTGTGGCGACGCTGTTCGCCAACGACGTGCTGCACAAACCCGCGCTTGCGGTGCCGCTCATGCTCGGCGCACTGTCGTTCATTCCGCAGAACATGGGCGCGGCACTCGCCGGTGCGCTCGCCGGTTTGCAGCGCGTGGGGTTCAGCCAGATGATCTACTCGTGGCTGTGGCCCGCGATTTTCTGCGTGGCGGCCATTCCGTTGATCGCCACGGGACGCCTGACGGTGGCCAATACGCTGATGCTGACTGCCGCGAGTTTTACCATCGCGGCGATTGTCGGGGCGGTACTGCTTCGACGGTTTCTACGCGAAGTGCCTGCGGGGAAACCACACGATGCGATTCCGGGGCTGCTCAAGCCGGGGCTGTCGCTCTTCTCACTGGAACTCACCAAGCTGCTGATTACGTCGGCGCCGGCCATCGTACTGGGTATCGTCGCGTCGTCGCGCGAGACAGGGCTGTTCGCACTCGCGTGGCGTCTGGCGCTGGTCGTCAACATTCTCATCAGCGGCGTGACGGGCATGGCCGCGCCGCGCTTCGCGAGCCTGTACGCGCGTCAGGATCTGCCGGGGCTGGAGCGCAGCGCCGCGCAGGCGATCGGGCTGGTATTGTGCCTGGCACTGCCGGTGACGCTTGGCATGCTGCTCATCCCGCAACATCTGCTGGGGCTGTTCGGTCACGGTTACGACGACGGGGCGAGCGCGTTGCGGGTGCTCGCGCTCGGGCAGATCGCTGCCGCCTGTTTCACCGCGATGCCCGAATTGCTCGGCATGACGGCACACACGCGCGCGCTCATGCGCATCAACGTGGTGTCGGTGGGGGTGCTGTTGCTGGGGCTGGCTGTGCTCACGCCGTTGGGCGGCAGTGTCGGCGCATCGGTCGCGGCGTCGCTGGCGATTGCGGTCAACGGCGCGGCGGCCGCGTGGGCGGGACGCCGATTGCTCGGCGTGGCGCCGTTCTCCACGCTGTGGGCCTGGACGGGGGGACGCGTCGCGCGTCGTTGAATCGTGTGGACGATGGGCGACGTTGGTGCGACACGTCGATACGTGTCGCCGAAGCGCGGCAGTCGATCAGGCGCGGGCGGCTTCCGCCTTGACGGCCTCGCGCCACGGTGTCCACGTCAGGTTGAAAGTCTTTTCGGCGCGACTGGCGTCGAGGCAAATGTCCTGTTGCCAGAGACGGGCGAGCGACGGGGCGAGCGCCGGCGGCAATCCCTTCAGACCGATCTTGCGTCCCGCGATCTCGGCGATCTTGAGCGCGGGTGCGATGAGCTTCGTCTCGATTTTCAGACGTCGCCCCCCGATGCGCTTCACCGGCGTTGCGCCTAACGCCATTGCATAGGCGATGAAGTATTCGTTCCATCGCGGCGCGTTGGCCATCGCCAGGTTGTACGCCTGTCCACCGGCCTCGGGGCGACGCAGGGCGCTCAGCGCGGCTTTCACGACATCGTCGACGTGCACGAGATTGCTGTGTGCGTCGCCTGCCGCACCGAGATCGCCGAGACGGCCCTCGCGCAGCAGTTGCGCGATGCGCGCCGACCACTGCGGACTTCCCCCGCCATAGACACACCCCGGACGCAGGATCGAGACCGTCGGCAGACCCGTGAGCGCCTTTTCGGCGTCCACTTTTGCCATGCCGTAGGGACTCGCGCCCACGAGCGCGGCCGACTCGTCTATCCGGCCCTCGGCAACGCCGTACACCGCCATTGAACTGAAATACACCGCGGGCATGGGTCTGCCGCGTGCATCCAGCGCCTCACGCAGCGCGTGTGCATTGGCCATGATGGTTTCGGGCGAACCCGCGACGCAGTTCACGACGGCGTCGGCCCCGGCGAGTGCTGCGCCCAGCGAGGCGGCGGATAGCGCGTCTACGGCGTGCAGGCCGGCGTCGGCTCGGCGCGACGCCGCGATGGGTTCCGCCCACTCGCTCGCGGCAAGGGCGTTGACGACGTGGCGGCCGATAAAGCCGGTTGCGCCGGTGACAAGGATGCGCGCTTTCATAGGGCGGACGGGATCACGTAGAAGGGGAAGAAATCGGAAGGTTCGGCACGGGCAGGGCAGACACGTTGGCCTGTCCCTGCAAATGCGCTGCGAGCCGCAGGGCCAGCGCCACGATGCTCAGGGTGGGGTTGGCCTGGCCGGACGTCGGGAAGACCGCTGCGCTCGAAATAAACACGTTATCGACCTCATGCAGACGGCAGTCGGCGTCGACCACGCTGGTGAGCGGATCGTCGCCCATGCGGGCGGTGCCGATGTGGTGGCCGCCATAGGCGCCATAGCGGGTCATCTCGGCTTCGACTTCGTTCGGGTCGTACGTGAAGTGACCGACGCCTGTGCGCTCGATCTCTTGCGCGAGTGCTGCCAGCGAACGGGTCACGGTCGCCACGTCTTGCGGCGTGTAGCGCCAGTCGATGTGAATGCGTCGCATGCCCAGGGCGTCGGTTTCGTCGCCCAGCGAGACTCGACTGTGCGCGTAAGGCACCTGCTCGGCGTGGAAATCCAGGCTGAAGCGAAGATTCGCGGGACGCACGATGACCGACGGAAACTTGCGCGCTGCCAGTGTGCGGTTTTTCAGCCAATGGGTGAGAAAGCGCACGGTGTTCGGCGCATCCGTGACGACGTTGCGCGCATGAGCGAGCCAGTTGCCGGCATTGCCGGGGGCATCGCCATAGAGACGCTTGGCGTACTCGTAAGGCACGATGGGGCGCGCCAGATAGAGCGCCGAGAGAATGCCGTTGCCATGCCCCGCGTCGGGAATGCGCGGGTGATGCAGGCGCGCGATGAAGTTGCCCGCGTGAAGTTCGCGTTGCGCCTGCGCCCGCAATGCCAGACGGCGACGACAGTAGATGCCCTCGTCGGATACGTCGTAGCCGTGCCAGACGGATGTCGCGCCCGAGAGATCGAGTGTGCCGATGGTCCCGGCCAGATGGCTCATGTAATAACGGCCGACGACATCGTGCGCATTGCCCAGCCCGCTGCCGCTCGTGCCGGGGCTGTTGAGCAGCAGACGCGGCACTTCGAGGCCGCCCGTCGCCAGCACGTAAGCGCGTGCGGCGACAGTAAAGGGCTTGCCATCCAGCGTTTTCACTTGCGCCGGGCCGACAAGGCGCGTGGCGCCTTCCTGCATCGGCAGACGGCACAGATTGGCATGCTGCACCACGCGCACGCGTCCTTTGGCGAGACGGTTCCGGTAGCGGCTGCCGAAATCCGTCGGACAACTAAATCTCTCCAGTGTGTTCGTCGAAAAAACGTCGCTCTCGAAGTTGCCGATCATCGGCCGCGATGGATTCGACGCGCGGGGAAACGCCTGCTCCGCGGTGTACGCGAATTCACCCGCTTCGCACAGCGCGTTGGCTTGCCCGTACCACGGCATCAAATCGTCGAGCCCGATAGGCCAGCCGCTGTGCGGCAGGTAGTCGCGTGCTGCGAAGTCGATGGGATCGAGCGGCATGCAGCGTCCGCCCCACAGCGTGGTCGAGCCGCCGAAGCGGCGCACGCGGTAGCTGTCGGCAGGCGGATGGAGGCGCGCGTCGGCCACCGTGCCTGTGTAGAGTTGCTGGACGGCGGGCTCCGGTGCGTCGCTGCCGCTCTCGAGGAGGATCACGTCCAGTCCGCTCGCTTCGAGCGCCAGGGCAAGCGTGATGCCGGCGGCGCCTGCGCCTGCGATGCACAGATCGGCTTGCAGGCAGGTATCGGCGGGAATGTCGTGGGCGTCGAGGATCATCGTCTACATCAACCGGCAGCGGGCTCGCGGTAACAAGAGAAATGGACGAAATGGACGGTATCGGGCAGGGCTTGCAGCCGCTGCGATGGTAGCCGATCCATGGCGTGGGGACGACGAATTTCGTCGCCGCTTCGTCGCGAAATACGCGACACGTGATGAAAAGTGTCACTGACGTGCGCAGTGCACGCTGCTACTATCGGGGCTGCCATCGAACGTGTCCGGTACTGCCGGAAAACAGGGGAAAACGATAAGTCATGAACCGTGACAACGATCTGAAAACCACACCTGAAACTGCCGTTCGCGATGTCTTCGAGCCCAATGTCGCACTGTTCGGCCTGAACATCGCAGCGGTGCCGTTCGAGACGGCCGTCGACGTGCTCGCACACGCGGGTGCACAACGCGACGGACGCTCGCGCATCGTGGTGACACCTAACGTCGATCACATCGTGCGTCTCGACACGCAGCCGGAATTCAAGCAGCAGTACCGCAAAGCCGACTTTCTTTTCGCCGACGGCATGCCCATCATCTGGGCGAGCCGTCTGTTCGGCAAACCGCTGCCGGGCCGCGTGACCGGCGCAGACCTGCTGCCCGCGTTGTGCGACAGAGCGCGGGCGTCGGGCCGTCGGGCGGTCTTCGTCGGTGGACGCCCGGGACAGGACGCGCAACTGATGGAAGGCCTCTCACAGCGCTTTCCGGGGCTCGATTTCACATTGATGATTCCGTCGATGACGTTCGATCCTACCGGTGCCGAAGGCGAGGAGATCGCGCAGCGCGTTCGTGCGCTCGCACCCGATCTCATCTTCGTATGTCTTGGCATGCCTAAACAAGAGCGCTGGGCGATGGCGTACGCGAGCACCATGCCGGGCGGTGTCATGCTGTGCGTCGGTGCGGCCATCGAGTTCGCTGCGGGCATGCAGAAGCGCGCGCCGAAGTGGATGCAGCGCACGGGTTCCGAATGGATCTGGCGCATCTTGCAGGACCCGGGCCGCATGTGGCGCCGGTATCTCGTCGACGACCGTCGCTTCATCAGCATCTGCTGGCGGCAGTGGCGCGAACTCGGACGTCAGTGACGCAGCAGCTCAGACGGCATTGCGCCCCGTGACCATCACGGGGATCGTCTTGAGCAGAATCTTGATGTCCAGCCACAACGACCAGTTGGTGATGTAGTAACGGTCGTATTCGACGCGCCGCTGCATCTTGTCAGGCGTGTCGGTTTCTCCTCGCAGACCATTGATCTGCGCCCATCCCGTGATGCCCGGCTTGACGCTGTGACGCAGCATGTAGCCCGGGATCAGGCGGCGATACATTTCGTTGTGCTCTTCAGCGTGCGGACGCGGGCCGACAAGGCTCATCGAACCGGCGAGCACGTCGAACAACTGCGGCAATTCATCGAGCGAGGTGCGGCGCAGATGCCGTCCGATCGGCGTGATGCGACTGTCGCCCGCGTGCGCCTGACGCAATCCGCCAGTCGCGGCCGCCGCCGCATCTTCCGGCTGAATCACGCGCATCGAACGGAATTTGTGCACGACGATCGGCTCGCCGCGCTCGCCGTAGCGCCGTTGACGAAACAGGATCGGACCGGGCGAATCGAGGCGCACAGCAATGGCGACGGCGAGCATCACCGGACTGAGCAGTACCAGGATCAACGCTGCGCCCACGACATCGATACTGCGTTTGATCATGCGCAGCAGACCCTGCACGGTAATGTCGTGCAGGGCGAGCAGCGGAACACCGGCGAGATCGGTGCCAGTCAGCGGGAGATCGCCGGGGAAGCTGAACTCGGGCAGCAAATAGATGGCGGCCGTCGAGTCGTACAGACGGTTGACGATCTCGCTGGTGAGTTCCTTGTTGTCCTGCTGGCCGATGGCGATGAAGACGATTTCGTACGCGTTGGCCTGAATGTGTTCGGCAGCGTCGGCATAACGGCCGAGGTAGGGCGGCAGCACTTCGCCATCGTCCGGCGTGATCGGAACATCGTTGTAGTAGCCCGCCACCTGGATGCCGAGGATCGGCGAGCGGCGCAGGCGCAGATTCAATTTGCGGGCTTCGCGTCCCAGGCCGAAAAATGCCGCGCGGCGTTGATTGCCGGGCGCGTTGTTGATGCTGTGGGCCATGCCGCGCAGCACCGCGAGTCCGATCATTTGCAGCGGAAGCGCGAAGAGAATCCACTCGGCCACCATCAGGCGCACATCTTCCGGGCTCTCGTACGTCAGAAACAGCAGGACGATGGCCGACACCAGCACCCGGCACCAGCGCATGGCGCCACGTCCGAGCATCCACCCGAGGTTCCGGGCGCTCGCGAGCAGGTGAAAGCTGGCGAACACGATGAACGCCGCGACGGCCAACGCGCATACGAGGGTCAGACCGAAAGGGGTATAGGGGTTGTGCCCGTTCAGTTGCAGAACGATGAGAAAAGCGCCTGCGTTAAGCACTGCGCTGAAACCGCCGACCATCGCCATGAAAAGCCGATGGTGGTAAGTCGTCTGGGTCGACATGACGAGATTCGAAGGGTAACGGTAACTGACGGATTCGAGACGGATTCGACAAAGTTCCGGAACGGCGGGAGCCCTCCGATGGTCGCGCCGTATTTTGCGCGCGTATCTTAGTAGGTCAAATTCGCTTTCGTATGAACACTCTGACTGACGATTATCGACCTGCGCCGTCCCCCCGGCGTCCCCCATGTCGTGCGTTTGCGACGCACAAAACGAAAACGCCCGCCGGGCTGAGGCACCGGCGGGCGTGAAGCGTGAACTTTGATATGACGTTCTGTCAGTACGGGTACACCGTGTCGTTCGAGACGGCGGCGCGCTGGCCTTGTTGCACACGCAGCGGCGGCGCTTGCGTGACCGTGGCGACACGGCCGTCGTCCAGACGTACGGTGATGCGATAGAGCACGTTCGGCTGACCCATGCTGTTTTCGATGCGGTTACCCGCGATACCACCGACCACGGCGCCGGCGATGGTGGTGGCAGTGCGTCCGCGTCCGCCACCCAGCGTGTTGCCGAGCAGACCGCCCGCCGCACCGCCGAGCACCGTGCCCAGAATGTTCGGGCTGTTATTCGCACCGTTGAGTTGCTCGATCGACTGGACCGTGCCGTAAAGCGCGCCCTGCGGTTGTTGTTGAGGCGGCGGCTGATAGCCCGGTTGATATCCCGGCTGTTGATACCCCTGCTGCGGATACCCGCCATATTGCTGACCCGGAGCCACGCAACCGGCCAACATGACGGCGGCCAGTGCCGCGCTGATTCCCGTAAGTGCTTTAATGTTCATTTTGGATCGTCCTCGTGAGCGTGAGGTGTTAATGCAAGGTGAGCGTGATGCGCGTGGTGGCACGCCGTCACCGTTGTCGAAGTGATGTTGTGCACCATGTGGCACATCTATTGCGACCACGATGCGGAATGTAGGGTTCCGCAGGGCTTTCTGCTGTAAGAAAAGGTAAGCGACTGTAAAGATGCTGCATCGCGCTACGACGGGGTTGGCACGGCGCAGTACGGGTTTGGAAACGTGTCTCGATGATATTCCCATGTGGTGAGACGTTGGATCATGCGCTGCCATTGCTTAATGATTGAGAGATATCCACTCATATTTCACTGAATTTCGTGGCGAATTGATGCTAAATCATCGAAATGTATCGGAAGGCGCGGGAATCGTCTAAGCATATAACCAGAAAAGACTTTGGGGGCTCAGTACCAAGCGGTAACATCGCGACCTCCGGTGTCCCTCCGTTTTTCCTCTGGTTCAGTCTCATGTCTGTTGACGTCTCCTTGTCTTGCGCCGCGTCTGCACACGCGAGCGCTGCGGCATCCGCCGCCTCTCGCACCGCGGGTCCGGCCATCATCCGCTCAGCCGCCGACGTCGCGCAGCTCGTCAATGAGGGCGGCGCCCGCGTGTCGAATGCCCGCTGGATCGTGGCGATCGCCCTCGGCGGTGTCTTCCTCGATGCCTACGATCTCGGTGCGCTCGCTTTCGGCCTGAAAGACGTTGCGCGTGAGTTTCAGCTTACGCCGGCCGGTACGGGCATGGTGGCGTCCGCCATCACGTTCGGTGCCATCGTCGGGGCGTTCCTCGGCGGCTACTTCACCGATCGCATTGGCCGTTACCGCGTGTTCATGGCCGACATGCTGTGCTTCGTGATTGCCGCCATTGCCTGCGCGCTTGCGCCGAACGAGTATGTGCTCGCCGGTGCGCGCTTCGTCATGGGGCTGGGCGTGGGCATCGATTTACCGGTCGCGATGGCATTCCTCGCCGAGTTCTCCAAACTCAAGGGACGAGGCAACAAGGCGGCGCGGGTCGCGATGTGGTGCCCCACCTGGTATGCCGCGATATGCGGCTCGTATCTGCTGGTGCTGCTGTGCTACTCGGTGCTCCCGTCGTCGCACAGCGGGTTGCTGTGGCGGATCATCCTCGGCTTTGGCGCGATTCCCGCGCTGGCGATCATCGCCGTGCGTAGCCGTTACATGAGCGAATCGCCGGTGTGGGCCGCCAATCAGGGCGATCTGGAAGCGGCGGCGAAGATTCTCAAGCGTTCGTACGGGATCGATGCCGTTGTGGCCAAGGACGCCGAGCGTGTCGCGCCGAAACGTCCGGCCGCGTGGCGCAACTATGGGAAATTGCTGAAGGGCGTGTACCTGCGTCGCACGACGCTCGCGACCATCATCGCCGTGGCGTCGTCGTTTGCCTATAACGCGGTGGCGTTCGGACTGCCGGTCATCATCGCCAGCTTCCTAGCCCAGTCGATGCTGACCACGATTCTGATGTCGCTCGCGTTGAACCTGTTGTTCGCGTTCACGGGCGGCTTGCTGGGGGTGCGTCTGGTGCCGAAGGTCGGCGCCTGGAAACTCACTGTGGTGGGCTACGCGTTCCAGCTGACGGCACTCGTCGGTCTGGCGGTCGTGGGCAAGCCCGACGGCGCCGTGCAGGTCGCGTGGGCGCTTGGCTTGCTCGCGCTGTTCCTGCTGGGTCAGGGCTTCGGACCGGGGGCGCACTCGATGACGTTCGCGTCGCTGAGCTATCCGACGTCGCTGCGGGGAGTGGGCGTGGGTTTGAACCAGACGCTCATGCGTACGAGTTCGACCGTCTCGCTGTTCCTGTTCCCGGTGCTGGCTGCGGCCCTCGCGACGAAGGTATTTTGGGTAATTGCCTTCGCGCCGGCCATCGGTTTGTTGGCTTTGCTGGCAATTCGGTGGGAGCCCTCGAATTACGATGTCGACGCAGAGGACTTCTGAGCGTCGCCCGCCTGCGGGTGGGTAGGGGGCGCCATCGCAATGGCGTTCGCCGACATCGCGCGGCGACCGTCGTGAGTCCGTGTTCCCCGTGAAGCGGATGCCTGACGAGTCAGCGCGCCCCCATCTCGGGCGCGAACAGGCGCTCGCGTTTCATGAACGGGTCGATGTCACTTGCCAGGTTGCGTTGGCGTGAGCACACCTTTTTCCCGTTCATCTCGATGCATTCCCGGGTACCCAACGGATTGCCGCCTTCGCGCGTGGCGCTGGGGCCGCTCACGGCGGCCTGACCTGACCCGAATTCGCGCTCGAAGGCGCGTTGCGCGACGTTGCCTTGCGCTGGAGGCGCATCGCGCGGGGCGGCGCGTTGCGACCGATCAGTGACTGCGCGTTCGGCACTTGCGACCGGTGACGAGGCTTTCGACGCCGGTGGCGTACCGGCTTGCCGTGCAATGTCGGCGCGCCAGTCCAGGGTTGGCGGGGGTGGCGCGCTCACCGTGGGAGCGGGCGGGACCTGTGTCTGCGGTTCGGTGGGCTTCGCGGAAGGTAATGTCCGTCGCTGGGGCAGCGCGGGTATCGGGGCACGGGTCGCGGACGTTGCGGTGTTTCTGCGCGCGGGTTCGGCGACGGTCGGGGCTTGAAGCGCTGAACTTCGCGGTGCGGGGGGTGGCACGAGGGTGACCTGCATGGCCGTGCGCGTCGGCGAATTGTGGCTGGGGTCGCTGAAGTCGCTGAGCGGTACCGGCGTGACGAACCACATGAGCCAATGCAACGCGAGCACTGCGGCCGGGACCCACCAGACGCTAAGGGGCATGCGCGCGTCAACCTCGCGAGACGACGAGCGTACGGCTATCGATGGCGTATGGCGGGCGAAGGTCAGAGCAGGGGAGGAGCCAGGGATGTGGATGACCGCAAGGGCAAAAGCATGAGTGCTGTCGAAAACCGGCGGCAGGGCTGCATTCTGGCACACGCCGCCCGGCGAGGCAGACCCGTCCCGGTACTTTGCGTCAGGTCCTCGAAAAAACGGCGCTTCAAACGAAGCGCCGTGCCCCTGATTGCGCTGCCGGTTTCAATGTGAAGCGATGCGAACGACGCCGGGCGGCCTTGATAAGGAAGGTGAGTGCCGACTCAGCTTGGCCGCGAGTGCGGGGTGCCGACCAGCGCGGCGCTCCCGCCCATGATGTAGTTCTCGAGTTGGTCGATGGTGAATTGCTGCTCGGTGATGATGGCCTTGACCAGGTCGCCGATGGACAACAGGCCGACCAGTTCGCCGTCTTTCATGACAGGCAGGTGACGAATGCGATGCTCCGTCATCAGTGACATGCACTCTTCGTTGGTCTGCTCGGGACTCACGTAACGCACGGCGGAGGTCATGACATCGCGCACGGGCGTGTTGACCGAGGTGCGTCCCATCAGCGCAACTTTGCGAGCGTAATCGCGTTCGGTGAAGATACCGACGATTGCGCCGCCGTCATCGCTGACCAACACCGCGCCGATCCGCGCTTCGGCCATCAGGGTCAGGGCATCGAGTACCGAATCGGTCGGTCGCACCTGGTACACCGTGCTGGCCGATTTGGACTTCAGGATCTGAGCGACTGTTTTCATGGTCATCCTCCTGCGGGCTACGGGTGTTTACAGGATAGTTGAGCGCGCGTCGTGCGTCATGCCCGCGTTGACCCCGAGGGGCCCCGGTGAGGCTGCGCGCGTTCATTGGTGCATTGCGCCACAAATGGGCGGCAAACGGCTTCAAAAAAGCTTGCCAAAGCCATTTTTTCCACACGGGCGACGCAGAAAAGCGTATCCTTACGCGATCGGCGAAAATTCGCCGATCATCGCCTGACGATCGCGAAATGCTTTATCGGCGCCGCTGACATCGATGTCCTGCGAGCCGGATCAATCGCTGTGCCGATGACGCGGACCGACCTGGTCTTCGCTCTCCCGACACGCACTGCTCGTCATTGCGGCACTGCCGCAATGTGCCTTGTTCCTTCGAACCATCGCCGCTTTTCGGTGCGCTGTCCGCCTTTGTGGACGGTCCACCGGGTAGGCTCTTTTGGGCGTTTGTACACCCCATCAGATTCCGGGGGGCTGGAACGGTATTGGCGAACGAACTTTCAGTTACACCGGTGCTGCGCCTCGCGAGCGGCACCCACAAGAGGACACGATATTGGCCAAGGAAGAACTGATCGAATTCGACGGACGCGTTTCGGACGTGCTGCCGGATAATTTCTTTCGCGTCACGCTCGAGAACGGCGTGGAAGTGATGGCGTATGCGAGCGGGCGCATGCAGAAAAACCGTATTCGCATTCTCACGGGCGACCGTGTGACGCTGGAATTGTCGCAATACGACCTGACGAAGGGTCGCATCAATTACCGTCACAAGAACTAAGTCAGGCTTCAAGCCTGACTTTTGCGCGCAAGTCGTTGCCCGTCGCGGGCATAGCCATGCCGCGCATAGAAGCGATGCGCGGCGACCCGGTGGTCGCTGCTCGTCACTTCGAACTTCTCGCATCCCCGCGAGTTGAACCATGCGTGAGCGGCCGCCATCAGCGCGTGCCCGACGCCCGAGCCTCGCACATTTTCCTCCACCACCAGCGCCGTAATGCGCCCCAGACGCCCCGCCTGATGAAACATGGTGAGCGCGTGCAATCCGATACATCCCACGATCCGAGCGTTTTCGTCGAGTGCGACGAAAGCCGCGTCATCGCCATGAGCGGCTGACAGCGCGATATTGCGTCGAACGATCTCCAGCGGGGTTTCGTAACCCAACTGTGCGAGCAGGGTGACGATGCGCGGTGCGTCGTCGTCGATGGCGCGGCGTGTGCTGGGCGTGGGCGTTGTCATGTCGGCGTGGGTTGGCGCAGGCGTCAGAGCTGTTCAAAGCGGTCGAAACGACGACCGGTGTATTCCACTTCGCTTTCGAAATCCGTCACGCGGGCTCCCGGCGGGCCGTGACGCATCCATTCGAGCATCTTGTCGACCTGATCGGGCGTGCCTTGCACCACCGCCAGGATGTCGCCCTCGGGCAACGCCTGCACCCAGCCGCGAACACCGATCAGATGCCCCTCACGCACGGCCGCCTGACGGTAGCCGACGCCCTGAACCTTGCCGCGCAAGCGCACGGCAACGGTTTCGAGCGATGAACTGATGGATAGGGGTTGCATAGCGTCAGGCCTTGCCCGGCACCAGCCGGATACGCGTAATTTCGGACGGTGCGCCGAACCGTTTCGGCGGTCCCCAGTAGCCGGTTCCCCGGCTCACATAAACGGCCAGACGCCCGAGCCGGTGCAGACCATGCACGAACGGCTGTTGCAGCGGCACGAAATACATCCACGGCCAGAATTGTCCGCCATGCGTATGTCCGGAGAGTTGCAGATCGAACCCGGCCGCTTGCGCCGCCGGTGCGCTGCGCGGCTGGTGGGCGAGCAGCACGCGCGGCACGCCTTCCGGCGCGCCCGCCGCGGCGGCTTGCGGGTCGCTGCGTTTTTCCGGATCGAAATGATGTGCCGTAAAGTCCGTCACGCCTGCCACGGTGAGCGACGCGCCCTCGTGCTCGAGCACCACGTGCTCGTTTTCGAGCACGGTCAGGCCGATGCGTCGCAACTCCGCCACCCAGGCCGGCGCTCCGGAGTAGTACTCGTGATTGCCGGTGCACACATAGGTGCCGTGACGAGACGCGAGTTGTCCGAGCGGCGCGATGTGATCGCGCAGCGCCGGCACACCGCCATCGACCAGATCGCCGGTAATTGCCACGAGGTCGGGCTTGAGGGCATTCGATGCTTCGACGATGGCTTCGATATAGCGACGTCGAATCGTCGAGCTCACGTGAATATCGCTCAATTGCACGATCGTGAAACCCTTGAGCGCGGGCGGCAGATCGGCAATGGGAACGTCGACATCGACCACGCGCGCGAGGCGTCGCGCGTTGTAGAAACCCAGCACCGTCGACGCCGCCGTGAGGATCAGCACGATGACGGCCGAACGGGTGACGAGTTGCGTGTCGAGCAAGGAGAGGGCCATCGCCACGGCGAGCACGACGTCGCGCAGCAGCGTGAGCACGAAGAGCGACGAGAAGATGCCGATGGCGGTCATGCCTGTCCACGTCAGCAGTGTGGCGAGCGGTTCCTTCTGGATGGCGCGGCTCATCAGACCGAGCGGGATGAGCACGGTCGACACGGCGAGCCATAACCCGCCGAGCACTTTCCAGCCAAGGGCGACCGGCAACGGGGTCAGCAGTCGCCAACCGATGTAAGCATGCAGTGCCGCGATGATGGCGAGCATCAACCAGCGCGGACGCGCGGGCAGCGTGCGCCTGGACGACTTGCCGTGCGTGTGGCCTGCGCCGGGAGGCGTTTGAGATGCCTGTGAAGCCTGGGAGGAGTGAGACATAGCGTTGTCTGTTCGGAATTCGGGGGCGGCGTTTGGCCGGTACATGTAGCGACATGTCGTTATGTGCCGTTATGCGGGCGCCGCGCCCGATTGCAAGAGGTGGGCGTCAGATTCGGCCAAACGGAAGGCCATGCGCGGTTACGTCTTCGGCACCGGGTACTTCTGCGCGTTCATGACGAGCTTGTCGGCCACGGCGCGGTTCAGGTCGACGCCCAGCACCGTCGACAAACGCACCAGATACATGGCGATATCGGCCAGTTCCTGCTCGACATGCCGCGCTTCGTCCGACTGCATGACGGCTTTGGCCTGCGCATCGGTATGCCACTGGAAGATCTCGACGAGCTCAGCCACTTCGACCGACAGGGCCATCGCGAGGTTCTTCGGTGTGTGGAACGGATGCCAGTCGCGCGCGTCGGCGAACGCGTGCAGCGCGGCTTCGAGTCCGGCGGTATCGATGAGACGGGCGATGGGACGCGCTTTCGCGTCGGCCTCGCCTTGTGCCGAGGCATCGTGGGGAGCGTTTGACATGGGATTCGGAACTCGGAAGTGGGTTATGGTAGCGCGTTGGCGCAAGATGCGCCGTGTAGCTCCCATTTCCCCGGCACCCCTATCCCTTGGACCGTTCCCCCTCAGACGCCACGCGCTCGGGCGAATCGGCTGACGCCGCCGAGTCCCGAACGCCGCAGACGTACCGCGTCACGCTCAAGCCCTCGGGCTGGCACTTCGATGCCCCGGCCGACACGCCGATCCTGCTCGCAGCGCAGGCCGCCGGCATCAAGTTGCCCAGCCTGTGCCGCAACGGCACCTGCCGCGCATGTCTGTGCCAGGCCCGATTCAATGTGGCTGACGTCGCCGGTGGCGCGCCGGCCCCGGTCGTGTATCGGATCGAGTGGCCGGGCTTGTCGCGCGACGAAAAGGCCGATGGCTGGCTGCTGCCGTGCTGCGCATACGCGTGCAGTGACCTTGTGATCGACGTGTCCGATGCTGTGCGTGCCGCGCTTTGATAAACTCGCTGCTATCTGGCGCTCGCCCGTGAGCCGTCATAACCGTTTCAGGATCAGGAAAGCCGAATGGCACAGTACGTATTCAGCATGAACCGCGTGGGCAAGATCGTGCCGCCCAAGCGTCACATCCTCAAGGACATCTCCCTGTCGTTCTTCCCGGGCGCCAAGATCGGCGTGCTGGGCCTGAACGGTTCGGGGAAATCGACGCTGCTCAAGATCATGGCGGGCGTCGACAAGGAGATCGAGGGCGAAGCGATCCCGATGTCCAATCTGAATATCGGTTATCTGCCGCAGGAGCCGCAGCTCGATCCCGAGCAGACCGTGCGTGAAGCTGTGGAAGGCGGCATGGGCGAAGTGTTCGAAGCGCGCACCAAGCTCGACGAAATCTACGCCGCCTACGCCGAGCCGGACGCCGACTTCGACGCGCTGGCCGCCGAGCAGGCCAAGTACGAAGCGATCCTCGCCGCGAGCGACGGCAACAATATCGAGCAGACGCTGGAAGTCGCCGCCGACGCGCTGCGCCTGCCGGCGTGGGACGCCAAGATCGGCGTGCTCTCCGGCGGCGAAAAGCGTCGTGTGGCGCTGGCTCGTCTGCTGCTCTCCAAGCCGGACATGCTTCTGCTCGACGAACCGACCAACCACCTGGACGCCGAATCGGTCGACTGGCTCGAACAGTTCCTCACGCGCTTCCCGGGCACCGTCGTGGCCGTCACCCACGATCGCTACTTCCTCGACAACGCTGCCGAGTGGATTCTCGAACTCGACCGCGGTCACGGCATCCCCTGGAAGGGCAACTACAGCTCGTGGCTCGACCAGAAGGAGCAACGCCTGAAGCAGGAAGAGTCGACCGAGTCGGCCCGTCAGAAGGCGCTCAAGAAGGAACTGGAATGGGTGCGTCAGAACCCGAAGGGTCGTCAGGCGAAGTCGAAGGCGCGTCTCGCCCGTTTCGACGAGCTGAACAGCCAGGAATATCAAAAGCGCAACGAAACCCAGGAAATCTTCATCCCGGTGGGTGAGCGTCTGGGTAACGAAGTCGTCGAGTTCAAGAACGTGTCGAAGGCGTTTGGCGACCGTTTGCTGATCGACGATCTGAGCTTCACGGTGCCGCCGGGCGCCATCGTTGGCATCATCGGCCCGAACGGCGCCGGTAAGTCCACTTTCTTCAAGATGCTCACGGGCCGCGAGCAGCCGGATAGCGGCGAGATCAAGGTCGGCCCGACCGTCAAGATGGCCTACGTCGACCAGAGCCGCGACGCGCTCGATGGCACCAAGACGGTGTTCGAAGAGATTTCGGGCGGTGCCGACGTACTGACGGTGGGCAAGTACGAAACGCCCTCGCGCGCCTACATCGGGCGCTTCAACTTCAAGGGTTCGGACCAGCAGAAGCAGGTCGGTTCGCTCTCCGGCGGTGAGCGTGGCCGTCTGCACATGGCCAAGACGCTGATCTCCGGCGGCAATGTGCTGCTGCTCGATGAACCGTCGAACGATCTGGACGTCGAAACCTTGCGTGCACTCGAGGACGCGCTGCTCGAGTTCGCCGGTTGTGTGATGGTCATCTCGCACGATCGCTGGTTCCTCGATCGTATCGCCACGCATATTCTGGCCTTCGAAGGCGACTCGCATGTCGAGTTCTTCCCGGGCAACTATCAGGAGTACGAGGCGGACAAGAAGAAGCGCCTCGGCGAGGAGGCAGCAAAACCGAAGCGAATCCGCTACAAGCCGATCGCGCGGTAACGCAGGAAAAGGCGCCGCAAGGCGCCTTTTCTGTTTGTGCGGCGGCCAGGCCGGTTCGATGCAGTGGGTTTGTCCGCCATCCGCCAGTGTTCGACGAGCCATGCGTGCGCTACGCGTCGCATGACCCGCCATTTTGACGAATCAGGAGTGTGCAAATGAGCCAGTCAGTGAATCAGTTGAATGGAAAGGTCGCCGTGGTGACCGGTGCTGCGAGCGGCATCGGCAAAGAAATCGCGCTCACGCTGGCACGCGCCGGCGCGGCCATCGCGATTGCCGATCTGAATCAGCAGGGCGCAGACGCCGTTGCTGAAGAGATCAAGGCCGCGGGCGGCAAGGCCATCGGCGTGGCCATGGACGTCACCAACGAAGACGCGGTGAACAGCGGCATCGACAAAGTGGCGCAGACCTTCGGCTCGATCGACATCCTGATCTCGAACGCGGGCATCCAGATCGTCAATCCGATCGAGAACTATGCGTTCGCCGACTGGAAGAAGATGCAGGCCATTCACGTGGACGGCGCCTTCCTCACGACCAAGGCGGCGCTCAAGCACATGTACAAGGACGACCGCGGTGGCATCGTCATCTATATGGGCTCGGTACACTCGCATGAGGCTTCGCCGCTGAAGTCGGCCTACGTTGCGGCCAAGCATGCGCTGCTCGGTCTGGCCCGCGTGCTCGCCAAGGAGGGCGCCAGGCACAACGTGCGCTCGCACGTCATCTGCCCGGGCTTCGTGCGCACGCCGCTCGTGGACAAGCAGATTCCCGAGCAAGCCAGGGAACTGGGGATTTCGGAAGACGAGGTCATCAAAAAAGTGATGCTCGGCGGCACGGTCGACGGCGTGTTCACCACGGTCGACGACGTCGCCCAGACGGCGCTCTTCCTCGCCACGTTCCCGAGCGCCGCGTTCACGGGGCAATCGTTCGTGGTGAGCCACGGCTGGTTCATGCAGTAATCGCGTCGCACATCTCGCCGCAAGCCACGCTCAGTGGCTCGGCAGCCCCGGCACGCTCGCACGCCGGGGCGGTTCCAGGTCAAGCAGACAAGCATCAGGAGAACGGTCATGACGGCCAATCCGCCCAAAGTCCCCAAACGCGCCATCGATCTGCCGCCGTACGAGACGGTCGCGCTTGTCTTGCAGGGTGGCGGCGCGCTCGGGGCTTATCAGGCGGGCGTGTATGCCGGCCTGCATGAGTCCGGCATTGCCCCGACCTGGGTCGCGGGCATATCCATCGGCGCGTTCAACACGGCGATCATCGCCGGCAATGCGCCGGAGCATCGCGTGGCGCAACTCGAAGCGTTCTGGCGCACGATCTGCGAGCCGGCCGTCTTTCCGCCGTTGCCCGCGCCGTTCGAAGCGGCCATCCTCAACGGCCCCGAGCCGGGCCGCATCGCCTACAGCGCATGGCAGGCATGGCGTGCGCTGGTCGAGGGCCAGAAGGGCTTCTTCACGCCGCGCTGGCCGCAACCGTTGCCCACCGCGATGGGCGACCCGGCCCATGCGAGCTATTACGACACGTCGGCGTTGCGCGGCACGCTGGAGCGCTTCGTCGACTTCGACCGGATCAATGCGCGCGAGATTCGCGTCTCGGTCGGCGCCGTGAACGTGCATACCGGCAACTTCGTCTATTTCGACAACACCCGCGAGAAGCTGCGCGCGGAGCACTTCATGGCCTCGGGCGCATTGCCGCCGGGCTTCCCCGCCGTGGAAATCGACGGCCAGTATTTCTGGGATGGCGGCCTCGTGTCGAACACGCCGCTCTCGGAGGTGCTCGGCACGTCGCCGCGCCGCGACACGCTCGCGTTTCAGGTCGACCTGTGGAGTGCGCGCGGTCCGTTGCCCGACAATCTGAACGACGTCGCAGACCGTCAGAAGGACATCCAGTTTTCGAGCCGCACGCGTTTGGTGACGGACAACCTTCAGCGCGCGCAGCACTATCGCCGTGTCCTGCGCGAAGTGCTCGACCGGGTGCCCGCGGAGGTGCGCGCCCGCGATCCGTGGTGCCATGCGGCGGAAGAAATCGCGTGCAGCAAGCGCTACAACGTCATTCAGCTTATCTACCGTAACAAGGAGTACGAGGGGCACTACAAGGACTACCAGTTCGGGCTCGCCACCATGCTCGATCACTGGTCGAGCGGTCTGGACGATGTGCGCCGCACCCTCGCACATCCCGAGTGGCTGGCCATGCCGAACGACGCCCGGGGCTTTATCACGCACGATATCCATCGTCAGGAAGTCGTCTGACGCGTCGCCCCTGACGCCGCCGCTGTCGCCCCCGCTGTCTCTCTCGCACTACCCCCTGCGGCGCGCCGTCCCAACACGCCGCAGGGCCCTGCCTCCGGCGCTCGCGATTCGCCGGTACTGCGCTGAGCGTCGCTGGCTCGCGACTCGCTGCGCTCCTTTCGCGCCCTTTGCTTATGCCGTCAGCACCGTCTCCAGCCGCATCTTGAGCGACTGAAGATCGAGCAGCATGGCCGTGCGCGCGGCGCCGTCCGCCGTGGGCAATTCCACCGCTTCACGCATGTCGTTGCGCATCTCGTGCGTGGCGCGCCCGAGCAGTAAGGCGGGCACGGGCAGCTTGTCCGCCTCGTCGAGCGTGACGATGTTCTCGATGGCGTCGACCAGCAGCCCGAACTTGTCTTTGCCGTGTTCGATGACGAGAATCTTGCGTGCCTGCGCGTCGTCTTGCGGCGGCATGCCGTAGAGCGCGCGCAGATCGACGATGGTCACCAGCTCTCGACGCAGATTGAGCATGCCGCGCACGAATGGCGGCGCGCCCGGTGCGGGCATGACGTCCGGCGAATCGTGGATGATCTCGCGCAACTGATCGAGCCGCACCGCCAGCATGTGTTGCAGACGGAACGACACGTAAGCGTGACGCGTGCCGGGAGACGCCTTCGCCCTCGTTCCGTGGCACGCCGCATCGCCTGCCTTTGCGCGCTGCGCAGGGTCCGTCTCGCGATAAAGCTCGCGATGGCCGCGCGTGAGTTCGAGCACCTGGGAGTGGGTGAAGAGTTCGTCGGCGTTGAGCAGCACGATGTCGTTCGCCGGCTCGCGTGCGATGCATCCCGAGAAAAGCTGCGCGTGCGACGCGCTGAACGACGGCATCGCAAGCAATTCGTCGGCGAAATACGTGACGATGCTGTCCACGGCATCGACCCGCAGGCCGAAGTGCACATCCTCCTGTTTGACGATCAGAATCCGGCGCAGGTCCGAGGCCGTGCCTGCGACCTCGGCGTGCGGCTGGCTGGCCTGCAAGCCCAGAAAGTGAGCGAAATCGATAACCGGCACCACGGTACCGCGCAGATTGAGCATGCCGACGCAAAACACACTCGCGAGCGCCGAGTTCTGCAATTCCGGGACGCGAATGATTTCGCGAATCGCCCCCATCGGCAGCGCGAGTCGAGAGTGTTCGATGGTGAACGACACGCATTGCAGACGCTGACGTTGCTGGCGGCGCTGCGGTGCGCTCAGCGCCTGACGTGCGAGCAACTGCGGCATGTTTTCGATACGCACGAGGGCGCCCGGCGCGAGAATTTGCAGAATGCGTTCGCCGCCGTCGAGTTTGATCGCCCCGGACACCACCTGCGGCGCCGTGTGCGACGGGTCGTATTCGAACCCGGTGCGCTCAGACGCCCGCACGCGCAGGATCTCGCTCGTGCTGTCGAAGAGCAGTCCGACGCGCACGCCTTCGATGTCGACGATCGCAATCTTCTCCGTCATCGGCATCGCCCGGCCGCACGCCTCTCCGGAAATCGCCAGCAACGGCTTCAGATCGACGATGGGGATGAGCGTGCCGCGCAGATTGAACAGGCCGAGCAGAAAGTCGGGCGAGAGCGGCACGGGGGTGACATGGCCGGGGTAATTCACCACCTCCTGCAATGCCGCAATGGGCAGCGCGAACTCGACGTCGCCCAGATGAAACGAGCCGAAGACTTCGATGTCGTCCGGAGCGGCGGTGCGTGGCTTCTGGGGCTTTTGCGGTATCGGTGCGCTGGCCGGTGCTTTGGACGATGCGTGAGCCGCTTGCGGCGTGGCCGACGGCATGGCGGGCGCGCGCGTGCTCACGCCAGTCTTCGTCTGCGTCGTGATGCCCGCCGTCACCCCTGGCGGCGAGCCGTAACCCGTGCCGGAGCGCGCGTAGCCCTGATGCTCCTGATACCCCTGGAACCCCTGATAGGGCGACATCGTGGGCGGGAGTACCATCGCGCCCGCGATGGCGTCTTGATGCAGAAACGGAAATCCCGGCGTGCGTGCGTTCATGATTCACGTTCCACGAGTTTGAGCGCGGGGCGACGCGGCACCGCAGCGCTCCCGTTTGAGCCGATCGTGCGCACGAAGAACGCGTGGTGAGCACAGTCGATGGTCAGTTGCCGTCCGATTTCGCCGCCGACCTCGACATGCACGATCGGAATGCCGGTCCCGGCGATCAGGGCCTGCGCCATCTTGGCGTTGGCCGCGCCGATCAGGCCATGCCGGGGCGTTGGCTGATGCGGCATCATGTTGCCCCCGCCCGCGATCACGGCCTCGATCTCGCTGCGGCGTGCATCGTCGGCCTTCATCAGCGCGAGCAGCGACGGCACTGCCTGCGTGACGTACTTCGCCCCGATGGCGAGCGTGGGCTGCGGGGCTTCGGGCAACAGGCAGTGCGCGAGGCCATACAGGCCACGGGCGCGCCACATCAGACCGATGCCGACACACGAACCGAGGGTCGCGCGCAGCACGTCTTCACCGCGCCCGATGCGCACCTCGCCCATCAACACCTGAATGTCATGCGACGGCCCCATTCGACGCTCCCTGATTGCGGTAAATCAGCGGTTGCTCAAACTGATAGCCGGTCGAGAGCCGCGAGAGCGACTCCGATTCGCCGACGATCAGCACGCCTTCGGGGGCAAGCGTGCAACGTACGTTCTCCAGCACGCGTTCCTGATCGTTCGTCTCGAAATAGATCAACACGTTGCGCAGCATGACCAGATCGAACGCTTCGCGACGCGCCAGGCGCTGATACAGGTTGTGCTCGGCAAACGTGATGTGGGCGCGCAACTCCGGCACGACCGTGAAGCCGCCCACGCTCGGGCGGAAATACTTCGCCAGCATGGCCGGGCGTTGCTGCTTGAGGGCGTCGATGCTGCGCCCACCGTAGTTGCCCGCCATCGCCACCGCGAGCACCTGACTCGAAATGTCGGTCGCGTGAATCTGGTACTGAAAACCGGGATGCCGCGCGCGGAATGCTTCGCAGATCATTGCGGCGGAATACGACTCCTCGCCGGAGGATGCGGCGGCCGACCACATCCGGAAAGTGCGCCCGGGGTTGGCGGCGTGCCAGCGCGGCAGGTAATGCTGGGCGACGTAGTCCCACACGCGCGGCGTGCGGAAGAACGTGGTCTCGTTCGTCGTGACGAGATTCACGAAGTTCCGAATCTCCTCGGGCGTGTTCTCGAGCAGCGCGAGATAGTCGCGATAGCAGCGCAACGACAGCGTGCGCAGGCGCGGTCGTAGCCGGCCCTGCAACATCGTCCATTTCTTCTCGTTCATCGAGATGCCGGTATGCCGGTGCACAGCGCGCAAAAGCGCTTGCTGGGTGACGGCATCGGCGTCGGCTTCGATTTCCATACGGGGTCCTCTTGGCGGACGTTGGCTCCGGCGCTGCGTGCGCAGTCAGTGTCGGCCCGCGTGGGCTGGCGCCGAAAAATGCTGGCGAGGGTTGTCGGTATGCGACTCGCGTGCTCGCCGGGTCATCCCTACACCTTGAATCGCGACACGGTGCGATCGAGCGCTTGCGCGCCCTGGTTCAGACCGGTCGTCGCTTGTGCGATGGTCTCGCACGCGCTTGCCGACTTCTCCGTCTCTTCGGCCACGTGCTGAATCGCGAGACTCACTTCGCGTGCGGCGACGAGTTGCTCTTCTGCCGCGCAGGAAATCTCGGAGATGGCCTGCGTGGTGCGCGACACGCCGTTCACGATCTTCTCGAACGCTTCGCCCGCCTGACGCGATACGTCGCTGCCTTGCGCCACGCGTTTGGTCGACTCGTTAATGAGTTTGGAGATTTCCTTGGTCGCCTGCGACGAGCGCTCCGCGAGCTTGCGCACTTCGTCGGCCACGACCGAGAAGCCGAGACCATGTTCGCCCGCACGCGCCGCTTCGATGGCCGCGTTGAACGCGAGCAGGTTAGTCTGCCCGGCGATCTCGCCGATCACCTTCACGATTTCGCTGATGTCTTCCGACGACTTGTTGATCAGTGCCATCGCCTCGACCGAGCGGGCAATCGCACGCGAACCGGTTTCCGCTTCCTGCTGCGTCGCTTTGGCGAGCTGATCGGCGCCCTTGGTGTTGTCGGCAATCGAGTTGATCGATGCCGTGAGTTCTTCAATGGATGCGTTCATTTCCTCGACGGTCGCGCCCAGTGCCTGCGCACCGGTGGCCACGGTATTGGCGCGCTCGGCAATGTCGTGCGACGCCCCCGAGAACTCGCCTGCCGAGTTGACCACCTTGCCGATCACGCCGCGCAGGTCGTCCATCATGTGACGAATGCCGTCGGCCAACTGGTCGATGGGCTCGGTGCCTGCGACGCCAATCTCGCCGGTCAGATCGCCCGCGGCCGCCCGGTTGACGGTATCGAGCAGCAGCGCCACTTTGTGCTGATCGTCTTCGGCGCGGCGCTTCACGCTCGCTTCCAGTTCGACCTGCTGCGTGATGTCGGTCGCGAATTTCACGACCTTATAAGGACGGCCGTTCGCGTCGAGAATCGGGTTGTACGTCGCCTGAATCCAGATTTCGCGGCCCGCCCGGCCCACGCGCTTGTAGCGTCCCGCATCGAATTCGCCGCGATTGAGCTTGGCCCAGAAGTCGCGGTAGGCGTCGGACGCCGCGTAATCCGGCTCGCAGAACAGGCGGTGGTGCTTGCCGCGAATCTCGTCGAGCGAGTAGCCGAGCGCTTGCAGGAAGTTGTCGTTGGCCGAGATCACGGTGCCGTCGAGATTGAATTCGATGACGGCTTGCGCGAGGTCCATTGCGCGAACCTTGCCCTCGAATTCGGCCTGACGCGTGCGGTCCGCCGTGACATCGGTGGCGAACTTGATGACCTTGTAGGGGGCACCGCTGGCGTCGAACACCGGGTTGTACGACGCGCGGATCCAGACCTCGCGCCCGCCCTTGCCGATGCGTTTGTATTCACCCGCGTCGAATTCGCCACGACCGAGCTTGGCCCAAAAGTCGCGATAGGCGGCAGAGGCCGAATAGTCGGGCTCGCAGAACAGGCGGTGATGTTCGCCCTGAATTTCGTCGAGACGATAACCGACGGTATGCAGGAAATTCTCGTTGGCGTGAAGAATGCGGCCCTGCAAGTCGAATTCGATGACGGCCTGCACGCGATTGAGTGCGGCGGTGACGGCCTGGAGTTCCTGTTGTTCCATTTGGAATTCAGGCGTGGCGATTTCCATGACTTTTCCCCTGAGACGCTAGCCCCGGCGCGTGTCGTGCGGCCGTCACGAAAGGGATTGCGTCGCTGCGGAATTGAGCGCGCAGTCCTCTATAGACGCGATTACGACAGCGATCCAGGCAACTTGAGATCAGTGCCTACCCGCATGTCGTTTTTGGCGCGAGCGGTGAAATCGCTTCGAAATCCGCGTCCAATAAGGCTTTAAAGATAAAGGAATCGCACGAGAAGTCGACGCTCTTATAGCGTCGATACATTTCAAACGCGCAAATGAAATGAATGAACCAGCGCGGCCCGCACATCGACGGTGCAGGAAAAGGGCGCGATACCATGTCGGAAATACGGCAGAACACGGATCGGAGGTGTAGGAAAAAAATCCTCCTCCCGCGTCTGAAACGGGAGGAGGGGATGAAGCAAGGTCGCACGATTCGGGGCAATAGAAAGGGCGACATCTACCACGATGCAAACGCCATGCCAGCGCGAGGCGTCCATGTGAACCCGCGTCGTTATTGACTTCGCTTGGTGCTGTGAAACGCACAAACATGCGACGTTACGGCCACACACGTAGCGTGTTACGTAACAAAGTGCGACACACTCCTCGTTTGGCAACCTTCGCTTACACGGCTTACAGACGCGTGATGGGCTTGCTGCAGGCGCGACGATATAAAGAAAGCGAACGTATTCGCGTTCCTACCTCTGGAGTCAGATCATGAAGTTTGTCGTTGCCGCGTTGCTTGCCGTCACGCTTGCCGGATGTGTGGTTGTGCCCGCCCGTCCTTATTACGGTGGTTACTACGGGCATCCCTGCTGCTATCGCTATTGATGCGTCACGCAATTTGCCTTTTCCCTGGGCAAGGGGAATGCGAATCGCCTGACGAGATACGTCGACGAAGCGTGCCTGAAGCATGGATGTGGGCTTATCGTTTTAATACGAGGAACGTTTCAATACGAAGAACGTTTGCAAAAGACGACCGAATCGTCGATATGCGATGACGCATGAAGTCCGGAGGAATTCGCTGGGCCTCATGCGGGCACCTCATCAGTGATGGCAAGCCTGTTGCAACGCCTGACGTGCTGGCAAAAAAAAGAAGCCCCGCCGGTCCGATGACCTTGCGGGGCTTTTTCGCCAGTGCGGCGAAGATGCTTACCGATGATGCCAGTCACGGCGATCCCGGTCACGGCGGTCCCAGCCGCGATCGTGATGCCAATGACGCGGCGGTGGCCCTCGCCAGTAACGCGGCGGCGGTGCGTAGACCACCGGCGGCGGGGCGACGACCATCGGTGCCGGAGCGGCGTAGACGGGCGGCGGCGCATAGACCGGACCCGGCGCCACGAGGGCGGGACCGGGAATGCCGATGTTGACCGACACATCGGTGCGTGCGAGCGCACTGCCCGAGACGAACGCTGCCGCGAGGCCAGCCATGGCGGTGGCAGCAATCCAGTATTGACGTTGCATCTGTTCTCCTTATCAGCGATGCGCTCCCCGCACGAACCGGAATCATCGGTATCGATCCGTCATTCGTGCCTGCCAGCCATGCATTGTCTCCATGCAGTCTGGCGCGCAATCCGTGGACCCGATTCTACGGAGTGCGAGCGCCCACCGGTGCTACGGCGGCACTACAGATGTAACAAGGCGTAAGGGATCCTGCGATTGAGGGGGCAGGAGAGATGCACTGAGCGCTCAGCGACGCTCAGCGACGCTCAGTCGCGATGCGGTTCGATCACGTGCGATTCAGATGTGATCCAGATGCAATCGCACAATCGGATGCGCTCGGCCACGCTCAGCGACGTTCGTGATCTCGCGGGGCGAGAAAAGTGGCGTGATGGCGTGCGCGTCGCTCCGATGTTGCGAAGTAAGACGGACGGCGCAGCGCCTGCGTGTCGCTCGGAGAGCGCCAATACGGCGTGCGCGGCGTGCCGAGCAAGTCGCCCGGACGATGCGGCGAGAGCGGCGGCACGGCAGTTGGCCAGGCGACATTGCGCCACCGGGCACCGGCCGGCACGACCAGCACCAGCATGACGAAAACGAGCGTCACTACGGCGTAGACGACAACAGGCGAGAGGGCGGTCTCCATGACAAACTCCGGTCGCTAACATGTCACACCACAAAGGAATGCGGCTTGGCACGCAAAGTGTGGCGTTTTTACTATAGTCCATGCGGCTCTCGCTGGCACCCGGTTGATGCTACGCAGGTTGCGGGGCTACACTACAACCGCAGTTTCCCGATGCCGTCGCCACTCAGTCGTCCGGGGGATCGTGATGAATCAGGCCATGCTGGACTCCACTCATGCCGTTGAAGCCACGGCAAGCGGTACTCCTGTGACCCCGGTGGCCATCGATCATGTCGCCTACCCGAGCTACGACGCGACGCTCACGCACCGATTCTACGTCGATGTCATGGGTTTCACGCTGGCGGGGGCGCAGGCCGGCATGAGCCGCCTGTGGGGCAAGCCCTATCTTCTGGTGAGCTATCAGATTGCGCCGGGCGAAGCGCTGGCGTTCTTCAATTGCGACGGCCTCGCCCCCGAGCCTCATCCCCATCCCGATACCCCTGCCACACAAATTCACCACCTTGCCCTGCGCGTGCGAGACCGCGAAGCGCTGGATCGCTGGAAGACGCGTCTTGGGGCGCACGACGTGCGGTTTGCCATCGAGCGGCATGGCGACGGCGAACATCTCTATCTGCTCGATCCGAACGACATCATGCTGGAGTTGTGCGTGCAGACGCCGGAGTCGGCGGCCGGGCAATCGCAAGGGGCGCTCGACACGTTGCAACGCTGGATCGACGGCGTGAGATAACGCGGGAGGTGTGAAGCGGAGGCGGTGAAGCTAGGGGCGGGTGAGCGCCGGTGATAGCGGGCGAAACCCGGAAAACCGCCGCAGCAGCGAGCGGCACTCACGCTCTTCAGCCTTCGACGTCCTTGCCCAGACCGCGCCAGCTTGAGGAGACGGGCGGCGCAATCCCGAACAGATCGATCACGCGGGCGACGGTGTCGTCGACCATCGCGTCGAGCGATTCGGGGTGGTTGTAGAACGCGGGGAGAGGCGGATACACGATGCCGCCCATTTCCGTGACGGCTGTCATGTTGCGCAGATGCGCGAGATTGAAGGGCGTTTCGCGCACCATCAGTACGAGGCGGCGGCGCTCTTTCAGTGTGACGTCGGCGGCGCGGGCGATCAGGTTGTCGGAGAGCCCGTGCGCGACGCTCGCGAGCGTCTTCATCGAGCAGGGGGCGACGACCATGCCCGCCGTCGCGAACGAGCCGCTGGCGATGTTGGCGCCGATCTCACGCACGCTGTGGTACTGATCGGCCAGCGCCTGCACGTCGGCCCGCTCGAGCCCGAGTTCGTGACGCAGTGTGAGCCAGCCCGCACTCGACACCATCAGATGCGTTTCGGCGCCTCCCATGGCGCGCAACTGCTTGAGCAGACGCACGCCATACACCGCCCCGGTCGCGCCCGTAATGGCCACGACCAGACGCACAGGCGCAGACGTCCGGGAAGCGCCCGTCGACACCGTCATCAACCGCGAATCGCGTGTGTCAGGCGAGTTCGGCGATGACTTGCTTGAGTTCGCCGCTCTGGTACATCTCCATCATGATGTCCGAGCCGCCGATGAATTCGCCGTTGATGTAGAGCTGCGGAATGGTCGGCCAGTTGGCGAATTCCTTCACGCCCTGACGGATTTCCTCGTCTTGCAGCACGTCGACCGTGAACAGGTCGTTGACTTCGCATGCCTTCAGGATTTGCACGGCACGGCCCGAGAAGCCGCACATCGGGAATTGTGCGTTGCCCTTCATGAAGAGGACGACGGGATGTTCGGAGACGATTTGCTGGATACGTTGCTGGGTAGTCATGATCGGAAGCCCGTGGGGATGCCGGAAAGTCGGCGTATCCGGCATTTTAGCGGTTTTCCGTCGGGTCCGTCGGCGTGCACTCAGAGGCGTCGGCCGCCGGTGGTGCGCTCGATCCCCGCGAGATCCCGTTCGGAGAAGACATCCGCGAAACCCGCCGCCGTGCAAAGCGCCCGGACATCGAGCGCCTGATGGTAGCCATGCTCGCACAGCAGCCACCCGCCCGGGAGCAGACGCGACGGCGCGCCCGCCACGATCGTGCGCAGCGCGGCGAGGCCGTCGGCGTGATCGGTCAGGGCGTCGACCGGCTCGAAGCGCAGATCGCCCTGCGAGAGGTGTTCGTCGCCCGAGACGATGTACGGCGGATTGGAGACGATGATGTCGAAGGGCGCGCAGGCCGCCGGCAACGCGGCGTACCAGTCGCTCGCGATGAAGCTAACGCGCTCGTTTAGCCCGAGTTGCCGGGCGTTCTCGCGGGCGACGTCGAGCGCCTCGGGGGAACGGTCGAGCGCGGTGATTTGGGCGTCGGGGCGGCTATGCGCAATGGCCAGCGCGATGGCGCCGCTGCCCGTGCCCAGATCGAGCACGCGCGGGCTTGGGCGTGCGTCCAGCCGGACGAGCGCGAGTTCCACCAGCAGTTCCGTCTCCGGCCGAGGGATGAGAACGGACGGGCTCACCGAGAGCGTCAGCCCGAAGAATTCCCGCGTACCGGTGAGATACGCGATGGGCTCGCCCGCCAAGCGACGCGCATGCAGTGCCCGGTAGACGGCGACCGTCTCGGGCGCGAGCGGCTCGCGGTCGCGGGTGATTAGTTGCGTGCGGCTCCAGCCGAGCACATGCGAGAGCAGAATGCGCGACTCCACGGGCGGCAGCCCCGGCTCGCGCAGCAGCGATGCCACGGTGCCGACGTCCACCTGTCCCTCGCCTTGCCCGCCGCCCTGCGTCATCAGGCGGCCTCGCCCAGCGACGCCAGCAACTCGGCCTGATGCTCGGTGACCAGGGCGTTGATCATTTCGTCGAGATCGCCGTCCATGATGTATTCGAGCTTGTAGAGCGTGAGGTTGATGCGGTGATCCGTCATCCGCCCCTGCGGGAAGTTGTATGTGCGAATACGCTCCGAACGGTCGCCCGAGCCGATCAGGCTCTTGCGCGTGGCGGCTTCCTTCGCTTGCTGGGCGCGCATTTGCGCGTCCTTGATACGCGCGGCGAGCACCTTGAGCGCCTTGTCCTTGTTGCGATGCTGCGAGCGGTCGTCCTGACATTCGACGACGATGCCCGTGGGCAAGTGCGTGATACGCACGGCCGAATCCGTCTTGTTGACGTGCTGGCCGCCCGCCCCCGAGGCGCGGAATGTGTCGATGCGAATGTCCGCCGGGTTGATTTCGACGTCGGCGACATCGTCCGCTTCCGGCATCACGGCCACCGTGCAGGCGGAGGTGTGGATGCGGCCCTGCGTTTCGGTCGCCGGCACGCGTTGCACGCGATGGCCGCCCGATTCGAACTTCAGCCGCGAGTAGGCGCCCTGACCGATCAGCCGGACGATCACTTCCTTGTAGCCGCCCAAATCGGATTCGCTCGCCGACATGATCTCGACCTGCCAGCGCTGACGCTCTGCATAGCGCGTGTACATGCGCAGCAGATCGCCGGCGAACAGCGCCGATTCGTCGCCGCCCGTGCCTGCGCGGATTTCCAGATAGATGTTGCGGTCGTCGTTGGGATCGCGCGGCAGCAGCATGTGTTGCAGCGTGCTTTCCATCTCGTCCATGCGTTCGCGGGCGCTCGTCGCTTCGGCTTCGGCGAATTCGCGCATCTCCGGGTCGGCAGCCATCTCCTGCGCCGCCACGACATCGCTGTGCGCCTGACGGTATTGCTGATACTGCGCGACGACAGGGGCAAGCTCGGCGTGTTCGCGCGTGAGCTTGCGGTAGTTGTCCAGATCGCGCGTAACGTCGCCCTGGCTCAATAGGCCATCAAGCTCGACCAGACGTTGCGTCAACTGGTCGAGCTTGGCTTGCATGCTCGCTTTCATCTATTTGTCGGCGGATCCCGAGGTGCGGAACAGTTCGGGAATGAGGTGAAGGATTTGCTCGCGCGAATCGCCGCGCGCTGTGTTCAGCGCGTGCGTCGGGCCGTGCAGGAATTTCTTGGTGAGGGACTGGGACAGGGCTTCGAGCACGGCGGCAGGATCGTCGCCACGCGCGAGCATGCGCTGGGCACGCTCGAGTTCGGCCAGACGCATGGCCTCGGCGGTGCCGTGGATATCGCGAATGACCGGCACGACGCTACGCGCGTCGAGCCATTGCATGAAGTTCTGCACGCGCGTCTCGATGATCGCCTCGGCCTGAGCAACGGCGGCCTGACGCAGCGCATTGCCTTCGCGCACGACGGCGCCGAGATCGTCGACGGTGTACAGGAAGACATCGGTCAGACGGCCGACCTCCGGCTCGATGTCGCGCGGCACGGCCAGATCGACCATGAACATCGGCTTGTGCTTGCGGGCCTTGATGGCGCGCTCGACCGCACCCAGCCCGATCAGCGGCAGCGTGCTCGCTGTGCACGACACGACGATGTCGAACTCGTGCAGGCGTTGCGGCAGTTCCGACAGACGGATTGCCGTGCCGCCCAGACGCTCGGCCAGCTTCTCGCCGCGCTCGGCTGTCCGGTTGGCGATGTACAGGGCTTTCGGGTTCTGTGCGGCGAAGTGCGTGGCGCACAGCTCGATCATCTCGCCCGCGCCGATGAACAGCACCTTCTGCGTGCTGATGCTCTCGAAAATGCGCTGAGCGAGACGCACGGCAGCGGCGGCCATCGACACCGAATGCGCGCCGATCTCGGTCTGGCCGCGAACTTCCTTGGCCACCGCGAACGTGCGCTGGAAAAGCTGGTTCAGATACGTGCCCAGAGCACCCGCCTCGGCAGCGGTGCGCACGGCATCTTTCAACTGGCCGAGGATCTGCGTCTCGCCGAGCACCATCGAGTCCAGACCGCTCGCCACGCGAAAGGCGTGACGCACGGCGTCGGACTGGGGCAGGGCGTACAGATGGGGTGCGAGATCGCCGGCGGGAATGTTGTGGAACTGGGACAGCCAGTGCACCGCGCGCTCGCGGGCGGCGGCGTCGTCCGTCACGCAGTAGATCTCGGTGCGATTGCACGTCGAGAGAATGGCGGCCTCGGGGGCGCTCAATTTGCCACTGCCACTGCCGGTCCACAAGCTCTTGAGGCCCGCCAGCGCCGGCTCGATCCGCTCGAACGGAAACGCCACCCGTTCGCGCAGCGAGACGGGCGCCGTGTGATGGTTCAGGCCGAGAGCGAGCAGTTGCATGGTGTGGGGGGATCTGATAGCCCCTGATTATAGCGCGTCGACGCGATGCCCGTTTCATTGGCGCCGCGTGCCCCGCGCGTTGGGACAGCGTGCCCCATCATCGCGCAGCCGCCCGGTTTTGACAAATAGGCATCCCTTATACCTGGCATAGCGAGGGGGGCCATGGCGCCAGGCGCGGCAATATTCTCGGGGGCTTTTGCCATCTCGGATGATAGCCAAAACTGCGGGGTCGGGTCAGTGCGGTTTTGGGATGAGCCGCGAGATGCCACGAATCGGGTCTATACTGCGTTCGGGTTCCCGTCCTTGGAGGTTCGTCATGGGCATCATCGGCACCATCGTCGTCGGTCTGATCGTGGGTCTCATCGCGCGCGCCCTGCATCCCGGGCGGGACAGCATGGGCATCATCATGACCATCATCCTCGGCATTGCTGGCGCGCTCCTCGCCAAATACGCCGGACAGTTTCTCCATATCTACTCGGAAGGCCAGTCGGCTGGCTGGATCGCCTCGATCATCGGTGCGATCGTGCTGCTGGTGATCTACGGCGCCATCAAACGTAGCCGCGCGGCCTGAGGCCACACGCGAGGGGCCGTCATGGACATCGTTGTGCTCTTGCTCGTGGGACTGGTCGCCGGCTGGCTCGCCGGGCTGGTCGTCGGCGGCGGCTTCGGCCTCATTGGCGACATCGTCGTCGGTGTGATCGGGGCGTTCGTCGGCGCCTGGCTGCTGCGGCATCTGGGTATTGCCGTGGGGTACGGCACGCTCGGGCGCATTATCACGGCCACCATCGGCGCGATCGTGCTGCTTGCGCTGTTGCGCCTGGTGCGACGATAGGCCGCACGCGCGGGTCGGAAATCGGGACGTCAGATGTCGCGCTGAGGCAACGGCGGGCGGCAGATCGGCGTCGCGCGAGTCTTTCGTTGTCCAGAACCTTCCAAAACCTATATCCAAATAGGGTTTTGCTGGCCGCCGGGCCCCGTGGCATAAGGCTTTTGGGCCGGGCTTGCGAGCTGTGACGCGCTAACGCCGCGCGCGTCATACGCGTTTGACCGGGTTCGGCTATGCTTGTCGCCATCGCCAGGCCCAAGTCGTCTTGACTACGCGTGCGGCACCGCCGCCACGTTCGATCCCCGCCTTCCGCTATCTGGTGTGGCTGCCGTGTCCGACAGGGGCGCGGCGCCTCTCTCGCAAGTTTCCGGCTCGTTAGCTCGTATCCCCACTCTAAAAACACATGTTTGCGACACGCACTTCCATGCGGCCATTCATCGTGGCGTCCGTCATGGCAGCGACCTCTATGGTTGCCATCGAAGCCACGATCATCTCGACCGCGATGCCACAAATCGTCGCCCAGCTCGGCGGCCTGAATCTATATAGCTGGGTCTTTTCCGCCTTCCTGCTTGCGCAGACGGCCATGACCGTGGTGTTCGGCAAGCTGGCCGACCTCTACGGCCGCAAGCCGGTCATTCTCGTGGGTATCGCCGTTTTCCTGGTCGCCTCGCTCGGCGGCGGGCTGGCCTGGTCCATGCCCGCGATGATTGCCTTCCGTCTATTACAGGGCGTAGGCGCCGCGTGCATCCAGCCTGTCAGTCTGGTGATCATTGCCGATTACTACCCGATCAGCGAGCGCGGCAAGGTGCAGGGCTATCTGGCGAGCGTGTGGGCCATTTCGGCGGTGCTCGGCCCGATGCTCGGCGGCCTCATCATCCGCGACCTGTCGTGGTCGTGGATTTTCTGGATCAACATTCCAATCGGCTTGCTGGCCGCGGCGGGCTTCATCGCCTATCTGCATGAAGACGCCCCGCGTCAGCGCCCGAGCATCGACGTGCTTGGGGCCGTGTTCTTCGCCATTGCCGTGGCGGCGCTCATGATCGCGCTCACCGACGCGAACGCGTTCAGCGACACCCACGTATGGGGCGGCGTGCTCGCGTGCGCCATCGCGGCGGTGCTGTTCGTCTGGCAGGAGCGGCGTGCCAAGGACCCGATGATCTCGTTCGCGCTGTGGAGCCGCCGTCCGATTGCCGCAGCCAACGCGGCGACATTGCTCACGGGCATGGTGCTCATGGGGCTGACGACGTTCCTGCCGATGTATGCGCAGGGGGTGCTGCGTCAGACACCGGTCGTGGCCGGCATGGCGCTCACGATGATCATGGTCGGCTGGCCGATCGGTGCCACGCTCGCCGCCAAGACCTTCACGCGTTTCGGCCTGCGCCGCATTCTCGTGGGCGGCAGCTTGCTGATGCCGGTCGGCGGGATTGTCTTTGCCTTGCTCGGCCCGAACAGTTCGCCGCTGCTCGCCGGGTTCGGCTCGCTGCTGATGGGCTTCTCGATGGGCACCGGCAGCGTGAGCGCGCTCGTGCTGATTCAGGAGATCGTCGATCCGTCGCAGCGCGGCAGCGCCACGGCGTCGAACATCTTCTCGCGGAATCTGGGCAGCACACTGGGCGCAACGCTCTTCGGCGCCGTGCTCAACTTCGGCCTGACGCATTCGAGCGGACTCGCGCCGGTGACGTCCGATCAGTTGCGTCATGTGCTGGAAGACCGCGGCGTGTCGTCGCTGGCCGACGAGGCGATTCGTGCAGTGCTGCAACATTCGCTGCACCTCACGTTCCTGTCGATTCTGGCGATCTCCATCGGCGTCATGCTGTTGTTCCTGCTGGTGCCGACCAACGCCGTCGACCGTGCCCATCGCACCCAACGTGACAAGCCGGAGTTCGTGCCCGGCGGGCATTGATCGACGCGCTTACGCGTTCGTCATCGCGACAAGAAACAGCCGGCGGGCTTCCCCAGCCGGCTGTTTTCATTTTCGCCAGCGCAAACGCTTCACCCACGCAAATTTCAACTCAACGCGACGCCTCCGGCACGAGATGCAGACGCGACTCCGTTGCCGCCTCCACCGCCGCGCGCGAGTACGGCAGCTTGAAGTACTCGCCATCGAGCCACTTCTGGGCGAGGTCGCGATAGTGCGGGCTATCCGGATTGCCCGACTCGCCCGGCAGGTTCATCGCACGCGTGTTGTCCCAGTTACCTACGTCGACCACGATCCGGAACGACGGGCCGTTCGTCTGACGGAAGTCGCTCACCCGATAAGTCGACTGATTCGGCGTGAATGGGCTGCCGCCCTTCGGCAGCGGACCGACGTTGAGCTTGGCGCGCATGTCGGCGTCGACGGCGTCGGCGAGCGGGTGGGCATTCAGGTTGGTCTGGAGTTTGCCCCACTGCCATGTGCCCGGATCGGCGCCTTGCAGCTTGACCATCTCGCCCCACGCTTCGCCCAGACTCGTGAGCAGCACGGCGTCACGTTTGGCGTTGGCGTTTTCGCCGAAGCGGGCGGCAGGCTGTTCGAGGGCGTCGAGCATCGGGGCCGGATCGGGCGCGCCGAACGTGTCGGCCGCCGACTGGGAGAGCACCGCGTTTTTATACGCGCGCCCCAGGTGCCGGCTGAACCAGACTTCCTCCAGCGCAGCTTGCGCCGAGTCGGCGCCCATGTGCGCGTCCCATCCCTTGAGGAGCCTGAGTGCCGCGGCCGTCTGCGGGTCGTCGCTCGAGAGCGGGGCGAGCAGCGCCATGAGACGCCGCGCCGGAATCGACACGATGTCATTCTGCAAGCGCTCCGAATCCTCCAGCGAGACCTTGTCTTTCGCCTTCAGCACTTCGTCGATACGCGCGTGCCGTGAGCCGTTGGTCCACTCGAAGCCGAGCTTGCGTTCGGCGTACGGATAACCGGCGGGCATGTTCATTTCGTTGGACGTTGTGAAGTAGCCGCTCGCCGGGTTGTACGCCGAGGGCAACTGGTCGCGCCGCCAGAAGCCGGCCCATTCATAGCGTCCGTCGCCCGGCACAGGCATCAGGCCGTCCCAGTTCGGACGAATCGGCGCCATGCCGCTCGGCACCCAGCCGATGTTGCCCGACGCGTCCGCATAGACCTGATTGACGGTGGGCGCGCCCCACGTGTCGAGCGCGGTCTGGAACTGGGCGTAGGTCTTCGCGCGCATGTAGCGCATGGCGTCGAAGTACGGCGACATGCCCGGTTCCAGCCACGCGGTGCGCACGGCATAGGCGCGATGCTTGGCGGCGTCGACGTAAATCACGGGCCCGTGCTTCGTGAACTTGAGATCGGTCTGCACCGGCGCGCCGTCGCGCACGTCGATCGTCTCGTGGACGGTGCGCATCGGCACCCACTTGCCGCGGTAGCGGTACTGATCGGGGTTGGCGGGATTGAGTTCGTAGACGTACAGATCCTCCTGATCGATATTGAAGATCGTGAGGCCGAAGGCGATGGTGCCGTTGTGGCCGATGGCGACGCCGGGAATTGCCGGCTCGCCCGCGCCGATCAGGTTCAGCGTGGGCGTGCTGATCTGCACGATGTAACGCAGGCTCGGCGCCGCGTAGGCGCGGTGCGGATCGTTGGCCATGATGGCGCGGCCGGTCGTGGACTTCTGCGGCGACACGACCCAGTTGTTGCTGCCCTCGGCCGATTCGGTGGAGACGTCGTACGGGCCGTTCTCGGCGAGTTGCACGATGTCGGCATCGGCGTGTTGCAGCGAGTCCTTCGTGATCTTCACGCCTTGCGTGGCGAGATCGAAGACCTTGAGCAGATCGTCGGGCAGGCACGGGTCGAGTCCCTCGGGCACCTGCGTCTTCCATGCGGGTTGCAGACCGACGCGCACGCTGTCGGCATCGAGCGATGCGCGGCACACGACCTTGGCGCGCGCGACTTCGCTCTTCAGATTGCGCGTGAGGCCGTGGCTGCGAATACGCACGATGTCGTCGGCGGACCACTTCGCCGGCCAGTAGCCGACCTTGCGGAATTCGTACGGCATCTGGTCGGGATGCCGCGCCAGCCAGTCGATGTAGGCGTTCACGCCTGCGGCGAAGGCCTCGGCGGCGGGTTTCGCGTCCGGGCCGTAGCGACGCCATTCCGTGGCCATATCGCCCCGGTAGACGAAGCGCCGCGAGGCGTCGTCCTGGGCGACGTAGGCGCGCCCGAACACTTCGGAGAGCTGGCCGAGTCCACGACGTCGCCACAGGTCGATCTGGAACAGGCGGTCGCGCGCGGCGTTGAAGCCCTGCACGAAAAAGCCGTCGCGCTCGTTGGCGGCGAAGATGTGCGGCACGCCGTTATGGTCGATCAGAATGTCCGCTGGCTGCGAGAGACCGGCGACGGTGAGGGTTTGCGAGGCAGACGCTGCGTTGGCGGCGTCGGCGGCATGCAGGGACGCGCTCCACGTGGTGACGGCAAATGCCAGAACACTGGCGGCGTGGATGGCATGGGGGCGTTGCATTGTCTTCCTCCTGTCGTTATTGGACGTTGTCTTGTTGTTGCGGAGTACAACGCAATCCTAGACATATCGCTCGGGCATGCAACCCAAATTCGGAAAAAATGGAATAAATTCTTAATCGTCGAGCGGTGACGGCGCGACTGCTCGATGTCGCATCGCAAGTTTTTTCGGGGGCGTGGACGTGTGCTGGTATCGTCAGGCGAACCAGCGTCCGCGTCGCTCGCGCGGTCTACTTCATCTGTCTCTTTCTGCCACTCAGCCGATGCCGGATCTGCGTCAGACGTCTTCGCCGGAATCCACGACACGCATGCAACGCTGGCGTGCGTCGCCGCATGTGCGAACGCTTGTCGTGCCGCTGATGCGCTTCGGGGTGGCGGGGGTGATGTCGACGGCGGTACACGTGATCGTGGCGATCACGCTCATCGAGGCGTTCGGCGCGGGGCCGGTGCTGGCGAACGCTGTCGCGTTCTGCACGGCCACGCCGTGTTCCTATCTGCTCAATACGCTGTGGAGTTTCTCGGCGCGGGTGCATCGCACGAGTCTTGCGCGATTCCTGCCGGTGTCGGTGTTCGGTCTGTTGCTCACGACGCTTGTCGCGCGAACGGTCGAGCACCTTGGCGGCAACCATTGGGTGGGCATCGCCGCCGTGGTGCTGATCGTGCCGCCGACGACTTTTCTGCTTCATCGGTATTGGACGTATCGAGGCGCATGAGCGGGGCGGAAGACGCTGCGCCCGCTGCGTCCCCTGTCACCGCGTCACGACGCGATGCGCGCGAGCACCGGAGAACTTGACGCCATTCGCGTGCGAGCGCACCGCCCTTCGCGGCGACGCCAGCCAAGCCTCCGTCTCATGAAGATGCCGCGCAGGACGCGCCCCCGCACGTGCGGGCAGGTGGCTTACCTTGTGGCTCGACTGATAGCGGCGTCGCACCAGATAGAGGGGGCGTCCTTTCGATTCGTAATAGATCCGTCCGACGTACTCCCCGATCACGCCGATGCCGACCAGCTGAATGCCGCCGAGGAACAGAATGCCGACGAGCAACGACGCGTAGCCCGGCACGTCGACACCGTGAATGATCGTGCGCAGCGCGATATAGCTGCCGTAAGCGAGCGACACGAGCGCAAGCGAGATGCCGATATACGTCCAGCAGCGCAGCGGCACGGTGCTGAAACTGGTGATGCCTTCGAGCGCGAAATTCCACAACCGCCAGCCGGAAAACTTCGATTCGCCGGCGCTGCGCGGATCGCGCACGTACTCCACGATTTCCGTATGGAAGCCGACCCACGCGAACAGCCCTTTCATGAAGCGGCGGCGCTCGGGCAGCCGTTTGACGGCTGTCACGACGCGCCGGTCCATGAGCCGGAAATCGCCGACATTCTCCGGCAACTTCACTTCCGAGAGCCGATTGTGGACGCGGTAATAAAGCCCCGCCGCCACGCGCTTGGCAACGCTGTCGCTCGCGCGGTTGGTGCGTTTGGCGAGCACGACTTCGGCGCCGTCGCGCCAGCGTTCGATCATCACGGGGATGAGGGCGGGTGGATCTTGCAGATCGGCGTCGATGGGGATCACGGCATCGCCTTGCGCCTCCTCGATGCCCGCACTCAACGCGGCTTCCTTGCCGAAGTTGCGGGTGAAATCGATGATGCGTATGCGGGCATCGGCGCGTCGCAGCGCGAGCAGGGTGCTCAGCGTATCGTCGGTGCTGCCGTCGTTGACGCAGATGATTTCGAAGCGCACACCCGGCATGCCATCGAGCACGGGGGCCACCGCGCGATAGAACTTGTCGAGCGCCGGGGCTTCGTTGTGACATGGCACGACGAGCGAGATGAGCGGTGCGCTAAGCGACGCGCGATGAGTGACTGATGACGGACGGTTCTCGGAACGGCTATCGGTGCGGACGGCGGCGCGGGGCATGACGATTACCTCGTGAGCGCAGGCGTGGCGGCAGAGGTGCCGGAGGTGCCGGGGCGGGAAGCGAGACGACACGTGACGACGGTGTATCCATCGTGCGCTCCGGGCGCTTCGGGGATATGCGCGAGACGGCGGCGGCGTCGCCACAGCATGCCGAGCGTGGCGAGGGTGAGGAACGGCATGAACTGAAAGCCGATGTGCAACACGCCGAGCAGGCCGAACGCGGGCGTGAGCCACAGCACGACGAGCCATTCGCGTTCGCCGCGCAGCCAGCCGCGCGCGATCCCGTCGCGCACATACCAGGCGACGACCAGCGCGAGGATCGCGAGGTCGTAATCGTAGAGATAAGGGCTGATCAGCGTGGTCGCACACACGAGCGTGGCGGCGCGCAACGCGAACGTTGCCGGCCGCCGCCAGAAGTCGATCGTCACCGCGACCGCACACAGCGCGATCACGCCGTGAACGATGGCCGCCACTTCCACCGATGCCCCCAGCATGCGTGCCGTGATGAAGAAGGTCGGCACGCGGGCGATCTGCGCGGTGCCGTTGACGATGCTCTGTCGTGCGAATTCCGAGGCGTGCAAGAAGGCGGCGTAGACATCGATGCCGAAGACCGCCGCAGCCAGCACCGTCGTGCCGACGACCGTCACGATGCACGCGGCGAGCGCGCGCCACGCTCGGGCGCAGAGGAAGGCGAGCGGAAAGAGCAGAGCGATGTGCGGTTTGACGAAGAGCAGCCCGGCGAGCACGCCGGCCCACACGGGACGCTTGCGCAGCAGCACCAGCGAGAAGCCCGCGAGCGCGGTGGTGTAAAGCGCGATCTGTCCCGCAATGATCACGAGCAGAACGCCGGGGAAACTCACGATGGGCAGACGGGCGTCGCGCCAGGCAGCGGTGCGGCGCAGGGCTGCATAGTAAAGGCCGAAGCCGATGCAGGCGTACAGCGCATAGGCATACGTGAAAGGCAGCAGCGCGACCGGCGCGAGAAAGGCCATCATCACCGGCGGATACAGCCACGGCATGACGCCGCCCATCCTGGCGGCCCACGGCTCCTCGGCGATCTGCACGCGCGACATCAGATCGACGTTGTAGGCGTCGAGCGGATGCCCTTGCAACACGAAGTGAGAGGCGCCCCAGAACGGCAGGAAATCGAGCCCGATGGGGCCGAGCTTCGGCGGGGTGACGAAGAGATGCTGGTACGCCCACACAATCAGCACGGCGAGCGCGAGGCACAGCGCTGCGCCGCTGTAGAGCCGAATACGGGCGCGGTCGTCGGACCAGTGCCGACGCTCGCGTGATGCCACTTCAACGACGGCCGACGGCTTCGATGTCATGCATGAACCTCCCCTTGGCTGCATGAAAACGGCGTTGCTCGACTACGGTGATTGCATTCGGCGGGTGGTGCGCGGGTGGTTCGTGGCGGTGCGCATTGTTTCGAGCATCGAGACATTGCGCGCCGTGGCGAACGCGGTTCCATATTAGACGAGACGGTCTCCGAAAGGATCAAAACGGATCGCATCGATGCACGTCCGATACGGTTCCGGTGGATGCGTCGCAAACCGGCGTTTGAAGGGGAATATCAGGTGACGTTCAGCGAAGGGATAGCAAGCCGATGACTTGCCACCAGAGCGCGGTGAGCGGGACGACCGTCACCAGCGCGACGAGGGCGGTGACCACACAGTAACGGGTAGCGTCGCGAATGCCGATGCCCGCGAGCGCCATGGCCAGCACGAGCGGCGGCGCTTGATAGGGCAGCGCGATGGTGGAGATGCCGACGGCCTGCGTCAGTAAAACGGCCTTTACGCCAAGCGGCGCCCCGAGGGCGAGTGCAGGCACCAGAGGCGTGTAAAGCGCGGGCGCGGCGTTCGAGGTGACGAGAAACGTCATCGCGAGCGAGAGGGCGACGAGTACCAGATACGCGGACATCGTCGACATCTGCGCCAGATCCAGACGGGACAGCGCGGGACGCAAGGCGCTCGCCAAGCCTGCGTGATCGACGGCGGCCGTCAGCCCGATGATCGCCGCGACGAACCAGAGCGGCGCGAGTTTGACTTGCTTGAGGAAGGCGTCCGGGTTCACGAGGCGCAACGGTCCGAGGCACAGCAGCGCGATACCCAGCCCGACCCATCCGGCCGCGACGTGATGCCACGGTTCCGTGAGCCAGAGGGCGAGCATCAGCGCGAGGGCCGCGAGCAGGCGTTTCTCGTCGGCGCGCATTGAGGCGTGCGGCGCCATGACGCTCGCCGGGGGCGCGCTGTCGAGCGTCGTCAGGCGATCCGGGAAGAGCCGCATCGCCACGACGACCAGCACGATGCCGCGCACCACGGCCAGCACGGGCACGAGCGCGATCGCGTATTCGCCGTAACCGAGCCGCAGGCCGAGCACCGTTTCGGCGGTGCCGGCCATCACGAGATTCGGGAGGTTAGCGGGGAGGATCGCCGTCGACAATTCGCAACTGGCCAACGCGGTCGCGAGCATCAGTCCATTGCGGCCCGCCCGCCCCGACGTCAGCCCCACGCGTTCGCAAAAACTCAGCACGATGGGGGTGAGGATGGCGATGCGCCCGAGCGTCGACGGCATCACGATACCGAGCGCGAACGCGATGGCAACGAAGCCTGTGAGCGCGAGTCCGTAGGCGTGTCCGCAATGGTTGGCCAGTCGCGCCGCCACACGCTCGCCAAGGCCGGTCACGCTCAGCGCCATGCCGATGACCGCGCCGCTGAACACGAGCCAGAACGCGCTCGACGTGAAGCCTGAGAAGACGACGTTCGCGCCGAGCGACGTGCAGGTCGCGAGCAGGAACATCAACAGCAGCGATACGAGGAAATCCGGCAGCCAGCCCGTCGCCCAGTAGCTCAGACACAGCAGAACGATGACCGCGACGGCGAGCGTGTCGCCACGCAGGCCCGCGGCGTACAGCGCGACGCCGGCGGCGGTACTGATCCCGGCGAGCAGCGCGTGATGCCAGAGGCGTCCGGTCTGAGCCGAGCCGGAGGCGGCGTTGGATGGGCCGGAGGGGGGGGACGTGGCAGACGGGGAGGGACTGGCTGAGGGCATGGACGTCACCTGTCGTTAAATAATATATAATTTGCACGATTATATATAGTTAGCCGAGGGAGACGGTCCATGCGTCAGGAATCGGGCACGGGAACGGCGGTCGAGCGCACGTACGAAGCCTTGCGCGAGCAGATCGGGCGTGGTGAGTTGAAGCCGGGCGAAGCGTTACGTCAGGACCATCTGGCGGCGGCGCTGGGGGTGAGTCATGTGCCGGTGCGCGAGGCGCTGACGATGCTCGCCTCGGATGGCTTGGCGGTCAGCCGGATGAATCGCGGCACGGTGGTAACGGCGCTCACCGCAGCGGATGCGCTCGAGCTGGCGGATTTCCGTGCGTTGCTGGAGGGACGTCTGATGGCGTTGGCGATGCCGAATCTGTCGCGAGCGGATCTGGCGCGCGCCAGGGCGGCACTGGACGCGTTGGCGGCGGCGACCGATCTGACGGACATCGTCACGCGCAACGCGGCGTTTCACGGCATGTTGTACGCGAGGGCGGAGCGTCCGTACTTCCAGCGTGCGGTGGCGACGGCCCGGTTGAATCTCGGACGTTATCTGTTCCTGACGTGGCAGAAGGCGGGCAACGCGACGCGCTCGCACGACGAGCACCGCGAGTTGCTGCGCTTATGCGAAGCGGGCGACGACGCGGGTGCGGTGGCGCTGGTGCAGGCCCACAACCGCGCGACGGGCGAGCAGATCGCGAGGATCATTCGCGAGGAATGGACGCAGTGAGCGATCCTCACATGGAAATTACCCTCGCGACGCAAGCGGACTCGCCGACGCTCGCCCGGATCTACTACGAGGTCCGTATCGCGACGATGACGTGGGTCGATCCGTCGATGTACCGGGAAGACGACTTCACGTCGCACTCGGCAGGCGAAGATGTGAGTGTCGCAAAGTCGAACGACGGCGACATCCTCGGTTTCATCTCCATCTGGCCCGCCACGGACTTCATCCACATGCTCTACGTCAAGCCGTCGTCGCAAGGTCAAGGCGTAGGCACGCGGCTGCTGCAAGCACTCCCCGATTGGCCGAACCGACCTTATCGCCTCAAATGCCTTGTCCGCAACGTGAAGGCGAAGACGTTTTACGAACGTCACGGCTTTCAGGTGATCGGGCGGGGGACGTCGGAGGAGGGGGAGTTTGAAGAGATGATGGCCGCAAACGACGGGAAGAGACTTGGCGGGCCGAGCTACTTCCGATAACGGTCCTACTCCGACCGATACGGTCGTCGTGCCGGATCTCCCGCGGGTTCGTTTTTTCGGACGGTGCTTGAAAAGCGTCGGCTAGCCCGATGAGCAGCGCGTCTCGCTAATGCCCCAAAACCAAACACCCCGGCACAACGGCCGGGGTGTTTGGTTTCGTGTCCTGACAGACGGCAGCGTCAGACGTTGAACAGGAAGTTCATCACGTCGCCGTCCTGCACGACGTATTCCTTGCCTTCGGCGCGCATCTTGCCGGCTTCCTTCGCGCCTTGTTCGCCCTTGTACTGGATGTAGTCGTCGAACGAGATGGTTTGCGCGCGGATGAAGCCGCGTTCGAAGTCGGTGTGGATCACGCCTGCGGCTTGCGGGCCGGTGTCGCCCACGTGGATCGTCCACGCGCGCACTTCCTTCACGCCCGCCGTGAAGTACGTCTGAAGACCCAGCAGCTTGAAGCCCGCGCGGATCACGCGATCCAGACCCGGCTCTGCCATGCCCATGTCCGCCAGGAATTCCGCCTTGTCGGCGTCTTCCATGTCCGCGATCTCCGCTTCGATCGCCGCGCACACGGCGACCACCGGTGCATTTTCGGCTTGCGCGTACTTGCGCACGGCGTCCAGATGCGGGTTGTGCTCGAATCCGTCGTCCTTCACGTTGGCGACGTACATCGTGGGCTTGGCCGTGATCAGGCAGAAGGGCTTGATCAGCGCGAGCTCGTCTTCCGAGAGCTTGAGCGAGCGCACCGGACGCGCTTCGTTCAGCACCGGCACCACCTTCTCCAGCACCGCCACGAGCTTCGCCGCTTCCTTGTCGTTGCCCGAGCGGGCCGCCTTCGTATAGCGTTGCAGCGCCTTCTCGACCGTGCCCAGATCGGCCAGCGCCAGTTCGGTGTTGATGACTTCGATATCCGAAATCGGGTTCACCTTGCCCGCCACGTGGATGACGTTCTCGTCTTCGAAGCAGCGCACGACGTGCGTGATGGCGTCCGTTTCGCGGATGTTGGCGAGGAACTGGTTGCCGAGCCCTTCACCCTTGGACGCACCCGCCACCAGACCGGCGATATCCACGAATTCGACCGTCGCCGGCATGATGCGCTCGGGCTTGACGATCTCGGCCAGCTTGCCCAGACGCGGGTCCGGCACTTCCACCACGCCGACGTTCGGCTCGATGGTGCAGAACGGGTAGTTCTCGGCAGCAATGCCCGCTTTGGTCAGCGCGTTGAAAAGGGTCGATTTGCCGACGTTGGGCAAGCCGACGATGCCGCATTTGAGGCTCATGCTAAATCCTGTCTGATCCGATAAGTGCGCGCCGACAAATGCACCGTCGAATAAGCCAGTGATTGCGTCGCGGAAAGTCCGCTATTGTACCCGTTCTGCCTGAAACAGCGCCTTTATGGGTCGGCTGGCGGCCTTGCTGCGCACATCAACGGTGCCGCTCGCCCCCGTTCAACTCAACTGCTTGGCCGAGAAGGTGTCGCACTTGCGCATTTCGCCGGTTTGCAGCCCCTGACGCAGCCAATACACCCGCTGGGCGCTCGTGCCGTGCGTGAACGACTCCGGCACCACGCGTCCCTGCGACTGCTGCTGCAAACGGTCGTCGCCAATGGCGGCCGCCGCCTTCAGGCCCTGCTCGATGTCGCCCGGCTCCAGCAACTGCTGGTTCGCCTTGGCCGCATTGTTCGCCCAGACCCCCGCAAAGCAATCGGCCTGCAACTCCAGCCGCACCGACAGCGCATTGGCCTGCGCCTCGCTCGCCCGGCGGCGCGCTGCGTCAAACTTTTCGGAAATACCCAGCAGATTCTGGATGTGATGGCCCACTTCGTGCGCAATGACATAGGCCTGTGCGAAGTCGCCGCCCGCGCCGAAGCGTTGACGCAACTCGTCATAGAACTGCAAATCGATGTACACCTTGCTGTCGCCGGGGCAGTAAAACGGCCCCATCGCCGTTTGCCCGGTGCCGCATGCCGTGGGCGTCGAACCGGAGAACAGCACCAGTTTCGGCGGCACGTACTGACGATTGAGCTGCTGCGGGAACACCGTCGTCCAGGTGCGCTCGATGTTGCCGAGCACCTTGCGGGTGAAGACGGTCTTCGGATCGTTGGCGGGCGCGGCATTCGGCGCGCTTTGGGGCTGCGATTGCGTTTGCCCCTGGATCATCTGCGAGCCCTGAATGATGACGCGAGGGTCGATGCCGAAGAAATACGAGGCGGCCAGCGCCACGACGATCGTGCCGATGCCGATGGTGGTGCGTCCCCCAAAACCACCGCCCCGGCGATCTTCGACGTTCTGACTTTCCGACTCGTTATCGAGGCGCATGGGATGGATCCCTTTCTAGATCGATATGCGCCGAAGTATAGCGCCCGAAAACGAAGTGCGACGCTGTGCCCCAGGGGCGGACCGGCGGCAGGACGTCGCGCGTTCTGCGGGCGTGCGACAATACGCCATCTCGTTTTCTGAAGCAGCCGGCTCGCGCGATTCAGGCGCTGGCGCTGCGTTCGCCGCATGTCTCTAACGCAAACCTCCAGCCAAACGCACGATGTCGTCGTCGTCGGGGGCGGTCTGGTCGGCAAGGCCGCCGCCTTGCTGCTCTCGCAGGCACGTCTGTCCGTCGCATTGCTCGCCCAGCCGGCGCCTGCCACCCCCGCGGGTGGCGATAGGTGGGACGCCCGCATTTACTCCCTCTCGTCGAGCTCGCAGGCGCTGTTCGAGCGCATGCGTGTCTGGCAGGCGGTCGACCCCGCGCGCGTGAATCCCGTCTACGACATGGAAGTGTTCGGCGACGAGCGCGGCAGTCTTCATTTCTCCGCGTATCAGGCCGCCGTGCCGCAACTCGCCTGGATTGCCGAGTCGTCGAACCTGGAGCGCGCGCTCGACGCCGCCCTGCGTTTCTCCCCGCAAGTCCAATGGCTCGACGCCCGTGCCGAGACGCTCGAAGTCGATGCCGCTGCGGCGTCGGTGCGTTTGTCCGACGGCAAGACGCTGCGCGCCGCGCTCGTGGTCGGTGCCGACGGCGCCCATTCGTGGGTGCGCCGCACGGCGGGGCTCGACGGCTCGGTGCGTCCCTACGAACAGCTCGGTATCGTATGCAATTTCCGTGCGGAGCGCCCGCATCGCGACACCGCGTTCCAATGGTTTCATGACGGCGAGATCATCGCGCTGCTGCCGCTGCCCGATCAGCACGTCTCGCTGGTCTGGTCGGCTGCCGACGATCACGCGAAGCATCTGCTTGCGCTCGATCCCAAAGATCTGGCCGAGCGCATCGGCACGTTCTCGGGCGGTGAACTCGGCCGTCTCACGCCGGTCTCAGCGCGCGCTCAGGGCTTCCCGCTCGTGCTCGCGCAGGCCAAGCGTCTGATCGCGCCGCGCGTCGCGCTGGTGGGCGATGCAGCGCATGTGGTGCATCCGCTCGCAGGACAAGGCATGAACCTCGGACTGCGCGACGTGACCTCGCTCGGCGACGCGCTCGCCGCACGCGAATCGTTTCGCGATTGTGGCGACGCCGCGGTGCTGCGTCGCTACGAGCGCGCACGCAAGGAAGATATCGGGAGCATGGCGCTCACGACAGACGGCCTGCACAAGCTGTTCGCCACGAGCAGCCCGCTCGCGAAGTTCGTTCGCAACGTGGGGCTCGACAGCGTGAACATGTTGCCTTTCGTCAAAAAATTCCTGATCGGCCGCGCCCTGGGCTGACCCCTTCGGGCGCAAGCGCCGTCGACCCCGGTCACTGCCGGGCACGCCGGCTGCGCCTCTCGATCGACACACTTCTGGAGATATTCGATGTTGCAACGTTATCGCGCCGCGGCGCTCGCTGCGTTTGGTCTGGTGGCCGTTTGCGCCGCGACTTTCACGACGTCCGCCGTCGCGCAGAACAAGCCCGACGCCACGCTCGACCGCGTGAAGAGCGCGGTGCAGAAGACGCTGGGCGCCGATGCCCCGGTCAAGTCGGTGGCGCGCACGCCGATCCCCGGCCTCTTTGAAGTGTCGGTGGGCGGCGAGATCATCTATGCCGACGAAAAGGCGCAATACGTGATCCTCGGCGGCAATCTGGTCGATACGAAATCGCGTCAGAACCTGACCGAAGCGCGTCAGTCGGAGCTCAACAAGGTCGACTTTGCCAAGCTGCCGTTCGAGCGCGCGTTCAAGTACGTGAAGGGCAACGGCAGCCGCAAGATCGCCGTCTTCTCCGATCCGAACTGCCCGTACTGCAAGCGCTTCGAAGAGACGCTCAAGTCGAGCGTCGACAACATCACCGTCTACACCTTCCTCTACCCGGTGCTCGGCCCGGATTCGGACGCCAAGTCGAAGGCGATCTGGTGCGCACCGGACAAGCTCAAGGCGTGGCACGACTGGATGCTCGACAAGAAGGCACCGCCGGTGGCGACAGCCAAGTGCGACGACGAGCCGGTCAAGCGGAACGTCGCGCTGGGCCATCAGTTCAACATTACGGGCACGCCGACGATCATTCTGTCGGACGGCCGCCGTCTGCCGGGGGCTGTGCCTGCCGACGAACTGGAAAAGGCGCTCGCCACGGTCAAGTAACCGTCCGGCCACCGCCCGCCCATCCCGACAACAAGAAGCCGCCACGTCATGAAAGCCACGTCTGATCTGCCCGCGATCCGCTATGCGATCGTACCGAAGTCGCCCGCCGCCCACTTGTTCGAAGTGAGCGTTACGGTCTCGAATCCTGCGCCCGAAGGGCAGCGCTTCACGCTGCCCGCATGGATTCCGGGCAGCTACATGGTGCGCGAGTTCGCCCGCAACATCGTGACGATCGGCGCGACGTGCCGCGGCCGTAAGGTCGCGCTCGACAAGCTCGACAAGCACACATGGCAGGCCGCCCCGTGCAAGGGCACGCTGATCGTGACGTATGAGGTGTACGCGTGGGATCTGTCGGTACGTGCCGCCCATCTGGACGACACGCACGGCTTCTTCAACGGCACCAGCGTGTTTCTGCAGGTGCAGGGACAAGAACACGCGCCGTGCGAAGTGGATGTGCTGCGTCCGCGCGGCGCGGCCTTCAAGTCGTGGCGCGTGGCAACGGCGCTGGAACCGACCGAGGGCACGGCGGCGCTCGACTTCGGCCGCTATGTGGCGGCGGATTACGACGAACTGATCGACTCGCCCGTCGAGATGGGGACGTTCGTGCACGGCACGTTCAAGGCCTGCGGCGTGACGCACGAAGTCGCGATCACCGGGCCGGTGCCGAATCTCGATCTGGACCGTCTGCTGCGCGACATGAAGAAGATCTGCGAGGCGCAGATCCGTCTGTTCGAGCCGGGCGCCAGCTCGCGCTCGCGTGTGCCGATGTCGCGCTACGTCTTCCTGCTCATGACGGTGGGCGATGGCTACGGCGGCCTGGAACACCGCGCCTGCACGGCGCTGCTCGCCAGCCGCAACGATTTGCCGGTGCAAGGCCAGGCGCGCATGAGCGACGCCTATCGCGGCTTCCTCGGTCTCGTGAGCCACGAGTATTTCCATACGTGGAACGTCAAACGGATCAAGCCGGCGGTGTTCGCGCCGTACACGCTCGATCAGGAGAATTACACACGCCTGCTGTGGCTGTTCGAAGGCTTCACGTCGTATTACGACGACCTGATGCTGGTGCGCAGCGGCGTGATCGCGCCGGCGGCCTACTACGAGCTCGTTGCCAAGACGGTTGTGAATGTGCTGCGCGGCAGCGGGCGTCTCAAGCAGACCGTGGCCGAGAGTTCGTTCGATGCGTGGACGAAGTACTACCGTCAGGATGAAAACGCGCCGAACGCCATCGTCAGCTATTACACGAAGGGCTCGCTCGTCGCGCTCGCGCTGGATCTGACGATTCGCTCGCAGACACGCGGCCAGAAGTCGCTTGACGACATCATGCGCGCACTGTGGCAACGCTATGGCCGCGACTTCTATCGCGGCTCGCCGGTCGGTATCGCGGAAGATGCGGTGCAGCCGCTCTTCGAAGACGTCTCGGGGCTCGATCTGTCGGAGTTTTTCGCAACCGCCGTCAACGGCACGCGCGATCTGCCGCTCGCGGCGCTGCTTGAGCGCATGGGGCTCACGCTTGAGCCGATCACGCCCGAGAATGGCCGCCCGGCCCTCGGGGCCAAGACCGTCAAGCGCGGCGACGATCTCGCGCTCGCGCAGGTGCTCGACGGCGGCGCGGCACAAGCCGCCGGTCTGTCGGCGGGCGACTCGCTCGTCGCCATCGATGGCTTGCGCGTGACGTCGGGCAATCTCGACAAGCTGCTCGAACGCTATCGTGCGGGCGACCGGGTGACGGTGCACGCTTTCCGTCGCGACGAGTTGCGCGAGACGTCGCTCACGCTCGACGCGCCCGAAATCTCGCAGTACCGCATTGCCGAGACGCGGGATCGCGCGGCGGCGCAGCGTCGCGAGAAGTGGCTGACGGTTTGATGTGTGTGACGGCTTCGCCCTCACCCTGAGTGCGAGGCAGTTGAGGTCCGTGTGGCCTTAACCTTCCGCCGGACCCGGCACCGACGGGTCGCGATTTTCCTCCGGGCACGTGCGCGCGACGGCGAGCATATGCTCGATGAAGGCCTGCGTTTTGCGCGGGAGAAAGCGTCGCGAGGGCGTGACCAGATGCACCGGACTCTCCGGCAACGACCAGTCCGGCAGCACCTTCACGAGACGGCCTGAGCGCAATGCATCTTCGGCCAGAATGTCCGTGAGCGCCGCGATACCGCTGCCCGCAAGCGCCATCTCCTTGACCATTCCCATGCTGTTGACCTGAATCGCTCCGTGCATGGTGATGTCCATGCGCTGACGGCCTTTGTGCAGCGTGTCTGAATTGAACAGACGACGCGCGCCTTGCAGGATCACGAAGCGATGGCCCGCCAATTCGTCGGGCGTGGCGGGCAAGCCCGTTGCGCTCAGATAGAGCGGGCTCGCATACAGACTGCGCGTGAGTCTGAGTAGCGGCCGTGCAACGAGGGTGGAATCGGAGAGTTGTCCTGCGCGAATGGCGACGTCCACCCGTTCGGCAATCAGATCGACCTGACGCGAGCTTAGATCGACGTCCACGGTGATCTCGGGATAGGCCGCGCAGAAGGTCGCGAGCGGCACCGCGAGCCATTGCGCGGCGAAGTCGGCCGGTGCGGTGATGCGCAGCCGTCCGCGGGGCTTGCTCGACATTTGCGACGCGAAGTCGCGCGTCTCTTCCACTTCTTCGAGAATCGGCAGGCAGCGCTCGTAATACGCTTCGCCGACTTCGGTCAATTCAAGCCGCCGGGTCGTCTTGTGCAGCAGACGCGTGCCGAGCCGGGCCTCCAGCCGCGAGAGCCGGCGGCTGACCGTCGCCTTGGGCAGATCGAGGCGCTCGCCCGCTCGCGTGATGCTCCCCGAGCGTACGACTTCCGCGAAGATCAGCATGTCGTTCAGATCGTCAATCATCGCGCGCGCTCCTTGGTGACGCGGTCATCCTGCAAAAAACCGTCCGGCGGACATTGTTCCAAAATAGGAACAAACAATTCGATTTTACCGGCTTGTTTCATTTTTGGGGGTAACTAGAATTCATCCCAAGCCGACGCGCAATTCACGGCAATCCCGAAAGGGGGCCAGCGCGACCGGATTTTCGAACCTTTGGGGACCCCCCCCGGCTCTGGAGCCAGTGAAATGACCACGATTCTGCAAATCAATTCCGCCGCCCGCTCGCAAGGCGCCAACTCGACCACGCTCGCCAACGAAACCGTGGCACAACTGGTTGCCAAGAACGCTGGCGCCAAGGTTGTCGTGCGCGACCTGCTGGCCGACGGCGTGCCGCATCTGGACGAAGCCGTGATCGGCGCGTTCTTCACGCCGGAAGAGCAACGCTCGGCCGAGCAGAAGGCCATCATCGCCCGCAGCGACGAACTGATCGCCGAAATTCAGGCAGCCGATTACATCGTGTTCGGCGTGCCGCTGTACAACTTTCAGGTGCCGTCGCAACTGAAGTCCTACTTCGACTGGATCGCCCGTGCCCGCGTGACCTTCCGTTACCGTGAAGACGGCAGCGTGGAAGGCCTGATCCAAGGCAAGAAGGTGATCGTGGCGTTTGCCCGTGGCGGCAACTACAAGGACACGCCGGCCGACAGCCAGACCCCGTACATCAAGACGATTCTCGGCTTCCTCGGCATGACGGACGTGACGTTCATCTTCGCCGAAGGTCTGGCGCGCGGTCCGGAATCGGCAGCCGCCGCATTCGCTGGCGCGCGCGAAGCCATCGCCGCACTGTAATCGTTATCGCGTTTCCCGCACGCGCAGGTCCCCCAATGGCCGATCCGACGCCCTTGCATCCGCGTCAGAACAGGCGTGCGGCCGCCCATGCCGACGCCTGGGCCATCCCGCGCGTGCTTCCCGTCTCCCGTCCCGGCCGATGTGCGGCCGCTGCGGGGGTGGGTGTTTTCGATCAGGTCGAGCACACCGACCCGTTTCTCTCCGTCGACATTTTCCGTCGTCACGGCGCTTGCATCCCGCCCCATCCGCATGCCGGGTGTGTGGTGGCGACCTATCTGTTTCCCGATTCGACGACCTCGCTGCGCTGCCGTCATGCCCACGGTGGCGACGACACGTTGCGTCCCGGCGATCTGCTCTGGCTGGAGACCCGCTGCGGCACGGTGCACGAAGAGGTGCCCGAGGGCGCGCGTGCCAGCGTGCGCGGGGTACGGATGATCGTCAATCGTGCCGGACGTCACCCGCACGGTGCCCCCGCGCAAACCGTAGTGCGCGCCGAGGCGATGCCGCGCTGGCGTGAAGGCGACGTCGATCTGACGTTGGTGTGCGGCGCGTGGGGCGAGCGTCACGTGGCGCGCGACGAGGGCGGTAGCACCACGCTGCTGCAACTCGATTGGCAGGCGGACGAGCTTCGTACGCTCGAGGTTCCCTGTGACGGCCGTCGCTGGGTCGCGTTGATCGCGCAGGGCGAAGCGGCCGTTGGCGGTCATGCGTTGCGTACGGAAGGAGGCGCGGCACAAGCGGTGTTGCTGCCGCCGGGGGTGTGGCAATTGGCGGGACGCAGCGGGGCGCGGCTGATGCTCGCCGGCGGTGAGCCGCTGGGCGACGCCGTCGTCTATCGAGGTAATTTTGCGGCGCGCGACGAAGGCGATCTCGTCACCCTCACGCGGCGCTACCAGCAAGGCGCGATGGGGGCGCTGGCCCCCGTTTGCAACGATGCCGAGTCGCGTTTGCGCGACTCGGACACCGGCGATTACTGATGGAAGTTCAGCGTCAGCATGGCGGTACGACCCGGAGCCCACGTGGCGTAGATCGGGTAGGCGCTCGAGTAGTACTGCTTGTCGAAGATGTTCTGCACGTTCAGTTGCAGATCGACGGAGCGCGACACGCGATACGTGGCCATGGCGTCGAAGCGGGCGTAACCCGGCGTCCACTTGCGCACGCTTGGTGACACCGACGCGTACGTGAGACTCGAGAGCGTCATGCCGGCGCCGAGCGTGAGCTTCGGCATGACTTCGTAGTCGGTCCACAGCGTCAGGTTGTGCTTGGGCACCATCACCATCGGCAGGCCGTTCGAACCCGGCTGGGCTCCCGGACCGGCGTCGGTCGTCACGGCATTCAGATAGGAATAGCCGCCGAACACGCGCCAATGATTCGTCAGACTCCCCGCCCAACCCAGTTCCGCACCGCGCACGCGCTGGCTGCCTGCGTTGATCGTGCCGTTGAGACCGTCGCTCACCTGCGCGTTGGTCTTTTCCGTCTGGAACAGTGCGGCCGTCAGTGACAGACGCTGGTCGATGACATCCCACTTCGCACCGACTTCGATGTTGCGGCTGCGCTCCGGAGAAAGATTGGTGTTCTTCGCAGTGAGCTGATCCGACCCGCCGCCAAGACCGCTATTGGCGCCCGGCGGATTGGCCGACGTGCCGTACGACGTGTACAGGCTCAACGACGGCAGCACCTTGTAGATCAGACCCAACTGGAAGCTGAACAGGTTCGAGATGTTCTTCAGATCGGGTGCCCCGGCTTGCACGGCATTCACGTCGAAGCGGTCGAAGCGCGCGCCGGCGTTGATCATCCAGCGCTCGGAGAGCTTCACGCTGTCGAACAGGTACGCCGACGCCGTATTCGTGCGCGTGTTGGTCGCCGCACCGGGGAAGAGCTTGTCGCCGTTCAGGACGATGCTGCCGGTCCACGGATTGTTGGGGTTCCAGTTGTCGATGGTCGTGCAGTTGTACGCGACCGAGCAGGGCCCGCCCGAGCGGATGTTGTTGCCCGCGCTGTCCGAGACCAGATAGCCCTCGTAACGGCTTTGCTCGTTGCTGAATTCGACACCGCCGGTGAGCGTGTGCTCGAAGCCGAACAGCGTTGCCTTGCCCGTCAGTTCGGTCTGGTTGGCGATGCTGTTGGTCGCGTACTTGCCGCTCTTCGCCTGGAGCGAAATCATGCCCGGATTGGTCGTTGAGAACTGCGGGTTGGTCGCCACGTAATCGAGCGTCGAGCGGCCGACCATGGTGATGTTCCTGATCTTCCACGTGTCGTTGATGCGATGCTCGACCTTGATTTCGCCGGTATCGGTCTGAGCGCGACGGTAATCCCGGGTGTTCAGGCCATAGAACTGATTGCGCTGGAAGCCGCCGTCGGGCGTGCCCCCTATCGAGCGGAACGGCGCGCTGAAGTCCGGCATGTCATACGAATTCAGGTGGTAATAGCTGATCGTGACCGTGGTCGGGCTGTTCAGGCCGAACGCCACCGAAGGCGCCACGCCCCAGCGCTTGCTGTAGACGTTGGTGCGACCGGCCTGATCGGCGTCGTGACCCATGACGTTCAGGCGCACGGCAGTCTGATCGTTGATCTGACGGTTGACGTCCATCGTCAGACGTTTGTAACTGTCGGTGCCCAGACCGAGACTCGCGTTGGTGAAGTCTTCCAGACGCGGGGTCTTGGTGGTGATGTCGATGCTGCCTCCCACGGCGCCGCGCCCGGCGTAGACCGAGTCGGGGCCTTTGATGACGCTGATGTTCTCGATGTCGAACGTCTCGCGATTCTGCACGCCAGAGTCGCGCATGCCGTCGACGAAGATCGAGTTGCGCGATTCGAAGCCGCGAATGACCGGGCGGTCGGCGGACGGGTTCGCGGCGGCGTCGCCCCCGATGAACGTGATGCCGGGCACGGTCCTCAGGGCGTCGGCGAAGGTCGTGGCGTTCGTCTGCTTGATCAGTTCTTCCGGAATGACGGTGATCGAGCGCGGCGTGTCGCGCAGCGGGGCGACGAACTTGTACGACGGCAGCGTTTTCGTCTGCATCGGCGACGATACGGCGCTGTCATTGACCTGCGTGGCCGGCAGTGCAACGGCGGGCGCGTTGCTGCTGCTGGCTTGTGCGGCGCCCGCTGTATCCGCTGTATCCGCCGAGGCGGATGCGGGCTGAGACGTTTGCGCGTGAGCGGGGAGGGCGGCGAAACCACCGGCGGCGAGCGCGCAGGCAGCAGCGAGCAGACGCTGGCGCGTCTGGAAAGCGGTGGACATACGTGTGTTCCAGCAATGGCGCCACCGGCGGACACTTCGCATGCCGGGTAACGCTCGGTTTAGTTATTGTTAATGAGAGTGATATGAATTCTCATTACGGTGCGGGAGTTTAATGGGTTCACTTTTGCATGTAAATGCTTAATGTCGCTCCGTGAAACCGGCTATTCCGCTATATGAAATGAGAGGGGGGTCGTGTCCCGGTTTCCGAGGCTTGTGCTGATCGAAAACCGGGACAGAGGTCGAAGTCGTTGTGAAAACGATCGTTCGGATAGCGCGCTCACAAAGGCGTGCGAAGTGACGCGACAGGACGTAACAACCTTGGCAATCTGCCGATGAGCCGCGAGCGATTTGTGAATCTCGCGGGCGGACGACGGATTACGCCGGCACTCGCCAGTCGATCGGCGTCTTGCCGTGCGTCTTGAGAAAATCGTTGGCGGCGCTGAAGTGGCCGCAGCCGAGGAAGCCGCGATGCGCCGACAGCGGAGACGGGTGGGGCGCTTCGAGCAGGAGATGGCCGTGACCCGCCAGCAGCGGCGCCTTCGCCTGCGCATGGCTGCCCCATAGCAGGAACACCAGCGGACCTTGCTGCGCGGCAAGGCCTGCGAGCAACGTGTCGGTGCACGCTTGCCATCCGCCTTTCTTGAACGGCTTCGCGTGACTCGCCGCGTTGGCGGCTTCCACCGTCAGCGTCGTGTTCAGGAGCAGCACGCCCTGTTTTGCCCAGGCGTCGAGATTGCCGTGCGACGGTGCGGCGAATCCCAGATCCCGTTCGATCTCTTTATAGATGTTGCGCAACGAGGGCGGTACGCGCACGCCGCGTTGCACGGAAAACGCCATGCCGTGCGCCTGCGCGATACCCTTGTCGTCGCCGTGATATGGGTCCTGTCCGAGGATGACGACCTTGACGTCCGTGGGCGAGGTCATGCGCAGCGCGTGGAAAATGTCCGCCGGATAGACGGTCTTGCCTGCCGCGACTTCGGCGTCGACGTAGCGGCACAGCGGCGCGTAGGCGTCGCTCTCGACGAACGGTGCGACCAGCGTCTTCCACGCGCCGGGCAACGCCGCGAACTGATCTTCGACGCGGCCCTTCAGGGGGCCTGCGACGTCGTCTGCGTCACCGAACAGCGAGCGCTGACGTTCGTCGTCCGTTGCGTGGGAAGCCTGAGAGGCTTGAGAAGCTTGAGGTGCCGTGCGTGCGCGTGATGCCATGCTTCGAGTCTGTTGAATGGGGGGGGAGACGTTGCGGGGTTTGTGGTCTGCGGGGAGGCGCTCAGCCGCCGAGGACCTTTTGCCGCAGACGATAGCCGCGCTGCGCCTTGCTGACGTTATCGGCGTGCAGCTCCGGCAGCACCGCGCGTAAATCCTGCGCGAGCGCTTGCAGAATGCGTTCGCCCTGACCCTCGCGGTCGTCGTCCGGCGCGTCGAGCAGTTCGAGTTCCACTTCCATGAGCGGCTCGGTGTGACGCTTGCCGTCGGTTTCGACGGCCACTTCCCCACGGTCGAAAGCGATCTCCACGGCTGTGCCGTCACCCGCGACATAGCGCCATAGACGTCGCACGAAATTCGTCTCGAACTGCGCGACAACGTCCGCACCGTCGGCACGTAACAACGCGGCCGTGGCCGGCACGTCGCACGCCGCGATCAGCTTCGGCAGTTCGAGGGCTTCGCCTTGCACGGCCTGCTCCCACTCGTGACGCACATGAAGTCCGTTGCGGGCTTCCCCGACCGACTTGAGCGTTTGCAGCCATTGTCCGGCGTGGCCGTCGCGCGCCACGAAACGCAGTCGCAGCGCGGCCTTCGCGCTTGCCAGGGCGAGTGAGGGCGTGTCGAAATAGCGATTGACGAGATGACGCTCACCCCGTGCTTCGGCACCGGGCAGATGGTCGAGGTGGGAGATCAGCGCGTTGGCGCGCGTGGCGGGCAGGTCGCCCGGAAGGGCAAGTTTGAGTTCGCGTTCGATGGCCATCGGGGCCGCTCCTGTGAGGGGGACGCCGGCGGGCCGGGCGTCGCAACACCGAGCAGGAACGACACGTCTTGCCGGCCGTTGCGCGAATGGGCGGTGCCCCGTGCAGGACACCGCGCCATCGATCGCTTGCGTGACGTCGCGTAGCGAGTCAGCGAGGCATGTCGAACAGCGTGGCGAGAGCATCGCCCGGCTCGGGCGCGCGCATGAAGGCTTCGCCGACGAGAAAGGCATTGACGTTGGCCGCGCGCATGCGCGTCACGTCGTCACGCGACAGGATACCCGACTCCGTCACGACCAGACGATCTTGCGGAATGTGTTTCAACAGGCCCAGCGTCGTGTCGAGCGACACTTCGAAGTTGTGCAGGTTGCGATTGTTGATGCCCAGCAGCGGCGTGCGCAGTTCGAGCGCGGCCTCCAGCTCCTGCCCGTTGTGCACTTCGACGAGCACGGCCATGCCCAATTCGTGCGCCTGCGCTTCGAGATCGCGCATCTGCGAAAGCGCCAGGGCTGCGGCGATCAGCAGAATGCAGTCGGCGCCCATGTCGCGCGCCTCATACACCTGATAGGCGTCGATCATGAAGTCCTTGCGCAGCACCGGCAGATCGCACGCCGCGCGTGCGGCCTTCAGATACTCGGGCGAGCCCTGGAAGAACTGCACATCGGTGAGCACCGACAGGCAGGCGGCGCCGCCCTGCTGGTAAGACTCGGCGATTTGCGGCGGGACGAAATTCTCGCGGATGACCCCCTTCGAGGGGCTGGCTTTCTTGATCTCCGCGATCACGCCGGACAGGCCGCCGTCGATCTTCGTGCGCAGTGCGCCCACGAAATCGCGCGTGCGCAGTGCGCTGTCGCCAACGGTTGCTTCTGCGTCGCGGCGCAGGCTCGCGAGCTCGCGTAAGCGCTTTGCAGCGGCGACTTCTTCAGCCTTCACGGCCAGGATCTTGTCGAGAACGGTAGACATAGCAATAGATACTCAGAGGCGACTGAAGGTGACGAACGTCTGCGAACAGAGGTTCGCCGTCATTGCGATTTTGTGCGATTTTTGGCTCGGGAGCTGCATTGCCACCGCACATCGGGCGAAAGCTCACGCCTTGAAGCGATGCGTGAACGTGACGAATTCGTGGAGCTTCTCACGTGCCGCGCCGCTGGCGATGGACTCGCGTGCCATCTCGATCCCCTCGGCAATCGAGGCGGCACGGTTGGCCGCGTACAGCGCGGTACCGGCGTTGAGCGTCACGATCTCGCGTGCGGTGCCCGTCTTGTTTTCGAGCGCTTCGATCAGCATGGTCTTCGATTCTTCGGCGCTGCCGACCTTCAGACTGCGATTGCTCACCATCTGCAAGCCGAAATCTTCGGGATGAATCTCGTACTCGGTGACTTTGCCGTCTTTCAACTCGCCGACCAGCGTGGCGGCGCCGAGGGAGACTTCGTCCATGCCGTCCTTGCCGTAGACGACGAGCACGTGCTCCGCGCCCAGACGCTCCATCACGCGAACCTGAATCCCCACCAGATCGGGGTGGAACACGCCCATCAACTGGTTCGGCGCGCCGGCCGGATTCGTGAGCGGACCGAGAATGTTGAAGATTGTGCGCACGCCCATTTCCTTGCGGATGGCGGCCACGTTCTTCATGGCGGGGTGATGGTTCGGCGCGAACATGAAGCCGATACCGACCTCACGCAGACACTCGGCCACCTGCTCGGGCGAGAGCATGATGTTCACGCCCAGTGCTTCGAGCACGTCGGCGCTGCCCGACTTCGAGCTCACGCCGCGGTTGCCGTGCTTGGCGACCTTCGCGCCCGCGCCGGCGGCGACGAACATCGACGCCGTGGAGATGTTGAACGTATGCGACACATCGCCGCCCGTGCCCACGATATCGACGAAATGCTGGTCGGCGGGGGCGTCGACATGGTTGGCGAACTCGCGCATCACTTGTGCGGCCGCTGCGATCTCGCCGATGGTTTCCTTCTTCACACGCAGGCCGGTGATGATGGCAGCCGACATGACCGGCGAAATCTCGCCCTTCATGATGAGACGCATCAGATGAAGCATCTCGTCGTGGAAAATTTCCCGGTGTTCGATGGTGCGCTGGAGCGCTTCCTGGGGGGTAATCATGTGTTGTCTTCTCCTCTGTCGGTTCGGCGCAGGTAGCGATATCGGGTGGCGATATCAGGCAGCGATGGCGGCGCGCGGCGCGGCTTGCAGGAAATTGCGCAGTACCGCGTGGCCATGCTCCGAGAGAATCGACTCGGGGTGGAATTGCACGCCTTCGACGTCGAGCGTCTTGTGACGAACGCCCATGATCTCGCCGTCGTCTGTCCACGCCGTTACTTCGAGGCAATCGGGCAGCGAACTGCGCTCGATGGCCAGCGAGTGATAACGGGTGACGGTAAAGCGTTTGGGCAGATTCGCGAACACGCCTTGTTGCGTGGTTTCGATCTCGCTCACCTTGCCGTGCATGATTCGCTGGGCACGAATGACGTTGCCGCCGAAGGCTTCGCCAATGGCCTGATGGCCGAGGCAGACACCAAGAATCGGGATTTCACCGGAGAAACGCTTGAGCACGTCGAGCGTGATACCCGCGTTGGCCGGGCAGCTCGGGCCGGGCGAGAGGCAGATACGCTCCGGGGCGAGCTCGGCAACGGCGTCGAGCGTGATTTCGTCGTTGCGGAAGACTCGTACGTCTTCGCCCAATTCACCGAAGTACTGGACGATGTTGTAGGTAAACGAGTCGTAGTTGTCGATCATCAGCAGCATGATGGTCCCTGTTCGTCTGGTGACAAAGGATTGTCGAACGCATGGAATTTGCGAATGTCCCCTGAGCGTGCCCCCACATTGACTTCGCGATCCGCGGGGGAGGGCGCTATGGGGATGAGATAGACGTGGCGGGTTACCGCCACCAGCGCAGGGCAGCGGTCAGGGGCGACCAGAGGAGGGAGGAAGACTGACGCGACTTCATAGTGACGCCGATTGTAGCAGCAACTGCGGGGGGCCGTGGGCGGGGCGTCGCAAAAAGCGGGGAATCGGCAGGTTTCGCGCGTCATCGGGCCGTTTCCCGCAAGAATTGGCGCGCATAAGCGCTCGACTTTCGACGATTCTACTGCGCGGGTGCCGGGCCTTCATTGGCGGATGCCGGCCCCGCGGCGCTTGTGCGTGTCGACGCTTCAATGCATCGATGCAACGCCTCGATACCTCGGCCTCAACGTCAACGCGGACCCAGCACCGTCGCGAGCATCTCGGGACGTGGCATGCCGTTCACACGCGCGAGCGTGCCCTGCGCATCGAGATAGACGATGCCCGGCGTGCCGCGAAAGCCCAGCTCGGCCATCAGGTCCTGATTCGCGTCGAGCCGCAGGGCGATGTCGGACGGTACGCTCGGCGCGGGCTTGATGCCGCCACTCTCGAACTCACGCTCATGTTGCCGCAACGCGGCCGCCCGGTCGCTCGCGCCGAGAATGGCGGCCGCCTTCGTGCTGCTGTCGACTTTGATGACACCGACCATCACGTGACGCAGTTGCACCTTGCCCGAATCGACCCACGGGCGCGCCGCGTCCCAGAACCGGTGGCAGTAGCGGCAGTTCGGGTCGCTGAACGTATACACCACGCGCGGCGCGTCGGTGTTGCCGTCCTGCACCCACGTCGAGGCGTCCAGCTTTGCCCACAGGGTCTCGCCCATCGGCTTGGCTACGAGCTCGCTGACGCGTTCGTCGTCGAGGGGCTTACCGTCCACGCTGATGCGGGCGCCGACAATGGCGCTGCCGTCGGGCAGGACATAGACGGCCACCGGTTGCTGGCCTGCCCTGCCCGCATAGCCCCGAACGTGAGCGCCGGCATCGAACGGTTGCAGATCCTGCAAGCCTTCACGCGCGAGCGCGCGCAGCACGCTCGGCGTGTTGCTATCGGAGGGGGTGGCGTTACCCGCACCGCCAATCTTCCCGGAGGCGACGGCGTAGGCCACGGCGGCCAGCACCGGCACGACGATCAGGGCGGGGACGAGAAACTTTCGAGCAAGCATTGACAACTCCTAGGGCACACGCGGTGCCGGGGTTTGGTGGAGACGGCTTTGCAGCGTGTCGCGCAGACGCGCCGCCGTCAGTTCGCCCAGATGGACATCGACCAGGCGGCCGTCCGGGGCGAAGAACAGTGTGGTGGGCAGCCCGCGTGCGCCGGTCGCGCGCATTGTGTCAGAGGCCGGATCGAGCAGCAGATGATCGAATTGCAGGCCCTGCGACCGAACGAAGTCTTCGACCACGGACGCCGCCTCGCCCTGATTGACCATCAGGAACCGCGCATTCGGATAATCGGATTGCGCCTGCGCGAGCACCGGCATTTCGCGTCGGCATGGCGGGCACCAACTGGCCCACAGATTCACCACGACCGGGCTGCCGCGAAACGATCCGAGCGCCACGGGACGCCCGTCCGGCATTTGCAAAGTGAGCGCGGGCAGCGGCGGCGCGCTGCGCTGCATCGCGCTCAGACCGATTTGCGCCGCGCCCCACAGCGCCACGCCGGCCGCAACGCCGCACAGCATCGGGCGACGATGGGCCGGGTATCGTCTCGTGCGCCAGAGCGCCCAGGCCAGTGCGACGGGCAAGCCGGCCCACGGATTGAAGCCGCCGTCCCCGATCGCGAGGATCGATAGCGGCGACGCAAGGTATTCGGACCACCATTGCACGACGTAGGCCAGTCGCGCAGTCAACAGGCCGGCGAAGAGGGCGTCGAGTACGACGCTCGCCCCGGCGCGTCGTGCTGTCGTGTCCGTGCCGCGCAGCGCGAAGCGTGCGACGAGCCACGCCACCAACGCTGCGAGTGCGACGGTCGCGGTGGGCAAGGAGAAGGGACCGATACCCGTCATGGTGCCCCCACGGTGTCGAGGCGACGCAGGAACGCGCGCGGGTCCATTTCGCCGACCATGCGTTGCGCTCGCACCTCATTGCCCTGGGCGTCGATGAGGATGAGCGTGGGCGGGCCGAGAACGCCCCAGCGCTTCATCAGCGCCTGATCGGTCGGGTCGTTTTTCGTCACGTCAGGCCGCAGAATCTGCAGGCGTGCGAGACGTGCAGCGACTTCCGGATGGCCGAAGACATTGCGCTCGATCACGTGGCAGCTCACGCACCAGTCGGCGTAGAAGTCGATCAACGTCCATTGACCGCGCGCGGCCGCCTGAGCGATACGTGCGTCCACGTCTTCTACCGATTTCACGCCGACGTAATCGACGGGCTTGCCGTCGCGACTGACGGCACCCGCACTCGCGCCCCCGCCGGCCACGGCATTCGACCACGCGAGCGGACGCAGCACCGAATCGCCACCCGAGGCGGCACCGACGAGCATCAGCACCGACCAGACACACGTGAGCACGGCCGCAAATGTCAGCGCGAGTCCCGGGGGTTTTCCGCGCAACGTCCACGCCCATCCGCCCAGACCGACGACGAGACCCAGCCCCAGCGCACCCCAGAGCAGCAGGCTGACGTTGCCCGGCAGGAAGCGGCTGAGCATCAGGATCGCCATGCCCGTCATCACATAGGCGAACGCGACGCGTACGCGTGTCATCCACGCCCCCGGACGCGGCAGAATGCGCGCGCCGAACAGCGCAATCGCCAGCAACGGCAGCCCCATGCCCAGACCGAGCGCAAAGAGAGCCACGCCCCCCATCCAGGCATTGCCCGACTGGCCGATATAGAGCAATGCGCCGGCGAGGGGCGCTGTCATGCACGGGCCGACGAGCAGGGCGGAAAGCAGCCCGAGGGCGGCGGCACCGGCGAGGCTGCCGCCAGTGCGATGGCGTCCGGCGGCGTCGAGCCGGTTCATCACGAACGCGGGGACGCGCAACTCGAATGCGCCGAACAGCGACGCCGCGAGCACCAGAAAGAGGCCCGCAAACGCGCCGAGCAACCAGGGCGACTGCAAGGTGGCCTGAAGATTCGCCCCGGCCATGCCTGCCGCAACGCCCACGGCGGCGTACGTGAGAGCCATTGCCACTACATACGACAACGAGAGCGCGAGCGCACGCAACGGCGGCGCACGGTTGCCTACGATCATCGTCGAGACGATAGGAATCATCGGCAGCGTGCATGGCGTGAACGCGAGTAAGAGGCCGAAGCCGAAGAACAGCAGCGTGGCGGCGAGCGGCCCCAATGTCGCTAACCGATGCGCGGCGGCCTGATCCTCTGCGAGCGGGGCGGCTGCATCGGCGGGGGGCACCGAGGCGGAAGACGGGATCGATGCGCTCGCGGCTGTTGAAGCGACGGGTGTGAAGGGGGCGACCGGCGTGAGGGCACTGACCAAAGCCTCGGAAGGCGCACCGGCCATCGATGCCGCGACGGTGGGCAGCGCGATCTGCATCGTCTGCGGGGGATAGCAGATGCCCGCTTGCGCACAGCCTTGCCAATGCAGCGTCACGGGCCCGGCGGTCGATGCGGGAAGGCCCATGCGCAGGGCGTCGCCGGTGTAGATCTGCGTCTCGCCGAAAAATTCGTCGACGTGACGTGCCCCCGGAGGAAGCGTCAGCGCAACCGCTTTACCCGAGGCATCTTCCGCGCGCAGCGAATGACGATAAACGTAGTAATCCTTGGCAACCCGAGCGTCGATGTCAAACTGGTCGCCGGTTTGCCGGGCGGGTGTCGTGGTGAACACTTTCGCCGCGTCGAGAAACTTGGGCTCGCTTTCCCAGGGAAACGCATTTGCCAACGGCGTTGTCCCAAGCGAACTAAGAAAAATCACAAAAATCGAAATAAGGCGACGAAGCAAATCCATCCTCCTACGGGAGTTCCAAAGCCGGTGAGAGAGCATGGCAGACGTCAATTAATCGAGAGTTAACGACGCGAATGGACAGTGAGGGTCAGTGCGGCATTGGGATAGCGAACGAGATCGTCACCGGCTCGCTCGCCGCCTGCGCTCAATCGGCAACGCTAACTACGTAACATGGCCCCATATTCGGAAAAAGGTGCGAACTGATGCGAGTGCTGTTGGTTGAGGACGATTCGTTGATTGCGAGCGGGATCGTCGCGGGTCTGAGTGCGCTCGGCTTTGCGATCGAGCATGCGGCGTGCGGTGTCGCGGCGGTGCGCGCGCATGCCGAGAATTCGTTTGAGGCACTGGTACTCGACCTGGGTTTGCCGGACGGCGACGGCCTTGATTTTCTCGCGCAAATCCGCGCGGTAGAGCCCGACGTTCCGGTCCTTATCCTGACGGCGCGCGATGCCATCGAGCATCGCATCGCCGGTCTGAACAGCGGGGGAGACGACTACATGGTCAAGCCGTTCGATCTTCGGGAATTGGCGGCACGTCTGCACGCGCTCATCCGCCGCACGCAGGGGCGCGCTGCGCAGGTCATCGAAGCGGGCGCGCTGCGCCTCGAGCCGGCGAGCGGTCTGGCGTGGCTCGATGGCGAGCCCGTCGAACTCTCTCGCACGGAGGTCGACTTGCTGGCGAATCTGGCGGGCAGTCGCGGCCGATGGCTGACGGCGGACATGTTGCACGAGCGGCTGTACGGGCTGTCGGAGCGCGTGAACAGCAATGCGCTGAATGTGCACATTCACAACGTGCGGCGCAAATTGGGGAGCGACGTGATTCAGACGGCGCGCGGTCTGGGGTATCGATTGGGATGGGTGCTGCGATGAGTCTTCGACTGAGAGCGGTATTGATTGCAGGCGTTGCGCTGATTGCGCTGTGGGTGTTGGCGGCCGGCTGGATGATGCGCGGGGTGCAGGCCAATCTCGAGCACGCGCTCGACGAGCGCCTTGCGATGTCGGCACGCATGGTCTCCGGCCTACTGGCGCGCGGCACGCTGACGCCGAAATCGGACGCGGCAGATTGGGGCGAGGTCATTCGCGTGGGCGCCAGCGATGGGATCGCGTGCGAGATCCGCTCGGGTTATGGGGCGGTCGTCGCCCGCACCGACGGCGCACCGGATACCGACGAGCACCCGATACCGCTGGGCTTCAGCACCAGGGTCGTGGACGGCAAGGCGTGGCGCATCTTTGTGTTGCAGGACGCGCGCGGGTATCGGGTGATGGCGGCGGACCTGATCGACAAGCGGGCGGCGCTCACGAGCCCGTTGCTGCGCGCGGCGGGCGTGCCGTTCCTGATTGCCGTCGTGGGTGGTTTGCTGGCCTTGTGGATCGGCATCGGACGTGGACTGAAGCCGCTCGAAGTGTTGCGCTCGACGCTGCGCGACAAGCGCGCCGACGATACGTCGCCCATCGATCTGGGGCGCGCGCCGGCCGAGTTGCGTCCCGTGGTGGCGGCACTCAACGGGCTGCTTAACCGGCTGACGCAGGCCCTGGCCTATCAACGGGCGTTCACCGACGCCGCCGCACATGAATTGCGCACACCGCTCACCGCCATCGACACGCATCTTCAGGTCGCGGAGATTACGCAGGGGGAGTCGGCGCAGGCGGCGGTGCAACAGGCGGGGGTAGGCGTGCGTCAGTTGCGGCACACGCTGGAGCAGATGATGACGCTGGCGCGCGCGGACGCCCCGGCGCACGCCCAGGATCTCTGCGAGTCGTTACGCGAGACGCTGGATGACGTCATCAGCGAATGGGGAGAGACGGATCGGCGTCCCGTGCTGCCGCCCGTTGGGGCAGCGTGCGAGCGACGCCATGGCACCGCGGTGCGTCGCAGTGGCCCGCGAATCACATTCACCATGGCCGCGGACGACATGGGGACGACCGTGCCGCGTTCGCTGCTGAGTACGGCGGTGCGAAATCTGGTGGACAACGCACTCCGATACTCACCGGCGGGCAGTCCGGTAGAGCTGACGGTGCGGCTCGACGCGCCGCGTCGACAGTACAGCATTGTCGTCGCAGACCGGGGGCCGGGGCTGGCGCCGGAGCAGACGATGCGGCTCGGCCAGCGTTTCTGGCGAGGCGACCGGGGACGGCAGCACGGCGAGGGCGCGGGATTGGGTATCTCCATCGTGCAGGCCATCGCGTCGCGTTTCGGCGCGGTGCTCGAATTTGCCCCGCGCGACGGCGGGGGCTTGCTCGCCCGGCTTTACGTGCCGGCCGGGCTGGGCGCGAGCCGGCAACCCCTGCGGCAAGCGGCGCGATGAGCGCAGGCATCCCGCGCATGCCTCCAGTGGCACGACCGACGGCGCTCGTTTAAGCGGCCTTCTTCTTTCGCGCCGGGCTTGCCGTCTTCGCGGCGCCCGTAGTCTTCACGGTTTTCGTCGCGGGGGCGGCGCTTTTCCTGGGCGCAGACGGGCGCTTGCGCGGCGTAGCGGCAGACGTTGCCGACCGGCGGCTGGCCGCATGCTCGAACACCGCGAGCACGGTATCCAGATCGTTTTGCTCGCCGTCTTCCAGCGGTACCGCGAAGCTCAGATCTTTCACGGCCTTCGCCACCAGCCGAATATGCTCGGGCTTCGCCTGCGCGAGCATGTCCGGAATCGCCGCCATGGCCTCGTCGGGCGCCATGCGCAGCAAACCGGCCTGACGCCGGATGATTTCGCGAAAGCGCTCGATCGAAATCTCCGCCTCGCCACGCGGCAGCGAGCGGGCGAGATTGAACTGCCGCTCGTCGGCTTCGCCGTGTAGACGATGCACCCACAGCAGCGCGCGAATCCCCGCTTCGAGCGGGCCGCCCTGATGCAACTCGTGACGGCGCAGCGCCAATGCCTCCTTCACAAACGCCACATGCTCCGGCGACGTGCCCGGATGCACCCGCACCGCGCCGTCGTCGCTGCCACGCAACCCCGCGAGCGCCTGCACCCATGGCTGGCCGTAAATCAACTCGAATGTCTTCTCGTAGCCGTCGTCGCGCACGTCGCGATAGAAATTCAGCGACTGCTCGATGGTCGCCGACAGCGCCGTCTCCAGCGCGAGGAAGGGATTGTCCGGCGACACGGGGTGACGCGTCTGCCGCACGCGCTCTGCCTTCTCGGCGAACGGCACGGCAAACGGATTTCGATCCGACCAGAGCTCGTAGCTCACGCGCAGCGGATGCATCAGACGCATCCAGTACGCCGAGTTCGGCGTCACCATTGCGCGCACCCACGGCTGCACGAGACTGCGGTACAAGCCCAGATGAATGTCGGACAGATGCGCCACGGCCGCGAAACGCCGATCGCTCTCCGTATCCGGCTGCACGATGGCGCGCACATCCTCCACGCTGCGCCGCTGGATCGACATCACGTAATCGCCGTCCGCCAACTCGCTATGCAGCGTGTCTTGCGTCTTGTCGGCGATCTGTGCCTGATAGATTCCGGCCGGTAACACGTCGATCAGATCGATGTTGTTGACGAACTTGCGGTGCTCCTTGCGCCCCGTGCTGCTCGACACGAAGATGCCGAGATGGCCGATGCTCTCGTGCGTCGCGTACACGATGGTCTGATCGTGACTGAGCACTTCGGCGTCGTTGCGATACATGTCGGTGACGAAGCCTAGTGCCTGCGGCGGCGGTGTGATGTTGTCGCCATAAGAGCAAAACACCACGATGGGCGAGCGGATGTTGCGCAGATCGAGCCGGATGCCGTCGCTCGTAATCAACTCCGCGCTCGTCAGGCGGTTGCCGACGAACAGGTTATCGACGATGTACTGGATCTCCTGCGCGTTCAGGAAGACGTGTCCGCCCCAATACTTCTCGAAGCCGAGATAGCGCGGCGCTTCCGTGTCGACGTTCGCATAGAGGTGATACTTCTTGCGCCAAAGCGTGTTCGCCGGGTCGAGGTTTTCGAAGTTCTGCACCAGCCACGCGCCGTCGAAGCGACCGTCGCCCAGATCGCTCGTGAGCGCCGTGAGCCAACTGCCGCCGAGCAGACCGCCCGAGTAGCGCATCGGGTTGCGCCCGCGCCAGCCGGCCCAGTATGACAACGGGGCCCCCGCCACGATGATCGGCCCGAACAGCTCGGGCCGCATCGCCGCCGTCATCAACACTTGCCATCCCGCCTGACAATTGCCGATGACTGCCGGCTTGCCCGCACTTTCCGGGTGCAGCGAAATCACCTTCTCCAGAAACGCGGCTTCGGCGCGCATCACGTCTTCCACCGTCTGGCCCGGCACGGGATCGGGCAGGAAGCCCACGAAATAGCACGGATGTCCCGCACGCAATGCGGCGCCGATCTCGCTGTCGGGCTTGAAGCCGCCGATGCCCGGGCCGTGCCCCGCGCGCGGATCGACCACCACGAACGGGCGGGCGTTGGGCAGTGTCGGCGTGCCGGGTGGCGGCACAATGCGCGTCAGGCAGTAATTGCACGGACGCGGCAGGTCGTGCCCGTCGAGAATCACTTCCGCCGCGAAATCCAGTACGTTCGGCGCCGATTCGGCCAGGTGTTCCTGATACTGATTGCCGCGCTGACGCATCACGTCGGCGAACAACACGCTGCGTTGCCAGGCGTCGACGGCATACTCGGCGGCGGCCGCCATCCATGGCAAGTGGTTCAGCCACGGATTGGCGGCGAGCCACGGGGCCTCGCCAGCGCACGCGGGGGCAGCGGTGAGGGGAGCGGCGGTAGCGCGCCGGGCGTTGCGGCGCTCGAGTGCGGCCGACGAGGCGCGCGAGGCGCGTGATGCAGACGAAGCGGATGAAGCGGATGAAGCGGATGACTTGGCGGGCATGGCAATGACCTCACAAATCCGGCATGACAGGATTGGCGAACGCCGCTTCGCGCGCCGGCGGTGGCACCGGCGTTGTCGCGAGCCGGCCGGCGAGCGTTACGCCATCGAACTGAGCGTGCGGCGAAAACGCCGCAGCGAGACGGTGAAGAACACCGCGCCGATGACGGCGAGCGCCACGAACTGCACCCACACGACGCCGATTCCGGCGCCACGGAACAGAATCGCCTGACCCAGTTCGACAAAATGCGTCGTGGGCGCGGCGAGCATGACGTCCTGCACCAGCTTCGGCATGCTTTCGCGCGGCGTGTTCCCGCCGGAGAGCATTTGCAGCGGCAGCAGCACCAGAATCAGCAACATGCCGAACTGCGGCATCGAGCGCGCGAGCGTCGCGAGGAAAATCCCCATCGAGGTGGTCGCGAACAGATGCAGCGTCGCGCCCAGCAGAAACAGCGCCACCGAGCCGCCGATCGGCACATGGAGCGCGCCGCCCACGATCAGCCACAACGACATGGCCGCCGCGATCAGCACCACCAGCCCCATCGACCAGACCTTCGCCAGCATGATCTCGGTCGGTGTCACCGGCATGACGAGCAAATGCTCGATGGTGCCGTGCTCGCGCTCGCGAATGAGCGCCGCGCCCGTGAGGATGATCGACAGCATCGTGATGTTGTTGATGATCTGCATGAGCGCGCCGAACCACGCTCGCTCCAGCGTCGGATTGAAGCGCACGCGCAGCGCCAGATCGACCGGGATTTCCGGCGTCGACCGGTAGCGCTGGATGAATTCGCGTACCTCCGCCGAGACGATCTGCTGCACGTATCCGCTACCCGAAAATGCCTGACTCATGCGCGTGGCGTCGACGTTGAGCTGCACCTCGGCGGCACGTCCCGCGAGAATGTCGCGCTGGAAGTTGGGCGGAATGTTCAGCGCAAACGTGTACGCGCCTTTGTCCATGCCGCGGTCGACGGCATCGGCCGTAATCATTTGCGGCATGCTGAATTGCGGCGGATAAAACGCCGACACGATGCGCTGCGACAACGGCGAGGCGTCCTCGTCGACGATGGCGATGGGCGCCAGATGCAGCGTGTCGGGCTGCGCGGTGGCCGCCGAATACACCGACGCCGTGAAGGTGTAGACGATGAGCACCAGCATCATCGGGTCGCGCACGAGGCTCCATAGCTCCTTCACGCCGAGCCGGTAGAGGTTCGCGACGTGCCGCAGCCACGGGTGCTTGCGGTGCGGCGGGGCAGCGCTCGCCGAGGCCGGCGGCGTGGCGGGCGCAGACGTTTGCGGTGTGCTCGGGCCTGCCATCACTTGTCCTGTTTCCTGAGCAGCGCGATCGTGGCGCCCAGGATCACGGGCACGGCGATGAGCATCGGCCAGAAGGCGCTGCCGAGATCGGCAAAACCGAGCGCCTTGTTGAAGACGCCGCGGCTGACGATCAGCATGTACGTCGCCGGATAGATCTCACCGATGAACCGCCCCGAGCCTTCCATCGACGGCACCGGCGTGAGCATGCCGGAGAACTGGATCGCGGGAATCATGGTGCCGATCATCGTGAAGAAGAGGGCCGCGATCTGGCTGCGGGTAAAAGTGGACGCCAGCAGGCCGATGCCCGTGGCAACCACGTTGAAAATGAAGATCGCGGTGAGGAGCGTCAGGAAATTGCCCTTGATGGGCACGCCGAACAGCGTCACCGCGAGAAGCGCCATGAGCAGGAAGTTCAGCATCGCCAGCGCCACGTACGGGATCTGCTTGCCGATCAGGAATTCCGTGCGCGTGACGGGTGTGACGTACAGGTTCAGGATCGAACCAAGCTCCTTTTCACGCACGACGGACAGCGCCGTGAGCATCGCGGGCAGCATTAGCAACAGCAGCGGAATCACCGCCGGCACCATCGCCGGGAGACTCTTGACGTCCGGGTTGTAGCGAAAGCGTGTCTCGATGTCGAGCGACGCCGTGGGGCGCACACCGAGGCGTTGCAATGCCTGATCGGCCAGCCAGTTCTGATGCATTCCCTGCACGTAGCCTTGCACCGTCTCCGCACGCATTGGCATTGCGCCGTCGATCCATGCGCCGATCTGCACCGTTTTGCCGCGCGAGACGTCGCGTGCGAAGCCGGGCGGAATCTCGATGGCCAGCGCGAGCTCACCGTTGCGCAAACGTCGGTCCATGTCGTCGTAATCGGTCAGGGGCGGCTGTTCGATGAAGTAGCGCGAACCGGCAATATTGAGTGCGTAGTTCTGGCTTAGCGTGGTCTGGTCGCGATCGAGTACCGCGTAACGCAGATCCTCCACGTCCATGCTGATGCCGTAGCCCATCACGAGCATCAGCACGAGCGAGCCGACCAGCGCGAGCGTGGCGCGCACCGGATCGCGCTGCAATTCGAGCGTCTCGCGCCAGAGGTAGCTGATCATCCGGCCGAGGGAGAAGCCCTTGCGCTTGGCGTGCGACGTTGCGGCGGGCGCGGCTGCGGCGGTCTCCGGAGTTACTGCTGTTTTCGGTGTGTCCGGCGCTTCGGGCGTGCCGCCGCCGGCTTCCACGAGATATTCGATGAACGCCTGTTCGAGCGTGTCGGCGCCCTTATCCTTCGTGATCTTCGCGGGCGGATCGGAGACGAGCACCTTGCCCGCGTGCATCAGCGAGATGCGGTCGCAGCGCTCGGCCTCGTTCATGAAGTGGGTGGAAATGAAGATCGTCACCCGATCCCGGCGCGAGAGTTCGACCAGCAGACGCCAGAAGTTGTCGCGTGCGACCGGATCGACCCCCGATGTCGGTTCGTCGAGAATCAGCAACTCGGGCTTGTGCACCATCGCCACCGCGAGCGACAGACGCTGGCGCATGCCCAGCGGAATGCTGTCGGGCAAGGCGTGGCGTACGTCGGTCAGGTCGAAGCGTTGCACCATCTCCTCGACGCGGGCGGCAACTTCGGCCTCGGGCACATGGAACAGGCGCGCGTGCAGCACGAGATTCTGATGCACCGTCAGCTCGGTATAGAGCGAGAACGCCTGCGACATGTAACCCACGCGACGCCGCGTGTCGATGTCCTTGGGGTCGACCTCGTGACCGAAGAGCCATGCCTGACCCTCGCTGGCCTGAAGCAGCCCGGTGAGCATCTTCATCGTGGTCGACTTGCCGCAGCCGTTCGAGCCGAGAAAGCCAAAGATCTCGCCGCGACGAATACGGAAATCCACATGATCGACGGCGACGAAATCGCCGAAACGCATCGTCAGCCCCTTGGCTTCGATGGCGATTTCCGTGTGCTCGTCGATATGCAGCGGCGGGATCACGACCGGCTCGTAGCCGAGCTTCCTCTCTTGCGGCAGCAAGTCGATGAAGGCCGCTTCGAGATTGTCCCGATGGGTGCGCGCGAGTAATTCGGCGGGCGTGCCGGTGGCGAGCACATTGCCTGCGTCCATGGCGACGAGCCAGTCGAAGCGCTGCGCTTCGTCCATATAGGCGGTCGCGACGATCACGCTCATTGCCGGGCGCTCGCGCCGGATGCGCGCGATCAGATCCCAGAATTGCGCGCGGGCGAGCGGATCGACGCCCGTGGTCGGTTCGTCGAGAATCAGCAGGTCGGGATCGTGAATCAGCGCGCAGCAAAGGCCGAGCTTCTGCTTCATGCCGCCCGAGAGCTTGCCCGCCGGGCGGTCCAGGAACGGATGCAGGCCGGTGCTGCGCGTGAGGTCGTCGATGCGGCGACGTCGCTCGGCGGCGTTGTGGCCGAACAGGCGCGCGAAGAATTGCAGGTTCTCTTCGACGGAGAGCGTCGGATAGAGATTCTTGCCCAGCCCCTGCGGCATGTAGGCGATGCGCGGGCACACGAGATCGCGGTGCGCCTTGCTCGCCATGTCGCCGCCAAGCGCCTCGACGGTGCCCGTCTGCACGGCGCGCGCACCGGAGATCAGCGAGAGCAATGTCGATTTGCCGACGCCATCCGGGCCGATCAGCCCGACCATGCAGTTCGCCGGGATATCGAGGCAGACGTTATCGAGCGCGATCGTCGTGCGACCGTACTGGAGCGTTACATCGGCAACATGGACGACCGGCGGCACGCCTTGCCCGGACGGGGGCGTGCTGCTGCCGGAGGGGCGCAAGGGATCCGTCATGATGCGCGGCTCACTCCGGCAGCTTCGTCTGCAACTGGGCCGGCCATTGGGCCGCGCTGTCGGTCTTCACCCACGCCACACCGGGTAAGCCGGTCTTCACGAGCTTCAGATGTTGTTGCAGCAACTCGGGCGCGATCTGCGCACGCACGCGGAACATCAGCTTCTGACGCTCGCTCTCCGTCTCGACCGTCTTCGGCGTGAACTGGGCCGTGCTGGAGACGAACGAAATGCTCGCGGGAATGACGTACTCCGGTGCGGCGTCGAGCACGAGGCGGGCGTCGGCGCCCATGGCAAGGCGTCCGGCGACGGCTTCGGGCAGGAAGAACGTCATGTACACATCGGACAGATCGACGAGGTTGAGCACCTTGCCGCCCGCAGCCAGCACTTCGCCCGGCTGCGCCACGCGATATTGCACGCGCCCGTCGCGCGGGGCCTTGAGTTCGCTGTCGGTGATGTCGGCTTCGATGCGCTTGACGGTGGCCTGCGCGGCTTCGACCGTCGACTTCGAGCCGGTAACTTGCGCGTTTGCGGCTTCCACGGCCGACTGGGCCGCGGAGACCTGTGCGCGGGCAGCGGTGACAGCCGCGCGGGCGCTGCGCACGCGCGCGCGGTCGTCGTCGAGCTCCTGCACCGACGACGCGCCTTCCTTCGAGAGTGTTTCCGAGCGTGAGAGACGTCGCTGCGCGGCGTCGAGTTCGGCTTCGCGCGCGGCGACATTGGCCTCGGCCGTCGCTTTGTCCGACAGACGCGCCGCCGCCTGCGCCTGAATCGCCGCGACGTTGGTGAGCGCTTGCTGGTATTGCGCGCGCGCTTCGTCGCGCTGGGCGTTGAGCGTGTCGATCTGCATCTTGGCGAGCACCTGCCCGGCCTTCACGAAGTCGCCTTCGCGCACGTAGATGGCCTCGACGCGCCCGGCCATCTTGGTCGCGATATCGACTTCCGTAGCTTCGATGCGGCCGTTGCCGCTGACGAAGCCCTCGCCCGGGCCCGTGCGGCTATAGGTCTTCCAGGCGTACCATCCCAGCCCGAGCACGACGAGCACGATCAGCGCGGGGACGAGTTTCTTGGCGTTGGGAAGCGTCATGTTCTTTGATCTCTCGAATTTATTGGACGGCCTGCGCCGCGTTCGCCGTGCCCGGCGCAGACGGTTCGACGACGCGAGGCGTGCGTGCGAGCGGGCCGGCGGGCGTGTCGGCGGCGGGCATGAGGCGGCTGCCGCCGCCGAGCGCCGTGTAAAGCGACACGCGCGCGGCGAGCAGTGCGCGGCGCGTCTGCACCGTTTGTTGTTCGATGGCGAGGAGATCGCGTTGCGCGTCGAGCACTTCGAGGAAGGCGGCGGCGCCGTGGTCGTAGCGCAGCTTGGCGAGCCGTGCGCGCTCGGCCTGAGCGTCTTGCGTGGCTTGCAGGATCGTGACCTGATCGGCCAGCCAGCGGCGTGCGCTCAGGGCGTCGGCTACGTCTCGGAACGCGCTCTGAATCGTCTGCTCGTAATGGGCGATGGACTCCACGCGGCGTGCTTCGGCGAGGTCGAGGTTGTTCGCGAGGCGTCCGCCCTGGAAGATCGGCAGGCTGATGCTCGGCGTGAATGCCCACGCGGCGCTGCCGGCCTTGAACAGGCCGTCGAGCGCGTTGCTTGCCGTGCCGACGGAGCCGGTGAGCGTGATCTGCGGGAAGAATGCCGCGCGCGCGGCGCCAATGTTTGCGTGCGCTGCACGCAGTTGGTACTCGGCGGCAATGATGTCGGGGCGGTCTTCGAGCAACGACGACGGCAGACCGGGTTCGAGATCGCGCATCAGGCCGGCGTCGTCGACCGTATGGTCGAGCGCTTGCGGCGACGTGTCGATGGGCACGCCAACGAGCACCTGCAATGCGTGCGCCTGCGTGGCGCGCTGCTGCTGAAGCTGAGTGACCAGCGCACGCGCCTGCTGCCAGAGCGTGGTGACTTCGGTGAGATCGAGTTTCGATGTCGAGCCCACCTGCTCGCGACGCGTGAAGATCCGCAGCGACTCGGCACGGCTGTCGACGGTCTGTTGCGCCAGCGCGATACGTTCGTCGAATTCGCGCAGACTCAGCCACGTCTGAGCGACTTGCGAGATCAGACTGAGTTCCAGGGCGCGGCGAGACGCATCGGATGCCAAATAATTGTCGAGCGCGGCGTCCTTGAGATTGCGAATGCGGCCCCAGAAGTCCAGCTCCCATGTCGAGAGGCCGAGCCCGACCTGGTACTGGCTGCTGATATACGGGTTGCCGATGAGGCTCAGGTCGGCCGGCAGACGTTGACGCGTGCCGCTGGCGCCGACGCCCAGTGACGGAAACAAATCGGCGCGTTGAATGCCATACACCGCTCGCGACTGCTCGACGCGCGCGAGTGCGACGCGTAAATCGCGGTTGTTGGCCAGCGCGGTCTCGATCAGGCTGCGTAATTGCGGATCGGCGAAATACTCCCGCCAGTCGAGCATGGACGCAGGCTGTGCGGCGGGCGTAGCGGCCGATGTGCCGACATCCGGTGTCCACACGCCGGCCACAGGCGCTGCGGGGCGCTCGTAAGTGGGCGCCATCGAAATACAGCCAGTGAGCAGGGTAGTGACAAGTGCGGCCGTCACGGTCATCGCAGGGAGATGTGCGACGCCGGAACGCCTACCTGGATTGCATGGTTTCGCCATAGATACTTCGACCTCCTGACGGACACCTAACTATATCCCGGGTGACGTCAATCGGCGTATACCGAAGCCGTCTAAAAAAGCGAACGGTTGTGCTAAATCAACAAAGGCCCCGAATCGACGGGGGTGTCGATTCGGGGCCTTGCGAGTTGCCGTGTCACATGCATGCAATCTACGTAAAGTCGCAGCGTTTCAAACAGCAGCGTTTCACGTTGATGCGTCGGTGCGCGTCATGCGACGGCGCACCGTGGGGATCAATACTCGGCGTCGAGTCCGTCCTGCACTTGTTCGGCGGCACGCAGCACGGCGCGCGCCTTGTTTTCCGTCTCTTGCCATTCGGACTCGGGGACCGAGTCGGCCACGATACCGGCAGCCGCTTGCACATACAGATTGCCGTCCTTCACGACGCCGGTGCGAATCGCGATGGCCACATCCATTTCGCCGCCGAACGACAGGTAGCCCACCGCGCCGCCGTACAGACCGCGCTTGACCGGTTCGAGTTCGTCGATCAGTTCCATGGCGCGGACCTTCGGTGCGCCCGTGAGCGTGCCGGCGGGGAAGGTGGCGCGCAGCACGTCGATGTTCGACAGGCCCGGTTGCAGACGACCTTCCACGGAACTCACGATGTGCTGAACGTGCGAGTACTTCTCGATGACCATCTTGTCGGTCACGTGAACGGTGCCGGTCTGCGCGATGCGGCCCACGTCGTTGCGTGCGAGATCGATGAGCATGACGTGTTCCGCGATTTCCTTCGGATCGTTAAGCAGCTCGGTGGCCAGTTCTGCATCGCGCTCGGGGGTGGCGCCGCGCGCACGCGTGCCTGCGAGCGGGCGGATCGTCACGATTTCATGCTCGCCGTTGGGCATCTGACGACGTTCCTGACGCACCAGAATCTCGGGCGATGCGCCCACGACCTGGAAGTCGCCGAAGTTGTAGAAGTACATGTACGGCGACGGATTGAGCGAGCGCAGCGCGCGGTAGAGCGAGAGCGGGGCGTCGCGATACGGCTTGACGAGACGCTGGCCGACCTGCACCTGCATCAGCTCGCCAGCGGCGATGGCTTCCTTGGCCTTGGCCACGGCCGCCAGATAGTTCGTCTTGTCGAATTCGCGCACGGTTTCGGTGCGCACGCTGCCGGACGTGACCGGGGCATCGACCGGCGCCTTCAGGCGGGCGCGCAACGCGCGCAGACGCACGCGTGCCTTCGAATAAGCTTCGGGCTGCGTGGGGTCGGCGTAGATGATGAGGTAGAGCTTGCCGGTCAGGTTGTCGATCACGGCGAGTTCTTCCGTGAGCAGCAACTGGATGTCGGGCAGATTCAGATCGTCGCGCGGCGCGGTGTGCGCGAGCTTCTTCTCGATGTAGCGCACGGCGTCGTAGCCGAAGTAGCCGGCGAGGCCGCCGCAGAAACGCGGCATGCCCGGGCGCAGCGCCACTTTGAAGCGCGCCTGGAATTGCGTGATGAATTCGAGCGGATCGCCTTCGTGCGTTTCCACGACCTTGCCGTCGCGCACGACTTCCGTTTTCGGGCCGAAGCTGCGCAGCAGCGTATGCGCGGACAAGCCGATGAACGAGTAGCGGCCGAAGCGTTCACCGCCGACCACCGATTCGAGCAGGAAGGTGTTGGCGCCGTGCTGGTCGCCCAGGGCCAGCTTGAGATAGAGCGAGAGCGGTGTGTCGAGATCGGCAAAGGCTTCTGCGATCAGCGGGATGCGGTTGAAGCCTTGGTTGGCTAGCGATTTGAATTCGAGTTCGGTCATGTTGCACTCTGCCTGCAAGTTTGCCGGCGGGTGGTCCCGCAGAATCGGCGTGGATTGGCGTTGAGAATACCTGAGTCAGTATCGAAGCGAATGGGGTGGCTGTGCTGACCCGCGTCGAGTCGCAGTGAACGCGCGCGCACCCATGATGCGACGGCGATGCAATGGCGATAGCGCGTCTCGACGAATCCGCACGCCGTCCGGGACGGCGCGCCGATCTATGACTTCTTGGGAACAACAACGATGCAAGAAACGGGTTGCTGAAGACGAGCTCCAGCGGTCCCGGCCACCCCTTTGGGAAGGGTTCAGCAGGACCAGCGTCGCCAGGGCCAGGCCCCCCGGTCGATCACGCTAAGACTCCGTTTCTTGTTCAGGAACATGCGTTTGAATGCAGTGTGGAAGATGGCGAATTCAGCTCGCCAGAGCGGACGTCGCATCGGGCACGATCGCCCGGGCAGCGCCCAGAATTGAGGCGACTATACCATCCGTGTCGATCGTTTGTATAGATTCGCCATGGTTGTAGCCGTACGGCACCGTGAGCGACCGGCAGCCTGCTGCGCGGGCCGCTTGCGCGTCGTTGCCGGAGTCGCCGACGAGCACCGCTTGTGCGGGGGAGACGCCGAACGCTTCGCAGGCTTTGACGAGCGGCATCGGGTCCGGCTTGCGCTTGGGCCACGAGTCGCCGCCGTACACCAGGTCGAACTGGTCCGACAGGCCGTAGTGCGCGAGCAGCGCTACCGCGAAGCGATGCTGCTTGTTGGTGATGCAGGCCACCGGCAAACCGGCTTCACGCAGGGCCCTCAGCCCTTCGCGCACTTCCGGATAGAGCACCGTGTTCTCGCCGTTGATCGACGTATAGACCGCTTCGTACTTATCTTGCGCGCGCTCGAACAGTGCGTCGATTTCGGCCTCGGGGAAGCGCTCGGCAAGGGTTTTGCGCACCAGATTGGCGGTGCCCTTGCCCACGAACGTCATCAGACGCTCGACTGGCACCGGTGGTGCGCCCAGGTCGGCCAGCATGGCGTTCAACGCCACACCGAAGTCGCCTGCCGTGTCGACGAGCGTGCCGTCGAGATCGATCAGGACGGCGCGGACACCCTCCAGTTGGAGATGCGGGTTCTGGATCATGCAACGCTCGCAAGTTGAGCGCGCATCTGATCGATCACCGCTTTGTAGTCGGGTTTGCCGAAAATCGCCGAGCCGGCCACGAACGTGTCGGCACCGGCCGCTGCGATGTCGGCGATATTGTCGACCTTCACGCCACCGTCGATTTCCAGACGAATCTCACGACCCGTCTCGGCCGTGTAGGCGTCGATACGCGCACGCACTGCGCGCAGCTTGTTGAGCGCCTCCGGAATGAACGACTGACCGCCGAAGCCGGGGTTCACCGACATGATGAGCACCATGTCCAGGCGATCCATCACGTGGTCGAGGTAGTTCAGCGGAGTGCCGGGGTTGAACACGAGGCCGGCCTTGCAGCCGTGGTCGCGAATCAGGCCCAGCGTGCGGTCCACGTGTTCCGAGGCTTCCGGGTGGAAGGTGATGAGGTTCGCGCCGGCCTTGGCGAAGTCGGGCACGATGCGATCGACAGGGCGTACCATGAGGTGCACGTCGATGGGCACGTCCACGTGCGGGCGGATCGCCTCGCAAACCATCGGGCCGATCGTCAGATTGGGAACGTAATGGTTGTCCATCACGTCGAAGTGAATCCAGTCGGCGCCGGCTGCCACGACGTTACGGACTTCTTCGCCCAGCCGGGCAAAGTCGGCGGACAGGATGCTGGGGGCGATACAGAATTGCGTCATGGCGGAGCGGGGCGGAGGCATCAAAAGCGGTATTTTAAAGCTTTCGCATGACGCTTGCCCGTAGTGTGCCCGATCGGCCGGCCCGAAAGTCTCCCGGCAAGCGCCCGAAGCGGGGCGTGCCAAGGGCCTTTGCCGGTTGCGACCCGCGACGTCTTGCCGCAGAATGCCTTGCAAAACGGGACGGTGCTTGCGTTTTTCGCCAGTCACGATGCCGGAACCTTCGGCCGCCCGACAAGAACCCGACCAGAACGACCTCAGAGAGCAAGCATGCGCAACAGGAACTCCCGATGAGCCAGTACGAATTTACCGTCACGGTGCGCCCGCAGTACCTTCCGGAGCAATCGGAACCGGACCGGCAGCAGTTTGCTTTCGCCTACACGATTACGATCCGCAACAGCGGCGAGGTGCCCGCGCAGTTGATTTCGCGGCATTGGGTGATTACCGATGGCGACAACAAGGTGCAGGAAGTGAACGGGCTGGGCGTAGTCGGCCATCAGCCGTTCCTGCAACCCGGCGAGCAGTTCGAATACACGAGCTGGGCGATGGTCGCCACACCGGTCGGCACCATGCGTGGGGAGTATTTCTGCGTGGCGGAGGACGGCACGCGCTTCGAAGCCCCTATCGCCGAATTTGCGCTCACCATGCCGCGCACGCTGCATTGAGCGTGGGTATGCGGGGCGAAATTCCCAAAGCGTCCGAAAAGTCCGCCCCTCAGCGGCGATCGTCGGACCAGTCTTCTCGTTTGAGCGGGTCGTCGGCGGTGTCCGGATGGCGGGCGTCGCGCGGGCTTGCCGAGTCTATCGGGTCCACCGTATCGCTTGGCATCGGCCGGATCGCGCGTGTCTGGCGGACCCGGCGTTTGGGCGACGGCTTGCGCCGCAGGATCACGATAGCGGCGACGATCACGATCGCCAGCAATACCTCCGGCAGGACCAGCAGTGCCGGATATTCATCGAACAAATTACCCATGACGCTCTTCCTGAATGTATTCGGGCGGTGGCGCGCCGGCCGGGGCCTGGCGCTCGCTGCGTTTGCTGCATTGCTTTATGGCTGTTCGAGTGTGCCTCCGTCGACCCCCTATCGTCCAGGCCCCCCCCCGTCTACCGTGGCGACGCCGCCATCCGGCGTGGGCCGCATGCAGCCTGTGGCGTGGGCGGACGTCGACGGCTGGCAGGACGATTCCCTGATCGGCGCGCGACTGGCGCTCGCGCAAAGTTGCGTGAAGCTGAGCCGTCAGCGTAACTGGCAACCGGCGTGCCGCGCGTCCGAGCAACTCGACGATCTGGACCCGGCGGCCGTTCGTCAGTTCTTCGAGCAGTACTTTACGCCGTTTCGCATCGCGAACGCCGACGGCACGCAGACCGGCCTGATCACCGGCTACTACGAGCCGTTGTTGCATGGCTCGCGCGTGCGCGGCGGGATATATCAGACGCCGCTCTACAAATGGCCCGCCGGCCGCAAGGCCGGTTCCCTGCCCGCGCGCGCCGAGCTGATGCGCAGCGGCATGTTGCGCGGTTACGAGCTGGTGTATGTGGATGACCCCATCGAGGCGTTCTTCCTGCAAGTGCAGGGCTCCGGACAGGTGTTGCTCGACGACGGCTCGATCATGCGCGTGGGCTACGGCGGCAACAACGATCAGCCTTACAAGTCGATTGGCCGGTGGCTGATCGATCGCGGCGAGATCACGGCCGCGCAGGCGACGATGCAGGGCATTCGCGCCTGGGCGCGCGCCAATCCGTCGCGTGTGGACGCCTTGCTCGACGTCAATCCGCGCTTCGTCTTCTTCCGCGAAATGCCGAATCACGGCGTGGGCGGTATCGAAGGGCCGATCGGCGCGCTGGGGGTGCCGCTGACGGCCGAGCGCTCGATTGCCGTCGATCCGGCGTCGATTCCGTTGGGCAGCCCGGTGTTCCTCGCGACCACGCGCCCGCCCTTCGGTCCGCAGGCGAACTCGCCCATCAATCGGCTGATGTTTGCGCAGGACACCGGCAGCGCGATTAAAGGCGGCGTACGCGCCGACTTCTTCTGGGGACTGGGCGACGACGCTGGCGATCTGGCCGGTCGCATGCGCCAGAGTGGCCGGATGTGGGTGTTCCTGCCGAATCAGTAAGCCGCAGGTTCGCTGCGAGAGCGAGTGTCGAAGAAACGGCTTGCAAAAAAAGCCCGCGAAATCTCGCGGGCTTTTTTCATGGTGACTTTATGGTGATGAACGCCGATGCATGTCGACACTCAGCGCGCACGCTTATCCACCACCCGGCGCGCTTTCCCCACCGAGCGCTCGATACCGCCGACCGGCTTCACACGCACCGCGCACGACACGCCGATGAGCGTCTTGATGTCGCGCTTGAGCTCGCCGCCCGCGGCTTGCAGCGCCGCGGCATCGTCGCAGCCGATCGCCGCCTCGACATCCACCGCCATGGTGTCCATCGGACCTTCCTTGTCCAGAATGATCTGATAGTGCGGCGAGAGCAGCGGCTGGCGCAGCAGCAGTTCTTCGATTTGCGACGGGAAGACGTTCACGCCGCGAATGATCATCATGTCGTCCGAGCGGCCGGTGATCTTCTCCATGCGACGCATCGTGCGCGCTGTGCCCGGCAGCAAGCGCGTGAGATCGCGCGTGCGGTAACGGATAATTGGCAGCGCTTCCTTCGTGAGCGAGGTGAACACCAGTTCGCCGAACTCGCCGTCGGGCAGCACTTCCCCCGTCTGCGGATCGATGATTTCCGGGAAGAAGTGGTCTTCCCAGATCGTCGGGCCGTCCTTCGTCTCGGCGCATTCGCACGCCACGCCCGGGCCCATCACTTCCGACAGACCGTAGATGTCGACCGCGTCGATGCCCATGCGCTTCTCGATGGCCGAGCGCATGTCGTTCGTCCACGGCTCCGCACCGAAGATGCCGATACGCAGCGACGATTCCGCCGCCACCATGCCCTGACGTTCAAGCTCGTCGGCAATCGCGAGCATGTAGCTCGGCGTGACCATGATGATGTCCGGCTTGAAGTCCTGAATCAGTTGCACCTGCTTCTCGGTCTGACCGCCGCCGAACGGGATCACCGTCAGGCCCGCGCGCTCGGCGCCGTAGTGCGCACCGAGACCGCCAGTGAATAGACCGTAGCCGTAGCTGATGTGTACCTTGTCGCCGCGACGCGCGCCCGACGCGCGGATCGAGCGCGCGACCAGATCGGCCCACGTGCTGATGTCGTTGGCGGTGTAGCCCACGACCGTCGGCTTGCCCGTCGTGCCCGAAGACGCATGCACGCGCGAGACCTGCTCCATCGGTACCGCGAACATGCCGAAGGGATAGCTGTCGCGCAGATCCTGCTTCGTCGTGAACGGGAATCTGGCCAGGTCGGCCAGCGAGGTCAGATCGTCCGGATGGACGCCGGCCTCGTCGAATTTGCGGCGATACACCGGCGAATTCGTATAGGCATGCCGCAGCGTCGTCTTCAGACGGTCGAGCTGAAGGGCGCGCAGTTCGTCGAGGCTCGCTTTCTCGATCGGCTCGAGCGGCAAGGCGGTGGTCATGACTGTCTCCTTGGGGACTTGCTTCTTACGCTAATTACTCATCGATCTCGCGCGCCCGTGACCGGACACGCGTATTGCCGGGGCACGTCAGACGACGGTGCCCTTGATCTGTGCGGACTTGCCGCGGAACATCGCTACCACTTCACCGGCGTTGTTCGTCAAACGAATGTCATAGATGCCATGACGCCCCGAGAGCACCTGCTCCTGCGCCTCGGCCGTGAGCGTGTCGCCGCCCGAGACCGGTTTGAGGAACTCGATGCTGCATCCGGCCGCGACCGTCACCACGTTGTAGCTGTTGCACGCGAAGGCGAAAGTCGAGTCCGCCAGCGTGAACATCAGGCCACCATGGCAGATAGCGTGGCCGTTGAGGAATTCGTCGCGGATGCGCATCGTCATGCGCGCATAGCCCGGACGCACTTCCTGCAATTCCATGCCCAGCCACTGGCTTGCGCGGTCTGTGCTGTACATGGCCTCGCCGGTGGCGCGGGCGAGTGCTTCCGGGGTCATCTCACTGACAGCCTTGGCGGCGGGGGAGGTCTGGCTCATCGGGGGTCCTCTTGTCTCGTCCTGTTTTGTTATGTCGTCGGTCTCTCGCGCAGCGCGTGTGGTTTTGGCATTCGTTGTGCGTCGCTGCCGTGTATTGCGTGATGTGTGGCTTTTCCTTGGTCCTGCGGGCTGTCAGCGGCCTTCGAATTTCGGGGCGCGCTTTTCGAGGAAGGCGTTCACGCCTTCCGCATAGTCGTACGAGGCGCCCAGTGCGCGTTGTCCGTCGCGCTCCAGGTCGAGTTGCTCGTCGAGCGTGTTCGTGGTCGAGGCGTAGAGCGCTTCCTTGATCGTGGCGAGCGCCTTCGTCGGCTGCGTTGCCAGTTGTGCGGCGAGCTTCTGGGCTTCGGCCAGGAGCGCATCGTCGCTGACGCAGCGCCAGATCAGTCCCCACTGCTCGGCCTGTTCGGCCGAGAGCTTGTCGCCCAACATCGCCAACCCCATCGCGCGGGCCATGCCGATGCGCTGCGGCAGGAACCACGTGCCGCCCGTGTCGGGCACCAGGCCGATCTTCACGAACGCCTGAACGAAGTTGACGGACGCGCCCGCGAGCACGATGTCACAGGCGAGCGCCAGGTTCGCCCCAGCGCCGGCAGCGATGCCGTTGACCGCCGCGATCACCGGCAGCGGTAGGGCACGCAGCTTGCGCACGAGCGGGTTGAAGTTCTCGTCGATCAGGGCGCCGAGATCGGTCGAGGCGCCCGGCGTGAAGTCGAGATCCGCGAGATCCTGACCGGCGCAGAAGCCGCGCCCGGCACCCGTCAGCACGATGGCACGCGCCCCTTGTGCCTGGGCGGTATCGATGGCGTCGCGCAATTCCGCATGCATCTGCCGCGTGAAGCTGTTGAGCTTCTCGGGACGGTTGAGCGTGATCGTCGCGACGTTGGCTTGCAGCGTCAGTTGAACCGTGGCGGTCATCGGTGTCTTCCTCCGGGTGTCGTCTCTGGCGTCTCTATCTATAGATGGCGGGGCGGTCGGTCAGACGCGTTCGATGGCGATCGCGATGCCCTGACCCACACCGATGCACATCGTGCACAGCGCGTAGCGTCCGCCAGTGCGGTGCAGTTGGTACATCGCAGTCGTCACCAGACGTGCGCCCGACGCGCCCAGCGGGTGGCCCAGCGCAATGGCGCCACCGTTCGGATTCACGCGGGCGTCGTCGTCGGCAATGCCGAGCTGACGCAGCACTGCCAGACCCTGGCTCGCGAATGCCTCGTTCAGTTCGATGACGTCAAACTGGTCCAGCGTCATGTTCAATTGCTTGAGGAGCTTGAGCGTGGCCGGGGCCGGACCGATGCCCATGATGCGCGGTGCGACGCCGGCCGTGGCCATGCCGAGCACGCGGGCGCGCGGCGTGAGGCCGTGCAGCTTGGCGGCGCTTTCGCTGGCGAGCAGTACGGCGCACGAGCCGTCGTTCACGCCCGAGGCGTTGCCTGCGGTGACGGTGCCGTCGGGGCGAACCACGCCCTTGAGCTTGGCGAGCGCGTCGAGGCTGGTCGCACGCGGGTGCTCGTCGCGCTCGACGACGATGGCGTCGCCCTTCTTCTGGGCGATGGACACCGGCGTGATTTCCTGCGCGAGCGTGCCGTCGGCTTGCGCGCGAGCGGCCTTCTCCTGACTGCGCAGCGCAAAGCGATCCTGGTCTTCGCGGTTGATCTTGAAGTCGTCGGCCACGTTCTCGGCCGTCTCCGGCATCGAGTCCACGCCGTATTGCGCCTTCATCAGCGGGTTGATGAAGCGCCAGCCGATGGTCGTGTCGAAAATCGCGGCCTGACGCGAGAACGCGCTGTCGGCCTTGCCCATCACGAACGGCGCGCGCGTCATCGATTCAACGCCGCCTGCGATCATCAGCCCGGCTTCGCCTGCCTTGATGGCGCGTGCGGCGGTGCCGATGGCGTCCATGCCCGAGCCGCACAGGCGGTTGAGCGTGGTGCCGGGTACGTCGATAGGCAACTCGGCGAGCAGCGAGGCCATGCGCGCGACGTTGCGGTTGTCTTCGCCTGCCTGATTGGCGCAGCCGTAGATGATGTCGTCGATCAGCGTCCAGTCGACGTTCGGGTTGCGCGCCATCAGCGCCTTGAGGGGAATCGCGCCGAGGTTGTCGGGGCGAACGTCCTTGAGCGCACCGCCGTAACGGCCGATGGGGGTGCGGATCGCGTCGCAGATGAAGGCTTCGGTCATGGTGTCTCGTTCCTGTGCTTGCTTTGGGCGGGAGTCGTTCGGTGGCACGCGCAGCGCCCTGGCGGCGGCCGCACGACGGTGAGTCACCATGGTAGTGACTTACCGTCGCGTTCGCGTGAGGTGTTTCCCGTCCCCTCTCTCTATATAGATGTCGTCTGGAATGCCGACGGATCAGGCCGCGCCCGTGTCCGACTTGGCCGGCACGTGATGGCGGCTTTGCACGACGCGGAAACGGTTCGCGACGAAAGCGGCGTCGGCCAGGCTCGCGTTGGCGGCCGGGTTGCCGCCGGTGCCGTGGTAATCCGAATACGCTGCGGACTGGTTGACGAACACGCCACCGGTCAGGTTGAGCGACAGGGCGACGCGGCCTTCGAGGGCGGCGTCAAGCGCCTGCGCTTCGCCGTCAGGCGTCGTCGTGTAGGCCGACAGCGTGAGGGCGCCGTGTTCGGCGGCAGTGCGCCCCGCCAGTGCGAAGGCTTGCGCGCCGCTGTCGACTGCGATCACGAAGGCGATCGGGCCGAACCACTCGCGCGTGTAGACGGCTTCGTCGGCAACGTCGAGGGCGACGATCAGCGGTGTGCGCACGCGGGCGTCGGCGAAGACGGGGTGCTGGAGCGTCTCGCTGTCGAGCACGACGCCGCCCACCTTGCGGGCTGCGTCGATACGGGCGAGCACGCCTTCGTTCTGGATCGCGCCGAGCAGTTCGACGGCCTTGGCCGGGTCGCTGCACGTCTTCTGGACGCTGCCTGCGATGGCGGCGACGACGTCCTCGAACGAGACCTTGCCGTCCGGCGTCTGAATGCCGTCACGCGGAATGTAGATGTTCTGCGGCGCGGTGCACATCTGGCCCGAGTACAGCGCGAGCGAGAAGCCGATGTTGCGGGCCATGCCCTTCAGGTCATCGGTCGAATCGATCACGATCTGATTCACGCCAGCCTTTTCGGTGTAGACCTGTGCCTGACGGGCGTTGGTCTCCAGCCAGTCGCCATTGGCAGTGCTGCCCGTGAAGTCGATCACGCGCACTTCGCCGCGTTTGGCCAGTTGCTGGACGATGGCGCCGTCGTTCGGGTTGGTGGCCGCGAGGGTGACGACGTCCGGATCGAAGCCGGCTTCCTTGAGGACTTCACGCGCGATTTTCACGGTGATGGCGAGCGGCAGGATCGCGCCCGGATGCGGCTTGACGATGACGGCGTTGCCGGTCGCGAGGCTGGCGAACAGACCCGGGTAGCCGTTCCACGTCGGGAACGTGCAGCAGCCGAGCACGAGCGCCACGCCGCGCGGCACAACGGTGTAACGCTTTTCCATCGCCAGCGGCGGGTTCTTGCCTTGCGGCTTTTCCCAGTAGGCATCGGCCGGAATGCGGCGCAGTTCGTCCCAGGCGTAGGCCACGGCTTCGAGACCGCGATCCTGTGCGTGCGGGCCACCTGCCTGGAACGCCATCATGAACGCCTGGCCGGTCGTGTGCATCACGGCGTTGGCCATCTCGAAGCTGCGTGCGTTCAGGCGCTTGAGGATTTCCAGCGAGACGCCGACCCAGGCGTCCGGGGTGGCGGCGCGCCACGACTTGTGGGCGTCGGTCACGCGCGCGAGCAGGGCGTCGATTTCAAAACCGGGGTAGGTGGTGCCGAGCGCGAACCCGAAGGGCGACGCCTCCTGACCGGCGCTGCCCGTGCTGCCGCGCTGCTCCAGCGGGAAGGCGGCGTTCAGATACTGCTTGAAAGCGGCTTCGCCATCGGCGGCGGCCGTCTCGCCATAAGCGCGCGGGCTCGGCATTTCCGTGAACGGGCTCCAGTAACCACGCGTGGCGATGGCCTGAAGGGCGCGCTCGAGAGTCTCTTGGTGTTTGGCGAAGAGGGGATGAGTCATGGTTGTGGGTCTGTCCGTATCGGGATGCGGCTGGCGGATTCGCTGTCTGCCCGCGGGCAAGTTCGTGGCTCGCGCGGCAAGACGCAGGGGACGGCACCGGGTCGTCTCGTCGACGTTTATCGGCGATATTAATTGACCGACCGGTTGGTTTGTTAATATAGCACCAAATCTTCCGGGCGTCGCGCACGATGACGCCGGGTTTTCCCCGACGGCTTCGAACGCGTTTGCGGTGCGCGTTCTGCTTGCCTGGCGGTGTGTTGGCGAGGAACGCAAGCGACGGGTCTGCATGGCGGAACGAAAGGTGCGTGTGCCGGGGATCGATGGCATCATGCCTAACCACTACAGTCGACGCCCGGCAAGCCGCATACCCCGGCGAATCGCGTGCGCCGCCGCGCCGTTGCGAACCAATGGCGTGTCCATCGCCTTATCTGTTTCCGGTGTTGGCCCGCGCGTTGCGCCCGGGTGAGCGCCTGCCCCTGAACCACAAGACGAGACTTTGACTGGAGGAACAAGAGGATGACGTACGAGAACATTCTGGTGGAGACGCGCGGCCGCGTCGGCCTGATTACGCTGAATCGTCCGAAAGCGCTCAATGCGTTGAACGATGCACTGATGGATGAGCTGGGCGATGCGCTCACCGCCTTCGACGCCGATGAAGCCATCGGATGCATGGTGATCACCGGTAGCGAGAAGGCATTCGCGGCGGGCGCCGACATCGGCATGATGTCGAAGTACACCTTCGCGGACGTGTTCAAGGGCGACTACATCACGCGTAACTGGGAGACGGTGCGCCGCATCCGCAAACCGGTGATCGCGGCGGTGTCGGGTTTCGCGCTTGGCGGCGGATGCGAATTGGCGATGATGTGCGACTTCATCATTGCGGCGGATAACGCAAAGTTCGGCCAGCCGGAAATCAAGCTCGGCGTGATTCCGGGCGCGGGCGGCACGCAACGTCTCACGCGTGCGGTGTCCAAGGCTAAGGCGATGGACATGTGCCTGACCGCGCGCTTCATGGACGCCACCGAGGCCGAGCGCGCCGGGCTCGTGTCGCGTGTCGTGCCGCTCGACAAGTTGCTCGAAGAGGCGATTGGCGCGGCTGACACCATCTGTGAATTCTCGTTGCCGGTCGTGATGGCGGCGAAGGAAGCGGTGAACCGGGCGTTCGAATCGACGCTCGACGAGGGCGTGCAGTTCGAGCGCCGGATTTTCCATTCGCTCTTCGCGCTGGAAGACCAGAAGGAAGGCATGGCCGCGTTCGTCGAGAAGCGCAAGCCGGTTTTCAAGCATCGTTGAAACGGTTGAGAAAACCTGTGACGGCCTCCGGAGAGGGGGCCGTCATATGTTAGGCTGCCGGTTTTTTCAGCAAGGGACGAAACGATGTCGATGAAACGACGTGCATTTGCGCTGGCCTTGGTGGTGTCTTCGGGGCTGCTGTTGAGTGCCTGCGGGAAGAAGGAAGAATCAGCCTCGGGCCGATCGGTGGGGCCGGATGGCTCGCAACCTGTGTACGTCGTTGGCTCGGACGCGGCCTATGCGCCGTTCGAATATGAAACCGACACCCGGCAGATCGCCGGCTTCGATATCGATGTGATGAAGGCCGTCGCCGACAAGGCGGGCATCGCCGTCCGATTCATCAATACGCCTTTCGAAGGCATCTTCAATTCGCTGGTGCAGGGCGACCGCGACATCCTGATCTCGGCGATCACGATCACGGACGAACGCCGCAAGCAGATGGATTTCTCGACGCCATACTTCGAGGCGTCACAACTGATCGCCGTGCCGGTCAATTCGACCGTCCAGAAGTTCGACGACCTGAAGTCGATGAAGGTGGGTGTGCAGACGGCGACGACGGGCGATGAAGTCGTCCAGCAGCTCATGGGCAAGAACAATCCGGCAGTCAAACGCTTCGAAGGCACGCCGCTTGCCATGAAGGAGCTCGAGGCGGGAGGCGTGGATGCGGTAGTCGCGGATAACGGTGTCGTCGTGAACTTCATCACGAACAACCCGGACGCCAAGTTGCGTACTGTGGCCGACAGTAGCTTCCCGAAGGAGTATTACGGCATCGCGGTGCGCAAGGGCGATGCCGAGCTGCTGGCCAAGATCAATAAGGGGGTCGATGCGATCAAGGCTGATGGCACGTACGACGCTATCTATGAGCGCTACTTCGGCAAGAAGAAGTCCTGATAAGTAGCGCAGCACGGCACCTGCGGGTGCCGTGTGAAATGAAATCTATGGTCACCCCCATTTTTGCAAGACTGGCGTTCGATGCAGTGTTTGGTTTGCCTAAATCTATCCGGCGTCGTTGTGGGGAGTCGCTCCCCGCGCCACGATGAGAGTCGCGCCTGACGGTCCTAAAAAAGCCCTCGGCTTGAAAAGCCAATTTCATTGTCGGGTTTGTCGTCAGGCCGGTATGCCGTTCACGTCATCCAATGTCAGTCGTCGCAAAACCAGGTGGGTGTTTCTCGGATAATAGTTGGGGGAGCGGGCGCTCAGGTTGGCATAGCGCTCGGCCCTGCATCGAATACCGTGTTGCGTGTGGCCAGAGCCCATGCGGTTCGGGCCAGCTTGTTCGCTAGCGCACAGGCCACCACGTTCGAATGCCGGCGCGTGAGCATAGCGCGTACCCACTCTGCGAGCCGCCCGCTCTGGCGCTCAAGCCGCTGCATGTACGCCCGGGCGCATTGCACCAGCAAACGCCGCAGGTTCTTGTCCCCGCGCTTGCTAATGCCCAGCAGGTTCGCCCGGCCTCCCGTGCTGTACTGGCGCGGCACTAGCCCCGTAGCGGCACCAAAGTCCCAGCTACACGCGTATTGCTTGCCATCGCCCATCTCAGTGGCCAACACGCTTGCTGTGATTGGCCCAACGCCGGGGATGCTCAACAAACGCTGCCCCAGATCGTCTTGGGCAAGCTGCCGGGTCAACTCTTTTTCGATTTCTCCGATCTGCTCGCTGAGGTACTTGTAGTGAGCGTGCAATCGCTCAAGCACCGCGACGAGGTGCGGCGGCAACGAGTGTTCTGCCAACACCGCGGGGAGTCGCCTGATGACGGCCTGTCCGATCGGCAGGCTGATGCCGAATTCGAGTAAAAAACCATGGAGTTGATTGACCGTTTTTGTCCGGTCTCGAATCAGCGATTCGCGCACACGGTGCAAGGCGCCGAGCGTCTGCTGGGACTCGGTTTTGGGCGTGACAAACCGCATGGCAGGACGCGAGGCAGCTTCACAGATCGCCTCGGCGTCGACGAAATCGTTTTTGTTGCTTTTGACGAAAGGGCGCACGAATTGCGGCGAGATCAGCTTGACCTGATGCCCGAAACCGGCCAACTGGCGGGCCATGTAATGGGCTCCGGCGCACGCCTCCATGACCACCGTGCAGGCATGAAATGTCGCGAAAAACTCGACCATTTGCTTGCGGCTCACCTTCTTGCGAAATACCGCTTTGCCCTGCCGATCCTGCCCATGAAGGTGAAACGTATGCTTGCCAAGGTCGATTCCTACCAGCGTCACGTCTTCCATGATGGCCTCCAAAATGAAAACACCCTACCGCGTTACCCGCGTGTAGGGTGGGGGTGACCATCTCATTAAGCCCCGTCGCGATGGGGCTTTTTCATGGCTTTTCAAATTATTTTCACAAAGTGCTTGCCAGGGTTCGGGGTTTTCACTAATATCTCGTCTCTCGCAACGACAGCGACGCAGCGCAAGCGGCGACGGAGTTGGGGCGACGGGCTGGAAAGCCCGGTGGTTAGTGGTTTTCG
>NZ_JBIUZU010000011.1:0-123910 GCF_044745225.1 Pandoraea sp. NPDC087047
GATGCCGATACGCCCCAGCCACTCGTGCCGAACGACACGCCAAAGCTTCCGCCTTTCGACTCGTTGTCACTACACGTCGACTCCGTATCCTTGCTACTGAGTACGTTGACCTGATTGTTCGCTTGCAGGAGAACGTCCTTAGCATCGATGTTCGAGCCGATGATGTTGACGTTGCCTTTCCCTGACGCCGTATCCCCGATCGCTATGAACGCTGTGGTGCCTCCCGCCTTAATGTTGCTCGAGACGTTCTGCGTGCTATCGACGGACGACATCGAGCGGCTGCTCGACGAGCCCCAGCTCAGTTCAACCTTCCCCTCCGGCTTTACATTCGGGTCCGGACTATTGAGGGCATCGAGCGCCCCCTTGGCTTCGTTGTAAGCCCCATACGCTCCACTGGCCGCAGCGTAACCCCGCAGTGCCGACACCCGCGCATCGCCGCCCGAGTCGACAGCCGACTTGACCTGATTGGTCACGTTCTGCACAGCATCGATTACCGGCGATTTCACCGCCAGTGTGAAACCAGAACTCTTGAACTCATGCGTCTCGTCGTGATGCTGACGATTAAGCACCGACTCGATCGTGACGTTTTGGCCGGTACCCGTGATGTCCTTGCCCGCCATGACGTCGCTGCCACGAACCAGCAGGTCGTTGCCAGCCACCATGCTGACGTTGCCATTCAGGCTGCCGACCAAGCTCCCTGTCTGGGTCACACCGCTATCGTTGGTCCAGTCGCGTTGCTCGTTCTTTCCGTACGAAATCCCCACACCTCCCGAAGATCCCAAGCCCGAGCGCTTCTTCTCATAGAAGGAGCTGCTCTCGCTCACGTTCTCCGCCGTTTCGATGTGAAGGTCGCGCCCCGCCTGCAACGCAACGTCGTTGGTGCCGACCACCGTCGATCCGCTGACGATGAGATCCTTGCCTGCCGCAATCCCCACGGAATCGCCCGATACCGTAGAACCCACCGCGAGCGTCTGATGCGAGCGAGACTCCGAGGTTTCCTCCGTCTTCGAGAGGAACCCGGAACTACTGTCGTGCTTCCAGTCGCTGCTGTCATGCGTCTCCGAGACCGCACCAATCTTGACATCCCCCGTAGCGGCCAACGCTACAGTGCCAGTCCCTTGTGACGACACCGACGAGCCAAGCACCGTCAGATTCCCTGACCCGGACGATGCGGCAACCGGACTGACCTGATAAGCGCCGAGTACGCCGTTGACTGCACTCGTCTGCCCCGCGCCGATCAACACGTTGTTGCCCGCACTCACGGAGGCGCCATTCACCGCTTCGTCGAACGACGACTTTGTGTACTGCAACGACCCGCCGAACGAGTACTCGTCGTGCGAATGCGAGTCCTTCACGGCTGCGATCGTGACATCGTTGCCCGCGAGGACGGACGCGTTCCCTCCCGCAGCAATCGTCGCACCACGCAATGTCGTGTCGCGACCGGAAACCGTCGCCACATTTGCACCCGCAGAGATCGCGCTGCCGACGTGCTGGATAACGACATCGCGCCCGCCGTTCTGGCCGTCGCTTGTGCCAACGGTTTGCGATTGTCCAACGGTCTGCGTATTCAGGTTGATGTCGCGCCCGGCGGCGACGATCACCGAACCATCGCTCGCGATGGCGCCTGCGTTAAGCGTGACGTCGCGACCAGCGACCACCGCGGCACTGTTCGTTCCCGAAATGATCCCGACCGCCCCCAACCCCGTAGCCGACGCCGATGACGAGAAGCCACCGCTGTTGGTACCCGCCACCTGCGTCAGCGTTGTCGACTCATTGATGACGTCGCGTCCGGCCTGCACTACTACATCCTTTCCGCCAATGCGCCCGCCTGTGTTGCGGATATCGCCAATCGCAGAAAGCGCCGTCGTCCCGCCGCTTCCGATCACGCCGAGATTCACGATGGCGTCGCCCAGAATCGTGGTCGCTGTATCGCTGACGATCTGGCCGCTGTTGGTCACACCCTCCGTCGCGGCGAGCTTGACGCTGCCACCGGACACAATGGCACCAGAGTTCGTCAGGTCGATGGTATTGGCTTGCGCGAGATAGACCTGTGGGACGAGCACAGACTGGACGGAACCGTCCGGCAGTGTCACGTCTTGCGAGACAAGCCAGACCATGTCGGTTGTCAGTTGCTTCATCTGCGCATCTGACAACCCGACGCCGACGTTCAGGCCGAACTGCTTTCCGTACGCCACACCGTTGTTGAGAAGTGCCGTGTACTCGTCCAGATAGTTGGCGTACCCGGCAAGCAGCGTCTTTCCGGTGAGCGACGTGATCTGATCCCGGACCAGCTGCGTTTCGTAGAAGCCGTCACCGATACGCTTTTGCGTCGTCTGCGGATCCAGCCCCAACTGGCCGAGCATGTAGTCGCTGGAGATGAACTTCCCATAGTCGGTGAAGCGAGGGTCTGTAGCAACCAGATAAGTTTGACCCGGTGCCGTGCGCAATTGAAACAGCGCATTGTGCGGCAGGGCCAGCCCAGGAATCGCCTGTGCCGAGGAACCCAGCGTCTGACGGCTCGTGATCGCGCCGGACATATTGCCCAACTGCGTGCCCGACGCGTTGCCGCCGGTCACACCCGCGCTACCCACGGTATTGCCGGTACTTTCGACACTGGACACCGTGATATTGCGCCCAACCGATTGCACCGACTGGTTGCCCACCGCAATCGCCGGAAGCGACGCCAGCGTCGTCGGCTGTAGCGGAGTAACCGGATAGGCAACATCGACTTGATTCTCATCGCCGCCAGACTTCTGGTGCCAGTAAAAGGTGGACGTCTGCGTTTGAGTCACAGTCTCCTGGAGCAGAATACCCGCGTCGTTGACGCTCCCCCCGGTCGCACGACGGCTGAGATTCTGCCCTGCAGTCATCGTTGACGAACGGTTGTTGATCTCGCCGCCGTCCGCATTGATGCGAATCGAGCCTTGCGCCTGCATCTTCGCTTCAGGGCTGGCGCTGACGAGTTCATCTCTAGTGCGAGTCGTCGTGATAACGCGCTGAATTTCGTTGTAGTCGCGTTGATCAATATCCAGATCGTGGCGAATCATTACCTGATCGGGCCGCATCATCGTCTTTGGATTCCAGTCAGGCCAGAACGTGATGCGGTAGGTCGCCCCGGTGTCGACGATGTCGTTGTAATACTGCGTCGGATTCATAGCAATCTGACGCGTTGTCGGAATGCTCCAACAGATCCCGTGGTCGTCGCAGGGACCGTTACCTTGCGTAGAACGATCGTTGTACTCTTCGACTATCGGCTTCGTCAGGCCGAACGTCTTGTTCGAAGGATCCAGATTGACGACCTCTGCTTTGGGCACCTCCACGGTAACAGGTTGCGACAAGGCATTGATCAGCTCCGCCTGAATGGTGGCGTGATTCCCACCCCATTGCCAATTTCGAAATGTCGCGCTGAAGTGCATGTTGAGCGGAAGGCCACTCAAACCGGCCGTCCAGAGGCCAAACACCTGTGTTGTGCTTTCTGGCGCGCCCTTGCGAGTCACAACGCTCGTGCGCTTGTTCTCCACGACACGGGCAGCGACATCCAGATTCCCATCCGCAACGATGGTGGCTGAACTATTCGTCAGCAGCGCCATTTGATTGGCGAGCAACCCCTCTGCATCGCGCGCCCCGTCTCGTGCAATCTCGATGTCTTTGGCGCCGTAGATCAGCGCACCGTCGTGATTCGATACCGAGTTGGACGCATACAGCGCTAGTCGGCGAGCCCCCCCGATGACCGCAGGCGCACCCCCGTTCTCGATATCCACGGCGTTGATCTGCACGTCGTTGCCCAATACGCCGTAGACGTTGCTGAAGTAGTTCGCCTTTAGTCGGACTGTGTCACCGCCGATGCTGCCGGAGTTCGAGAACAGACCGTCTGCACTCAGTTGTGCTGTGGCCGCATTGATGATGCCGTTCGCGCTATTGGTGATCTGGGCGGCATGCACATCAAGCGTGCCAGGAGCGCTAAGCGTGCCGTCATTGGTGAAACGCCCCGTGGACGTCAACGTCAGCACACCGTCGGCCTGCAGACGGTTGGCGGATGAGTGGACGTAGTCGCCAATCGCCGCCAGCGTCAGATTGCGTCCAGCCGTCATCCGGCCCGCGCCGCTCATGGCGCCGCCCACGCCGACATCCTGATTCGAGCGGATCACGCCGCCCGCATTGTCCAATGACGCGACCTGAAGTGCTACATCGCCCGCACTCTCCAGGGTGCCACCCGCATTGACGACGCTTGCGCTTGTCTTCGTCGCTGCCAGCGACGTGCCGCCAAACACACGCCCCCCCGTGTTGTCGATTGTGCCGCTGACGCCGAGTGTGACCTCGCCGCCGCCAATGATTTTCCCGCCGGACACGTTGCTCAGCGACGCCGCCGCTACCGCAAGTTTTCCATTGCCACCGAGCGTTCCACCCGCGTTGGCGATATCTCGCACCGCAGTGAGTGCTGCATCACCGTCACCAGCATTCGTGATCTGGCCCGACGCGTTACTGATACTGTCGGCCGTAACCGTCAGCGTATCGTGCACGCCGTTGGCACTGATGCGCCCGCCGGTGTTCGTCAGCGCGCCCTTGGCGTCTACGCTCACATTGCCTGCCGATTGCAGGGAGCCTGCGGCGTTGTCGACATCACCATCTGAAGAGACCGTGAGGCCCCCGGTGCCGTAGACCTTTCCGCCATCTCGATTGCGGAGATACGACGTCGACGAGAGCGTCGCTGCGTCGCCCGCGCTCAGCTCGCCGGCCGTGTTGTCGATGCGCGCAGCCGTCATGGTCAGGGCACCGAGACTGCCAAGAATGCCCGATGCGTTCGTGAAACCGCCCTGTGCGAGGACGCTCAGCACCCCGCTGCCAAGATGACTCACCTTGCCGCGATCGTTCTCCAAATCGCCGACGTCGAGCGTCAGACCGCTTGCGTTCGAAACCACATTCCCGCTGCCGTTGTCGAAGATGCCGTCAACCTTGATGGTCTGCACCGCCTGACCGTACTGCTTGATCTGCCCGGCACCGTTCGAGGCGTTGCCCGTGACCGTGAGCGACAACGCATCGGCATCGATCAAACCGTTCCGATTGTCCAGACTGCCGGACAGGAGGCTGGACGTCGTCGCAGAGACTACGCCGTCCCGATTGATCAGCGCACCCCTCAGTGTGGCGTCGATATGCTCGCCGGAGACGGTCCCGCCCGTGTTATCCAACTGGCGGCCGGTAACGTTCAACGCCTTGCCCGCTACGATCTGCGCCGCGTTGACCAGCGAATCGGCGTGAACCTTGAAATCCCCGTTGCCGCCGATCACACCCCCAGTCTTGCCGTTTTCGGTCGTCCCGACTGCGTTTCGAAGTTCGCCGTCGACGTCGATAGTCGCATCGTCTCCTGAAAGCGAAACGACCCGCCCTGCCGAGTTGTCCAGCGAAGCGCCCCGGATCTTCAGCGCCGCACCGGATTGCAGCAACCCGCGCTGGTTGTCGATACCCGTGCCGCTGACATCGAGACGGGTCGTGGCGACCGATTGCGCGTCGCGGTTGTCGATCCGTCCCAACGCGGCCAGCGTGACGGTGTCGGCGCCCAGATTGCCGCTCGCATTCAGCAAATGCTGCGCGGAGCTGATCTTCAGCGCATTAGACGCCGAGACGATGGCGCGTTGAATGTCGATATCCCCCGCTTGCGACGTGAGTGTGAGGCCGCTGCCAGCGTCGGTCCGGCTACCCGACAGATCCAACGCACTGCCGGTGATGCTCAGATCGCCTCGCGCGACGTTGCGCCCCGTTGCCGTCACCTTGCCGGAAGCCGTGACGCTCAGATTGCCGGTGAGCGTCGCCTGGCCATTCGCATCGATACCTGCGCCCAACGTCCCATCCGACACCACGCTCGCGGCCTGAGCACTAACGTTATCCGCAGCACTCAACAGACCACGGTTTTCGAGCGCTCCGCCAGTGCGCACGTCAGCACTTCTACCCGCGTACACGTTGCCCTGGTTGTCGACCCCGTCGCGCGCGTTGACCGCGAGATTCCCGCTGGCCTCTGTCTTCCCGGTATTGACGAGCTTGCCCTGCGTCGTCAGCGTCAGATCGCCCGCCTGCGCGGCGATAACGCCCTTGTTCGAAACGCCAACGCCGTTTTCCGTCCCCACGAGAAAAATGCGCTGCGCGTACATGCCGCCCAAATGCCCCACGTCGATGGCAACGTCAGGCGGCGCGCCGTCGCCAGCGATCTTCTGGACGGCGCGGCTCTCGTGGTCGACACGGTTCGTCCCTGTCACAACGTTGAGCTGCTTCGCGTGCAACGCGGCATTCACCTGCACGGCCCGTGCGATCAAATCAACCTGATCCACGTTGCCCGCGTTCAGGCCGTCCCCCTGAATCGTCAGCCGCCCACCATTGACCTGATACCCCGCCAGACTGCCGTCCGCACCCATGATGGGAATGCCGGTGGTCAACACTGCACGCGTCATGTTGATGAATCCGCCGCCGTCGACCATGATGCCGGCGCTATTCGCGACTACGACCTGCGCGGCTTTTCCCGCGACTTCGAGATATCCGCGTAGCTGACTTGGTGAATTGCTATTGACCTGATTGAGAATGACGCGCGCTGCCTGATCACGTGCGAGATTAGGATTCCCGTTGATGTAACCGGCCTGTTGCGTATTCACAATGGTCGGCGAATTGTTCAGGATCACACCCTGACGCGGTACGTCGAATTGCGAATAGACGTTCTTTGACACGCCTGCGGCCGTGGGTGCCGTGATGTTGACCTGCTGCAATCCATTTGCGGTTTGCACAACATTGGGGCCCTGACCTCCCGGCGCAGCCACGATCTGCGCGCGCACCGAAATCGGCGCAATGATCTGCGCGAACACCAACGCACGAACGATGCCCCGCTGCAACCCCACTTCCAAAGCACTTCCCCGAAGCGCGCCCCGAGCGCGCCGATTGACGTGTGTTTTCATCTGATCTTTGTATGACTATTTTTATGAGGGTCTTCGCCCAATCTTTTACTTCTATCAATACAAACTTCGCATACCGAATAGTACTAATAATTTCAGTATTTGTTCGCATTGCCAATCTTTCTTCCTAGGATTGTTAAATAACGGTAATATCCGGGAAAAACAAACAATCCGAATCAACATCGCCGGGGATCATGATGGATTTCGACGCCTGATTTAAGGTCGTCCCGCACAAGACGTGCATATCCCGCCATTGACATCGCGCATCGGCCCGAGCTTTCGCGCCGGGAGAGCGTTCGTCTTGTCTCCGCGAGCCCCTTTCAATCGCTACCCAATGAATCCCGTATCGAGTTGCGTTGCCACGAACATTCGCCATCTGCTGACCGTCATGGTTCTGACATTGCCCTCGTTGCCATTTCAGGCGATGGCGCAGACACCTCCTGCGCCGGCGGTCGACGCAGCCGTATCGAATGCACGGCAACAGCAACTCCTTGAACAACAGCGCCAGGCTCAGGAGCGTGCCTCGGCAATCAGTGCGCCAGCAGTCCGCTCGGCGCTGCCCTCATCCGACGGATTTCCGACGCTTCCCGCGGAAACGCCTTGCTTTCGGATTGAGAAATTCTCACTGGAAGTACCGGCAACACTTTCGCAACGCGCTCAGTCTGCTGGGGCGTCGGCCCTTCCGATGGACCCGTTTGCCTTTGCGGCATCCTGGCTTGCCCACTTTCACGGCCAATGCCTCGGACGCCAGAGCATTACCGCGATCACAGCCGGTCTGACCCGGGAAATTTTGGCGCGGGGTTACGTGACAACCCGTGTGCTCGTGCCCGAACAGGACCTCACCACGGGCGAACTGAAGCTCACCTTGATTCCCGGCATCATTCGGGATATTCGTTTCACCGATTCATCGCAATACGGCACGTGGCGCACGGCATTTCCGACAGCGGCGGGCGAGATTCTGGAATTGCGTGATCTGGAACAGGGATTGGAGCAAATGAAGCGGGTGGCGAGTCAGGACGTCACCATGCAGATCGTGCCGGCGGAAGCACCGGGAGAAAGTGACGTCGTCATTGAAGTCAAGCGGGCGAAGCGATGGAGCGTGGTGGCATCCATCGACAACTCGGGCTCTCGCGACACGGGAAAGTTACAGGGCAGCCTCGCGCTCGGAATCGATAATCCTTTAGGGCTGAATGACATCCTGAGCGTTGGCGCAACGCATGACTTGGCGTTTGCCGACAAACGGTTCGGCTCGAACGGATGGAATGCCCTCTATTCGATTCCGTGGGGATACTGGACCGCCACGCTGTCGGCGTATGCGAACCGGTACAACCAGCAGATCGCAGGGGTGAACGACACGTTCGTCACGCGCGGCCAATCGCAGAACGTCGATTTCAAGCTATCGCGCGTTCTCCAACGTAGTCAAAGCAACGTGCTGAGCGCTCAGGTCAGATTAAGCAAACGTTTCGGGCGTAGCTTCCTGGAAGACGCCGAAATCGATCAGCAGTACCGCAACAACACGTTTGTCGAGTTCGGATTCGTGGATCGGCACTACGTCGGCGCCGGGCAATTCGACGGTAGTCTCATGTATCGGCAAAGCGTCGCTGGATTGGGCGCCGCGCCGGACGACGCCGTGCCCGGCACGCCCACGTACCGCTTCAAGATGGCCGTTCTCGATGCCAACCTTTCGCTGCCGCTTGGCCAGTTGCCTCTGCGCTATGCCACGACGTTCCACGGGCAATTCACCAACGACGTTCTGCACTACATCGACGACTTGAGCATCGGTAGTCGCTACACCGTGCGAGGTTTTGATGGCGAGTCGTCCCTGGCGGCCGAGAAGGGCTTCTATTGGCGCAATGAACTTCAGTGGATCTTGGGCGCGTCCGGCGTCTCACTCTTCACGGGCATCGACTACGGGCGCGTGAGCGGTCCGAATGCCACCTATCTCGCAGGCACGCAACTCGCTGGCGCTGTCATTGGGATGCGGGGCAATGCCAGGTTGCCGTTCGGCTTCGTTGCTGGAGAAGTCTTTGCGGGAACGCCGGTCTACAAACCGACGGCCTTTAAAACCGCACACACAACGGTGGGATTCTCGCTCACGGCGCAGTTCTGACCTTCGCGTCGCCCGTCGGACACGCGGGCGGCCCAACTCACACGTTCGGAGTCCAGCGCCGGCTTGCTCATCGCCGTATCATCTTGTTTATGCGCCGCGCGCCGCGGCAATATCCGTTTTTCACCAGTCATCCAATGTCCCGGTCTCCAAAGCTACCCGAGGTTCTCACGCTTGCCGAAGTCCAGTCGCGGGCCGACACGAAGACCTTTGCGCGCGGTAAGGCTTATTTTCACGATGGCGCGGTCTCCCGCCTGGATGCGCGCGATGAAGCTGTTCGCGCCACCGTGCGCGGGACGCACTGTTATCGGGTTGAGCTTTCTGCCGACGACGGCGAACTCGCATACAACTGCAACTGCCCGGTGGGTAAAGAAGGCGCTTTCTGCAAGCACGCTGTCGCCCTTGCGCTCTCCTGGCTCGAAAATTCCGGTGAAGAGGTGTTTCACGTCGAAGAATCCACACCAGGGAAGCCACGCAAGAAACGAAAAACCTTCGACGAAGTGATTCGCGAATATGTGGCGACCCTGGGCAAAGACACGCTTCAGGAATTATTGATGGACGCCGTCGAACACGACCTGACGCTGCGTGACAAGCTGCTGTTCGCTGCGCGTGTTGCGGGGGCATCCGATTTGTCCGGCATGAAGGCCGCCGTCAGGCAGGCGACACGCATTTCGCGACCACTGAACTGGCGGGAATCTGGCGCATATGGCGATGGTCTGATGTCACTGGCCGACATGCTGCGCCAGAGACTTGCGGGGCCGCACGCCGCACAGGTGGTCGAACTTTCCGAACTGGCGATTGCGGGCGCGGAAAAGAGCCTCGAACAGATTGACGACTCCAGTGGGGACGTTATGCCGGCCATCCTCGATCTGGCGTCTGTTCACCTCGATGCCTGCACGTTGACGGCCCCCGACCCGGCGAAGCTGGCGGAGCGACTCTTCCGCTTCCAGACTGAGGGCAAGTGGGATACGTTCTACAACGTCCTTCCGGCCTATGCGGAGCCATTGGGCAAGAGCGGGTTGAGCCGCTATCGAGAACTCGTCAACGAGGCCTGGGAAGCACTGCCCGCGCTCCCCTTCGGTAAGGAGGATCGACGATCATACGACTCGCCGCGCATGCAGCTCGAACACGCGATGGCGGCGATAGCCGAGCTCGACGCAGACGTGGATACATTGATTCGAATTCGCTCGAAGGACCTCTCGAGTCCGTACCGCTTTCTGCTTGTGGCAGAGCTTTGTGTGAAGCACGCCCGCCCGGACGAGGGGCTCGCATGGGCCGAGCGCGGCATCAAGGAATTCGACAAGAGCTTTGACCCGCGCCTGTTCGATTTCTGTATTGATGCGTATCTGCGCCGCAGCGAATTCGACAAGGCCCATGCGTTCGCGTGGCGCCGTTTTGAGTTGCACCCGACTGCCGAAGCTTTTCCCGCCTTGATGAAGGTGGCTACGGCCGCCGGCAGACATGACGACACCCGGGAGCGGGCTCTCAGACATCTCTGGGCACGGGTCAGCGAGGAGGAGTCGGCCTCAAAATCGAAGCGCAGCGTCTGGCAGCGCGCGACGCGGACCGAACTGGTCAAGGTTTTTCTGGCGGGGAAGGAGAACGACATCGCATGGGCAACGTTCAACGGGGGGCCGGTCGCAACCCAGCTTTGGCCTAAGATGGCGTCTGTGCGCGGCAAAACCCATCCGCGCGACGCCATCGCACTTTATCACCGCCTGCTGCCGGTGGCAGTCGAGAGCGGCTCGCACAAGGCCCGATATGACGAGGCATTTGAAATCGTGCAGGCCATCGGCGTGCTACGGGCAAAGCTGGATGAACGTGCCGCGTTCACCAGCGAACTGGAAGCGATTCGGGCGGCATATCGTGCTAGACGCAACTTCATCAAGCTGCTTGCCAAACTGTCCTGAAGTGGGTGATGCGGGTCGGCCGGCACGCTCCGCCAGCATGGCTCATTCGGAGATCGCCCAAAAGGAAAAGGCCCTGATCATCAAGGCCTTTTCCAGCTTCAGTGTCGCCACTTTGATTGAATGGTAGAGCAGTCGCAAAACTGTGGCGCCAATCGCACTTACTCTGGAGCCCTACGACGACATGCAGGGATCACGAATTCGTTAGATCTTGAACCCTTATTAATCAATGACTTGCCAACAAATTCGGCCGCGACTTTCTGATCTCCCTAACTGAAATAGTTAGACTGCCCGGATTTGTGACGCGAATTCGTTAGACTGGCTTGCTCTCCCTCGTCGAGACAGCCGTTAAATCCATTCCGCAGGGCCATAAGAGGCTCCGGCTTCTGGGAGACTCCAACAAACTTCGAATTGTTGCTGTCATAGCTCGGCGATCCTGTCGCGCAGCTTGATTTTAGCATTCGCGCGCCACATCGCTCGGTCGTACCTCAAGCCAACGCGCAGCTCTGCCGAAAATTCTTTCCGGCTGGTGGCTTTATCACCAACATACTCATCGAAGGCTAGGTAGCCCACCCGGAAATTCGACCGCGGCAAGGACTAGGCAGGAACAAAGTGGACCTACGAAAGCGACTACTTCGCGACGACTTCTGCGGAGCTCATTATCCCGCCCGTTATTGTGCCCACGGCCTGACCGGTCAAGTTCGCATAATCAATAGACTCCGGCGTAGGGTGATACGAATCGATGAACCTGGGAAGGTCCGAAAATTTTAATGCCAAGGTGACGCTCGCCCATTCAACTAAAGGTTTCGGCATCATCGACGGATAGGTGCTAGCGTCCATCAGGATAGTTCGTGAAATCTTCTGAAGTTGATCAAACGCAGCTTTCGATTTGATGAGTTCTAAACGCGTCACGTCTGATACCACCTTTTCCCAGGCTGGAACGGTGGCAGCAACCTCGGCCGATGATGCCCTAACAGCTTCGTAATCCAAGTAGCTGTTCGTCGTTAGCGAATGCATCACTAACCATGAAAAATCATCGAGAATCTCGACGCGGTAGTCGGATAAGCGGGTTAAGGCAGTGAGCTGAAGCTGCGCGGCACGCAATGTGCTGGCCTGCAGGCGTGCGTGGTACTGGTTGAGCACAGCGACTGCTACCACCACACAAGATGCAACTGCTGAAATTCTAATGGCTCTCAGTACATGTGGATTGTTACCATCCTTGATACGATCTTTATGCAGACTGGCAAAGCACGCAAGGATTGCCGAGATCGCAGAAATGATTAGCAGTGTGGTTGACAAACGATCCTCATTGAGTCTGATTTTTTTGGCAGAAAAGCGAGGGCGCACTCGTCGCCGAGAGTTGAACAGGCGGCAACGATCTACATCAGGCCAACCTGGAGGCTGCCATAACGGCGACGGCTAATTCGAGTCAGCTCTGACCGTCGGGCAGAATAGCCCCCTTGTCTCTCGCGATTCGATTCAAGAGAGTAAAGTCGAACAGCGGTAGGCCGTAGGTGAAGCTCGGCAAAATCGTGTCTCGCTTCACCTTCTTCGTCGCATTCACATGCCAATGATCCGGACCAAACGGCACGTCCGGATGGTGGGCCGCTGAATCTACCTTGGCCCTGTGCTCTCCAGAAGGGTCCATGAGAACGTACGCGTAGTCGGTGAAGGATTGCAGTCGCAGCTTCCATTGCCAACCTGACGGGTAAGCGAACGTGAGATGAACCCCATTTTCGCGATCATCTCTCGCCACGGTAGTCGCCCCTAAACTCGCTCGCAGATATTCAGCGAGAGGGTCGATAAGCTCCTTCGGTATTGAGGTCGCCTTAACGAGATTCGAAAGATCCAGACCCATCGAAAACACAATATTCATGAAAGCAAGAACCGATGGGTGAGCCTGTACCTCTTCCTGATGTTGAGCGCAAAGCTGCAACATGAACATCACGGCCGCATTGCTACCAACGGTAGAATGCGCGTAGCGCGTCGCCGGTTTGCCGCAGACCAAGCAACCTTCGCCGCTTCCTATGATGTACGTTTTCTCTACCGATGTATTGCTGATTCGTCCCTCGGCCATTTTCGTATGAGCGGCGTAGCGTCGTGTCTGCTCGTCTCTCCATTGTCGAAAGAATTGAATCGTGCTCTCAGTCTGAAGGGAATTGATTAACGAATACTCATCGTTAAATATTTCCACAGCTCCACGCATGAAAGCCTGTTCAGAAGGCACGCCTGCAGCTTTCGGCGAACCTCGGTACCTGTACGTGCGGATGAAGCCACAGTTTTCACGTGCTCCGTACACTGCAAGCTCAACACTCTCGTACGCTAGCCAAATCCGTCGATCGGCATCATGTCGAACCGCGTCCCAAATTCGCGAAGAGTAGGTAACCTGCTGCCACAACCACTCAGGCTGCTTTATGTATTCAACGAAGTTGTATGACAGCGTCGCGAGGAAGTTGTCGATACTCACTCCTGCGCTGTCCGCGAGACCTACTTCTTGAAGCTGCTTGTCAATGTTGAAAAGGGGGGATTTCATTCGTGGCTCGTATCTAAAATTTCCATCAGATGACAGCGGCAAATGCCAGTTTTAACAGGTGTTTGCGAACGCTGTCGAAAGAAAAAACGGCGCACGCTCAGATGCACGATGAACTCAACACCTCAAAATATAGGAAGAAATTCTTCAGGTGCGAGTAGCAACAATGCGGGGATCGCTCTCGGATCAGGAGGAATCTTCAATGCCCTGACAACCCAGATTTCCAATGCAAACAACGGGGCTGACAGCACCAGGGCTATAGGCATAGCGACCGTCGATGCGCAGGTAGAAAACGCCTTCGCCACCCGGCCAAGAGACTTAATTGACTGAAATCTGTCGGCGGTGCCGATCACTTTCGTCACGAGTGCCGCGGACTTATGAAGCGCCTCGAAAATTACCCATGCACCCCGTGCCCGATGCAATCACTGTACGCTTGCGTGCGCATAAATGCGTTCGCGCTCCATATTCGTGATTTTCAAGCGTTGCTCATCGGTCAGTTCAAGCGTCTTGGTTTCGGCCGCAATTTGCCGATATTCTTCTGGACGATGCGTCATGAACATGTCGAAAAACCCATCCCCCGGCAGGCCGTCTCCCTTCTTGGCCAGCACCGCCGAGTAAATCACCTCGCTTGGTGGACCAAGCTCCAAGCAAGCCTTCTCGAGCGTATCGTAGACGTCGCTCGCCGGCGTATGTTCGGGAAAAACACTGAACAACTGCTTGAAGGTCACGGTCCCACGCCGCCGTGCGGCACCATCCACCATATCCCGCACATCACGCACGCGTAGCGGCAAAATCATTCGTCATCTCCTATCTGTTCAATGCAAGTACGACGGCACGTCTTGGCCAGTCGTTGTCGCGATGTGGCTCACCGCTTGAAAATCGTTCGCCACCACGTGATCAGCCGTTGGACGTACGCGCGCAGCGACGTGGCTGTCGGTGCAACATCCGATGCCTGAGCGGCAGGCGGTGTGGCACTCAGATTTTTGTAATAAATCTGCTTTCGACGCTTGTCGCGCTGGCGGCCGTGCGCAATCGCTTTCGCCGACATGCCACTTGCCCAGACCACGGTCCCATCGATGATGAAATAGTGCGACCGACAGGCAAAAGCCCAGTTTCCGATAGACGGATCCAACGTCACCCCCCGCCGATCAAATGTCAGGGTCCAATCGGTGGGGGACAGGGGGGTGATGACCTCACGCGCACATCCGCACGCGCAAGCATGCCCCGCCACGTCGCCGGCCCTCGCCACGTAGACTATGCCAGGCTGCAACACTTCCGGGATCGACGTCACCCACTCGTACTTGAATTTTGTCGATTTCATTGTGCCTCGAGCCGACTGACTTGGTTGAGGTTGACGCTGAACGTGCTTTCGTACTCACTGTGGTCGTCGAGATAAAAGCCGCTCATTCGCTTCCACTTCGTCACCGCGAGCGCGGCGTTCAGGCAATTGAAGTCTGCAACCTGGATATTCGAGGCGTACAGCTCCTCGTCCCGATCGGCCTTGGGTACGCGCGAGAGTGCGATTGCCCGCGTCGACGGTGTGCTTGACGTCACGCGACACGTCCCCCAGATCGATTCCTGGTCGTCGGTGAGGTTCAGCCCCATCCCGACGTCAATCACAACGACCTGCGTGTCTTCAAGGGCGCGCAGCACCAGTTGCCGTACCTCGCCGCGGTCGACGCACAGAAATACATAGTCGAACGACGCGAGCTCCATCACGTTGTTCTCGGCAATCATGACTTCGTGCGGCACAACCCCGCGGCGCATCGTCGAGTAGTTCTCACTGAAGTACTTGACCTTGGTCAGCTCCCGATCAAGCATCTCCCGTGACACAGCCCCCGGGAGACGAAAAGCGTTGTGGGGGCGCAGCACGTCGGCGTCAAAAAGATGGATCTCAGCCACGTGCGTCTTGGCCACCAAGTCCAGCGTGTAGCTGCCCGTGCCGCCCAGACCAACAATCGCGATACGCTGCTTTTGGAATCGGGCGGCGAGCCGCTGAATCCCAGCACGACTCGACGCGGTGTCTTGATACAGGAAAACTGAATCGTCTTCGATCGGCTCACGCGTCTTGAACGTTCGCGCATCAACACTCGGATCTAGTGCCTTGGCTTGGCTCGAAATAACACGCACGTAGCTGGTGATCTTCTCGTAGTAATCCTCGTAGTAACCGCGCTGAGGTTTGTTGGAAAACCAATGCTGGGCGGTGATCCCTTCGGCCAACTTGAACTCCGCGCTCTGGCAGCGGATCTGGATGAGATCCGAGCCATCGGCTTTGCACGGATGCTCGCCAATGAAGTGAACCTGATGGGTGCTCGGCCGACCGAGCACATCCGGGGTCGCCATGCTCATCTCGGAGACGACCACGCCGAGTGCAATCTGCTTGTTCGAGGTGACATAGGGCACCGAGTGGACCAGCAGATGGCCGCTTCGGATTTCAATGTCATACCCGTCATCAATCAGACGCTGCAGCTGCGAATTACGACTTATCAGTAGGCGTGACATAGAATTTCATCCCTTCTTTGACGATGACGGTTTGACCTTCCACCATGGAGCCGCTCGGGTTCTGGTGCGGGCCGCTGGCGTAATCAATCGAATAAATAATCTGATCGCTCGGGACCGACTGCGCGAACGCCAGCTTGACCACCTCCCAGTACGTCAGCACACGGTGATCGACTTCACGATCGCGGGAATTGGCCTTGATCGAAATCCGGATGGGCCGTGTCACAAAACGTTCAGCCCCCGGCTTGGCGAGGTCCACCAGTTCGTGGTCCGCAATCAAGCGGTCGTGCCCTCCGGCCTTGTCCAGCCAAAGGTCGGTGTGAGTCGCTTGCACACCCGCGAGCTGCTTGAGTGTCGCGCCCGAAATATGCGAGGCTCCCCAGTCGAACGCTTGCTCGTTCACGAAAATGCGGAACGTCCGATCGCTGCGAAACAGAACGAATTTCTCCGCCCCCGGGTGACGCAAATCCACGGTCTGCTCCGGACGCACCACCTCCAGCGCACCGCTTTGCAGCACCTGAAACACCAAGAATTCGCTGGCCGGGACCGCACCCGCCACGGCCAGAACCTGAGCGCCGGTCACCACCGGGTCCTGGACGGTCTTGGTCTCGAATTGCAGGGACGCGTCGCCGATCTGGATCGGGTAACCGTCGTGGACGCTGCATTCCTGCCCGTCCGTGCCATGTACATTTTGTTGCATACTGCCTCCATAATTCTGATTAAATAAAGCTGTTTAACATAGCTCGCAGCGATATCCCGAAAGCTTGGAGGCTAGTCTATCGCGTTATTCTGATTAAAGAAAGCAGATGAAGCAGATTATTGGATGGCACGATACTGGTACTCAATCCCACCAGAATCGGCAACTTCTTCCGTGCGCAAGAGATACCCGGCCTGCACGAGATTTTTCAGACGCGTACTAGCGTTCTGCACCGAGAGGTCCAAGTCAGCGGCAACCTGGGCGGCCACCACCGCGCGCTTCTCAAGTACGTACTCAATCAGGCTGCGGGTCGAAGGGGTTAATTCCGGACCAATTATCTCGAAATCCGTGCCGTTCCAGATGACCAGGGGTTGGTCCTTGGCGCGTGCCGCGTACGTCCAGTTATCGATCAGGTCCCGATCCCGAAGCTCTGTCAGGTAGAAACCGCGCTCACCGCGCAAGAACTTCGCGAGCGAAACCACACTCTCACGCGGAAACGACGCGTCGGTCGCCTCGACATCCTTCAAAGAGATGCCGAAGATTTGTGTGTGTGGATGCTTCTCGACGAACTCGAGGAGCTTCCGATAGACGCTCTTGCCCTCAATGTTCCCATAAGGGCTAGCGCTACTCGTGAAGTCCAGCAACTTGACGACAATAGAGTTCTGGTTCATATCATTAATTTAATCAGAAGATTGTGGCACGTCAAGCTTGAATTCGAAACAAATGTGAGTGCCCTCCAAGTAGGGCAGGTTGAGAACGTGGTCAAAATTCACCCCATCGTGCTCGTGGTACACACGCAGCTCGAAGTCACTTTGGCGCACGTATATTGTTGCCTTGAACTTTTCCGCGACGTCGCCAGAGCGCTTCAATCCAACTCCGCGACCTTCGTCATTGACCTGGCTCAGGCCACCCCGGGTAAACACCTCGGTGAGCAAAGCGACGCCTGCATGTTCGGCCTCTTCCATTTTTATAGCGACCTCAGGATACTTGTGAGGCACCACAGGAGCTAATGTACCCACAATGCCGCGCCCGTTATCCGAAATAACCGCTTGGATTTTTCTTGCCTTTGGATAGAATTGCAAGCCGGCAAAGCCGTGCGACGATGCATCGGCGTGATCCACAACATTACCGAACAGCTCCGCGAGCACGGTAAATGCAAGCTTTGAGTAGCTCTCTCCCGCACAACTGACGAGACTGTTCCGCAGCAATTTGGGAATCTTTGCATCTGGAGCAGCCGGGTCGATGAGTCTGAACTCGATGACACCATTGTTGTTGCCCTGGTACGCCTTCGACAAATCTCCGCTGGGGCGCTGCGGCAATACCTCGATCGCACTGTCGAGCACACCGAAGAATCCGACACGATCCAAATAGGAAAGCGCTTTCTGGGATTCCTCAAAGTCCAGGGTGACGTGCTTGCCCGCGGCCACAAGCTGATTACAAAGGGCCAGCAGTCGAGCGATGAACGCCAACATGGGTTTCGCGTCGTCCTTGAGCACCAGGACGACCGCATCATCTGATGACGACAGGGGGGAAACACCGGAAAACGCCCGATCAAAATTGACCGAGGTCAACCAACCACGCCCGCCAAATTCAATCTGGCGGGCAGCTCGTCGATTAGACCATCTGAAAGCCTCGTCTTGCTCGAACCGCCCCGTGTTGTCATGCAGCAAGCGATTGATGTCAGGCTTATCGACTCCAAGCGCCGTTGCAATGGTCTTGGCTTTGGACTTTGGGTTATCGGCGAGAAACGCGTGTATCTGATCTAGCATCGTGTCGCAGCATGGCGCTGTTGATGTCTCACTTCCGGCCTATGTGAAAAGAATGCCTGACACTATTGCCAGGCATTCGGCGATTCAATTCGCCGGATCTTTTCGCTATCGATGGCGATTATCAATGACAGGAAACTTTCCCGCTTTTCTGGAACCCTGTTCAGCACTGCCGAACAACTCTTCGGGATTAAACCGCCTCGATAACTCGCTTTTCGTGATTTTATCGCGTATCGATCCCAATTCGTACCACGGTGCAGTTAGCGATGAACGCGCATCGACGATGCAATCGCTATGTTCTACGATGGAAGTCGCAGTGCGCGCAGCTCGGACGTCGACGCCTGCACGCATCCGGCACCCGCAACCACGCCGGGATCGGGTGCCTTATCGTCGCGAGCCTGCCTAATCGCATCAACGGAAACCTTTTCCGGATCGAAGGACGTGCTGCATAGCAGTCGAGTGCCGCCAAAATCATACCGAACGTACCCACGCAGCAGCGTCAATTTGCCATCGTCGCTCACCGAAAGTCCGGCAGTGCGCGCTGCATCTGTCAAATTTGGCTGCAGGATGACGAAGGTTTGCAGCTCATTGCTATAGATACCTGCAAGCTGCAGAACTGTGCTGGACACGGGAACGAGCATTGCCGCAACCATCAGAACGACATAAGTTAGAAAAAACGCCCCCAGCAAGGCCAGCTTCACGGGCTGATATACGCCGACCCGCCATGTCCGCGCGTTGACGTACATGTAGCCAGGTAAAAGGCTCATGACAACGGTTCCGGTGCACACAAGGATGCCCACAACACTTTCGCCGATGCCGCCATGGACGTACCTCACGGCAAGGCGAAATGCGAGCAGGAGGGGCGCAGAAGTCACTAACATCGTTGTGGCAGCCGCACATGCCAGACCAACTGCACACACGATCGGCTTATGGCGCCATCCGTTGGGCCCGGCACGCAGTCCTAGTTCGTCTCGACGCGCTAATGCGTAGATCAAGGCAGCGCCAAAAGCCAGCGCACAGATCACCGATATCCGATCGGAGTCAAATCCGATAACTAGTACAAATCCAAGTATCCATCCACCCATCGCACACTGATACAGTCGGGGAACCGCCTTCGGTATCTTACGATCGAGTCGATATACCGAGACCGTACCGATGAGCATCACGGAAGGCAGGGCAAATTGCAGCATAGCTGCAAGCGCCAGTAGTATCGCGGCGGAAAGCAGGTAGGCAAGGCCCGACCCCGTCATTGCCGAGTATTGGAAAAGCGATGTCCAGTGAATCGACTTAAGGTGTATCCACAAGAACAATGCAGCGGGAAACAGCGCGGCCGGAGCAAACCGCCACGCCACATCCAGCGTATCCTTGAGCATGGACACACTCTCTTTGTAAGCGCTTTTTATCCGCGAGAAACTGGGCCCCTCCGATAACGGAGCGTCTCGCGGATCGGGACAGGCAGCAGCTCCCGGGGACTCCGATATTATCGCGACTCGCGTGCCCGACAAATTCCTGGGATCTAACGTCGTATTTTCATTGTCACTTTTCACGATCACACTCCTATAGAAACATCACCCTCACGGCAGCAAGACGACGGTGCGCGCTAGTCGGCGAAGCCCATGCGAAACACGCCCATGGTTCAGGATGCCCATCTAAGCCCATGCCTGCGCGTAACGCACCCCCTGGATCGATGGGTAAGCTGTGATGAGGCCCCGTCGGCAACCGCGTGCAGGCCATTCGACGCGTGAAATTTACTTGTCGGCGCACGCGAACTCGTGAAGATGGAGTGCACCGACAGCCATTGAGAATGGCGCGCTTGGGATACTCAACGGCAATCGAGCAATGAACCTGTAGGGCAGCTCTCGACAGGCTTCGGCCGGCTGCTGACCAAGCTCACCACGGTCAGTCGATTCACCTCTATCGACACGATATTTTGTTAGCTCTTGCGTCGTGTAAGGCGTGATGTCGACCGCCATGCTCGTCAAAATACTGCTCTCTGCGGAGGTGATTCATCCTCTGCGCGATTAATTTTTCCTTCCATCCTGGGCGTCGCCCACCGATGAGCTGCCAGAGAAGCTGCGCGTCAACGGGATGGTCGTAGCAAATCACCGGTCTGCGCCGCTGACCTTCAAAGCCGCCCATCCACTTGCGCACGGAGTCACCGAGATCGACCTCCGACATGATGCAAGCAGGCTCCGTGCGCAACTGCGGTAACACGTGTGAGCGCACGAAAACACTGCAACGTTCGATGGGAATGTCCGTGAGTTCGCCATAGAATTCGCGGCCATCCTCTGCAACCATCCCGAGACTGATGAGCTCCGGCGAGACGATGTCGGTAAATTCGGTGTCGATATATATTCGACACTCCCAGGGATGTAACGTGCACATGTTCGCTTTGACCGTGCCTAGGTTTCGGTCGCGACAAACTCGAGCCCTTTTTCGTCGCACCAGGCGCGTAGTTGCCGGTTCAAGTGACCGACGAACCGCGCGCCTTGAGGCGAAACGGCAGTCGATGAGGAATGAACCTCAGCGACTCGCTCATCGTTGGCCCACCGTCTAAACTTAGCAAACACTTTGTCGGCAAGCACCGCTGCCATCCCGTTACGCTCACTGGGCAACACATAAACGTAATCAACATGCACGTACAAGAGGTCAGGAAAATCCTCGTTGGATATCGCTATCCAAATGAACCCAATAGGATTATCGTCCCCTCGTTTGTGCACATGAAAACATCTCGCGGTCGGGTCCGGGCACCCAACATATTGCGCGAGCGTAGTTGGGTCGCCCGAGAAAATCGAACTCGATTCGCGTCGGCTGGGCTTGCGTATTGGTCCTCTCAGTCGATAGTCCATACTTGTATTTTTCATGAAATCGAATCCCGTGATCTACAGCGACATGTGCCGCCAGGAACCTCAACCCTCCTGAGCATCCCCAGCCACGTTGAATAGCCTGCGCTAGTCGTGTACTGATTCTTGCAATGCTGCACTTAGTGCCACCACCTCCCGCGCAACGAATCGCCAGACCGGCGAGCCGTCAACAGTTGGGCCCCGAACGGCTCGCAAATCGCCTGAGCGCAGTAAGACATAAGCGCGCTTGCGTGAGATGCGCAATACCTGTCGCGCCTGCGTCAAGGTCATCCACTGTCCCATGGACTCGCGCAGCGCATCCACGCTTCGCTTGCTCACGGTGCCCCATGTCCTGCCGGCAGGCGATACACGCATTTGTCCTTCAAGGCTTCCATCCTCGATCAACGCCCGGATAGATTCTCGCCGAATTCTGAGCAATCTGGCGGCAGCCGTGAGGGGAACCCATGCATGCTCGCGCCGTGTGGCTAACGACATACGGCTGTTGCGCTCAGTCAATTGCCCCATCCATTCCCGCCCGACAAACGCCTCGAACTCGCTTCGAAGAAAATCGAACGGATGAGCGCCGAAACGACGATACAACGCAGTATAAAAGTATCCGAATCGGGCCGACATGCGGCTAAATGCGTCATCTGGCGCCCCACGATGGCCAATGTCGCGAAGTAATCTGTGAAACCCTCGCGGCCAATCCACCAAGACCTGCCCGGCGCCATTTGCCACGCAAGTGGCTACCGATACATCGTCAAGCCGCGCCATCTTGGTGGGCTTTGGCCCCTGTGGGGAAAAATACGCTCCAAATTGCGCACAGAGGGCAAGGAGATCGATGAGCGAGAGCGCGCGAATATCCGATTGCAAATACGCCGAGGTGGTGGCATTTTCTGGATTCATGGCAGCGCTCAAATAGGCCCCAACAGCAACCAATGCGTCGCCCGCAGATTCCGGTTGTGCCTCGGCCAATGACTGAGCGCAGTCGCACTCGACCATGCGCCGACGCTTCCACGACAGCACGCGATGGCACCCGGGGCACGCATCGCACAACAGTACCCGGTGCGTCGGACACGCCACCATCAACGTCAGGTCCCATTCCGCACGCCAATACGGCATCTGCGCGAGGCACACCGGGCAGTAGCGTGGCCTTCGGCCGTTCCAGTACTTCGCATCAACGCCTCCTGAGTCAGCAATTCGGAGGTTCCGAAAGTGGGTGACTGGCCCGCGTAGTGCGTGCAATCTCTGCTCGATAAGTAGCGACGTAAGCTTCGTGCGAGCGTCGCTGCCGCCCGTTTTGGATACTAATAAATCGAGGTCGAGCAATGAACAAAAACCATTACCTTCTGCGAGCCGAAGTAGGTAACCCGTCATACTTTCACCGGGCATCGGCACAGGGCGCACAAGGAGCCTAGTCACCGCTCTGCCTTGCGAGTTCGTCGAGCTCAGTTCGTCGAACATAACACCCATCCAGCCTTGCCGTACCTTTGGTGTCTCTGAACAGGGATATGCGAGCGGCGGCAGCCGCCCTTAGAATTTGCAACAGTAAATCCTTCCTTCGCACCGACAACTGGCTCAGCGGCAGCATATCGTCGAGGTCCGTGATATAGGTGCTGGCGTTCGTCAGCCAAGTACGGAATCGCTCGACTTCGGTCGACAACATGTTCCGTCTTTCGTCGTCAACTTTGAGGAAACCACCATCGACAAGCACAGCTCGTTGGATCGCCGTGGCCCCAATCAGGATTTCCACTTCTCGATTGTCGTAAAGCACGATGTTCGCGGCGCGCACGCCCCTGATAAAGCGCGCCAGTGGCAGAAAATTCCGCCGCTTTTTGCCCGCTGATGAACGCACGTGCTCAGCACGTGGCAGTTCGAGGCCGAGCACCCCATCCTCCCCAGACACCAGTCGGTTCGGATTGACGACGAGACCGCATCCGTCGCTATACACAAACAGCGAATGGCCGTAACCCTCAATTAAGTTAATCATGAAGTCGGGTAGGGTGAGCTCTCCACAGCGATACATTAGGAATCGCGCCGGTATCTTGGAGCGCAAGTGTCGCGATGCGAAAAGTAGCGGACCGCCGGGGTCACACAGGGCCTGAGTGCTGCTGTTCAACTCCTGTTCTGCACCCCGCGGCCATTGAGTGAACCATCTTACCGCCAGCAAGGTGGCACGCTTTTCTGCGTCCAGGTTCGCCCTTCGTCGCGGGCTGACGCGAGGTTCGCCATCAACAAAAATGGCGAAGAAGCTCGCGACGGCTAACCAGTCGATCGCACTCATTTGCCGGGCTTCCGAGCAAAAATGCTGCTCATCTACGAAATTCGCCGCGTCTGAACCCACAATAGCGGCGGAGATCAGCATGCTGATGAGTACAGCCTCATGGGGGGCCGCAGTGGTCTTGGCTTGCCCGAACTCGAACCCGCATGCGCAGGTCGTCGACCCGGGACGATCCCATCCCACCAACGCACAGCAACGTTGGCAACGCTCCAGAAGCCAGAGTCCGTGCGACTCACAAACGGCGAGCGCACGAAAATTCCATAGGGCCCTGAAGAGTCCTCGCTCCCGGACACACGCCGGACAATACGCCACGTGCGGGTCACGAAAGAAATTGCGGCGCGCGTAGCCCTTAGCGTGCCCCGCAAAACCGTGAACGCGTTGATGACGTAGGCTGATTTCCCTCATGACGGATTCGTCTACGTCCAGCGCGCCTGAAACTGCAGCCCGTTCACTCGGGCGCTCAAGCGCGGCGGTGAGATATCGGACCAAGCTCCCGAGCGCTTTCCTACCCGTGAAGCCGTTCGCCTCGCCAAGGCGCATGAAGTAACTCAGTACGTGCTCGTCATCCGCCGGACGCGGCCGGCGGACAAAGCGACGGCCACCGATTTCAGACGGCATAACCACCGAAGGGCTCCCCAATGTGCGTCAGAGGCCTCATGATGAAGCGAGGATGAAATGGGTTATTGTTCCCCCGTGCTTCGGGCCAAACGGACTCGACAAATGCGTGCGCGAGCACCTCCCGGTCGATGCTCGAACGCTTCTCGTCCAATGCGATCTCCACCGACGTGCTCACAAGCGTCATGATGTAACCAATCAGGCCATACGTCGCATAGTGAATTCGGTCCAGCATATCGCCATCCTCCACTAAATCCGGTGACGGCATCACCGGGACGTTGGCCCAGATGGAGCGCATTAGGCCATCAAAGATGCGTCTGGCACGTTTCTCAGAATTACCAAAGGGTTCGAGTGCGATGTGTCGCGAAAAACGCCGGCGTAGTTGCTCGTTACTCTGAAGAATGCGACGACATCGCCCCAGTCCCATTAGGACGAACGGCACTTTCGTGATGTTCACCAGATGCTTTAACCAGTCAGCAACCCGAGTTTCAATCTTCTCACTCGAGTGGTCGATGAAATGCTGGAACTCATCGAGAACCACCAGTTCGACCTTGCAGTTTTTGAATAACGTCACAATGCGCGAGGTCATCGCTTCAGCAGAACCCCGGGTAAATAGCGGATCACCTAGCTCCCAAAGCACGCGTTCAGCAACATTTTTTATTGTCGGTTGCGCAGGCAATTCAAGATGCAATACCGGAATTTCCGTCCCCTCAGGGGTCTCCCGGCGAGGATGATGCCTCGCGTACTCCTTACGAAGCGTGGACTTGCCACTGCCCGAAACACCGGTAATTAACAAGCAACCGGGCTCCTCGAGCGCAAACCGCCCCATGCGGTGGCATCGTTGAATCGCCGCAATTCCTGCAGCGAATGCCGGGTGTTCGATCAGTGTGCCCCGAACTCCGGCCACGATCTCCGTTATTCCAATCGCGGACGAAGACATCGACGCGATTTCGCTCGAACTTACCCTGCTCGGCGGCTGCGCCCCCGCTCTAATGACGTCACTCATGACAAGTGCCTCCTGTGGGGGGCCGGGCCTCCGACGGGATTGTCCTCGCCGCCCCCCCGCGCAGGTGGCACTCCATTCGTGCCGCGACGAACTGGGAAAAGCGGGACCTCGTGATCGTGCGCGAGGTCTTCCGTCGGTTCATCCGGCGCAAACGGCTCATCGGATTCGAGCTCCAGCGGCAGGTTTTGCTGTCGCGCCTCCGCCTGTTGCACCATGAGCTCCCGCTCATGCTTGGGCAGCGTTTTTCTTCGGTCCTTGCCCCGCAAAGCCCGGCCCGCGTCCATGGCTTTTTCCGTGTCGGCGCGCAAGTCTGCTTTCGCGGCGAGCAAAGCGTGTCGCATCGGCGAGGCCGCGTAGTCCCGACGTGCCTTGGACCGTATCCATCGGTGTTGCTCCACACTGACGCCATCCGCATAGCCTGGCATGGTGGATCGCGCTTCAAGATATCGTTTTGACTGATCATCAAAAACAAAAATGGCGCCCAAGTCATCAGGATCGGTCCTGACGGATACCTCAATGTTGCCGCATCGTCGCCTGAGCTCTTGCAGCGCTGCCGAGTTGTACTGTAAGGAATGGACCTCGATCCCGTTCTTCGTCAGGTGCCGGCGGCTGCAATTCCCGAGGTAAGCATTCACGACATCGGCGGATTTGGGCAGGCGCGGGGGAAACTTTTGTATTCCCTCATCCCACCTCTGGCTGGGTGTGCTTTGAATTGCCCGATGGAAAGTCACCGAGTAGACATCGACGATCCAGCGGTGAACGATTTCCTGCAGAGATTCGAGCGTGAGCGCCGCAGTGGCGCCAGAGTCGTACACATGCCGCTTGTCGTAGGTCGCGAATGTCGTTCCAGGCTGCAAGTGAACGAAACCATAGTTCAGCGTTTTCAGGAAGCGCTCAACGCGGCCTTTCATCTGCGGGGATCTCGTCGGGCAATAGACCACGTGCGCGCCAAGCTCAGCGCATGCCGCCTCCAAATCGTGGGCGTGAAACTCAAGCCCGTTGTCGCACACCAGTTGATGGATGAGTCCGTACGCTTTCCATTCACCGTTGACCTTGGGGAAGCGCTCCTTCACATCGACTTTGGGCAGGATCGCGTGCTTCAGGCATCGAAGCACCGAACGAACGCTCGGATTGCGAAATGAAATATGGATACCAACGATCATCCTTGAGTACCCATCGATCATGACCGTGATCCAAGGTCGCCCCAGAAGCAGTCCGGTCTCAGCGTCGACGACCAGGACGTCCAGCGGCGTATGATCGACCTCGACGCGCTCCAGCGGATACGTACATGCCGGGCCTTTTCCGTAGACGCGGACCGCATCCTGCGCGTATCGCTGCCCATAGCGGGCCTTGAGAATCGCATATCGGTCAATGCGAGAGAGCGCCTGGCGCAACATCCGATGCGTAACGTCAGGAAGCGCCTGCGTGGGAGTCCGTCGTCGGTTCTCCTGCTCAATCCTCAACTGAATCCAGTCCCGAGTTTCTCGTAGCGATTCTCGCTGCGGCGTGAGGTAAATCTTCTCAATCCCTTCGTCGATGAGCTCCGATAATCTGTCGGGCAACGACGTCGGGCGCCGGCCCCGAAGTTCATGCTTGTCGATAAGCGAACGAACATCGAGCCTCGACCAGACCCACTTCGATCGCCAGCGGTAAAAGCTCGGTACCGACGGCGGCATGGCACCGCCCGACTGAGCACCAAGCCCCGACCACACAGTCCGGAGCATTTGAGCCAGCACGGGCCGCGAGACCCCAAGCCGACCATCGGGGCAAATCGCGTTTAGGTATCGCCACTTTCGTAGCGCGCTTTGCTGGAGCGCCAACGGAAAATCCGAGAGGCTGCGTTCGAGCGTTGCCTCGGTCGAAATAGCGCTCACGCCAGACTCGAGTTCTCCGCGCGTGATGAATTTCAGCCGCCCTTGTGCAAAGTGCTCCAGAAGGGTGACGGCCGGGTAGGTGGTGCGTTGTGCGTCTGTCGCGCCGACCACGTGAATCATCTCGCCAATCATGTGTTCAATCAGGAAGATCTTGTCCTCGAGCGCGATCATCTCGCCAACCTTAAAGGAATAGGACGGCATCGTCGCGCTCCTCAAAAGCGCGCAAGCGTGTCGCGCCGGTGATTTCTTCGTCCAGAGAACAAACGATTTCGCGTGAAGCAAGTCGATGTAATATCGCCCGCCCAGACGCTCCGGCGTTAAGCACTTGCGCAATCGTGCGATTTTCCAGGCTCGACGGTGCTACCGCATCCGCCGTTCCATCCAACCATTTTTCATAACGAATGCGCAGCAGGTGCTTGATCTGCTTGAGCCGGACGGCGTTTCGTATCTGTCTATCACTCAGAATCACGAATTTGTCTTGCTGGTTACCAAACACCTCTGCGAGTCGCTCGAACTTCTCTCTGTTCGCAGGCGCTTGCAGTACGTCCGCTGGCTTTACTTCGACCAGCCAGCGTTGTCCATCAGCCCAATCAACCGCAAAGTCAGGCGTGTACGTGCGCGAGCGACCTCGTAACTGATATCGAATCGTTTTCGGCTGTTCGACGAAGCTCGTCACGCCGCGCGCAAATTCAAATAGGTGTAAGCAGTCAAACTCGAGAAGGCTTTCACACCGGACAAGCCGCTGGTTTTTGGGTGAGAAGAATTTCGCCCGAAAACCTCGACCGGACGGAGTAACAGGATTGCGCACCGGAACGAGGTTGTGTGACGAGGAGGAAAAGGTGCCGCGGCTAGTGCCGGCGTCTTTAAATTCAATTTCCATGTCCGCACCTACGAAAGAGTCCGCGCGCGTCGTATAAGACGCGCGGGTTCGCTGAAGACGAAACTTGGAACCAGCCAATGCCGATGTCGGCCACGTCGTGTTCACAACGTCAGCTGCCGATATGCTGGAATTCAGGCGACATAGTGTCCTTACGCGGACACACAGGGTTCGCGCGCTTTCCATGTTTCGACGAAAAAGCGGCTTGACTGTCGTGAGGCTGCGATTGATACTAAAGGCGCTAACCGGGTTAGTGTCGTTCGCTGACTCGCAACGGGACAGGCCGCGAGGTTTGTCCCGTTTTTACATTGGCGCCTCCTCTTTTACTCGGCGTTTGATACGTGACGGCTGATAAGTGGGCTGCATCCGTATCTCCTCGTCGAGCCCGGCAATCTTCCGTATCGCCACGATTTGTCCAGGCGACAATCTCCCAAGCTTCCGAGCAAGTTCTGCGTACATCCTGTACTCGTCGGTGGGCAAATCCGGAATCAGTTGAATGCTCGTAGGAGAATCCGACATTTCGCTTTCCAAATATGTAATTTCGTCTGGTGAAAGCCGAAGTGCGCTAGCAAAGCGATCAAGGAATTCTTGGGACGGATTTTTGCGACCGACCTCGACGCTCGAGACGTGCGACGCGTCATACCCAAGCCGAGCAGCAAGCTCTTGCTGTCGAAGGCCAGCTTTCAATCGAAGCGTCTTGAGGTGAATACCGATCGGCGTTGACATCGTGAAATGCTAGCGGGCGGTCATAGATGTTTCCAACGTTAGACCAAAGCCAAAACCGAGTCAACACTCAAGTCATTGATTTAAAAGTGATATTTAAATTTCACTTTGTCGAGAGTGTGACTTCCTACGTTGGAAATCCGTGGCGGCGTGGACTTTGATCGGTTTTCCGCTGATACATGCGTGAGCGTGCCCCGCCCCTTACGGCGAAGGAAAACATTGGTGAGCCGCATCGAGGTGTCCAAGCTGGGGCCGACAGTCTTCGAGCCCTATCCGCCCCCGCGCCCCCCAAAGAATTAGATGTCCAGCATTGCTGGCTGACCAGAAATGGTGAAACGCATGCACCCGGAGTTAGGCGAGGAGATGCTGGAAACGTTGAATCAGGCACTGGCAGACGATCGACAATCATGCCTGATGAGCAAGAAACGGCCCCATCAAACCGGAGACCAGCGAAACGAAAAAATCACGCAGATAGGTGAAGTCGCTGGCCCGTATTGTGTGAATAACGAGCTCGACCGTTTCGGACAGGAACCGGCTCATCGATACGACAATGAAGAATTGGTAGCGCGACGGGTACAGTTCCTCCCCCGGTTTGAGCCCTCCCTCGATTGAGGCTCATTTCTCTGGGGGCATTTTGCGTCAGAACAGGCGGAGGGCGTCACGGTCGATCCTACTAAGTGGGCGCGAAAATCAACGAATCACCGATGTCGCTGCCATGTGGAAAAATATTTGTAGTCTTAATTAACACGACCTGCCAATGGCCATACCAAAGTACTCGTTCTCAGTCTTCCCGCTGCAAAGCGGTACTGCAGAGCAACTGACTCCCGCCGCCCTGTTACCATATTTATCGTCTAGGATGGCATAGTCCGATTTCAATCGCTTAGCTGCCCGAGGTTGTGTCGCTGCTTCGATTGACTAGAACCTCCCGCAACGTCAGATATTGATGCTCACTCCAGTCGGCAACGTTTGGGTAATCCATCCACTTCGTTGCAGCGCCCGACGACCGTCGGCATAGACGTTCGGGTTGTCGTCGAGGGACCGAAGTGTGACGAGCACGACCGCCCTCATCGGCTTGGTCAAAATAGGCTCGAATTCGCGCCGAAGGACAGACGCTTGCACAGCCCAAGTATTACCAGCGACACCGTTTTTCATTGAGCGCCGGAAGACCTTGACAGGCGCCCACTTCCCTCCGTGCTCGATTTGGGCGCTTTCAAATCCATGGCTACCTTCTTCGTGGTCACCGGGCAGTTGGCCTGCGAACTCGGGTATGCCCTTTTTGTTTTGCTCTAGCGTCCCGAAGCCGATAGAGACGTTAAAGCGTACGTACTCGGCTCCAGCATCCCCATTTAAAGGCGGCGCATAGGCGCAAGTCATGATCACTTCAGCACGGAGTTTGCCGTTGACCAACAGAGATTCCGGGATGGGGTAAGGCGCCTTGCGCCATTTCGCACCATCGACGAGATCTATCTCGAACATCAACGTGAAACTAGAATCGGAATCGTAAAGCACGCCTACAGGATCGGAGGGAATGCCAGCCCCAAAGTACCTACGGTCCCGCGCTGTACGCGGTGGAGAGTTCAGTTCGGCGGCGTGGACAATCAGCGCTTTCACAAGCGTGGGCGAGACTGGAATGGGATTGCGACGGGTCCCGCCTTCCAGATCGCGCCAAGTATGCGCAGCGAGTGCAGCGACGACGGGTGCCGAGTAACTGGTCCCAAACACGCGCGCTGTTTTCCCACTCGGATGCAGAATTCTCACGCCTACGCCAGTGCTTTCCCAGTTTGTGGTTGCATTACCGCCGAAGTGGACGACATCGGGTTTCGGCGTGAAAACCGGGCCGGGCCCGCGCCGGGAATAAGGAGCCGGCTCGCCCGACTGCACAAGTGTTACGGCGTTCGCTCGATGCGCGGCCGCACCTACTGTTAAAGCTCGGACGGAATCGCCAGGGCTTGCAAGACGGTCTAGCAAACCATCGCTTGCAGGCCACGTACGCCGCGGTTGCGCTACGTAGTTACCCGCAGAAACCACGAAGAGAACATTATGCTGGTCGCTCAGGTTATCAAGCTCGCGAGCGAATTCGCTGAACTCTTCATCGCTGACCTCAGAAGCCGTGGCGATCGAGAGATTCCAAATGTGGACATTGGGTTGCTTAGCTATGGCGGTGCGCAAACGAAGTATGAGGTCTCCTAGTCGCGTGCCACCGAGTTCTGCCGCGGCCACATCGTGCACACGGCAAGGTACTCGCGGAAAGCCATTGTCTTCCTCGTTCAGGTGCGCTGCGCAAGCTATCAGCGAGGCAACATAAGTCCCATGCTCGTAATTTGTATCCGGTGGCAAAACGTAGGTGTCGCGTCCAGCGATCCACGGTGCCAGGGATTTCAGCTTCGGCGCAACACCACTGTCGAAAACCCCCACAACAGGCAAATCCGGATCAGGCAATGGAAGCGAGTGAGCGCCAGATGGGGTAGCTACCTGGGTTGCAGAACTGTGGACTTGAGGCTCCGGCATGATCCTGCGGACGGCCGGGAAGCGTAGCAGTTCTACTAGTTGGTCCTTTGTCAGTTGCTTCATTGGCACCAAAAACACTGGCGCCCCTGATCTCTGGGAAAGCTGTTCCGCGCTTAGGTTGTATCGCTTAAGAAATTCAAGGAAGCGCTGCAGAACCTTCTTTGACGTTTCCTCTGACGCGTATGAAAAGAGCCGGACAAGCACGCGTTCGGCCGCCGCCGTGATCGTGCTATGCAAGGCCTTAGCGTCTAGGTCCCGAAATGTCGACGGTAGCCTGCGTTGCATGCCCCACGAGTGGATGCCCTCCAGAGTGCTCAAATTTTCGCGAATTGCTTTCGTTGTTCTCGACTGGATCACCCGATCCAACGCCACCATGGCGCTCGCGTCTGCTGCGATAAGCATTTCATTCAGAGCCCCATGGCCAACCCGCAACGCTTGGCTTTCAGCGGCAAGGGTGGTGGGTCGATGGGTTTTCGCGATGGCCTCGCTGCGAAGTTCAAGTACGAGGACTGCAGGAACGTCGGGGATGCTCAGATCCCGGCGACTTGCTTCGACGGCCGCCGACAGAGATTTACGCAACCGGTTGCGTAGTGCAGGCGTGACCGGAACAAACTCAGTGCCACCTCCACCTCGCGACTCCACACCAAATTGATCTTTGGCCTGGAACGCGACATGTACATAAGGATTATCGCGGCTTGCCCGATCGTTTCGTTGCTTTGCTCGCGGTTTTACCGGCATTAGGTCCCCTCAGCATATTCGAGATTTGCCGGGTCGAGACCGCATAGAGTTTAGCGAGCTCCCGCAAGGAAAAGGCTTCGCCTCTCCATTGTCTCAACCAGCGCACTTCGTCTTCTATTGACGGCAGATGTTGCCCATTCAGTAAGGAAATGGCAAGACCCAATCTTCGGAGGATCTCAGCGGCATCCGCTTCGGATTGCCCGGCCATAATAGCCGTGCGGATAGCATCCTGGCACACCTGCTCAATGACGGCGCCTGAGATGCCTTCGGAAAAGCTCACGAGTTCATCCCAATGCAACGACGCCGGACAGAAGCCCCCTAGCATCGTCTTCCAAAGAGCTTCCCGCAAGGAGGCGTCTGGAACGGCGAAAGATATTTGAAACGGGAACCGTCTCCAGACGGCGGGATCGATTCCCTGCGCGAAGTTTGTCGCAGCGACCACGATCGCATGGCCAGGCAATGCATCGATGTTCTGCAATAGTGCAATCACGATACGCTGCAGCTCCCCCACATCGCGCTCATTGCCTCGCGCAGACGCTAATGCATCGAACTCATCCAGCAGCAGCACACAGGGCGTCTGTTCGGCAAAATCGAAGACCCTACGCAAATTTCTACTGGTCTGACCGAGCAAACTGCTGATCAGCGTGTCGCATCGTACGGTGGCTAGCGGTAGCGCAAGCTCGCTAGCAATCCATCGCGCGGTCATCGTTTTGCCCGTTCCGGGAGGGCCGTAGAGAAATAGACGATTGACCGATGCAACGCCGGCTGCGGCGAACCGGTCGTAATTGGATACCGATCCGATAAATTCCTGCACTCGCCTTGCCGCTGCCGAAGACAGATGAAATCCATTTCCCTGAAACTGGGGATAGGAAACGTCTACAGTTTCGAGACGGCTCTCAGTGTCAGTTGGCACAGCGGTTGCCATGCGAGAGCCATCTTGCGCAAAAGCCATGGCCGACGGAGCTCTAGCAAGGCGATCGCGAATGCGCAGAGCATCCTCTCGTTCGCCACTCCGTTCAAGCTTGTCCGCGAGCAAGCCGGCGTAGTTGCCTGCCATCGAGGCGTTGGCCTTCAATGCGCCATCTAGAATTTTCAGAACCTCGGACATGTGTTCCACAGCAAACCTCACAGGTGTTTCATGTTTCCGCCGAATCGTAACGCAAATCGGTACACATGCGACGATTTTATTGCATAATGCATCGAATTTTTAAGAATCGTTGCAATGCATCGCACTCAGCAACTGCTCGAAATCTTGACGCAGTGACCATGCGCTTGGGTCTGAAACACCTCAACGGGAACGTAACTGCAAGAGAACTGCAGCGACGAACGAACATCTTTGGGTTGAATGGCGTCAGGACGTCGCTGGTCGAACCGAGCGGGGAAAACCGATGGCGGGTTGTTGACGTCTAGCGGTGCTGCTTCGACTTACGCTTTCAGCGCCATCTGTGGGAAGAAATGGTTCGCCTGAATTCCGCCTACCGGTAGATTAGAAGCGGTCGTTCGAACCGACTCCATTGAGCGACCGCTCCCCGCCGAATACAGTCCTACGTGACTGACTGAAGCCGACCCTGACCTGCCCGTCAAGCCTGCGCGAGAACGACGGCAGCTTAACGAAGGGCAACGAACGTTCAGCTCGGCGTCCAACTCAAGACGGTCTCGTGCGCCAACGGTTGAAGCGTTCCGTTCCTCAGGTTGTCGGGGGCTTGGCGGCTGTACGCGAAATCGACGACCGGCTACCATGACCAAATCAATAGACTCATGCTTTTGAACCACCAGACCCATGCCAACTGTTGACCATATCGCCACGTTCCCCATTCAGGGAGCCGCGCTACCGTTACGCTTGCGTGCGCTTCTCAGTCCTGTAGGTCTTGATCCTCTGGAGCAGGTGGACGTTACCAACGACTTGGAGTTCGACAATCACGGGCCGAACAGCGAATACGTACACATGCTAATGGCAGTCGTCCCCGAGGCGGTTGAAAGTCCCGTGCCCATCCTGGATGAGGCCGGAGATGGTGTGGTGTCTCACTCGGTCCCCGTTCTTGGTAACAAGGGCTCGAGCGCTGGGTTTTCGCCCAGCATGTCTGGTTTTGATTACATTGTCGCGTCTTGGGGCGACGGATCCCATTACACGTATGCCCTCGCCGAAAAGGTCTGGATGGCACTCGGATTATCGCCAAGGTGCCTAGGTAACGAACAGCAACGCGTCGTCTATGACGACCTCGGCGTTCCTGAGTTCGCAGTTGCCGAGGGCGAACTCACTCGCGAATATTATTTCCAGTCGTCTCGCAACGTTTCGTGGCGGATGTCTAATGCCCACCTGCGAAAATACCTTTGGATGCGTGGCGCACGAGGCGTTCGAAGCTTTTTCTATCAAGCAAGTCTCCCAGACTCGCCGGAACTCAGGCAGCTTATGAACGGCCAGAGACACGCTGATCTCAAGTCCGATTTGGGCTGGTATAAGATAGATATCCAAGAACAAAGAGGTCGGCTACTGCTTCAGGTGTGGGCATCCGTTGACGCTGTCTCTTGTCAGATGTGCCCTGAGCTCTCGGCGGACAATCTCGTTTGGCCTGGCGTTGAAGGATCTGTCACGCGTGCCAGTGCCAACGCGGACAGAGACCATCATGTCATTTACCTCAATGACGGATTCCTCAATCGATACGAGCAAAGCAGTTTTTACGACACAACCCCGGTGTTCGCTCACGGACAGTGGCTTTGCAGTCCTTCGTATCGCGGGCGATGGAGCTTCTCCGATTGCAGGCGCGTAGGACGAAACTTGATACGTGTGGGGCTGAGAGAGTTGTATAAGCCGAAGCCTGACCAAGAAATCCTTCATGCGCATTCGTTCGCGCTCGAGCCAGCACAGGTGGCTCAGTTCGACCCGAACGAAGAACACATAGCGGCCAAGACCCAGAGGTTTGTGGCTGCGCTTTTGGCGCTAGGGGATAACCTTTCTCAGCTCGGTGCAATTGTTGGAGAGAACAAGTCAGCCGAAGAACTTGTCGGCCTTTCAGCCACCGAGATCAAAGATAACGGGTGGCTTCACTATCCGAAGCTCAGCCGCCTGGCGCAGGTTGCTCCGCTATCGATGTCGGAACAAGAGTTTCTGGGGCGATGCAAAAGCCTTCACGAAATTTGGCAGAAGATTCCGAACGGCTTCCTGAAACGAATCCTCCAGGCAGCCGGATGCCCCAAGGGTGAGACTGAAAAACTCGGAAGCGTGAAACTCCTTCAGGCCATTCTCAACGTTTCGGAGCGACTGGATGCGCAAGATGAGGACGCGAATGCGTTCAATGGCACAAATGCTCAAGAAGGATGGAACGAGCCAAATGAGAGGTTGGCTGCGTTGTTCGTGGGCTACGATTTACGAATAGCTGATGCACACGAAACGTTTTCGCTCGCGCTGCCTCGTCTACAGGATCTCGGCTTTGACACCGCAAGCCTTCAACAAGGATACGGGCGAGCAATTGATTTTGTAATGGACAAAGTCATTGAAGCGTTTGGACACATCAATGAGCCGCTTGGGCGGATTCTCGCGCGTTGAAGACCGGCATCTTTCATAACGAGCAACGCTCCAAGGGCCCCTTACCAAGGCAGAGCGGCCGTTTGACCGTCTGCTCGCGTATGCCATTATGCGTCAGCAACTGGCTGAAGGGAGACCATCGGAAAAACACTATTCGACGAAGCGCCACGAGCTCATTTTCGCGGTCGGAACCAATCCCAGTTGGCTCAATTATCAGCCCGCTCCCATATGTCCTACCGGGCGAACGGTGGCGCTCACCGACAGAGTTGCACCCCTATCTCGAACAAAAAGAGGGCCTGGAAATTCAAGGCCTTCTTCGCATTTTCCACGAATTTTCGTACCGTCATCCTGGCTTAAATCCAGCGGTACCCATGCTTCACAATTCGAGTCCAGATAGTCTCAACAACTGCGTTATTTCAGTCTCACGAACTAGCGTCTAATCTCACCAATTCCGTTTCCCTGCAGACAGCCCCTATCAAACATCAATATTCCCAGCCCGCAGCGCATTCGATTCGATGAACGCGCGGCGCGGTTCAACGTCGTCGCCCATGAGCGTGGTGAAAATGCCGTCTGCGGCGATGGCGTCTTCGATCTGTACGCGCAGGAGGCGGCGCACTGTCGGGTCCATCGTGGTTTCCCACAGTTGTTCCGCGTTCATCTCGCCCAGGCCCTTGTAGCGCTGCTTCGAGACCTTGCTCTCGGCGTCCGCCATCAGCCACTTCATGGCCGACTTGAAGTTCGTCACCGGCTGCGAACGCTCGCCGCGCTTGATTGTCGCACCTTCACCGATCAAGCCCTTGAACGTCTCGGCCGTCTTCTGCAACTGCGCATAATCCGCCGTCTGCAGAAAGTCCGGATCGATCACGCTCACCTTCACGTTGCCATGGTGACGTCGGTCGACACGCAACGATACAACCGGGTCGGCGTTCTCGACGTCTTCCATCACCGCCGTGATCGTGATTTCCGGCGCCAGCGGATCGTCGCTCAACGCAGCTTCCAATGCCGCAGCCGACTTCTTCGCCGCTGCCTCATTGTCCAGATTGATCTCGACACCTTCGGTCACCGCCGTCAGCACCGACGCCTCGTACACGCGGCTCAGACGCTCGATCACACCATCGGCCAACTGATAGCTGCGGGTCAGTTCGCCCAACGCGTCGCCCGAAATCGGTGCGGCACCCGTCGACGGCGTCAGCTCGGCGTTGTTCAAGGCGAGCTTCAGCATGTACTGCGCCAGTTCGCTCTCGTCCTTGATGTAACGCTCGTCCTTGTTGTGCTTGACCTTGTACAGCGGCGGCTGTGCGATGTACACGTAGCCACGCTCAATCAGCTCCGGCACCTGACGGTACAGGAACGTCAGCAGCAGCGTACGGATGTGCGCACCGTCCACGTCAGCATCGGTCATGATGATGATGCGGTGATAACGCAGCTTGTCGATGTTGTAGTCGTCCTTGCCGATGCCACAACCCAGCGCGGTAATCAGCGTCACGATCTGCTCGCTCGAAATCAGCTTGTCGAAACGCGCTTTCTCGACGTTCAGCACCTTGCCGCGCAGCGGCAGAATCGCCTGGAACTTGCGGTCGCGACCCTGCTTCGCCGAACCACCTGCCGAGTCGCCCTCGACCACGTAGATCTCGCACAGCGCCGGATCCTTCTCCTGGCAGTCCGCCAGCTTGCCCGGCAGCCCCACGCCGTCGAGCACACCCTTACGACGCGTCATTTCACGCGCCTTGCGCGCTGCGTCGCGCGCACGCGCCGCTTCCACGATCTTCGAGCAAATGATCTTCGCGTCGTTCGGCGTCTCTTGCAGGAAGTCCTCGAGCGCCTTCGCCACATACTCTTCCACCGGCGCGCGCACTTCCGACGACACCAGCTTGTCCTTCGTCTGCGACGAGAACTTCGGCTCCGGCACCTTCACCGACAACACGCAAGTCAACCCCTCGCGCATGTCGTCGCCCGTCGTCTCGACCTTGGCCTTCTTGGCCATTTCGCTCTCGACGATGTACTTGTTGATCACGCGCGTCATCGCCGCGCGCAGACCCGTCAAGTGCGAACCGCCGTCGCGCTGCGGAATGTTGTTCGTGAAGCACAGCACCGTTTCGTTGTAGCTGTCGTTCCACTGCATGGCGACTTCCACGCCGATACCGTCGCGCTCGCCCATCACGTGGAACACGGTCGGGTGCAGCACCGTCTTCGACTTGTTGATGTACTCGACGAAACCCTTCACGCCACCGCCAAACGCGAAATCGTCTTCCTTGCCCGTGCGTTGATCCGTCAGACGAATTCGAACGCCGTTGTTCAGGAAGGACAGCTCGCGCATGCGCTTGGCGAGAATGTCGTAATGGAACTCGACCTTGCCGAAGATCGTTTCGTCAGCCAGGAAGTGCACTTCCGTACCGCGCTTGTCGGTGTCGCCCAGCAATTTCAGCGGCGAGGTCTCGATGCCGTCGACCACTTCGATCTCGCGGTTTTGCGGCACCCCTTGATGAAACTCCATGAAGTGCTTCTTGCCATCGCGGCGCACAGTGAGTTTCAGGTACGACGAGAGGGCATTCACACACGACACGCCCACGCCGTGCAAACCGCCCGACACCTTGTAGCTGTTCTGGTCGAACTTGCCGCCCGCGTGCAATTCGGTCATCACGATTTCCGCAGCACTACGCTTCGGCTCGTGCTTGTCGTCGAACTTGATGCCCGTGGGAATGCCGCGACCGTTGTCCGTCACGGAGATGGAATTGTCCGCGTGAATGACCACGTGGATGTCGTCGCAGTAACCCGCAAGCGCCTCGTCGATCGAGTTGTCGAGCACCTCGAATACCAAGTGATGCAGACCCGTGCCGTCCGACGTGTCGCCAATGTACATGCCGGGACGCTTGCGCACAGCCTCCAGACCCTCAAGGATCTGAATAGAGGCTGCACCATAGCCGCTTTCGGCCTGCTTTTGCTGTTCGCTCATGACAATCTTCCGGTTACTGCGTCATTTCTGACGAATTACTGCTTCATGACCTGCCGCCCCCCGCGCGCTTCTGGCGCCCCGAAGGCGGCTTATCCCGCAAAAGGATAATTCTCTAGAAACGCCAAAGGGGCGCTCGGCCCCTTCGCGCATATGTGACGGCGCGTATGGCGGAATATCCGCTCAAATGCGCATCGGCATGACGACGTACTTGAATTTGTCGTTGTCCGGCAGGGTGATCAGCGCGCTCGAATTGGCGTCACCGAGGCTCACCGTCACCTGCTCGACCTTGAGGTTCGACAGCACATCGAGCAGATAGGTCACGTTAAAGCCGATATCCACCGACTCGCCCGTGTAATCGATCTCGATTTCTTCCAGTGCTTCTTCGTTTTGGGTGTTGTTCGCGCTGATCTTCAGCAGGTTCTCGCTCACAAGGAAACGCACACCCTTGAAATTGTCCGACGTGACGATCGCCGCACGCTGCAACGAGCGATGCAGCTCCTCACGGCTGATGGTGAAGCTCTTGTTGTAACCCGTCGGGATCACGCGAGTGAAATCGGGGAACTTGCCCTCGACCAGCTTCGACACCAACTCGACGTCCGCGAAACGGAACTTGACCTGGCTCGGCGCCACGTCGATCTGCAACGGATCCTCGACGTCTTCGAGCAGACGCTGCAACTCGAGAATCGTCTTGCGCGGAATGATGACTTCCTGACGCGCGAACTCCGCGCCCTCGATCTTGATGTTGCAGTACGCCAGACGGTGACCGTCCGTCGCCACAGCTTCGATCTTCTGGCCGTCGACCACGAGCAACATGCCGTTCAGGTAGTAACGGATGTCCTGCTGCGCCATCGCGAAGTGGACCATGCCCAGCAGTTGGCGGAACACTTTCTGCGGCAGCTCGAAGCTCGCGGCGTAGTCGTTGGCCTGAGCGACGATCGGGAATTCGTCGGCCGCCAGCGTCTGCAACTGGAAGCGGCTCTTGCCCGCCTGCACCGTCAGACGCTTGTCGGAGAGGGCCAGCGACACGTCTGCGTCCGGCATGTTGCGCAGGATGTCGAGCAGCTTGCGTGCCGCCACGGTCGTCGCCACTTCATCGGCGCCGACACCGTGATCGGTGGTGGTGGTGATCTGCAACTCCAGATCGGTCGAGAGGAAAGAGACGTCCTTTCCTTGCTTGCGAATGAGCAAATTGGCCAGAATCGGCAACGTGTGGCGACGCTCGACGATGCCACTCACAATTTGCAGCGGCCGCAGCAGATTGTCTCGTGGAGTTTTGACCAATTGCATATTTATCCTTCGTAGTAACTGTTAACGGGTGCCAGTTTCTGCTGAAAACCCGAATATTCCCTTATTAATCAATCGCTTGCGGAAGGGATAACAGGGCGGAAAACGCTGTGGACGAGTCGGGCACGCATTGTGCGCCAATCCGCTATTGTGCCCGAAAACACCAGTTCCCCCCCAAACCGCACCCAGCTTATCCACAGGGATACCGGCAACCCCGCCCGTCATCCCGCATATTCGCCGGGGATTACCCCTTGAGCGTCTGCTCCAGTACGTGCAACTCGTGGTTGAGTTGCGCATCCTTGCCACGTTCTTCCGCAATCTTGCGTACCGCGTGCAGCACCGTCGTGTGGTCGCGTCCGCCGAACAACTCGCCAATTTCCGGCAGGCTCTTCTGCGTAAGCTCCTTCGCCAGATACATCGCAATCTGCCGCGGCCGTGCAATATTGGCAGGCCGCTTTTTCGAATACATGTCGGCAACCTTGATATTGTAAAAATCGGCGACCGTCTTTTGAATGTTCTCGACAGAAATCTGACGATTCTGAACCGTCAACAGATCTTTCAGCGCTTCCTTCGTCAGTTCGATGGTGATTTCACGGCCATGGAACTTCGAGTACGCCAGGATTTTGCGCAACGCGCCTTCCAGCTCGCGCACGTTCGAGCGCAGATGCTTACCGACGAAGAACGCCACGTCCTCCGACAACCCCACGCCCTCGGCCTGTGCCTTCTTGATCAGGATCGCGACGCGCATTTCCAGCTCGGGGGGCTCGATGGCCACCGTGAGCCCCGAATCGAAACGCGAAATCAGCCGGTCGTCGATGCCGGTGATTTCCTTCGGGTACGTATCGCTCGTGATGATCACCTGCGCGCGGTTCGCGATCAGCGCCTCGAACGCGTAGAAGAATTCTTCCTGCGTACGGCTCTTACCCGAGAAGAACTGAATATCGTCGATCAGCAGCAGGTCGAGCGAGTGGTAGTAGCGCTTGAATTCGTCGAACGCCTTGCGCTGGTAGGCCTTGACCACGTCGGACACGTACTGCTCTGCGTGGATGTAGCGAATGCGCGGATTCTGCTTTTCGGCCAGCAACTGGTTGCCGATGGCGTGAATCAAGTGGGTCTTACCCAGACCGACGCCGCCATACAGGAACAACGGGTTGTACGACGTGCCCGGATTGTTCGCGACCTGAATCGCCGCCGCGCGGGCAAGCTGGTTCGACTTACCCGTCACGAAATTGTCGAAGGTCAACACCGGGTTGAGCTTCGAGCGCTCGTAGATCGACTCGACTTCGCCGAGCTGTACAGGCTCCTGCGGCGTGACACGCCAGTTGCGGCGCACCGCGTCGGCTTCGCTCGCCTCCAGATCGGGACGTTCCCCATCGAGCGAAGCGGCATCCGCCGCATGACTGCCGTTGGTACCCCCCACGGCGGTTTGCGCTGCAGCGGCTGCGGGATGGGTGCGCGTCACATTCGGCGGCGCCGGGGTGGGCGCCGCGCTCGGTGCAGGGACGGGGGCGGGTGCCGGGGTCGAGGAGGGCACGCGCAGGCCGGCCTTCGGATCGAGGACAAATGTCACCTCGATCGGGGCATTCCAATAATCCGACGCCATACTCTGGATACGCCCGGAGAACTGGCTTTTCACCCAATCCAGCTTGAAGCGGTTGGGTGCGCCAATCTTGAGCGTGCGCGCCTGTTCGTCGAAGTCGAGCGGCGCCAGCGGTTTGATCCAGGTGCGGAATTGCTGGGGCGTGAGCTCTTGTTCGAGACGGGTCGCGCAGTGTTGCCAGAAGTCGTTCATGCAGCGTGTGTCCAGGTGGCGCGGGGCCCATCCGACTGCTTCGGTTGGCGCTCTTGCCGTCCACTATCCGTTACATCGAATATGGGGGCAGAACGCGCCAAACCAAGCCGGTAGCCCGTCCCACAGGCAGGTTGGGACGAGTGACCAGCCGGGGTCGAGTCGGACCAGCGGCGCATTGCAGACGTCCGGCATCAAACGCCCCATGGCGCTGCATTCGGGTTCGGCCTCGCGCGTGCCGCCGGTTTCTCCGGCGCGCGCAGACGACAAAACCCGGCGCGCTATCCACATGGCGGCGTCACCGGTACTCTGCTGGGAAAATTGTGATGGGGGATTTTACCGCCAAAGCGTCGGCAAAGCGAGTTATCCACAGGAATGCCCACAGCGCCAGCATCTACGGGCGGGCGCACCGCGTTAACCCGCCTGACTTCGCGCGACGGGTGCGCAAATGCCTGGCAATTGCGACGATTTGCCGCGACCACACCCAATGCGCGCGCGAGATGCCATTTATCCACCGGCACGCAATGAAGTTACGGGCAATTTCCGCCACCATCCAGAGCCACAGGGCCGCCGGGCGGCGGATCCGCGACAAACGCGACACCGATCGTGTGCGAGCGTATATGGGGCAATGCCTAACCTATTGACACACAACGGAAAAGCCGATTAAATAGCGGGTTCGTTAGAAAGACAACCGGATTCTTATCCAACTCCCGACGGCTGGGTCGCGCGTGAAAGTCCTTGAATTCGCAGGTTTTCACGGTGTCCTTGTGGCGTTTTACGATGCTGCTGCGCGGGAATTTTTTCACACAGTGAGTGCATCATGAAACGTACTTTTCAGCCTTCCGTGACGCGCCGCAAGCGCACCCATGGCTTCCTGGTTCGCATGAAGACCCGTGGTGGCCGCAAGGTCATCGCCGCTCGTCGCGCCAAGGGCCGTAAGCGCCTGGCCGTCTGATCGCGGTTCTCGGTCGTACCGCGGTTTGCGCGTCAAATCCGCAAGGCGCGAAGTCCCGGCTCTGGGGTTTCCCAAGGCCGCGCGACTTCTCAAAACGGATGAGTTTTCATCCGTTTTTAGTTTGCGCCCCCTGCGTCGCAGCGCGCACTTCGTGTTGTACATGCGCTGGCGCGAAGATGCGCCGGACACCCCTGCCGATGCCCCGCCTCATGAAGGCCGCATCGGCATTGTCGTCGGCAAGAAGCATGCACCGCGCGCGGTCACTCGCAATCTGATCAAGCGTCAGGCTCGCGAGATGTTCCGCCAGCGTCGTGCGGCACTGGCCGGCTGGGACTTCGTATTGCGACTGACCCGGCGTTTCGACAAGGGGACGTACACCGCTGCGGCCGCGCCAGTGTTGAATACACTGTGCCAGACCGAATTCGCGCAGCTCTTCGACGCAGCCGAGAAAGCTGCGCGCAAGCGCCGCACGACCGACGACAAGACGGAAGGTAGTTAGTCCCCACACGGTAGCGCCCGACCCCGGGCATGCGCCGCCCACCCGGCCAACTCGGCCGGACTGACAGGCGGAATCGAGATGCGAAGCGTGCTGTTGTTGCTCCTGCGCGGTTACAAGCTGGTGATCAGTCCCTGGCTGGGAAACCGTTGCCGCTTCCATCCGAGCTGCTCCGACTACGCGCGCGAGGCCATCATCGAGCACGGTGCCGGTTACGGCACTTATCTCACGGCCCGGCGTCTATGCCGCTGTCACCCGTTTCACCCCGGCGGTTTCGATCCCGTACCGCCGGCTCGACACGTCTGTAACGCTCCCGATCCAACCGCCGATGGCGCCGACAAGGCCGCCGGAAGCGACACGTCGCGAGTCAAGCAGCCGGTCTCGTCCGGGCCCGCGGCCGCATCGGCAGTTACGCGCCGCGCGCCGGGCCATTCCTGAGTTTCGTCCACCACGAGTTACCGCATGGACATCAAACGCACCGTACTCTGGGTCATTTTCGCGCTGTCTGTCGTGATGCTTTTCGACAACTGGCAACGCGCCAATGGCCATTCGTCGCTGTTTTTTCCGACGCCCGAAGCCTCGGCTCCGGCCGCCTCGGGTGCAAATCAGACACCGGCCAACGACCTGCCGCAATCTGCCAACGCCGCTGCGGCTGCGGGCAGTGCGCCGGGTAACGCGCCTGCTGCCGCCACCGCACAGAAGGTCCGCATCACGACCGACGTCTACGAGGCCGACATCAGCACGCAAGGCGGCACGCTGTCGTTCCTCGCGCTCACGAAGTGGCCCGATGCCGATGAAGCCGACAAGCATGTCGTGCTGTTCGACAACGCCCCGAGCCATCAGTACTTCGCTCGCACGGGCCTGATCGGCGGAGACTTCCCGAACCACAACGACATCTTCACGCAAGTGCCGGGCCCGACCACGATGACGGGCGACACACTGACCGTGAAGTTCGAATCGCCGGTCAAGGGCGGCCTGCAACTGGTGCGTGCCTACACGTTCCATCGCGGCAGCTACGTGATCGACGTGTCGAACACGATCGTCAACAAGACCGACGCCGCCATCAAGCCGACGCTGTACATGGAACTGGTGCGTGACGGCCGCGAAATCAGCGGCGCGAAGTTCTCGCACACGTTCACGGGCCCGACGGTCTACAGCAGCGACGAGAAATTCCAGAAGATCACGTTCAGCGACATCGACAAGGACAAGGCGAAGTACGTCAAGCAGTCGAGCGATGGCTGGATCGGCATGGTGCAGCATTACTTCGCCACGGCCTGGATTCCGAAGGAAGGCGCCACGCGCGACAACTACATCGGCAAGCTGGATAACGGTCTGTATCGCGTCGGCGTGAAAGAGCCGCTCGCGAGCATTCCCGCGAATGGCAGCGAGACGGTCGATGCGCGTCTGTTCGCGGGTCCGCAGGAAGAGCACATGCTCGAGCAGATCGCGCCGGGCCTGGAGCTGACGAAGGACTACGGTTACTTCACGATCCTCGCCAAGCCGCTGTTCTGGCTGCTCTCGAAGCTGCACGCGCTGATCGGTAACTGGGGCTGGGCGATCATCGCCGTGACCGTGATCATCAAGCTGGTGTTCTTCCCGCTGTCGGCAGCAAGCTACAAGTCGATGGCGCGCATGAAGGAAATCACGCCGCGCATGCAAGCGCTGCGCGAGCGCTACAAGAGCGATCCGCAAAAGATGAACGCGGCGCTCATGGAGCTGTACAAGACCGAGAAGGTCAATCCGTTCGGCGGCTGTATCCCGATCGTGATTCAGATCCCGGTGTTCATTGCGCTGTACTGGGTGCTGCTCTCGTCGGTGGAAATGCGCGGTGCGCCCTGGCTGGGCTGGATTCATGACCTCTCGACGCAGGATCCGTATTACATCCTGCCGGTGCTGATGGCCGTGTCGATGTTCATCCAGACCAAGCTGAACCCGACGCCGCCGGACCCGATGCAGGCCAAGATGATGATGTTCATGCCGCTGATTTTCTCGGTCATGTTCCTCTTCCTGCCATCGGGCCTGGTGCTGTATTACGTGGTCAACAACACGTTGTCGATCGCGCAGCAATGGTCGATCAACCGGATGCTCGGTACCAAAAAGAAGGAAAAGGCGGCCTGACGATTCAGGTCCGACCGTCTGACTGACACAGCCGCCCGCGAGTCTCTCGCGGGCGGTTTTGTTTGGTGCATGTCAAAATAGGCCACTGTTTTTCAACGAATCGTTCCATGAGCGCCACCGTCTCCACTGTCCCCATCGCCGCCATTGCCACCGCCCCCGGACGCGGTGGTATCGGAGTGGTGCGCGTGTCCTTCGGCAAGCATCGCGGAGACGCCGTGCAACGTGTCATCGAGGGCCTCGTCGGGCAGCCGCTGAAGCCGCGACATGCGTCGTATCTGCCGTTCCTCGACGCCTCGGGCGAAGCGCTTGATCGCGGCATCGCGCTGTACTTCCCGGGTCCGAATTCGTACACCGGCGAGGACGTGCTCGAACTGCAAGGTCACGGCGGACCTATCGTCCTGCAATTGCTGTTGCAGCGTTGTATCGACGAAGGCGCGGAACTGGGTGTGCGTCTCGCAGAGCCGGGCGAATTCACGCATCGCGCGTTTCTGAACGACAAGCTCGATCTGGCGCAGGCTGAAGCGGTGGCCGACCTCATCGAGGCGAGCACCGAGGCAGCGGCACGTTCGGCGAGTCGCTCGCTGGATGGCGCTTTTTCGCGCGAAATTCATTCGCTGGTGGAGTTGGTGATTCATCTGCGCATGCTTGTCGAAGCGACGCTCGACTTCCCGGAAGAGGAGATCGATTTTTTGGAAGCCGCCGACGCCTTCGGTCAGCTCGGGCGCATTCGCGAGCAATTGAAGCAAGTGCTCTCGCAGGCGCGGCAGGGTGCGTTACTGCGCGAGGGGATCAACGTCGTGTTGGCGGGGCAGCCGAACGTGGGCAAATCGTCGTTGCTCAATGCGCTGGCCGGGGCCGAGCTGGCCATCGTCACGCCGATCGCCGGGACCACTCGCGACAAGGTGCAGCAGACCATTCAGATCGACGGCATTCCGCTGCACATCATCGACACGGCGGGTTTGCGGGAGACGGAGGACGAAGTTGAGCGCATCGGCATCGCGCGCAGCTGGAGCGAGATCGCGAAGGCGGACGCCGTACTGCATTTGCTCGACACGCGTACCGGCATGACGCCGGAAGACGAGGTCATCGCGACGCAATTGCCGAAGCACGTGCCCATCGTGCGCGTGTACAACAAGACGGATCTGGCGGGCGAGCCCGCGACGGTGTTGCCGGAAGAAGGGACTGCGCCGCTGGGCGTGCGTCTGTCGGCGAAGGGCGGGCAGGGGATCGATTTCCTGCGCGCGGAACTGCTGAAGATTGCGGGATGGCAGGCAGGCAACGAAGGCGTGTTTCTCGCGCGTGAGCGCCACTTGTCGGCGCTGCGCTCGGCGCGAGACCACATCGAAATCGCGGAACAGCACGCGCGTCAGAATGCAGGCGCGCTCGATCTCTTTGCCGAAGAACTACGCCTCGCGCAGGAACAACTCAGCACGATTACCGGCGAATTCACCTCGGATGATTTACTCGGGGTGATTTTCAGCCGGTTTTGTATCGGGAAATAACCTGCTGCCAAGCTATGCGCGCGTTTGGCAACGAATTCCGCCAACCTGCTTTTGACGGGGAATATATTGTTAGTTTTTCTGCCGACATCCCCGGGATTGGCGAAACCATCCAGTTCTGAAATGGTGCGGCCAGTGGCCGGGACAGAAGCGGAGGCGGGTACGTGTACAACGGCAAATACGAGCCCGGGGCCGATATCCACCGTCTAGCGTAGTTATCACGCAGCAGTCACCAACCCGAGCACCACGGCTCGGGCTGGTTGCCATTCAGATTGCCACGGTTCTGACCATTTTTGCCATGACCGAGCCTTGGCGGATTGGGCCGGACGCATTACCGCAATCCATTGGCAGACAGGCCACCTAGCCATTCTCTGACAGCGCCCCGCCAAGGTACCGCCATCCTTTGCGAAAACACCCCATGCAAGAATTGCCGAGATCGGCCACTGCCGACGCTCCGTAACCACGGTCGATTTATGGGGGAAAGGCATTTTTCCCGTCTATAAAAGTAGTTTCGTGGAGACTGCCCATCGGCAGTTTCCGGTAGCGCGAGGCGAACACGGCCGAACTATTGGGCCTATTGATCGACCTTGCGAATCGGTATGGGTGCGCGGGGGAACAACTTCGCGTGACGGCGCCGAAATGCCGTCAGCACCGCAGCCCACATCGAACGAGGCGGCGGCAGTGGGCGGGCTCAACGCCGCTGTGGTGGCATAAAGTCCTGGGCCACGTGCTCTATCCCATCGAACATGGAAGGTTTAACCTCCATAGTCCGCTTTGCGCGCCTGATGCGCTTAAACAGCGTGCATCTCGGCGATCGCCAGATGCGATGCTATTGCCGGCCAATCCCTGTCGAAACTATCAGACACTCGCACATAGGCGACGGCCTCGGCGAAACGCTCTGCCAGTCGAGGTTCTTCGTCATTCTCGAGCGCCTCTTGCCGGGCAATCAATGCCTCTTCCGGCTCAAACGACGATGGCGCCTGAAGAGATGCCGAAACGCTGTTCTCCCGGACACCGTCCCCACCTTCTTAGTCGTCATCGAGACGATAGGCAAACTTGAGCGGCCGGTCAGTGAAGCGTCCGAACTTCCTCCAAAGCCAGCTTAGAATCTTTCCACGAAAATCGTCATCCATCAGTTCTGACTCTGCGTCCTCCCCATCCGAAATCCCGGCCGCTGCAATCCACGTTTCCGCTTGCAACGCTTCCACCGTAACCTCACCACTTGAACCGCCGGCTATCTTTCGCAAATCCGCGGCCAGAGAGTGAATGTGTCGAGCAAAGAAATCATCGGCATAACGAATGGATATAGGACCGCCCGAGAACACGAAGCCAATGCTATCGCCATCAGTAGTCCAAACCGATGTTGATCCCAAAGCCTCCGACTCCCCTCGTCATCCGCCTGTGGATAAGTCCAAGTGTAACTAGGAAACCTGGCTACATTTGAGCTAATGCGCTACCTGGACTGCTACGATCCACGCCCACGAATCCACGAGTTACGACACAACCACGACTATGAGATCAGGACCGTTGTGCGCGCTGAGCGGAGGGAAAGCGGAGCAATGCATCGCGTGGGGGTGTACGTGCTCCAGGCACAATCCGGGGAAACTTTCCTTCGTCGTGATAGCCTTTTTCAGCAATCGTCGGCAATTCACTCCAGACGATTTGCCTACCAGTACAAGATCAAATATGGAAAAGGGGATTTATGAAGAGAATGCTAATCGGTGTACTCGCACTAGTGTTTGCTAGTGCGCCGCTAATCTCGGACGCTCGCGGCAGTCGTGGCGGCGGAGGTAGTCACGCCAGCAGAGGTGGTCATTACGCAGGTGGCAAAGGCTCATCACACAAGGGTGGAACCTACAAAAATGCCAAAACAGGGGATCGCTACCAGAAGCGGTAAGACATAACAATCCATCACGTAGATCGGTACCAACACAGCGAGCGCATCACCTGCGCCCGCTGCGTCCTTCCTCATCAGATGAAGTTCGAATCGTCGTCGTAATCACCGGAATCCATCAGCCCATCGTCGATGTTCGAAAAGTCCGAGTTCGACGTATCGAAGAAGCCATTCCCGTTCCCATTTCCGATGCCGTTCCCGCCGCCGTTTCCGTCCTCGTAGATCGTGTTGTTGATGATCGTCTCCGACGGCATCATGCCGCCGCCCATCGCCGGCTGGCCGAAGAATCCGCCCCCGCCGCGGTGAAACAGGCTCTCGATGCCCTGGAAGAGGAAAGCGCCGCCGGCTACGCCTGCGGCCGTCGTGGCGATGCTGCCGAGCGTGCTGCGAGCGCCGTCGCCCAGCCATCCCGAACGTTGTGCAGGTGCAGCAGACGGCACCGGCGCCTGAACCGGTGCGGGCGCAGAGGCCTGTACCGGCGCTTGCATCTGCGCCGGATTCGGCGCGGGTGCCGCCCCCGCGCCTGCGTTGTACCCCCCGTTGTAGCCCCCGGCATTCCCACTATTGCCCCAGGCGTTTGCGCCGCCGAGGAACGAGTCGTGAGCGCCGCCCTGCGCCGCCTGCAATTGCGAGACTTGCGATTGCAGCGTCGCGATCTGGGCGCGAGCCGACGCGAGCGCGTGATCGAGCAGCAATGCGCGCTGCACGAGCAAATAGGCGGCGTCCGGTTGACGGTGCACGGCGTCGGCGATCAACGCCTGCGCCTGTTCGTCCTTGACGCCCGCCTGCGCCTGCGTGAGTTGAGTCAGAAAACCCTGAAGTGCCTGCAATTCCTGCTGATTCATGATTGACCTCTGTGAGCGACACGAGTGGTGCTGGTGATGCGAGTGGTTTTAGTGTCGAGCCCAGTATGCGAAGCCAAACTTAAGCGGATCTTAAGACGTGGTTGTCCCGCGTTTCACGCCGCCTGCAGCGCATTCATCCATGCGGCTTTCCGGTAAAAAACGTAATGCTTTGAAACACTTCTAACAGGCATCGTAATTGCTCCGCAGGGGCGCGAGGCCTAGACTCGGAGGCGTCAGCTCCAGGGCGGCGATGCGTCGAATCAGGTCGGATTGGGTTCCATTCTCCTCGTTTGCGACGCGCGTACGCGAGGCGGAATCCACCGCGCCCAGAGCTCGTTCTTCGAGGTTAGTGTCGTGAAACGTCTCCCTGTGGTCCTCGGCCTTGTTGCCGTAGCCGCTGCCATGGCCAGCAGCAGTGCCTTCGCATGGCGCGGCGGTGTGCGCGTCTGGGTCGGCCCCGGCTACTACCCGTATCCCTACGCCTATCCGTATGCCGCCCCGTCGCCGTACTACGCGCCGCCCCTCGTCGTCGTCCCCAGTCAACCCCAGCAATACATCGAGCAAGCGCCGCCCGGCGCACAATCCGATCAGCCCGGCGCGAACAGCGACACCTGGTACTACTGCGACAAGTCCGGGGCCTACTATCCCTACGTGAAAACGTGTCCGACCGGATGGCGCGAAGTGCCCGCGCAACCGGCGTCGAACTGATCGGGAGACACGTGATGTCATTCGAATCGCCTACCGCCCATAGCGCCCGCAATCCATCGACGAAGTCCGTCGACGCTGTCACGCCCCCGGCAGGGCCGCGCCGCATGCCACGACTCGCCGCGCCGCTTGCGCTCGTGATCGCCGCCGCTACCCTCGCGGGTTGCGCCGTGGTGCCCGCGGGGCCGAGCATCATGGCCTTGCCCGGCACCGGCAAATCGTTCGATCAGTTCCGTCGGGACGACTTCAACTGCCGTCAATTCGCCTCCGGCCAGAACGGCGGACTGGACGCCGCGACCGCCGCCAACAACAGCGCCATCGGCAGCGCCGTGCTCGGCACCGCCCTTGGCGCAGCCGCCGGTGCCGCGATCGGTGGCGGCTCAGGTGCCGCGATCGGTGCCGGCGCCGGTCTGCTCGCGGGCGGTGCAGTGGGCGCCGGCAACGCCCAGTCGTCTGCATATATGACGCAAAGCCGCTATGATCAGGCCTACGTTCAGTGCATGTATGCGTCCGGCAATCGCGTTCCTGTTCGCGGCGACATGGTGTCGTCGGAGCCGATCCAGCGTTATGCACCGCCGCCACCTCCGCCCCCGGGCTGGAAACCGCCTCCCGGCGCCTACTGATCCGATAAAGACATAACAGACGCCAAGCCGACGTCCCCCCTCGCGAGGGGCAGACGTCGGCGTCATACGTCACCTCGCACGAGATACCCGATGGCCCACGATTCGACTGTCCGCTCCGCTCCCAAAGCCTCGCTGCTGCGCAAGACGCTGTGGATGACGCTGCCCGCCGCCATCGCCGCCGCGCTGCTCGGCGCGCCGTACGCTCACGCGCAGAACACGCCCGCACCGGCCAATGGTGCCAACGGCGGCGCCGGATCGGCGTCGGCAGGCAATGCGCCCGCCTTCAATCCGAGCGCCGACATCTCGCGCGCCGTCTCCCGCGACACCACCGACACCGCCATCCAGAACAACTGGAACAGCATCATGCATCCGCCCGTGCAGGCCAAACCCGATGACAAGCCTGCGGATACGCCGCGCCGCGGTCGTCGTGGCGTCACGCCGGGCATCTCGACGAACTGATCGAACTGATCGGCGCACGCACCCGCATCGGGAAGGCGAGGGGGCGCCTCATCGGACGTCTCGCACATGCCATACGTATCATGCGTATCGAATGTATCGAACGCACGCGACACATAGAACCCGCCCGAACCCGCCCCGCGCGCCAACCGATCTCAGACGCCCGTTCGCGCTCGGCGTGGCTGGCATTCATCTGATCGCCCGACTACTATGAGAAACATCAGCAGAATCCATTCCCTGGTGTTCTCATGCGACTCTTCCTTGCTCTGTGGCCCGGGCCGGGCGTGCGCGCGCAGCTTCACGACTGGGCTGTGTCGGCTCATGCGGAATGCGGTGGACGCGTACTGCGCGCTCAGACCCTGCATCTGACGCTCGCATTTCTCGACGAAGTCGATCCCGCGCGTCTGCCTGTGCTGCTCGCGCTCATGCAGCGCACGCCGCTCGAGCCGTTCACGCTGACCTTCGATCATCTCGGCTACTGGTCGGATCGCAAAATTGTCTGGGCAGGCGCGCCGACGGTGCCCGACAATCTCATCGCAACGCGCGACACGCTGCTCTCGCAATGGCGTGCGACCGGCGCTCGCGTGGTGACGCAGACGTTCCGTCCCCATGTTTCGCTGCTGCGTCACGCGCGACGTGCGCCGTCGGACCCACATCCGCACCCGCTCGTTTGGCATTGCGACGGCTACGTCCTCGTCCACTCGGTACGCACCCCGCGCGGGCCGCACTACCGCGTGCTCGCCGAACACTACGGCGCGCAGCCGGACGGCCTTACCGCGACGTCTGCCGAGAAATCGCCAATACCGGCAACGCAATACGGTATAGTCGGATGACGATGCGCCGGACGTCCGCCGGAGTATCGGTTTCTCGTCATTCGCAGGAGGCTCAAGTGCAAGTCGGATCAATCGTCAAATCCAATCACATCGCAGTGCCGCATGGTGCCATTGGCATCGTGATCCGTGTGCTGGGTCACATGGCGATGGTGAAGTGGTACGCCGGCCAGCCCGGCGCGTCGCGCGAACTCAACACTGAACCGTTCGATATCGTTGACCTGATTGAAACAGGCGATGTCATGCCCGTTGGAGCAAGCCCCATCCTTCACTGAACATCTTGCAGCGCCGCCAGGCGCTCGGAAAGCAAAACGCCGGCCCGTCGTCAGACAGGCCGGCGTTTTACATTGGTGCGGCGTTCGCCTTTCGGCGCGCGGTCCGGGTCCCTTTCCGACGAGACGCGAAACACCGCAGATCTACCCCACGCGCTCACGCATGAGCGCATCGAGCCGCGCCGCCATGCGCTCGCGCCGCTTGCGCGACGTGCGATAGAGCAGCACCGCCATGGCCAGCAGCACCACGCACCCGATCAGGAAGACGGCGTACGGCAGCGTATCGCCGTGCAAACGCACGCTGACCTGCGCGCGCGTCTCGGCAGTACAGATGATCGTGCCCGCCCGCATGCCCGTGTAATGCATGCCGCAAACAGCCATCGCCATCACCAGCGCCGCCAGTGCGCGTTGCAAGCTCGTTTCCAGATGGAACGCCAGCCACAGCGCCACACTCGCCGCCACGATCGCGATCAACACCGACAGCGCGACAAGCGTCGGATCCCAGTCGAAATACGCCTGCGTGCGCACGGCACTCATACCGAGATAGTGCATGCCGGCCACACCCAGCCCGGCGCCCGTGCCCGCAACCACGCATTGCATCAGATTGCGATAAGGCGCCCGCGCGACATACCAGAGCGCAGCCCCGGAGACGACAACAGCGAGCACCAGGCTGCCGAGCGTCGGCCAGAGGGAATAGGAGACGGGGAACGGCATGCGCTGCGCGGCCATGCCGATGAAATGCATGCCCCAAATGCCGATACCGCCAAGCGCCAGCGCGGACACCGCGAGATAGCCGAGGCTGATGCGTCCGTCTTCGTCGCGAATACGCGACGCGGCCACCAACGCGACATAGGCCCCCAGCGCCGATATCACGAAAGACAGCAGGACAAGGAACTCGCTGTAATACAAAGGAACGACGCTACCTGGCTGCATGGGCTTATCCTGTGATTTTGCTGTCGCCGGGCACCGGAGGGGCGCAGACGAGAGATCCTTGTGTGAGCCTGCACGACAACGCCCAGGGGGACCGCGACGTTGCCTCGCAAACGTCGGGCGTCAGCGGCGATTCAATCTCGCCGCCCGAACGGCGTCAAGGGGCAAAAGCATCTGACGCTGGACGCGAAACGTCGAATGACCGCACGGCCTTCGGACACCGAGATTCCGGCCGCTCGGAAAGCCTTGCGGGACGCGAGATTCACGCAAGACGAGCCAAATTGCGAGAGAGTCGCGCGCGTCGTCTGGCGATTTAGAGCCTTGTGTCCAAACCTGTGTCGCACAAAGCGCAGGTTTGTACGGCAACATCCGGGGAAGATATCGACCGGGATTCACGGGGTCCAGCGGGCTCGTGACGACCGGCCGTCATTTCAGGGAGAGGCATCACATGGCAGACGCCACCGCCGCAAACCCCACCGCTGCACCACAGGGCGCACCGCTCGCCGGCGCGCGACTGGCGATCCTCACGGTGGGACTCGCGCTCGGCACGTTCATGGAAGTGCTCGACACGTCCATCGCCAACGTTGCCGTGCCGACCATCGCCGGCAGCGTGGGGGTTTCGAACAGCCAGGGCACCTGGGTCATCAGCTCGTACGCCGTGGCCGCGGCCATCGCGGTGCCGCTCACGGGATGGCTCGCCCGCCGGGTCGGCGAAGCGAGGCTGTTCGTCTCGTCGGTGACGGCTTTCACGATCGCGTCGATGCTGTGCGGCCTGGCGCCCAACATGGAGTCGCTGGTCTTCTTCCGGCTGCTGCAAGGGCTCGTATCCGGGCCGATGGTGCCGCTCTCGCAAACCATTCTGATGCGCAGCTTTCCGGAGAAAAAACGCGGCCTCGCGCTCGGCCTGTGGGCGATGACCGTCATCGTCGCGCCGATCTTCGGCCCCGTGGTGGGCGGATGGATCACGGATAACTACACATGGCCATGGATCTTCTACATCAACGTGCCGGTCGGGATTTTCTCGGCGCTGTCGTGTTTCGTGCTGCTGCGCGGCCATGAGACGAAGACGCAGAAGCTGCCCATCGATCTGATCGGGCTCGCGCTGCTGGCCATCGGCGTGGGCTCGTTGCAGATGATGCTCGACCTCGGCAAGGACCGCGACTGGTTCAACAATGGTCTGATCGTCACGCTCGCGCTCACGGCGGCCATCTGCCTGTCGTTCCTGATTCTGTGGGAGCTCACGTCCGATAAACCGATCATCGATCTCACGCTGTTCAAGGATCGCAACTTCGCGCTGGGCGTCGTGGTGATTTCGTTCGGCTTCATGACGTTCTTCGCTTCGGTGGTCATCTTCCCGCTCTGGCTGCAAACGGTGATGGACTACACGGCAGGCAAAGCCGGGCTGGCGACCGCACCGGTCGGCATACTCGCGCTCGTGCTCTCGCCAATCATCGGGCAGAACATGCACCGGCTGAATCTTCGCGCGGTGGCCTCGTTCGCGTTCTTCGTGTTCGCGGGGGTGTCGTTCTGGAACTCGCATTTCGCGCTGAATCTGTCGTTTGCGAAGGTCATCGAGCCACGGCTTGTGCAGGGTATCGGCATTGCCTGTTTCTTCGTGCCGGTCACGACCATCACGCTCTCGAGCATTTCTGACGATCGTCTGGCCGCAGCCTCGGGCCTGTCGAACTTCTTCCGCACGCTCTCCGGCGCCATCGGCACGGCCGTGAGCACGACAATGTGGGAAGACCGCGCGATCTACCACCACGCGCGGCTCGCCGAGAGCATCACGCCGTATTCCGACGCCACAACGAGCTATCTCGACCAGCTCCGCCAGACGCTGGGCCTCACGAACGGCGCCGACGTGGGCATGCTCAACGACCTCGTCACGCGCCAGTCCTTCATGCTGGCGACGAACGACATCTTCCATCTGTCCGGTTACGTCTTCCTCGCGATGGCTATGCTGGTTTGGCTGACCAGACCGAAAAAGGGGGTCTCGGCGTCGACGGGCCACTGACGCCCCCCCCTGACGAACCGCCAACAACGGGCGAATAGCGACGGCCTTTCGCGGTCTTTTGCGGCGATCGTTCCAGAAAAACAACAATTCTTTTCGGGTTCGAGGCTTCTGGCCGTCACGGCACGGGACTAACATGCGTTATTGCGCGCACTCGCCCCCTTTGCCAACAGGTACCCGGCATGTTGTTCGATCTGATCGCCCGCTTCGGACTCTGGCTCGTCTTTCTGAATATCTTCGGACAGGCGCTCGGGCTGCCGCTGCCGGCTTATCCCACGCTTATCGTTACGGCGTCGACGGCGATGTTCCCGCCGTTGCTGATCGTTGTTCTCGCGGTGTTCGCGGCGCTGCTGGGCGACGCACTCTGGTTCCTCGCCGGGCGACGCTACGGCCACCACATCCTGCGGCTCATGTGCCGCCTGTCGATCTCCCCGGACACTTGCGTGAGCCGTACGGAAGGCGCGATCGGGCGTCATGGCGTACGTGTGCTGATGTTCGCCCGCTTCGTGCCGGGACTCTCGGCGCTATCGGTGCCGATGGCCGGTGCGCTCGGCGTGTCGTGGCGCACCTTCCTGCTGTACGACGCCATTGGCGCGGTGCTCTGGTCGGGCGTGGCGGTGGGGCTGGGCGTGGGCTTCGCGTCGCACATCGTGGCCGTACTCGGCGCCTTCGATACGCTCGGCCGCGGCGTGCTGTGGTTGGTTGTGCTCCTCTTCGCGCTGTATCTGCTCAACCGCTGGCTCAACCGCTACCGGCTGCTGCGCTCGCTGCGCATGGCGCGTATCGGCGTACAGACGCTCGAAGGCTGGATGAAGGACGAGATCACGCCCGTGGTGATCGACGTGCGCTCGGCCGCCCGCCGGGCCGTCGATCCGTTCACGATTCCCGGCGCGCTGGCCATCGAGCCGAACGAAATCGCCGAGAAGCTGCGCGACGTGCCGCGCGATCGCCGGATCGTGGTGTTTTGCGCATGCCCGAACGAAGTCACGGCCGCAAAGCTGGCTCAGGAACTGCGTCAACAGGGGTTCGCGGAGGTGCGTCCGCTGCTCGGCGGACTCGATGCCTGGCGTGACGCCGGTTACACCGTAGAGAAGATTGACGGCATGGAACTTCTCGTTCCAGCCCACTGAGTTTCTGCCGATTTCACAATTGATTGCGCACAACTTAATGACGCGCGCTCCCCCGCAAGGAAGCGCGCGTTTTGTTTTGCATCAGACCTCGGTGAGGACATCTCGCAGTTGCAGAAGCAGGTTGCGAAGTGTCTTTTGTGCGGTATCGGATTGACCGGTTGCGGCTTGTATCTGTGCGGGCACCTGACGCGCTTCACGTCGCAGATTCACCCCGCGTGGCGTGAGGTCGATGAACACCTGACGCTCATCCGCTTCGCCGCGACGACGCGTCAAAAGTCCCATAGTTTCCAGTCTTTTCAGCAACGGCGTCAGCGTGCCGGAGTCGAGTCCGAGTCGTGCGCCAAGCTGATTGACGGCGATGTCGTCCTGCTCCCAGAGCACCACCATCGCGAGATATTGCGAGTAGGTCAGACCGAGTCTGTCGAGCATCGGCTTATGTGCTTTTGTCATCGCCAGCGATGCCGAGTACAACGCGAAGCCCAGTTGTTCTTCCAGACGCACGGGCGTTTTTTGTGCGGCTTTTTTGCTGACTGCCATTCGGGTATTACGCTTGAGTTCCAATTCGATTGCGTGCCATTCTATTTCACCGCGTGGAATGTGACCAGCGAAGCGGTGTGCGGGAAAAGCAGCGAACAGCCGGTGACGATGCGACGGGCCGTGTGCGGCGGCCGAGCAGGGCGCCTGCGGGGTTAATAACGTTCAGAAAAGCCGTGCGGCTCCGGTACGCCGGGAAATCCCCATCGACGCAGAAATGCCGAAAAGTACGAAAAAGGTGGAAAGGGTGGAAATCGATGCCGCTCTGCCGAGCGGCCGAATCACACGATGAACTGCCGCGTCGCCCCCCCCTGAAAAAACACCTTATCTGAGTAACTCTCAGGTTTAGCCCTGTTCCGCGCCGAAATAGACGCATCCCAACCGCGTCCCGACGATGGTGGCGGCCCAGTTCGGTGCCGATCTCGAAGGGGGTGAAAATCGGGTGTCGCGCCGGGACGGAAAATGACGCTGGCAAATCCCCCCGTCCAAAGTAGCATTCAAAGCGAAATACACACCCGTTACACATCCGATGCCCTCGACGCACCCCGCATAAATTCGTCGCCGCCGTCCGGCAACATGCCACCTCATCGAATGCTCATCGAAAAATACGTTACCTGAGCAACCCTCAGTTTTTGACGCAAACATCATCCCTTGGGCGGCGCGCTTTCAAAAAAAGGCGTCGGTCGATACCATGAGGCCCACTACGACCTCCACAGCCTCCGATCCGTGCCAGCAGTGTCCGCCTGGGCCAAGTTGCCCGTCGTTGTGTGGGTGCGGCGTCAGTTCGCACCGAACACCCTGCAAATCACGCTGCTGCTTGCCGGCATCGTCGGGCTGCTGGGCGCGTTGGCGACCGTCGCCTTTCGCGAAGCGCTCTCCGGGCTGCAATTCCTCCTCGCGGGGCACCGCAGCGGCATGGTCGAGCTGGCGCAGAACCTCGACTGGTGGCAGCGTCTGCTGCTGCCAAGCGCCGGTGGCCTGATCGCCGGCCTGATCCTCCAGTACGCCACGTTGTGGGTGCCGAAGAAGGGCTCCGACGACTATATGGAAGCGATCGCCATCGGCACCGGCGTGCTCAGCCTGCGCCAGACACTCGTCAAAAGCCTGTCGTCGCTGTGTTCGGTAGCCTCGGGCGCATCGATCGGCCGGGAAGGGCCGATGGTGCAGCTCGCGGCGATGTTTGCATCCGTGGTCGGCCGCATTCTCGCGTTCCCGCCCGAGCGTCTGCGCCTGCTGGTGGCTTGCGGGGCGACGGCCGGTATCACGTCGGCTTACAACGCCCCTATTGCCGGCGCACTGTTCATCTCCGAGATCGTCTACGGCTCGATTTCGACGGCCACGCTCGGGCCGCTGGTCGTGGCGTCGGTCATTGCGAACATCGTCATTCGCCAGTTCCTCGGTTACGACGCGGTCTATCAGATGCCGCGCTTCGACTTCGTCTCCGGCTGGGAAGTCTTCTTCTACGTGGGTCTCGGCGTGCTCGCGGGCGTGCTTGCGCCGCTGTTCCTGCGCCTGCTCGACACCGCGAAGGCGCGCTTCGGCGCGTTGCCGATCCCGTTGTTCCTGCGTCTGGCGCTCGGCGGACTCGTTGTGGGCGTGCTGTCGTTGCGGGTGCCGCAGGTCTGGGGCAACGGCTACAGCGTGGTCAATTCGATCCTGCATACGCATTGGGCGTGGCAGGCGCTTGCGATGGTGCTGGTGTTCAAGGTGCTGGCCACCGCGTCGTCGGCCGGTTCGGGCGCCGTGGGCGGTGTCTTCACGCCGACGCTCTTCGTCGGCGCCGCGCTCGGCAGTCTTTACGGCCTCGCCATGAACGCGCTGGCCCCGGCGACGGCGTCGGTGGCCAGCAGCTATGCGGTCGTCGGCATGGGGGCGTTTCTTGCGGCCACGACCTACGCGCCGCTGATGTCGATTCTGATGATCTTCGAGATGACACTGAGCTATCAGGTCGTCCTCCCGCTCATGCTGGCGTGTGTCACCGCCTATCTGACGGCGCAAACGCTGCGCGCGGACTCCGTGTACGCGAAGTCGCTACGTCGCAATCAGGTTGCCGGCCGTTGGCTGTCGATGACGGGCGAGGGCAGCGAGATGCGCCTGTCCGCGCTGGCCGTGGACAACGACGCCGTCGTGAGCGCCGCCGACAGCGCGCAGACCATCAGCGAGCGCTTCGTGGCGACGGGCTACCGCAATCTGGTGGTGCGCGCAGCCGACGGGCGTCTTATCGGCACGCTCGACGCCGCAAGCTGGTGGCAGCGTCAAGCCACGGGCAAGCCCGAACTGTGGACGCAGGTCGTCACCCCGTGCAAGGCGCTCGACGGCGACATGGCGCTGGTCAGCGCGCTACGCTCGGTGGGCAAGATGCACGCCGACTGGGTGCCGGTCGCGGACGCGCAGGGCAAGTGGCTGGGTGTTGTCTCGCTGCCGGGACTCATCGAAATCGTGACCGAAGAGCGGGGCAGCGAATGAGCCGCCGTCCGGGGAGTCGCCCCATCACCCCCGCACGGCCGTCGACCACGGAAGACGGCACGCCATATTCCGAAGCGTTCGACGACGTCTATCACAGCACGGGCGGCGCGCTCGGCCAGGCGCGGTATGTCTTTCTCGGTGGCAACGGGCTGCCCGAGCGCTGGCGTGGCCGCGACCAGTTCGTGATCGTCGAGACCGGCTTCGGGCTGGGTCTGAATTTCCTCGCCACGTGGGCCGCGTGGCGCGACGATCCGCAACGGCCGGCGCGTCTGCACTTCGTATCGGTGGAGAAATTTCCGTTCCGTCCGCTGGATCTGCGTCGCATGCTCGAACCGATACTGGTGCAACCCGGCATGACCGAACTGGCGCCGCTGGTGCAGCGTTTGTGCGACGTCTGGCCGTCTCCCGTGGCGGGGTGGCATCGGCTGGAGCTGGCGCCGGGCGTGATCCTGAGCGTTGGTTTCGGCGACTTCTTCGACCTGATGCCAACGCTGCGGGCCGGCGCGGATGCGTTCTATCTGGACGGCTTCGCCCCGGCGAAGAACCCCGACATGTGGTCGTCCGAGGTCTTCAAAGCGCTCGGCCGGCTGGCCCGCGACGGCGCCACGCTCGCAACCTATACCGCCGTGGGGCAGGTGCGGCGAGACCTGATTGCCGCCGGATTCCAGGTCGAGCGCCATGACGGCTACGGTCCGAAGCGCTCGATGCTCGCGGGGCCTTACGCGCCGCCGTACCGCATGCGTCGTTACGATCCGCCCACGGCACCCGGGCCGCGCGCGCGTGAGGCGATTGTCGTCGGCGCCGGGATGGCCGGGGCGGCGATGGCGCGGCAGCTCGTCGCGCGCGGATGGCGCGTGCGGCTCTTCGAGCGGGCGCAAGCGCCGGGGGCAGCCGCGTCGGGCAATCCGGCGGGCGTCTTCCATCCGCAACTGTCAGCGGACGACAACGTGTTGTCGCGTCTGACCCGCGCCGGCTTTCTCTACGCGCTCTCGCAATGGCGAACGCTGCCGGGCGGCCTGCCGGGCCGTGCCGACGGGCTGCTACAGGTCGCAATGACCGACACCGAGGCGCAAGCCTTGCAGGAGCTCATGGCCGCGCATGCGTATCCGGAGGCCTACGCCAAATGGGTCGACGTGACGCAGGCCTGCGCGCTCGCCGGGCAGACGCTCGCCCATGGCGGCGTCTGGTTCCCGGAAGGCGGCTGGCTCGCGCCAGCGATGCTGTGCCGCGCAGAATTGGTGGCCGCGGGCCCGTCGCTGGACGCCCGTTACGGGGTGAGCGTCGAACGGCTTGAGCAGCGCCCGCCCAGTGAAGGGGCCGCGGGCGGACGATGGGCGGCGCTCGACGAGACCGGACGCGTGCTCGCCGAAGCCGACGTGGTCATCGTGACGGCCGCCGACGTCTCCCAGAAATTGCTCTCGCCTTACCTCGCGCCAACGTTCGTCCCGGTGAAACGCGTACGCGGGCAACTGACCTTTTTGCCGCCTGACGTCTTGCCCGAACTGCGCATACCGGTCTGCGGCGACGGCTACGTGGCGCCATCGCTACTGGGCGGCGCGGGCCCGATCACAGGCGCGACGTACGGTTTCGACGATCCGGACGAGCATGTGCGCGTTGGCGATCATCAAGCCAATTTGCGTCGCCTTGCCGCGCTGCTGCCCGCTCACGCCGAGGTTTTCGGCAACGCGGGCCTGGCCAGTGAGCACGCCGCCGCCGAACTGGGCGGACGCACGGCGTTCCGGGCGCTGGTGCCCGATCGTCTGCCGATGGCGGGGCAACTGCCGGATCTGACGGCCATCGAGCGGCAACGGCAACGGCTCACGGGCGGCCATCTGCGGGATCTGCCGCGGCTCAACGGGCTATACGCGAGCTTCGCGTTCGGCTCGCGAGGGCTTGTCTTCGCGTCGCTGTGCGCGGAACTGGTCGCCAGCCAGATCGAAGGCGAACCCTGGCCCATTGGCAGCGATCTGGCGGATGCCATCGATCCCGCCCGCTTCCTGATGCAGGCGCTGCGCAAAGGGTGATGCTGCCGGATCCCCCGCAAACGCAGCGCCGACCCCAGCGCGGATCACCAGACAAAACCCAGCACTGTCCGTTATTAGCGCCCCCTTCAGGTCCCCTGGGTGTGGCCAGAGACCTAGTCATACCGCCGTTCTCCGAAAACGGGGACCGTCTCAATAAATCGAATCTGACCCTATAGGGGTTCAACGCCCGCCCCATGCGGGGGCGACGCGCCGATGGCGCTTGCCCCCGTACTTTCCGGCCGTAGCCCCGATATCAGGCGTCCGAAGGCCCGCGTCTTCCTGAGTCGACAGGGCGCAAAACCGGCATCTGGCAGCGAACTGGCCGGAGGTGCCTGTATAACGGGGCTGCACGCACCGTGACGCCCGTTTGAAGGCCCCAGAAACCGAGTGTGGCAAAATGAACCCAACCCTTCGGGTTCGTCGCGCATTTGTCCTTCATCTGCAACCCCGCGCGCGGCTTTCTTTCCTTTTCACCACTTGATGCGCCGTCAAGCGGCGCAAAGCGAGCATTAATGACGTCGGAACTGTCCCTTTTTCCGGGCTGGCCGCCGGCGCCCGATCCCGTTTTCTTCGCCGGGCTGGCATTGGTCTTTGCCGGACTCGCCGGGGAAATTTGTTTCCGGAGATTGCGCCTGCCGCGCATCACCGGTTACGCCGTGGTCGGGCTGGTCGGTGGCACCCTGGGTCTTTCCTCAATGCTGGACGCGCAGACAAGCGCAGCCATCCGGCTACTGATCGACCTGGCGCTGGGCCTGCTGCTGTTCGAACTGGGCAGCCGCCTCAACCTGAAATGGATGCGGGCCAACCCCTGGATCATCGTCACCAGTGCGCTTGAGGCTTTGCTCACTTTCATCGCGGTCTATGTCGTGTTGCGAGTGTTCTCCGTATCGCCGCTCACAGCGGTGCTGATTGCGTCCATCAGCATGGCGACGTCACCCGCAGTAGTCATCCAGCTCAAGAACGAACTGCGGGCCGAGGGTCAGGTGACGGAGCGTCTGCTGGCGTTGGCGGCGCTCAACAGCGTGTACGCGGTCGTGGCGGTCAACCTTGTCTACGGCTGGATGCACCAGGCCTACCACTCCAGTTTCTGGGTCGTGCTGTTCCATCCGCTGTACTTGCTCATCGGCTCGATCGTGCTGGCATTCGTGCTGGCCAAGGCGTGCAATCTGGTGTTCCGTCAGTTCGGCAGTCAGGACCATCACGCCTTCGTGATGCTCATCGGCCTGATCATGCTGATGGTCGCGCTGGTGCATATGCTGAAGTTGCCGAACTCGCTCACGCTGCTGCTCGCCGGGATCATTTTCCGCAATCTGGAGGAGCGTCCGCAGTTGTGGCCGGCGTACTTCGGCACGGCCGGATGGCTGCTCGCTGTGGTGTTGTTCGTGCTGACGTCGCTGGCGTTCCAGTGGGAATACCTCGTGCTCGGCGGGCTGGCGGCATTGGCGATCATCGTCGTGCGCGGCATTGCCAAGGTGGTGGGGACGGTCGCCGTCGCCCATCAGGCAGGTATCAGTTACAAGCAGGCCATCGCGCTCGGGTTGTCGTTGTGCCCGATGGCCAGTCTCGCGTTCGTACTCGTTGCCGACACGTACGACATCTACCCGCAATTCGATCCGATGCTCAAGGCCGTGGTGATGTGCACCATCGCGTTGCTGCAACTGGCCGGTCCGCTGGTGGTCTATTGGGCGTTAGCCCTTGTCGGCGAACGGAAGGATTAAGCCATGTCATTAGAAGAATTCATTCCCTCGAAGCCTTGTACCTTCGGAGTGGAACTGGAGATGCAGATCGTCAATCGTCACGATTACGATCTGACCAAAGCGGCCTCCGACGTCATGCGGCTGGTCGCCAAGGAAACCCATCCGGGCGAGATCAAGCCGGAAATGACCGAGAGCATGATCGAGCTCTCGACGGATATTTGCCATCACCACAGCGACGCCGTTGCGCAACTGCGCCGGGTACACGATGTACTGGTCGCCGCCAGCGATCAGCTCAACGTTGGCCTGTGCGGGGGTGGCACGCATGCGTTCCAGCGCTGGAGCGAGCGTACGATTTACGACTCGCCGCGCTTTCATTTCCTGTCCGAACTCTACGGCTACCTCGCCAAGCAGTTCACCGTTTTCGGTCAGCACGTGCACATCGGTTGTCCCGATCCGGATAGCGCGTTGTACCTGTTGCACGCCATGTCGCGTTACATCCCCCATTTCATCGCGCTGTCGGCCTCGTCGCCTTACGTGCAGGGGGTGGACACCGGCTTTCACTCAGCCCGTCTGAACTCGGTTTTCGCGTTCCCGCTGTCGGGTCGTGCCCCCTTCGTGTTGAAGTGGGACGACTTCGAGACCTACTTCGACAAGATGGTGAAGACGGGTGGGGTCGAAAGCATGAAGGATTTCTACTGGGATATCCGGCCTAAGCCGGGTTTTGGGACGATCGAAGTTCGGGTGATGGATACCCCCTTGTCGGTCGACCGGGCGGCCGCCATCGCCTGTTATATCCAGTCTCTGGCCCATTACCTGCTCAACGAGCGTCCGTTCGAACTCAGTGAAGACGATTACCTGGTCTACACGTCCAATCGCTTCGAAGCCTGCCGTTTCGGTCTGGAAGGCGCTTACGTGAATCCGCAGACGGGCGAGCGCTCGATGCTGGGCGATCACATTGCCAAGACCCTGGAAGTCATCAAACCCCATGCAGCCGCGCTGGAAGCCGAGGCGGCCTGCGAGGAGATCCGCCAGCTTGTCTCATCGGGCAAGAACGACGCCGTCTGGCTGCGTGACGTCCATGCCGACGCCAAGTCGCTCAATGAAATGGTTCGGCAGCAATGTTTGAGATGGGCGGCATGACCTGACGCTGTGGCAAACGGTGCGTCTCGCAGACCGTTTGTTTGAGCTAACGCCCGATGTTATGCGTTCGGTGTAACGAAACCCCGCCAAGGCGGGGTTTTTTCTTGCCCGCGCGGTTGGCAGCAGGTGGTTTGAGCGGGACCTGGCAGGAAGTCCTTTTCGTTCGCACCGCTTTTCAAAGGAAAACAGGGCGCAAGGGCACTACGACAGCTGAATCACGCATCGCCAGCGCTGCGTTTTCCACTGTTCGGACCGACAGGGGTTTTGCCGTTTTCGCGTCGCTCGTAGCAAGGTTTTAAGGTTTTAATAGGTTTACTGTATGTATACATAGTAGTAGTTAACAAAGGCAGCCCAACCCTGTGGATAACCACAGTTAACACTGAGTAAACAGGAAGTTGCCGGAATGAGAACTGGATGGAAAGACAGCGGGTATCCGAAGAACAACTCTGAACAGATTTTGCCCCCTGTGGATACATTCGCGACTTATCCCGAACCCATGCACAACTAGTCCGACAAGTTATCCAGAAAGTTATCCACAGGTGCTTAAATATTGTGCAAGACACCCCCAAAAACGGGGGTTTGTGGATAATTTTGACCTTCTCACGTTGGCCGACCGGTTCGCGGATACAATCTCGCCACGCTGTTTTTGTGACCTGCCGTACGTGGTGTAAGAAGTGAATGACGTTGGTTTTGTTGGCCGTAACGAGCGAAATCGTCCGTACCGTCAAATTTCTCAATTCGCGTGTCCCGAAGCTGTGGCCAGAGGACGCGCCGATCCGTTCTTCCCCAATTTTTCTGCGCAACACGACCTTCGGCGTCTGACGACCGACAGTTGTGTTTCAAATCATTTGCGTTATGTCCTAAACGCAGGACGGTTTACGTGCGCTCGTCACAAGTCAGGCACGGTAGGGACGTCTCGAATTTCCAGAGAAATTTTTGCGGGACGTCATGGGGACGCGGCATCCGTGCCGCGCGTGTCGATGGGCTATGAGCCACGCCCGGCGAGGCTTTGCGAGAGGGGGGAGAATTGGTGTGGGGTACGACACGGTTCGACACCCCTGCGCGCGTTACAACTATTCAGCGAGCGGTGTAATTCGCATGGGATGCGAAATATTTTCTGAGATACGACGCTTCGCACCATGAGTGCGCAGGACACCAATATTTTGTAAACATCATGAGTAGGATTTGGGAGATCAGTACAAGAACTGATACGCCAAAATTAAACTCAGAACACACAATGGAATCGTGGTGGGACGGCAGGTTCAACAGCGACTTGCCGTCGAGTATCGACACAGAAGTAGCTTAGGGTTTCCCCCGGGCGGGGCGCCAGAATATGTGAAGCGCAAGGATGACTCGTGAGATGCACCGCCTGTGAGTTCATTTGACAAGCTGTTTTAACGACATATAGTTTTTAGAAATCCTAAAGAAAATCATGGCTACCTCGACCCCACTTGATGAAAAGCTCTCCTCGCGCGTAACGACAGGCTTGTTGCGCATGGGAACCGCGTTACGCAGCCACGCGTGGGAAGGCGCGGCACTCTCTGGATTGACGCCGACGCAGGGCGAGATCCTCACGCTCCTGCTACTGCGTGGCGTGCCGATGCGGTTGGGCAAGATTGCGGAAGACGCTGCGCTCACGTCGGCCACGGTCAGCGAGGCCGTGAGCACCCTGGAGAGCAAGGGACTCGTCGAGAAACGGCGCGATGCCAACGACGGTCGTGCGCTGGGCTTGCGTCTGACCACCAAAGGTCGAACGTCGGCCAAACGGGCGTCGCAGTGGGCGAGCTTCGTGACGACGGCGGCCGACCTGATGAGCGATAAGGATCGGGCACAGCTCTACCGCATGCTCCTCAAGCTCATTTCCACGATGGAAATTCGTGGCGACATGACGCGGCAGCGCATGTGCCTGACTTGCGAGCACCTCGAAACGGCGGCACGCGGCAAAGGCATGTACCACTGCAATTATTTCAATACGACGTTTGACGATTCGCGTCTCGCGATCGACTGCAATGCGCACGAAGAAGCCAGTATCGCGACGCGCAACAAGATCTGGAAGCTGTACAGCAAGAGCTGAACATCGGGCGCGGCGTTCGCCGCGCTCCGGTGGCGCGCCTGAGCGGTGCGAATCAGGGGGAGAACGTCATCCGCGACCGGGTGACGTTTTTTTTCGTCGAGACTTGTCACGCACATGACCGTCGCGTGCCTGTACACTGCGCTTTTTTGCATCCACGAAACCTCATCGTATAGAGATGGCAGCCAAGCGCAGAATCGAAGTCAGGAAATCAGGCGTTCACGGTAAGGGGGTGTACGCGGTCAAGCGCCTCAAGAAGGGGGATCGCGTGATCGAATACAAGGGCGAGGTCATTTCGTGGCGCGAGGCGCTGCGTCGCCATCCGCACGACCCGGAGCATCCGACACATACGTTCTACTTCAGCCTGGAAGACGGTCGCTGCATCGACGGCAAAGTCGACGGCAACAATGCTCGCTGGATCAACCACGCATGCTCGCCGAACTGCGAAGCGCGGGAAGAGGGGGAGCACGTCTATATCTATGCCATGCGCGATATCGATGCGGGCGAAGAGCTTTTCTACGATTACGGTCTTGTGATCGACGCCCGCTACACGGCAAAACTCAAACGCGAATACGCTTGTCACTGTGGCAGCAAGGCGTGTCGCGGCACGCTGCTCGCGCCGAAGCGCTGAGCGCGTGAAGTTCGGAAAAGGTCAGCGCGAGGTGCGATCGCCGGCGAATTGGTCGATGGCGAGCGCCAGATCGACGTCTCGCTTGGTCAGACCGTCGGCGTCGTGCGTCGAGAGGGTGATGTCTACGCGGTTGTAGACGTTGAACCACTCCGGGTGGTGATCCATCTTCTCGGCCTTGAGCGCGACCTGCGACATGAAGCCAAAGGCTTCATTGAAATCGTGAAACGTGAAGCTGCGCTGGATCGCGTCGCGTCCGACCACTTGGTGCCACTCGGGCAGCACTTCGGCCAGGCTGGCGCGTTCCTCGGATGAGAGTCGTGTTGTCATGGCATTCCTTTCAAAGCGTTTAGTGCAAATCGGGCAGATTTGAATCCACCGGTGCCGGCGTGGCGCCGATGATGGCTGCGTACGGTGTCAGGAGGATGCTCGGCTTAGCCGTTCGCAGCGCCCATGAAACGACAGGGTCGCCGGTTCATGCGATCTATTGTTCCACAGGCAGGCGCAGTGTGGGAGCGAGCGCGAGACGTCAGGTGAGATGCGACTGGCGCCCGTCGCGGGGACGGTCTGACGGCGAAGCGGCCCGGGCGGAACCGGGCCGTGCCATCATGCCGGCAGCAGAATTTGCGTGTCTTCGCGACGACGTGCGTTTGCCTCGAACGCCTGCTGTTCGGCAAACGTTTTGAACAGCGTGGGCAGGTCGGCGCGCATGGCGTCGAACAACTGGGCAAAGTCGTCGATGACGAAGTAGGTTTGCTGGAAAGTGTCGATGCGGTATTGCGTGCGCAGCACACGTTCGAGCGAAAACCCGATGCGATTCGGCTCGCGCGACGTCAGCGAGAATTCCGTTTCGCCCCGGCTCGAGACGATGCCCGCGCCGTAGATGCGCAGGCCGTCGCCGTCGCGCATCAAACCGAATTCGACCGTGTACCAGTACAGACGTGCGAGCAACGGCAACGCCCCCAGCGATTGCGCGACCGTGCCGGCCTTACCGTAGGCTTGCATGAAGTCGGCGAACACCGGATTGGCGAGCAGCGGCACGTGGCCGAACACGTCGTGGAAGCAGTCGGGTTCCTGGAGGTAATCGAGCTGGTCCGGGCGACGCATCCACCACGTGGCCGGGAAGCGGCGATTGGCGAGGTGGTCGAAAAAGACCTCGTCCGGCACGAGACCGGGCACCGCCACGACCTGCCATCCGGTCGCGGCCATCAGTTTTTCGTTCAGGCGTTCGAACTCCGGCACGCGACGTGCGTCCATGTCGAGAGCGCGAATGCCGTCCATGAAGGCGTCGCAAACGCGGCCCGGCAGCATGGCTGTCTGACGTTCGTAAAGTTGTTGCCACACCGCATGATCGACCGCGCCGTATTGGTCGACGGGCTGATCGATGGTGAAGTCGGGCCGGGTCGTGAGACCGGCATCGAATTGCTCTTGGAGCATGGCGGTAAGGGACATAATACGAACGATTCAATAAGCGGTGACAGTCCCTAAAGTGTATTGCGCATTGCGTGCGAAAAGGGCGCATAATGCGCCTGTGGTGAAAGCCATTTGCATAAATTTCGCATAAAAATGTGAGTTATTGCGGAGAATCGTCATGCTTGAACTGGATAGCTTCGATTTGGCCCTTTTGAACGCTTTGCAGAAGGAGGGGCTGGCCACGCATCAGCAGTTGGCGGAGCATGTGGCGCTCTCAACGTCGCAGATCGGTCGACGACTGCAACGGCTGGAGGACAACCACATCATCGAGGGGTATCGGGTGGTGTTGCGGCCCGAGGCGTTGGGCCTGTCGGTAACGGCCTTCACGTCGCTACGTCTGCAGCATCATGGGGATCAGGTCATCGAGCGTTTCCAGAGGGAAATCGAACTGTTGCCCGAGGTGCTCGAGTGCCACGCGGTCGTTGGCGAGGCCGATTACCTGTTGAAGATCGTGGTACCGGATCTGAACGCCTTGTCGGCATTCGTGATGAAACGGCTGATGCAGGTGCCGGGCGTAGAGAATGTGCGCTCGAACATCGTGCTGAGCGCTTTCAAGCAGAGCAATGCGCTGCCGCTGGGGTATGTCACCGCCCGCAAGCCGTCGAGCAAGGACGACGATCACGACCGGAAACCGTCGAGGGATGACGATTCGGAGCGCAAGCCGCCCCGCTGAGCACGGGGTGGTCGTCGAATCAATCGGCGGGCATCAGCCAGGGCTTCACGTAGCGTCCATAGATGAGTGACTGGATGAGCGCGACCGTGGAGCCGACCAGCACTTCAATCACGCGCAGCATGGCGAGGCTGAGCTCTTCATGCAGTCCTTGCCCCTGCCCGCTGAGCGCCGCCGACATCAGAATCACCACCGTAGCTGGCCCCAGACGCCAGTTCGCCGGATAGTTCTGCACCAGCATTGCCGCCAGTGTGGCGATCGTGATCCCCACGAGCATCGCCGCCAGCCCAGGCCCCATCAGCAGCAAGACGATACAAGCCACGACCGCCCCCGTGATCGTGTTGATCGAGCGCGCCTTGAAGTTGCTGCGCGCCTGAAGCGGGTCCGGCTCGGTCACGATGATGAGCGAGATCATCGCCCAATAAGGCTCATGGAAGCCCGCCGCTCGCAGACCGAACCAGACGATCAGCGAGCCGCTAAGAATCTTGATCAGATAGACCAGTGCGTTCTTCTTCGGATGCAGAAAAGCGACGGACATGGGCGGGGGCCGGCGACGTATGCGGAAAGACGCCAGTGTGACATAGCGCGCCTTAAAAGCGGGTTTCCCGAACGTTTCCGACGCGACTTTTGAGGCGCGTTCCGAAGCATCGCGCAGACGATTCCGACTCTGCCGTGTATTCCGTCCGAATTGTCGTGTTCTGCCCCGGATAGGATGGGAAACGGTTCGAGATGCCAAAGATCAAGGGTTAGAATCGCCACACGAGAACTCGGGAGGAGTCCAGCATGCATCGCCGAATGCAATGTGTCTGGTCGGCTGCGCCGTTGGCGTGGGCGGCGTTTTGTCTTGGAATGGCCGCAATGTCGCCTGCTCAGGCGGCGCGCGTCGTGAGTGTCAGCCCGCAGGGTGAGGTCGCCAGTGTGAACCAGGTCGTCGTCAAGTTCGACGAAGCCATGGTGCCGGCGGGCGATCCGCGCGCAAGTGCACCGGCCACCGTTCGGTGTGCCGATACTTCGCTGACCGGCGACGGGCACTGGCTCGAACCCAAGATCTGGGTCTACGACTTCAAGGACGCGTTGCCGCCAGGCGCGAAGTGCTCCGTCGAGATGCGCAGCGGCCTGTCCGCCGTCTCGGGCACGGCACTCTCCGGCACTACACGTTACGCATTCAATACCGGCGGCCCGGCTGTCTCGTCGATTCGTCCGTCCTACGGTCCCATCGACGAAAACCAGATTTTCATCCTCACGCTCAATGGCGAGGTGCAGCCTGCCAGTGTTCGACAGAACGCCTGGTGCGAGACGGAAGATGTGGGGGAGCGTATCGGTGTGAAATGGATCGATGGCGACACGCGTACCGCGTTGCTCAAACGGTTCAATCTCGACAAGCAGTCGGCACGTGTCGTCATGCTGCAATGCAATCGCACGCTCGCCGCCGGTGCCAAGATGCATCTGGTCTGGGGGGCGGGCATTACTACGCCGTCGGGGGTGGCGACCCGGCAGGCGCGCCGCTTCGAGTACGAAGTGCGTCAGCCATTTACCGCCAGCTTCAGTTGCGAGCGCGAGAATGCGAATGCACCATGCACGCCGTTGCGTCCGCTGCGTCTGACGTTCAACTCGCCGGTCGCGCGCGATATGGCGGCCAAGATCCGCGTGCAAGGCGCGGGGGCCGAGCGTTCCCCGAAATTCAGCGATTCGGATCGTTCGTCCAGTGTGAGCGTTGTCACGTTCGAGGCGCCGTTCCCGGAAAAGGCCGAACTGACCATTTCGCTGCCGAAGGGCTTCACGGACGACAGTGGCCGTGCGCTCGAGAACGCCAGCGAATTCCCCTTGAAGACGAAGACGGCGACGATGCCGCCGCTGGCCAAGTTTGCGGCTGCGCCGTTCGGGATCGTGGAGCGTTTTGCCGAGCCAGGCATGCCGCCGATGTTGCCGGTCACGCTGCGTAAAGTCGAGCCGGCGCTGCAGATCAACGGGCTGGGTGTTGCGGGCGAGGCGGCCAAATCAACCAACGCGGCCAAGCCGGGTGAGAACGGCCGCACCTTGCAACTACGCGTGGACGACGATGCCGAGGTCATGACGTGGATGACACGCGTGCGTCGCTTCGACGAAACGACGATGACGCGCAAGCAGATCGCGCAGGAGATGCCGTCGATACTCACCGCGCCTGCCGCGAAGGAGACGTTCGGCCCCAACGCAGCGGCCATCGTCGAGGAGAAAGTCACGCGCTATGACTCGCGTAGCCTGTCGTTGCTTTCCGGCTTGCCGGGGGTGCAGGCGTTGACGTTGCCTGTGCCCAAGGAGACCGACCCGCGTCCGTTCGAGGTGGTCGGCATTCCGTTCCAGAAGCCCGGCTTCTATGTCGTGGAGCTGGCGTCCCCGTCGCTGGGGGCGGCGCTGCTCGGCAAGTCGCTGCCGATGTACGTGCGTACCACGGTGCTGGTCACCAATCTCGGCGTGCATTTCAAGATGGGGCGCGAGAACGCCGTCGCCTGGGTGACAACGCTCGACAAAGGCCAACCCGTCGCGAATGCGAAGGTGCGGGTGCTCGATTGCGACGGCAGCGAAGTTGCCACCGCCGTAACGGACAAGACCGGCGTGGCAAAGATCGACAAGGCGTTCGAGCAATACCGGTATTGCGAGAAGACGTCCCGTTCCGGGTACTTCGTGGTTGCCCGTACGCAGGGGAACGATCCCGATATGGCGTTCGTGTCGTCGGATTGGAATCGCGGCATTGAGCCGTGGCGTTTCCATGTGCCGACCGATGGCGGCAACAGCCCCACAGTGCGTGCGCAGACGGTGTTCGATCGCATGCTGTTCCGCGTCGGCGAGACGGTGTCGATGAAGCATTTCATTCGTCAGGAGACGATGCAGGGTCTGGCGTTGCCCGCGAGCCTGCCGTCGCAACTGACGATCACGCATGAGGGGTCCGGGCAGACTTACACGCAGCCGATCAAGTGGCGCAACGGGCGGCTGGCGGAGAGCACCTTCCAGATCCCGCAAGGCGCGAAGCTCGGCGAGTATGCGGTGACGCTGGATTACACGGATACCGATGCGCGTCCGAAGACCTATCCGGCATCGCTCGATGCGGGGCGTTTCCGTGTCGAAGCCTTCCGGTTGCCGGTACTTGCCGGTTCGATCGGGGTACGCGACGCGGCAAAGTCGCCGCTCATCAACAAGACCGAAGCCCCGGTGAACGTGCAGGTGAACTATGTGGCCGGCGGCCCGGCGGGCAACTTGCCCGTGCGTGTCTCGGCGCTCCTGCGCGTGCGCGATCTGACGTTCGACGGATACGACGATTTCAGCTTCACGCCGTATCGTCCGCCGTCCGCACAGTCGGGGGCCGATGACGACGACCAGGGCAATGACGAAAGTTCGGGTTCGAGCGATCAGAAGCTGGTGGCCGACAAACAACGGCTGGTGCTCGACCGCAATGGGGCGGGCAGCCTGACGCTCAAGGATCTGCCGAAGGTCGATCGTCCGAGCGATCTGGTGCTCGAAGCGAGCTTTGCCGATCCCAACGGCGAGATTCAGACCCTTCGCGGCAACGCCACCTTGTGGCCGGCCAATCTGATCACCGGTGTGCGCAGCGAAAGCTGGGTATCGGTGACGAACAAACTGCCGGTCAAGGCGCTGGCGCTCGACCTGCAGGGTAAGCCGAAAGCGGGCGTGGCGATGGATGTGCGCGCCGAGGCGCGCATCACAACCAGCAGCCGCAAGCGCATGGTGGGTGGCTTCTACGCGTACGACAACCGCACCGAGGTCAAGGATCTCGGCACGGTATGCAGCGGCAAGACGGATGAGCGTGGCCAGTTGTCATGCGACGTCTCGCTTTCCCAGCCCGGCGAAATCACGCTGGTTGCGCAGGCGAAAGACGACAAGGGCAACCTGAGCACGTCGACAACCGGCGTATGGGTGACGGGCCGGGGCGAAGTCTGGTTCGGCGGCGATAACACCGACCGGATGGACGTGTTGCCGGAGCGCCGTGCCTACGAGCCGGGCGAGACGGCCAAGTTGCAGGTGCGCATGCCATTCCGCTCGGCCACTGCGCTCGTGGCCATCGAGCGTGAAGGCGTGCTGGAGACGCGCACGATGGAGATTTCGGGCAAAGACCCAAACATCTCCCTCAAGGTCGATCCGACGTGGGGCCCCAACGTCTATGTGTCGGTGCTGGCGGTGCGGGGCCGAATTCACGAAGTGCCCTGGTATTCGTTCTTCCAATGGGGCTGGAAGCAGCCTCTGGAGTGGTTTCGGGCCTTCTGGTACGAGGGGCGTGAGTATCAGGCGCCGACGGGACTCGTGGATCTGGGCAAACCGGCCTATCGCTTCGGCTTGACCGAGTTGCGGGTGGGCACGGCCGGGCAGCGGCTGGCGGTGGAGGTGAAGCCCGATGCCGCCACTTACCCGGTGCGCGGGCATGCCAAGGTGCGCATCAAGGTGACGCAGCCGGACGGCAAGCCGGTCGCCGCCGGCTCTGAAGTGGCAGTGGCGGCGGTCGACGAAGCGCTTCTGGAGCTGGCGCCGAATACCAGTTGGAACCTGCTCGATGCCATGTGGCAGCGTCGCAGCTACAGCGTGACCACCGCGACGGCGCAGATGGAAATCATCGGCCGTCGTCACTACGGTCGCAAAGCGGTCCCGGCAGGTGGCGGCGGGGGCAAGAGTCCGACGCGCGAGCTGTTCGACACGCTGTTGCTCTGGCAGCCGCGCGTGGTGCTCGACGATAAGGGCGAAGCGACGGTAGACGTGCCGCTCAACGACTCCTTGTCGAGCTTCCGCATCGTGGCAGTGGCCGACGACGGTAAGCCCGGCACGCAGGCGCTCGGCTGGTTCGGCACCGGTTCTGCCACGATTCGCTCCACGCAGGACCTGCAACTGATCTCCGGGTTGCCGCCGCTGGTGCGTGAAGGCGACAACTACCGAGCGCAGTTCACCGTTCGCAATACGACCCAACACGCCATGCAGGTGCAGTTGACCGCGCGAGCGACGCAACTGACGCTGGCCCCGCAACGTATCGACGTTCCTGCTGGGGAGTCGCGTGAAGTGGCGTGGGAAGTGAGCGCACCGGCAGGGCTGGCGGATACGCGTGCGCAACGGCTGTTGTGGGAGGTCAGCGCGCAGGCGCCGGCGGCCGGTGGCGCCCCCGCGGCGAACGATGCGATCAAGGTGGGACAGGACATTCAGCCGTCGTTGCCCGCGAGCGTGCAGCAGTCGGTGCTCACGCAGGTCGAAGGCAGCCTCACGCTGCCCATGGCGCCGCCCGCTGGCGCGGTGGCCGACAGTACGGGCAAGCTGCGCGGTGGGGTTCGCATCAGCATGCAGCCGCGTTTGTCGCAGGGACTGCCGGGGGTGACGCGCTGGTTCGAGTTGTATCCGTACGCTTGCCTGGAACAACAGGCATCCAAGGCACTCGGTTTGCGCGACGTTGCGCAATGGAAGCGGGTGATGGGCACGTTGCCGTCCTATCTGGATGAAGACGGCCTGGCGAGCTACTTCCCCCCGCAAGACGGGTTTGCCAATCAGGGCAGCGATACGTTGACCGCTTATCTGCTGGCAATGAGCAACGAGGCGAAGGCGCTGGATCCGGCGTATGTCCTGCCGGACGACGCTCTGGCTCGCATGGAAGATGGTCTGACGGCGTTCGTGGAAGGGCGTCTCACGCGCCGCTTCTGGGCACCGCGTGACGACCTGACCTTGCGCAAGCTCAGTGCCATCGAGGCCCTGTCGCGTTACGGTCGCGCCAACGCCCGCATGCTGAGCTCGCTCACCATCGCACCGAACGACTGGCCGACCTCTGCGGTAATCGACTGGTATGCGATCCTGCAACGCCTGCCCGATGCGCCACAGCGTGCCGAGCGCATGGCGCAGGCCGAGCAGATCCTGCGGGCGCGTCTGTCGTATCAAGGCACACGCGTGGGCTTCTCGACGCAGGGCACCGACGGTCTCTGGTGGCTCATGGTCGGTCCGGAAACCAACGCGGCGCGATTGGCGTTGCTGATGAATGCGAACCCGGCATGGAAGGACGAGATGCCGCGCCTCGTGATCGGGCTGCTGGGCCTGCAATCGCGTGGCGCGTGGTCGACGACGACGGCCAACGTCTGGGGCGGCCTGGCCGTGGATCGCTTCTCGGCGCGTTTCGAGCGCGATACCCCGACGGGGCAGACCACGATCCAGTGGCAGCGCGACAACCAGACGAACGGTGGGGTGCAGAGCGTCGATTGGGACAAACTCAAGGCAGGCGCCGTGCCGCCCGCCGTTTCGCTGCCGTGGCTGAGCAACGCCGCTACCGGAACGGACAACGCGCGCGACGTGTTGCGTCTTGAGCAGACCGGTGTCGGCAAGCCTTGGGCGACGATCCAGAGTCTGGCGGCCGTTCCGCTCAAGGCGCCGTTTGCGGCGGGCTACCGCGTGACGCGCAGCGTCCAGGTGCAGGACGCTGCGGATCGCTCGGGCGATAGCTTCGTACGGGGGGCCGTGCTGCGGGTGCGTCTCGACATCGATGCGCAGGCCGATATGCGCTGGGTCGTGGTGAGCGATCCGCTGCCCGGCGGTGCGACGGTGCTGGGGGGCGGCCTCGGACGCGACTCGGCCATTGCTACACAGGGTGAGAAGAGCGAAGGTGCCATGCCCGCGTTCGAGGAGCGCGCACAGGACGCTTACCGCGCGTACTACGACTATCTGCCGAAGGGGCAGCATCGGATCGAGTACACCGTGCGCCTGAACAACGTCGGCAAGTTCGCGACACCGCCTACGCGCGTCGAAGCCATGTACGAACCGGCGATGTATGGCGAGACCCCGAATGCACCGGTGCAAGTGGTGCCCGCAAAGCCATGACGAACGGGAGCCGGACTGACATGACGTTGAACTTCTTTGCGCCGGCGGCCGCGCTGCCGCGAGAGGCGCGCCGCTTCTGGTGGCTCGCCGCCGTGGCAGGGGCGGCCTACGCCATTGCGTTGCGTGGCGCACCGTATGCGGATCAGGCTGTCGCGAAAGTCCTGTTGTGTGCGCTGTTGCTGTTCGCGGCGTTGTATCACCGGGTGCCGCGTGAGCGCGTGTGGTTGTGCGCGGCGCTGATTTTCTCGGGGGCGGGCGACGTCCTGCTTGCGATTCCGACGATGGCGCAAGGCTTCGTGCTGGGACTCGGCGCCTTTCTGTTGGCGCACCTTGCCTACTTTGTACTGTTCTGGCGGGTGCGTCGTCCCTGGGCGAAGGTGCCCGGCTGGCATCGGGTCGCCATTGTGCTGGTGTGGGTCGCGGCGGCGCTGTCGTATGTGATGTATTGGCCCGGCATGGGCGAGCTCAAGGCACCCGTGGCGTGTTACGTCGTCGTGCTCGCCATGATGGCCTCGGCGGCGCTGCTGGCCGAACTGCGAGGCGAATGGGCTGCCGTGGGGGCGCTGCTGTTCACCGTATCGGACGCCCTCATCGGCACCACGCGATTCGTCGGCACGATTCCCGCACAGGAGTACGCCATCTGGATTCTCTACGCGCTCGCGCAATTGCTGCTGGTGGCGGGAATCATGGCGGTGCGTACGCCACGGGTGTCGCAAGCGCCGCAGGGAAAGCCTGCAGCTACCGACGCATGAGGCATGAAAAGGGATGAGGCGCATGTTTGTAGTGCCTGATGGCCGACGTAGGGTTCGATGTGGGGGCTGCCTTAGGGGCGTTGCGCGTCGGGGGGTGCTGAGCGTCGCGTTGGCGCTTGGTTGGCTTCAGGCGTCTGCGCCCGCGCAAGCGGCACCGTCGTTCGACGAGGTGCGTCAGGACTGGCGCGCGTCTGACTGGATTCTGCTGGATCGTCGCGGTGAGCCCTTGCAGCGCTTGCGCGCCGACATGCAGGCGCAACGGGGCGACTGGGTGACGCTCGCCGACGTATCGCCTGCGTTCCGCCAGGCGCTGATCGTCTCCGAAGACAAGCGTTTCTACGAGCACAGCGGGGTCGATTGGCGTGGCGTGGCCGCTGCCGCGTGGGGCAATCTCTGGCATTCGCGCACGCGCGGCGCGTCAACGTTGACGATGCAATTGGCCGGGCTGCTCGACGACGATCTGCGCCCGAGCGCCCGCAATCGCTCGGTGACGCAAAAGATCGGTCAGGCGGCAACGGCGGTGTGGCTGGAGCAGCGCTGGCGCAAGGACCAGATTCTTGAGGCGTATCTGAACCTCGTCCCGTTTCGTGGTGAGCTCGTGGGCATTTCGGCCGTCTCGCAGACGCTCTTCGGCAAACTACCCGTCGGGCTCGATGCCCGCGAGTCGGCACTGGCCGTGGCGCTCCTGCGCGCGCCCAATGCGCCGGCCGCGCGAGTTTCGCAGCGCGCCTGCGGCATCTTGCGCGATATGGGACAAGCGGCCGATTGCAATGGGTTGGACGGCTATACGCAGCTCGTGTTTTCGCGTCCGGCGAGCGTGATGACGACGCGTGACGCTGTCAATCTCGCGCCGCATTTTGCCCGGCGCGTCTTCACCGAAAGCCGTCCTCCAGCGGGTACGCGCATTACCAGCACGCTCGATGCGAATCTTCAGCGCGTGGCGGTCACCACGCTTGAGCAGACACTCCGGGAGCTAAGCGTGCCGGGTCGCTCGCGCAATGTGCAGGATGGGGCGATTGTCGTGATCGATAACGCCAGTGGCGACATCCTCGCGTGGGTCGGCTCTTCGGGGGCGTTGTCGTCGGCGGCACAGGTGGACGGCGTGACGTCGTTGCGTCAGGCCGGCTCCACGCTCAAGCCGTTTCTTTATGCGCAGGCGATTGCCGAGCACCGGCTGACGGCCGCGTCGCTCCTGGACGATTCGCCCATCGACTTGCCCACGGGGGGCGGTCTGTACATTCCGCAGAACTACGATCGTCACTTCAAGGGATGGGTCAGTGCGCGCACGGCGCTGGGCTCGTCGCTGAATGTGCCCGCCGTGCGTACGCTCGTGATGGTCACGCCGCGCCGGTTCGCGCAGACGCTCGTTTCGCTTGGGTTGCCGCTTACCCAAAGCGGCGATTACTACGGCTTCAGCCTCGCGCTTGGCAGCGCCGACGTCACGCTGCTCTCGCTCACGAATGCCTATCGCGCATTGGCCAACGGCGGCACTGCCAGTGGGGTCAATGCGCGCATTCCCGATCGCATGCCGCAGACGCCGCGCACACGGGGAACGGACGCATCGAAGGCCAGCGCGAAGGACAGCGTGCGCGACGTCGCACACGTGTCCGTCTTCTCGCCTCAGGTGAGCTTCATCGTGTCGGACATGATCGCCGATCGTCAGGCGCGCACGCGAACATTCGGCCTCGACAGTCCGCTCTCCACACGCTATTGGACGGCCGTGAAAACGGGCACCAGCAAGGATATGCGCGACAACTGGGCCGTGGGGTACTCGCGACGCTACACCGTCGGTGTCTGGGTGGGTAACGCGGATGGCGCGCCGATGTGGGACGTCTCGGGTGTGTCCGGTGCAGCGCCGATCTGGCATCGGGTGATGGACTATCTGCATCGCCGCACCGCGAGCCTGCCGCCTGCCGCGCCGCCGGGGCTCGAACATGTCGCAGTGCAGTATGCGGAGCACGTCGAACCGGCGCGCGAAGAGTGGTTTCTTCCCGGTACGTCGCAGAGCACGATTGCCTTGTCGGCCCTCGCGACGAAGGCGCCGAGCGGACCGCTCTGGCGTATCGCCGGGCCGACCGACGGCACCATCGTCGCACTCGATCCGGACATTCCGCCAGCGAACCAGCGCCTGTGGTTTCAGGTCGCCGCCGCATGGCCCAAAGGGGCGGCGTGGCGGCTCGACGGCAAGCCGCTCTCGGGCTCTGCACGCGTGGGGTGGTTGCCGTGGCCGGGACGTCACACGCTTGAGCTTGTCGACGCCTCCGGTACGGTTCGCGACAGTGTGCGTTTCGAGGTACGCGGTGCGACGGTCAACGACGGCAAGCGCATGCGCAATGCGAGCCGCTGAGCGCATGTGCGCGCCGTCTCTTCCGTATGTCGTGGGTGCGACACCGCGAAATGTCCCCAATAATTTTTGATGCGGCAGACGCGTTCCCGCGATGCGCGTTACACTGAATCAAGACTTGGCAAAGCGTGACGCGATGTGATGGCGACGAGTGCGAACTCCGTGGCTGGTGGCGCACGCCTCGAAGCGGAGACATATCGATGATCACGCTGAATGCGCAGCAGACCGCGCAGTTGCTGCCGTATCCCCAACTGGCCGATGGTATCGAGGCCATGCTCATGGAAATGCGCTCGGGCACCGCGCGCGCGCCTGAGCGTCTGCATTTTCCCCTCACTGAACCTGAGCGCGGCCGCCGAACTGGCGTGCTGCTGGTGATGCCAGCCGTCAATCGCGACGTGGCGATGACCAAGCACATCACCGTTCATCCCGAGAATTGCCGGGCGGGCAAACCGTCCATCATCGGCGAAGTGATGGTGTTCGATCCGCATACGGGCGAGCGTCAGATGTTGCTCGACGGACCGACGGTGACGGGGCGCCGCACGGCGGCAGTCACGTTGTTCGCCGCCCGGAAATTTGCGCCTCGCCCGAAGGGACCTGTGCTGATCGTGGGCGCGGGTGTGCAGGCGAGGGCGCATCTGGAGGCGTTCGCCGCGGGGATGGGCACGCGCCACTTCATGATCTTTTCCCGCAGTCCGGAGCGTGCTCACGCGTTGGCAGACCACGCGGCGACGCTCGGCGTGGAGGCGACGGTGGTCAACGCCATCGAGCCGGTACTCAGCACCGTGAGCATTGTGATTACGGCGACGACCAGCAGCGAACCGGTGCTGCCCGACAGCGACACGATGCGCTGGCGTGACGATATTTTCGTGGCGGGCGTCGGCGCATTCCGCCCGGACATGCGCGAGCTGCCGCCGCAGTTGTGCCGCGACGCGGCCGTGCGCGGCACGCTGGTGGTCGACACATGGGAGGTCAAGCACGAGGCCGGCGATCTGTTGCATGCCGCCATCGATTGGGGCCGCGCCGCGCCGCTGATGGACGCGATCATCACCCCCGATCGTTTCCGATCGAGCGGGCCGGTGCTCTTCAAGAGCGTTGGCTACGCCTTGTGGGATCTCGCTGCGGTGCTGTGCGCACGTGCGAATCTGGCGAAGGACGGTGTGCCGGCGCCTTGAGGCGCTGTCCGGCGCTGTCCAGCGTTGTCTGTCACCGGTGACGTGGATCGCGCCGACGCGTGATCCACTCGCCCAGTGACGTACTCATTTTCTTATTCACTCAACGGCTCATTTCCTTACGCCGGCAACGCGAAAGGCACGCCTGCGCTCACGCCCGTCAGCGTCGGGTAACCCGGCGCCGTCTCGGGCGTGATTACGTGCACCGGCAGACCCAGCGTCGTCTCGATCAGATCGGCGCGCATGACGTCGCGCGGCGCACCCGTCGCGAGAATGCGGCCATTGGCGAGCAGCGCCATGCGGTCGGCGTGACGTGCGGCGAGATTGATGTCGTGCACGATCGCCATTGCCCCGAATCCCCATGACTTCGCAAGCTCGCGCGTGAGCGACAGCAGATGATGCTGATGCGCGAGATCAAGCGCCGCCGTCGGTTCGTCGAGCAGCAAATAACGCGGTACCGACGGTGCTGGCGCGCTGTCATCGGGCCACAACTGCGCGAGCACCCGTGCAAACTGCACGCGCGCCCATTCGCCGCCCGAGAGGGTCATCACGTCGCGATGGATCAGCGCCAACGCGCCCGCCTGTTCAAGCGCGAGCGTCGCGATTTCCGTGTCGCGCATGCCGGATTTCGGGAACGGCAGACGCCCCATCGTCACGATCTCAAGGGCACTGAACGGGAACGACAACTGCGCCGTCTGCGGCAGCACGGCACGCAGACGCGCAAGCGCCGCGCTCGAATATTGGGAGAGCAGCGCGCCGTTGAGCGTGATGGCGCCGCTCGTGTGCGTGCGCGGCGGCAGCGGCTCCCCGGCCAGCGCTTTGAGCAGGGTGCTCTTGCCCGCGCCGTTTCGGCCGAGCAGCACCAGCAATTCGCCGGGACGGATGTCGAGCGACAGGCCGTCGAGTACGGGCACACCGGTCGAACCGGCGTGGGCAATCGTGAGGTCGTATGCACTGAGCATGGCGATGTCCTGGTGTCGTCAATCGGCGGGCAACGCCGTTACAGCCCGAATTGCCCACGGCGTCGCCACAGCAGCATGAGGAAGAAGGGCGCGCCGAGCAGCGCGGTCAGAATGCCCAGTGGCAACTCGGCCGGGGCCACCCACGTGCGGGCGACGAGGTCGGCGAGCAGCGTCAGGATCGCGCCGAAGAGCGCCGCCGCGGGCAGCACGGCGCGCGGATCGGGGCCGACCACCAGACGCACGATGTGCGGCGCAATCAGGCCGATGAACCCGATCATGCCGCTCGACGCCACCAACGCGCCCACGCACAGCGCGCACGACACCATCACGCGCCGCTTGACCGACTGCACCGCGACACCGAGGTGCAGCGCTTCGGCTTCGCCCAGCAACAACGCATTGAGCGAACGGCATTGGGTGGCGAGCGCGGCGATTCCCAGCGCGACGGGCCACACGATCACCGCGAGCATCGACCATTGCGCGCCGCCAAGACTGCCGAGCGTCCAGAAGGTGAGCGTACGCAGTTGAGTGTCGTTGGCGAGGTAGGTCAGCAAGCCGATGGCGGCACCGGAGACGGCATTGATTGCGATACCCGCGAGCAACAGCAGCGGCAGCGCGAGACGCCCCCGTCCGGCAGCCAGACGGTAGACGAGCGCGGTCACGCCGAGCGCGCCGACGAACGCCGCCACCGGCAGCATCCACAGGCCGAGCGACGCCGCGAGTGCCGCGGGCAGCAACACGCCGCCCAGCACGATCACACCGGCCGCGCCCAACGCGGCACCGCTGGCCACGCCGATCAGTCCTGGGTCGGCCAGCGGATTGCGGAAGAGCGCCTGCAATGCGGCCCCGGCCGCGCCGAAACCGGCACCCACCAGAATGCCGAGCACGATTCGCGGCAGACGGATTTGCAGCATCACGTTGCGCGCCTGATCCTGCGCGAAGTCGCCCGTCGCCCCCCGGAACAGCGCCAGGATGGCTTCGCCGGGGGCGATGCGATACGCACCGCCGCACAGGGCGGCGAGGATTGCCACGGCCAGCAATCCGACGAGCACCGTCATGACAAGCCATCTCGGCGGACGGCGGCGTACACCGCCGGTATGGCCCGCCGGACCCGGCATGGTGGTGGTGGCCGAGGCGTTGGACGTCTCAGACCGGCTGGACGGCAACGGCTTCGGAATCGGGGGAGCGGCTGACATGGCTTCGTTGACTGGCGAATGGCGGATTTCGGGACGACCCCGGCGCAGGTGACGTTACGAAGACATTCGCAACGTCACCCAACGCGTTGGGGACGTATTCAGGTAGCGTGCACGCGCTGTGCGAGATCGGCGACCGCCTGCGGCAGACGCGGGCCGAAACCGAGCAGATACAACGCGTCGAAACTGACCACGCGTTTCGCGCGTCCGGCAGGTGTGTTCGCCAGTCCCGGCTGGGCGAGCAGCGTGGCTGCCGGATCGACCGGCGACGGCCCCGTCGTGGTCGTGAGCAACACGTCGGGCTGTGCGGCCACGGCGGCCTCCGCTGTGAGCGGACGGTATCCGGTGAATCCGCGCAGTGCGTTATCGGCACCGGCGTACGCGAGCATCGCTTCGGCCGCCGTGTCCTGTCCGGCGACCATCACCTGATTGCCCGTATGGCCAAGGATGAACAGCACGCGCGGGCGTTTCTGCGCGCCGTACCGTTCGTCGACCTGCGAGCGAACGCGCGTCCAGTCGGTGGTGAAGCGGCCCGCAACGCGCGCACCGTCGTCGTTCACCTTCAGCGCCGCCGCGACCCCGCGAATGTTCTCGCGCACCAGCTCGGCGGTGTAACCGTGCTTGAAGTGCTGCACGGGCACGCCCGCCGCTTCGATCTGCGAGAGCACGTTGGGCGGGCCGGCTTCCGCGCCGGCGAGCAGCAGATCGGGATGCAAAGACAGCACGCCCTCGGCCGACAACGTGCGCAAATAGCCGATCTTGGGCAGCTTCGTGGCCGCCTCCGGATACAGGCTGGTCAGATCGTTGGCGATCACGCGGTTCTGCGCGCCGAGCGCGTAGACGATCTCGGTGAGCGCGCCGCCCGCGACAATCACCCGTTTGGGGCCGTCTTTCCCGGGCGCGGCGGCCGTCGCAGCATGGGCAAGCGACGCCGGAAGCGCACCGAGCCAGGAGAGCGCCCCGAGCGAGGCCCCCCCGGTCAGCCAGGCACGACGCGAAGCGCCGCGCGCGTCGAATGACGAGTTCACTCCGATGCCTCCACAACGCCTTGCGTGCCTTGCACGCGCACCAGCGTCTCGCGCCAGTCTTCGCGTTCGGCCTGACCCGGCTTGCGGGCGCCGAAGAACATGGCGATCACCATACCCTCGGCGTCGAGCAGTTCGAGCGACGAGACAATGCCATCGGCGGTTGGCTTGCGCACGACCCATGCGGTGTCGACGAGGTCTTCGCGCAAATGCAGGTTGAAGTCCGGATCGAGGACGTTGACCCACGGGCCCATCACGCGAATGGTCTTCACCGGACCGGTGTGAATCTGGAGCATGCCCGCGTTGCCGACGAACACCATGATCGGCAGATCGGTGCCTGCGGCGTCGTCGAGCAGCGTGCGTACGGCGCTCGCCGGCACGCGCTGTGCGTGACCCTCGGGCGCGAGGCGCAGGGCTTGGGCACGCGACACGCCATAGCGCTTGAGCAATTCGAAGAACTCGTGCGTGTCGGTCATGGCGAGCCAGTCGCGCTGGAAGGCGGCCACGTCGATGTCGGCATCGGGCGTCTCCGCCTTCGGGGCGTGGGCAGGCGCGACATGCTCGCCCGGCGTCTGATCGTCTGCACGGAAGCGGGCGACGAGAGCGTCATACGCGGCCACGTCGCTGTGCTCGCGCAGGAACATCTTGTGCACGGCGGTGCCGGACTTGTCGAAGAACTGGAGCGAGCGGCGCAGGCCGTTTTCCGTCGGCGTTTCGACGGCGTAGCCGAAAGCCCACTGGTGATAGAAGATGCGCAGGTCGAGTTCCTTGCCCAGACCGAGGCCGACGGTGCCGTCGTGCGAGAGCTTCTCGTACGGGCCGTCTTTTTCATGGACGGCAGCGGCGTTGCGCGTGAGCGCCATGACACGGCCCAGCGCGGGCAGCGATTCGACGATCTCGATGAACTCCGGACGCAGACGCACGACGTTCTCGCCGACAAAAGCCGCGACCGTCTCGCCTTCGGAGACACCGATTGCGGCGGCGGCGTCGCGATCGCGCAGTTTCTGTTCGGTCTTCACTCGTTGGAATTCGCTGCGCAGACGGGTGACGTCGGCGAGGGCGGGGAATGCCGGGCGGGCGGTGGAGGTGGCGTTTTGAGCGTTCATCATGCGATTCCTTGATTGCGTGTTTGCTGGCATTGGCTGGCATGCGCCGGCGGGCGAAACGGCATGCGCGCCGGCGCGGTTCTGACGATCGATCCGAAGATCAGTACTGAAGCTTCAGGCTCACAGCCACGCTGCGGCCCGGTGCCGAATAGGCATCCTTCACGGTCGAGTTCTCGGCAATGTTGCGAACGTCCGACCAGTTCCAGTACTTGCGGTCGAATACGTTGTAGATACCGGCGTACACCGTGGCGTTCTTGTTGATGTGATAGCCACCCGACAGGTCGAGCACGATCGACGACGGCGGCGCCCAGCAGTTCTGGTTCTGCTGCATGCCCGACGTGCAGGACTTCGCGATCTGGCTCTGGGACTTGGCGGCCTGGAACAGCAGGTCGGCCTGAGCGAACCACGTGCTGTTCGGCTCGTAGCGCACACCGACGACCATCGAGAACGGGTTGATGGTGTTGAGCGGCTGGCTCGGTGCGCCGTCATCTTCCGTCGTGCCGTGGGTATATGCCATGGCGGTGCGCAACGTCACGCCACCTTTGAGCGCCCACGCGGCGCGGCCTTCCCAGCCTTGAATATTGGCGCGGCTGAAGTTCACGTATTGGAAGATGAGCGGATCGTTCGGGCGGCCCGAACCACGGATGTTCTGCTGCGAAATGAAGTTGCGATACTTGCCCGCAAACACGGCGGTGCTGTATGTGACCGGGCCGAGCGTGGTGGCCAGACGTCCGCGCAGACCCAGCTCGACCGTGTCGCTCGTCTCGGGCTTGAGGTTCGGGTTCGCGATCGACATGTAGCCGTAAAGCGGATTCGAGAACCCATTGTTGACCTGATCGGGCGTTGGCGTGCGGAAGCCGCGTGCGTATTGCACGTACGGAATCAGCGACGGCGCGATCTCGTACATGAGCGCCAGGCGCGGCGAGAACGCGGAGTCGTTCGAGGACGTTGGTTGCGCAGAGGCGCCGTTGGCCGACTGCGAGACGTACAGCGGATCGTTCTGCTTCGGGGTGAGCCAGTAGGCGTCGTAGCGGATACCCGGCGTCACCGTGAGCGCGCCGTAACGGATCTCGTCCTGCAAATAGGCGCCGAAGAGCGTGTAGTCGGTATCCGGGAAGGCCTTGTTCGGGAACGACTCGCCCGCGCCCGGCACCGTGCCGTTGCGGTAGCCGGTCACGTATGCGAGGCTCGCGTCGGTGCCGTACACCAGCTTGTGCGTGAGCGGACCGGTGGCGAAGTTGCTCTCCGCCTGCAACGAGCCGCCGACGGTGCGCTCCTTGTACGTGTTGTCACGCGTGCGATCGGGCAACGTACGCATCTCGTACGAATACTGGCTGTTCTTCGCGTCCTGGAAGTACAGCAGGGCGTGGGCGTTCTGGATGTACGACTGCGAGGCGTCGTTGAAGTCGTAATCGAGGCTGACACGATTGCGCTCGAGACGATCGCTCGTGTGCAGCCCCAGCGTCGTTGGCGGGTTCACGGCGGACAGGACATCCGAGTCCACGCGACGGCGCACGGTCTCGCCAGTGAGCTTGAACGTCGAGAAGGGCGTTGCCTTGAAGACGAGCTTGCCGAGCACGGAGTCGCCGTTGCTGTCCTGCGGGTTCGCCGTCGTGCGCGCGGTGCTCGCCGTATTGTTGCTGCCCTTGCCGTCGAGCTCGTGGCCCTTGTTGCCGTCGACGATCACCATGCCCTGCCACTGCTCGCCGCCCCACGCTGCTTGCGCGGTCGTGCCGAAGCTGCGGTCATTCGAGTTGTAGTACGGACGCAGCGAGAAGTAGGTCGACTTGCCGAACACGTCGAGCAGGTCTTGCGGATCTTTGGTGAGGAAGTTGACGACGCCGGTCAGGCCGTCGCTGCCGTACAGCGACGAGGCCGGGCCACGCAGGATTTCAATGCGGCGCAGCAGGTCCATGCTCGCATAGTCGCCGCGACCGGCTTCGAGCGGGCCGAACGAGTACGAGGAGGGCATGCGGATGCCGTCCTCGAAGATGGCAACGCGGTTGCCTTCGAGGCCGCGGATGTTGATGCTCGAATTGCCGTCGCGACCACCGCCTTGTGCGGCTGAGGTTGGGCGATACGCCGAGCGGCGCACGGTGACGCCGGGCTCGTAGCGTAGCGCTTCCTTGATGTCTTGCGCCTGCTGTTCTTCGAGATCCTGATCGGTGATGACCGAAATGGACGCTGGTGTGCGTTCCGCTTCGGTGGGGGTGCGCGTCGCCGTCACGTTCACCTCTCGCAGATTGGCTTCGGCGAGCTGTACCTTGGCGACGGGCGATGCCTGCGCGACCTGCAGGGTCTGGGTGGACTGGCCGGGCGCGGCGGACTGCGCCGAACCCTCGGCCGGCGCCTGTTGCGCGAACGCGGCAGGCAACCAGAACGCGGCAAACACCGCGCCGGCGAGCGGGTGCAGACGCCGACGTGGCTCGCACGCACGCTGGCGTTGCGAGGCTTCGGTCCGGGCGCCATGCGTGGCGCGATTCGAACCGTTGGCGCCGAAATTCCGATCACTCCGGCGCGTGGATATGACAAATGCGCGGCCCCCGCCGCTCGACGACTGCTTCACTACTGGCTCCCAGTGCAAAAGACCCCGTTGCTGGCTGGCAAGCGCTCGTGGCAATCGGCGTGTGGCGGCGTCATCGATGACGCTTGACTACACGCTGGCAGGCGCGGCTGGCGAAAAAATCTCACGCCACCCGGCCGTAGAAGTTCGGCCTTGAGACGAAGAGCTTGAAATTGGTGCTAAATGAGAATCATTTGCATTTTTAGCGGAGAACGTCCGTTAGGTCAAGTGGCGCTGTCTCGTAAAGTCAACAATTGGGAAGAGACTGATAGCTTCCAGCGTCACCTCACGCTTGCCGTCGTCGCCTCGATCGGCAGGCTCGTGTCGAATTTGATTTCGCGCAGCACGACGCTCGTCTTCACGTTGGCTACGGCGGGCAGACGGAAGATGTGTTCGTGCAGGAACGCGTCGTAGGCCTTGATGTCCGGCGCCACGATCTTGAGGATGTAATCGGCCTCGCCCGTGGTGCTGTAGCACTCGGTGACTTCCGGGCACGTACGGATTTCGCGCTCGAACTGTTCCGTGCCGCCTTCCGTGTGGCGCGTGAGCTGAACGTGGGCGAGTGCGCATACGTGCAGGCCGAGCTTTTCGCGATCGAGCAGCACCGTGTAGCGCTGGATCACGCCGTCTTTCTCCATGTCCTTGATGCGTCGCCAGCAAGGCGTTGCCGACAGACCGACCTTTTCGGCCAGTTCCTGGGACGAGCGGCGCGAGTCGATCTGCAAAAGTCGCAATATCTCTCGGGCAAAATTATCGAGTAATTCCATTTCCAAAAATCGCCTTTTTCGAAATGAATGTTTCTTATTGTGCGCTAAACGGGGTGAAATAGTAAAAATCTTTCTCCTGCCTCCCCATACACTGCTTCCATAACCGATGCGTGGCCGCACTATGCGCAAACGCGTCGAGACGAACAGAACAAATGCCCCCGAAGCACACCCGGCGCATCGATACATCGATTCGACCGGCCGGCGAGGGGGATCAGGAGATACCCAATGAATGCCCCCATGCGCGCCGCGCTTGCGTCGCCCACGGCCAATCCCCTGGCCCATCCCGACTACCAGCTCTCCGACGCCCTCACCGCACGACGTGGTCAGATCTTCCTGACCGGTACGCAGGCGCTGGTCCGTATCCTGCTCATGCAGCGCCAGCTCGACGCCGAGCGCGGCCTGAACACGGCCGGCTTCATCAGCGGGTATCGCGGCTCGCCGCTCGGTGGCGTGGACCAGCAGTTGTGGAAGGCGAAGAAGTTGCTCGACGCGGCGAACGTCAAGTTCCTGCCGGCGATCAACGAAGAGTTGGGCGGCACGGCCGTCATGGGGACGCAACGGGTGGAAGCCGATCCGGAGCGGACCGTCGAAGGCGTGTTCGGCATGTGGTACGGCAAGGGGCCGGGCGTGGATCGTGCGGGCGATGCGCTCAAGCACGGCAACGCGTATGGCGCGTCGCGCCACGGCGGCGTGCTCGTGGTGGCGGGTGACGATCATGGCTGCGTGTCGTCGTCGATGCCGCATCAGAGCGACTTCACGATGATGTCGTGGAGCATGCCGGTGCTCAACCCGGCCGACATCGGCGAGCTCGTCGAATTCGGTCTCTACGGCTACGCGCTTTCGCGTTTTTCCGGCGCATGGGCCGGCCTCAAGGCCATCTCCGAGACGGTCGAGTCGCGCGGCACCGTGGACCTCGACAAGATCCGCACCGACTGGGCCGAACCGCTCGATTACGTGAGCCCCGCGGGCGGATTGCATAACCGCTGGCCCGATCTGCCGAGTCTGGCGCTCGAAGCGCGTCTGGCAGACAAGCTCGACGCCGTGCGTGCCTTCTCGCGCGTGAACAGCATCGACAAGTGGATCGCCCCGGCGCCCGAAGCGGACATCGGCATTGTGACGTGCGGCAAGGCGCATCTCGACCTGATGGAGACGCTGCGCCGCCTGGACATTACCGTCGACGATCTTGCGGCTGCCGGTGTGCGCATCTACAAGGTGGGGCTGTCGTTCCCGCTGGATATGTCGCGTCTGGACGCCTTCGTCGCAGGGCTGAAGGAAATTCTCGTGATCGAGGAGAAGGGCCCGGTCGTCGAGCAGCAGATCAAGCAATACCTGTACAACCGCACCACGGGCACGCGCCCGGTCGTGCTCGGCAAGACCGACGCCGAAGGCCATGCGCTGCTCTCCGCGCTAGGCGAACTGCGTCCGTCGCGCGTGCTGCCGGTGTTCGCCGAGTGGCTGGCGAAGCACCGTCCGGCGCTGGATCGTCGCGAGCGCGTGGTCGATCTCGTCGCGCACGAGATTCTGTCGAACGCGGCCGACGGTGTGCGTCGTGTGCCGTATTTCTGCTCGGGTTGTCCGCACAATACGTCGACGAAGGTGCCGGAGGGTTCCATCGCGCAGGCGGGGATCGGCTGTCACTTCATGGCGTCGTGGATGGATCGCGACACCACCGGGCTGATTCAGATGGGCGGCGAGGGCGTGGACTGGGCGGCGCATTCGCACTTTACCAAGCGCCCGCACGTCTTCCAGAATCTGGGCGACGGCACGTACTTCCATTCGGGGTTGCTGGCGATTCGTCAAGCGGTGGCGTCGAAGGCGAACATCACCTACAAGATCCTCTACAACGATGCCGTCGCGATGACCGGCGGTCAGCCTGTCGACGGTTCGATTTCCGTGCCGCAGATCGCGCGTCAGGTGGAAGCCGAAGGCATTGCGAAACTCGTCGTGGTGAGCGACGAGCCGGAGAAGTACATCGGTCACGAAGGGCAGTTCCCGAAGGGCACGACGTTCCATCACCGCAGCGAACTCGACGCCGTGCAGCGCGAGTTGCGCGAGATCGCCGGTACGACCGTGCTCATCTACGATCAGACGTGCGCGGCCGAGAAGCGTCGTCGTCGCAAAAAGAATGAATTCCCGAATCCGGATCGCCGCCTGTTCATCAACGAAGCCGTTTGCGAAGGCTGCGGCGACTGCGGTGTGGCGTCGAACTGTCTGTCGGTCGAGCCGGTGGAAACGGCGATGGGGCGCAAGCGTCGCATCGATCAGTCGTCGTGCAACAAGGACTTCTCCTGCGTGAACGGCTTCTGCCCGAGCTTCGTGTCGGTCAAGGGCGCGCAGTTGAAGAAGGCGCTCGCCGCCGCGTTCGATCAGGCCGCTTTCGAAGGACGTCTGAATGCGCTGCCGCAACCGGTCGCGCTCGCGGGCGATGCGCCGTTCGACATCATGGTCACTGGCGTGGGCGGCACTGGCGTGGTGACGATCGGTGCGCTCATCACCATGGCGGCACACCTCGAAGGCAAGAGTGCTTCGGTGCTCGACTTCATGGGTTTCGCGCAGAAGGGCGGGGCGGTGTTGTCGTTCGTGCGTTTTGCGAACACGCCGCAGGCGCTCAATCAGGTGCGCATCGACACGCAGCAGGCCGACGTGCTGCTCGCATGCGACATGGTCGTGGGGGCGAGCGCCGACGCGTTGCAGACCGTGCGTCGCGACCGCACGCGTGTGGTCGTCAACACGCACGCGATTCCGAACGCAACGTTCGTGCAGAACCCCGATGCGAATCTGCATTCGGACGCGCTGCTCGCAAAGATGCGTCATGCGGCTGGCAACGACAAGCTCGACGCGTGCGACGCGCAGGCGCTCGCGCAGCGCTTCCTCGGCGACACGATGGGCTCGAACATCATCATGCTCGGCTACGCGTGGCAGTTGGGGCTGGTGCCGGTGTCGCTGAATGCATTGCAGCGCGCCATCGAGCTGAACAACGTTGCGGTGCCGATGAACCATTTGGCCCTCGCCATCGGCCGTCTCGCCGCAGGCGACCCCGCCGCGTTGACGGAGACGACGGCCAAAGCGGCGCATGCCCCGTTGCATGCGCCGGTTGCCGACGACATGACGTTCGACGCGCTCGTCGCGCATCGCATGGACTTGCTCACGCAATATCAAAGCGCGGCGTATGCGTCGCAGTTCGCCGCGTTCGTGAAGCGGGTAGCCGACGCGGAGACGCGTGTGGCCGGCGCGCCGGGACGTCTGGCGCGCGCGGTGGCGCAGCAGCTTTCGCGTCTGATGGCGTACAAGGACGAGTACGAAGTGGCGCGTCTGTATGCGCAAACGGCGTTCACCGACGCGTTGGGTGAGACCTTCGAAGGCAAGCCGGGCAGCGACTTCCGTCTCGAGTTCCACATGGCCCCGCCGCTGATCGCGCGCGGCAAGAACGGTGCCGCACCGAAGAAGGTGACTATCGGGCCGTGGCTGTGGCCGGTGCTGCGCGGCATGTCGAAGCTGCGGGGCTTGCGCGGCGGTGCACTCGACGTCTTCGGTTACACGCTGGAGCGTCGTATGGAGCGTCAGTTGATCGCGGACTATCGCGCAACGCTCGAACGCGCGCTGGCGGCACTCTCGGCCGACACGCTGGCGGACGTGATCGCTCTGGCCGAAACCCCGGCAAAGATTCGCGGCTACGGTCATGTGAAGCTGGCGAATCTGGCGATGGCCAAGCGCATCGAAGCGACGCTCGCGGGTCGCCTCGGTATCACCCCCGCCACGGGCGACGCCGTCGAACAGGCCCTCGCGCATGCACGCAGCAGCGGCAAATCGCTCAAGGGCATTCCGGTGGTGACGAGCCGCTAAGCGAGAGAAAGAGAGAAAGGCCTTTCGCCGGAAGGCGGAGCGTGACGGACCCGACGACGGTGGCGCAGGCGTTAACCACGCACTACGCCCCGTCGTTTTCTTTTGCGTGTTCGCACTGGAATTTCACCTGCCTCACGCGGGCTGTGCAACCGGAACCACACGGGCGAACAGGCCGAGGCTAATGGCGCTTGCGCCCGCGCACAGAAAGACGAACTCGATGCTGGTGACGTTCGACAGCGCGCCGCCGATGAGCGGTGCGACGATCATCAGCAGCAATTGAAGGCTTCTGCCGGTGGATGTGACCGTCCCCAATGCGTCGCGTGGGCAGTATCGTTGAAATGAAAGCATCATTAGCATGACCCCGATGCCGTACCCCAGCCCGTTGCCGACCCAAAGCGCGAGCATGACGATCAGTGGGATGTGAACCTTTGCGTAGACCAGCATCGCGGGCGTGAGCACCGTGATACCGAACAGCAGTGACGACATCGCCAGCAGGTGGGTGGGGGACCAACGTCTTACCGCCATTTTGAACCCAAACGTGCCCAGAATGGCGCCTGCGGCTGTACATCCCACAATGCTGCCGAACGTGCCGTCCGGATAGCCTCGCGCTTTCAGAAAGAGAGCGAGCAGCGCGTCGTAAAAGCCGAGAACGAAGGCCTGACAAAGCGTGACGACGAATACGCGTCGTAGAAGGGCATGGCCTTTCAGCACCGAGTGGAAGACCGCCCAAACCGGGCGTGCGGGAGCCGTCGTTGTCATGGGTTTGCGTTCGGGTATGCGCAGGCGGGGCAATAGCAGGATGCCGGCGAGACTCAGGGCCGCTGAGATGGCGAACCCCGGAAGATGCCACGTTGCGAGCAAGGCGGCTGCAAGCGGGGCAATCAACTTGGCCATCTGATCGATCAGCGTGATTTTGCTGGCGTTCCCCGGTAAGGCATCGTTCGCCAACAAGCGACGAAACAATTGTTGTTCTGCCGGACCCGGTATGAGATTCGCGAAGCCTTTCAGCGCGACGCAGAAAAGAAAAATGGCGAGGGTGGGAGCCCGCCAGAGCGCCAACGCCGCCGCAGCGCGAATCAGGTAGCTCCAACGCAACATTAGCCATGGGCACTTGCGATCCACCAGCGCGCCGACCCAGGGCCCGGCGAGCACGCCGGGAACGCCATAGAAGGTCATGGCAAATCCAATGACGATCGCGTCGACGTTCCAGCGAAATGCGAGACTTTCAAAAATCAGGGTGAAGTCAATCCACAGGATCGCCGCGCCGACGGCGCGAGACGAAGAGAAGAGTGTTGCTCGCCGATCGAAAATGATTGTCTGCCGAATCGTTGGTGATTGGATGCCCATATCTCCATCGCCAATTGCTTTCACGCGTTTTCCCCGCATCTCCTCCCATCCGCTGATGGCAATTACATCGGGAGCGGAGCGCACTTCCTCCAACGCATTCACAATGGAAGAGCGGTCAAGCGCGGCATACCGAGCCGCGGAGTCTTTCTCCGCTTCGTGCGAGAATTCCAGGACGCCGTTTTGGACAAAGGCCGCGCAGCCGTCGTGGAACTATGAAGCGCACGGAGGGCGAAGACCTTCTCACCATCTGTGCGGGCTTCTGTACCGGCATCCGGCTGACGCGCTACCATTCGGGAGGTTATGTTGACTGAGAGTTGACGCCACTGGCCGAACCGCTCGCCGCGAAAGGACCATCGGCGATCGTCATAAGCGCTTGATTACGGAGAGGAAAATGAGTGTTTCGAAGGCACCTGCGGATCGCAAGGTGATCCTCACGGGTGACCGTCCGACGGGCCCGCTGCATCTGGGCCACTACGTCGGGAGTCTGAAAAACCGTGTGGCGTATCAGCACGAGTACAAGCAATTCATTCTGGTGGCCGACGCGCAGGCGCTGACCGACAACACGGACGATCGCGGCAAGGTGCATCGCAACGTCTCGGAAGTCGCGCTCGACTATCTGGCCGTCGGCATCGATCCGAAAGTGTCCACCATCTGCGTGCAGACGTGGCTGCCCGAGCTCACCGAACTCACGTTCTATTACCTGAACCTCGTGACGGTGGCGCGCCTGGAGCGCAATCCGACCGTCAAGCAGGAAATCGGTCTGCGCAACTTCGAGCGCGATATTCCCGCCGGCTTCCTCACGTATCCGGTGAGCCAGGCGGCTGATATCACGGCCTTCCGTGCGACGCTGGTGCCGGTGGGCGAAGATCAGTTGCCGATGATCGAGCAGACGAACGAAATCGTGCGTCGTCTGAATCGTCTGGCCGATCGCGAGATCCTCACCGAGGCGAAGGCGCTGGTGCCGCCGATCGGACGTCTGCCGGGCATCGACGGCAAGACCAAGATGAGCAAGTCGCTCGGTAACGTGATCAACATTTCCTCGACGCCGGACGAAATTCGCGCGGCAGTGAAGAAGTGCTACACCGATCCGCAGCATCTGCGAGTGGAAGATCCGGGGCATCTCGAAGGCAACGTGGCATTCGCCTATCTCGACGCCTTCGACGAAGACAAGGAAGGCGTGCAGGCGCTCAAGGATCACTACGTACGCGGCGGTCTGGGCGACTCGATCGTGAAGAAGCGTCTGGAAGATCGTTTGCAGGAGTTGCTGCGCCCGATGCGCGAGCGTCGCGAGGAGTACGCGAAGAATCCGGGCGAGGTGTGGGACATGCTGCGCGCCGGTACGGAGCGCGCGCGAGAGACGGTGGCACAGACGCTCGACGACGTGCGCTCCGTGTTCGTCACGCCCGGTTGGAAGCCGTAAGTTCGCCCCTGGCGATTGCGCGTAACGTTAAAAAGCAGCCCGTGTATGGGCTGCTTTTTTATTGCCGACTGTCACTCACAGGTGACTCACGTCCGAGCATGACCGGCATCGCGTCAGGTCGCGGTCGAGCGTCTCGCTATCGGGCCGCGCCTGCGGCGTGTCTTCCGATGCGGTGCGTTTCATGTTACCCAATTTCGCTTTGGCGATCAGGTTGTCGAGGTGACTCAATGTCGCATTTTGCATCCGGTCGAGGTCCGCGAGCTCCGAACGAACCCCCTGAATGGCGTTCTGGATTCGCCCCCCGGTTGCCAGCGCCTGATAACTTTGCGCCAGATGGGTCGATGACGAATTGGTGGCTGATGGTAGCAAGGTGATATCTCCTCTTGGTGATGATGCGTCGCCGGGCCGGTGACGTGACATCAAAGCGGCGTGTCTTCAATGTCGGTGGAATTATTCGATGTGGTGTCGGAGAGTTCGGTCAGCTTCCGGTCGATGAGCAGATGCTTGCGCCTAGCCGCCGCGACGTCCCGATTCATCTGGCCGAGTTGCTCTTGTATCGCGGTCGTTTCATTCGAGTGCAGCAGACTATTTCTGGCTTCGAATCCGTGGTTGATGGCGTCGTTCAGGTTCTTGACCGCAGCGATTTCGCTCGACAGTTTGCTCCAGCCACGATTGCGCGCGTACCCGAAGACGTTGAACATTCCGTTCAGCGCAGTCATCACACCCATGCCCGTCGTGGCAATTTTCAGTCCCAGTGCGAATCCCGCGACGGCAGGGATTAACGGGGGCGCGAGCGCCGAGGCGATACCCAACGCCACGGTAATGAGCAGGAACGTTGCGAGGATCGCGATCTTTGTCTTCCATCGCCGTTTCTCGGCCGGAATGGCGGCCTGCGCCAGCGTCAGGCAGTGATTGATCAATGGCTCGGTCTTGTTGACGAGTTCGGCCGTGACTTCCAGCGCGTCCGATAGCTCTGCCCGGGCTGTCTCCAATGCCTGTGGCGTCATGGGGCCTGTCGGATGTCGCAACGCCTGCCGGTGATCTTCCAGACTGCGCTTTGCCGACAACGTAAACACCATGGTGTCGAGCGCGGTTTTCAGATGACCGAGCGCCTCGAATGCCGCTTTCGCCTTCGGGCTCAGTTGGTCGACATCGGTGATGGAGCGCTGCGCGTCCACGCGCTTGCACGACCCCAGCGAAACGTCGCGTGCGCCGCCGATTTTCTCGATGGCCGTCTCGAACTTGCGGATCAGTTCGTCAACCCCGAGAAGATCGGAGGCCTTGTAGGTCGAGACGGCGACGGAGAGCCTCACGATGGTGTCGTAGTTGCCGGACAACCTGTCATGTACCGCTCTGGGCGCTACGGCTTGCGCGGCGGCATCCCATTCGCGCTTGATGGCAGTGAAGTTCTCGAGAATGCCTGCGCCGAGTGTGTCGATGGACGGCAACGACTCGGCATCCTCGGGGGAGGACGTATGAGACGGCGCAAATGAGCGGACGGTCATCTGTCCCCATTCGGACCGGGCGGGGGGCGGCGAGTTGTCGGCGGGTACGTAGAACAAACTCGACGGAGCGACGGGCTGGAATAGCGACGGCATGAGGTGTACTCCGATAGAGGCATGCCGGAGTCTACGCAGCGTCACTTCGCTCGCGCTTTCGATTCGTGTTGCCCAGTGTCGCAAATGGACGTCACCGCGCGGTAGCGCGCCCGCCGGCGGCGCCGTTCCCGAAAGACAAAAAAGGAACGCCGCGACGTATCAGACATCACGGCGTTCCTTTCGGGAAGCGGGCTCACGCGCATACGCGCGTCACCCTACGATCAGTGCGGCTGCTTCGTGACCTTGCCGTCCTTGAAGACCCAGCGAATGCCTTCGCCCTGACCGGTGAGCACGTCGATCGACTCGAGCGGATTCCCATCGACGACCAGCACGTCGGCCAGTGCGCCCGGCGCGATCACGCCCAGTTCGCCCACGCGATTCAGAATCTCGGCGCCGATCACCGTCGCTGAGCGCAGCGTATCGGCCGCGCCGAGTACCTCGGCACGAATCGTCAACTCGTCGGACTGATATTTGTGCATGTCGCCGAGCAGATCCGAGCCGAAGCCCATCTTCACGCCCGCGTCGCGGTAGATGGAGAGCGATTCGCGTCCGGCGCGCTGCACGCTTTCCACCTTGGCGACGGATTCCGGCGGCAGGCCCAGCGAGGCGCCGTCCTTGGCGAGCGCGTCGTAGGTGACGAGCGTCGGCACCACATAGGCGCCTTTCTCGGCCATGAGCTTCGCCGTCTCGGCGTCGCACAGGTTGCCGTGCTCGATGGTGCGCACGCCGCAACGCACGGCACGCGCAATCGCCTTCGGCGTGTAGGCGTGGGCCATCACATAGGTCTGTGCGGCTTCGGCTTCCGCCACGGCGGCGCGGATTTCGTCTTCCGAGTACTGCGTGTTGGCGATAGGGTCGACGGGCGACGCCACGCCGCCCGACGCCATCAGCTTGATCTGCGTGGCGCCCTTCTGAATCTCTTCGCGCACGGCCAGACGAATCGGATCGACACCATCGACCACACGGCCGATCGCCCCTGCACGGAAGGCGCACGAGCACGGCTCAAGCACGTCGCTGCGCGGACGGAAGTCACCGTGACCGCCGGTTTGCGACAGCGCCTTGCCCGACGGGAAAATGCGCGGGCCCGGGATCACGTTCTGTTCGATGGCCTGTTGCAGCGCCCAGTCGGCGCCGCCCGCGTCGCGCACGGTTGTGAAGCCGCGGTTGAGCATGCCCTGCATGATCGGCAGCGACTTGAGCACGGTGAGCACGTTCGGCTGGCTGGCGTTGGTGCCGAGGTTAGGGTGCGACGCGAGCACGTGCACGTGGCAGTCGATCATGCCGGGCATGACGGTCTTGCCGGTGACGTCGATCACGGTGGCGCCGGGCACATCCAGCGGCGTGGCGCTGACCGACGTAATGCGATTGCCGTCGATGACCACATCGTGACGTTCGAGCAGGCGGCCGACGGCTGCATCGAGGACGTTGCCGCCGCGAAGCAGAGTAACGGTCGTGGGGGACATGGGGAATTCCTTGAGAAAAAATGCACAAGGCGCGCCGGGTGGGGCGCGCCTTGTTCTGGGGGAAACTCAGGCCTTGGCGTCTTTCGGCAGCGGCTTGACGAAGCGCGTACCGACCAGGCTGATGGCCGCCGCGATGATCACGTAGATCGCCGGGGCCATGTTGCTGCCCGTGCGGGCAATCAACCACGTGATGATGAGCGCTGCGAAGCCGCCGAAGATCGTCACGGCGAAGTTGTACGCCACCGACAGACCAGTCGAGAGCACCTTCGCCGGGAACAGCTCGGCGAACGCCGCGAGAATCGGACCCGTGTAGCAGGCGATCAGCAAGCCGAACACGATCTGGAACGTGAGCAGCGAGTGCAGGCCCGGCGCAACGTTCAGATACGTGAACATCGGCCATGCGAGCAACAGGATCAGCGCAGCGGAGCCCGACAGGAACGGACGGCGGCCGAAGCGATCTGCCAGACGTCCCACGACCGGGGCGAACACCAGAATCATCGCGCCGCCGACCATGCCTGCGGTGAAACCGTCCGAGGCGGGCAGCTTGAGCACGCGCTGGGCATACGTCGGCATGTAGAACAGCAGCACGTAGGTGCAGATCGTCCACAGCACGACCATGGAGAAGCTGGCTAGCGTTTCCTTCGGATACTTCGAGAAGACGTCGCGCAGCGGCGTATCGGACTTTTCGGCGTGCTGGAACGTCGGCGTCTCGTCGATCTTGTTACGGATGTAGAAACCGACCGGGCCGATCAGCATGCCGACGATGAACGGCACACGCCAGCCCCACGATTCGAGCGATGCCTTGTCGAGCTCGGTCGTCACGAACGTGCCCACGGCGGCGCCCAGCAGCACGGCAAAGCCGATGCTCGACTGAATCCACGCCGAGTAGTACGCGCGCTGATTGGGCGGTGCGTATTCCGTCAGGAAGGCCGTTGCGCCACCCATTTCGCCGCCGGCCGAGAAGCCTTGCAGCAAACGGGCGAGCACGATGATGAGGGGCGCGGCCAGACCGATCTGATCGTAAGTCGGGGCCAGACCGATCATGGCGGTACCGGCAGCCATGAGCAGAATGGTGAGCGAGAGCGCTGCCTTGCGGCCCACGCGGTCGGAATAGACGCCGAGCACGATGCCGCCGACCGGGCGCATGAAGAAGCCCACGCCGAAGGTCGCAACGGCCAGCAGGAACGACGACAGGTCGTCGCCCGTGGGGAAGAATTGCTTCGCGATGATGGCCGCGAAGAAGCTATAGACAGTGAAGTCAAACCATTCAAGACCGTTGCCGATCACCGTCGCCACGATCGCGTGACGGCGCTGACGGGCCATGTTGTCTTGAGGCACTGCGTAGGTCGCCTGCATCTGGGTCTCCCGGAGGATGGGTGGCGTCCGTCGCGTGCTTTGCCTTCACGTCATGCCGGTAATACGCCTGCTTTTTTGTCGGATCACGTCTGCCCGCGCGGCAAAATTCGGCCAAAGCCGCTGCCAGACGTGTGCGGATATGACAGAAAGTAGTTCAGACAAAATGACAAGCAAAACGATAATTCCGCATGTTGCCATGCGTGCAGCGCATGGCAACTTTCGAAATGTCACGTAACCCCTATGATGGGAAACGAGTTTCCGAGTAAATCCAGTTGCGGAAAATTCGTGCCGCGGCATGCTCGTGGCGCTCGGCAGGCCACACCAGATAGTAGCCGCCGCCCAGACTTGCCGTTGCATCGCAGGTCCGAACGAGCAGGCCGGCGTCGAGACAGGGATCGATCATGTGACGCCAGCCCATCACCAGGCCGCCGCCTTCGATGGCCATCTGCACGAGCAGCGGATAGTAATTGGCGCTCACCATGCGCGGGAATTTCGGCGCGGCCACGCCTTGCAGCTCGAACCAGTCGGGCCACGACATCCATTTGCGTTGACCGTCTTCGATGAAGAGCAGTGTCTCGCTCACGAGATCGGCCGGGGTGAGCTTGCGGCCAGCGAGATAGGCGGGGGAGCAGACGGGGAAGACTTCCTCGTCGAACAGACGCCGTCCGGCGAAATCGGGCGGTAGGTCGTTACGCACGTAATACACGCCCAGATCGAATTCCGAAGCGGAAAGCGACGTAATGCCGTCTTTCACGATCACGCGAATTTTGACGTCGGGGTGGGCGGCGCGAAAGCGCATGAGTTGCGGTGTCATCCACAACACGGCCACACCGGACGAGCAGGCGACCGTGAGTTCCAGATCGCCGCGCCGCTTCATGAGATCGGCGGTGGCTTCGGCGCACTCGCCGAGCAGGCGCTGAATCTGCTCGGCGTAGCGTTGTCCGGCCACCGTCAGCCGCAGCCTGCGATGCTCGCGCGTGAAGAGCGCGCGCCCGAGGAATTCCTCGAGCTGCGCAATCTGACGGCTCACGGCGCTTTGCGTGAGATTGAGCTCCGCGGCCGCCCGGGTGAAGTTCGCGTGACGCACGGCGGCGTCGAAAGCGATCAGGCAATGCAGCGGCGGCAGCGGCGAGATGGGCATGCGCGGTGACGGTGCTAAGGCTTACGCCTTGCCGGGCTTGCCGACCATTTGCTCGGGACGCACCCAGGCGTCGAACTGCTCGGCCGTGACGTGGCCAAGCGCCAGGGCGGCCGCCTTGAGCGTGGTGTCTTCCTTGTGCGCCTTCTTCGCGATCTGCGCGGCCTTGTCGTAACCGATGTGCGGGTTGAGCGCGGTCACGAGCATGAGCGACTCTTCGAGCAGCGAACTGATGCGGGCACGGTTCGGTTCGATGCCGATGGCGCAGTTGTCGTTGAAGCTCACGGCGCCGTCGGCGAGCACGCGCACGCTTTGCAGGAAGTTGTGGATGAGCATCGGCTTGAACACGTTCAGCTCGAAGTTGCCCATCGAGCCGCCGACGTTGATCGCCACGTCGTTGCCGAGCACCTGAGCGCACAGCATCGTCATCGCTTCGCATTGAGTCGGGTTGACCTTGCCCGGCATGATCGAGCTGCCCGGTTCGTTTTCCGGAATCTGCAACTCGCCAATGCCGCAACGCGGGCCGCTGGCCAGCCAGCGCACGTCGTTGGCGATTTTCATCAGGCTGGCGGCGAGCGTCTTGAGCGTGCCGTGCGCGTGGACGACGGCGTCGTTCGCGGCGAGCGCTTCGAACTTGTTCGGGGCGGTGACGAACGGCAGGCCGGTATCGCGCGCGAGCGTGTCGGCGACCGTCTTCGCGAATTCGGGGGGAGCGTTCAGGCCCGTGCCGACGGCGGTGCCGCCGAGGGCGAGTTCGGCCACGTGGGGCAGGGCATCGTCAACGTGCTTCAGGCCGTGATCGATCTGTGCGACCCAGCCGGAGATTTCCTGGCCGAGTGTGAGCGGCGTGGCGTCCTGCAAGTGCGTGCGGCCGATCTTGACGATATCGTCATAGGCGCGCGCCTTCGCGTGGAGCGTGTCGCGCAGTTGGCTGACGCTGGGCTTGAGGTGATTCACGAGGGCGTCGAGGGCGGCCACGCTCATGGCGGTCGGGAACACGTCGTTCGACGACTGGCCCTTGTTCACATCGTCGTTGGGATGCACGCGGCGCGCTTCGCCACGCACGCCGCCGAGCAGTTCGCTGGCGCGGTTCGCGAGCACTTCGTTCATGTTCATATTCGACTGCGTGCCCGAGCCGGTCTGCCACACGGCCAGCGGGAATTCGTCGTCATGCTGGCCTGCGATCACTTCGTCTGCGGCTTTGACGATGGCGTCGGCCTTCTTCGCGTCGAGCACGCCCAGGACCTTGTTGACCTCGGCAGCGGCGCGTTTCACGCGAGCGAGCGCGCGCACGAGTTCGCGCGGCATCTTCTCGGTAGAAATCTTGAAGTTCTGCAGCGAGCGCTGCGTTTGCGCCCCCCACAGACGATCGGCGGGTACGGCAATTTCACCGAAAGTATCGCGTTCCATTCGCACATCAGACATGATCGACTCCTCGAAGAGAGAATTAAATTCTAGAGCGTTAGCGAACATCTGGCATGGCACGTCATAGGGGGACGCGCCACGTCATGACAATGAATTGCGGGGAAGTTGGCCTTTCGAATGTCGTGAAACGAAGGCCTGAGCAGGCATGGATTATGCGCTCGAATTGCGATCCGGGGGTGTGGGACGATCACGCCCAGACGGCCGCGACCAGTTGCAATGCGGCGGCAATGGCGGGCGCTTCGCGCCGCGAGGCGAGCGTGACGAACGTGAGCTCGGTCGGCACCGACACGCTGTCGGCGATCACCAGACCATGCGCCCGCGCTTCGCGCAATGCAATCGAGTCGCGCACGAGCGACAGCCCGATGCCGGACTTCACCAGATCGAGCATCGACGGCTCCTGATCCACTTCCGCGACCTTCACGGGCGAGACGTTCGCCTCATCGAACAAGGCGCAGAGCAGGCGATGGTGGGCCGATTCGGGCGGTGTCCAGATCCAGGGCAGGGCGGCGAGTTCGCGCCATCCGCGACGCGCCACGCGCTCGCGCCAGCCTGCGGGGGCGAGCACTTGATAGGAGAAGGGGGTGAGCGTGATCGCGTGAAAGCGCTCGGGGTCGGGACTACCGATGTAGAAGCCGACGTCGAGCTCGCCGCGCTCCAATTGTTGCAGCACGGAACCCGACATGCCGTGCCGCAGTGCAGTCTCGATCTGCGGATACGACTCGACCAGGCGCTTGAGAAACGCGCCGAGCCGGGTGAATTCCGGATCGAGGATGGTGCCGATGCGAAGACGTCCGCGCACGGTTTCGCGCAGCGCACCGGCGGCTTGCTGAAGATCCGCGAGCGCGGCGAGCATGCGCTCGGCCTGCGGCAGCAGCGCCTGACCGTCTCGCGTGAGCGCCAGCCCCTGTGCCGTGCGAGTGAAGAGCGTAAGACGCAGCGCCTCCTGCAATGCCTTGACCTGCAGGCTGACGGCCGGTTGTGTCAGATGCAGTCGTTGCGCGGCGCGCGTGAGATTGCCTTCACGGGCGATGGCGACGAAAGCGCGGAGATGGGCGAGTTCCATACAAAGACCGTCGGGATGGCGTCAGGCGTGCGCGGTGGGCGCTAGGCGTGCGTCGTGTTGGCGAGGCATCGGCCGAGCAACATAAGTAGATCTTATATTGCTTTTCATAATTTCTCATTGGATTACGGTCCGTCGCGGCAGTACCCTCGGTGTTCAACGTGGCGCGCGCCGTCGGGCGGGCGTTGGGCATAACGAGAAGGCGGCCGGAGCATCGATGTCGCCGGAATCGGGGAAATGGACATGACGAACATGAGTAATGCTGATATTCCGAGCGTGCTGCACTTCATCGGTGGCCGCCGTGTAGCGGGCGACGGCGAGCGCTTCGCCGACGTCTTCAATCCGGCAGAGGGCACCGTCAGTGCGCGCGTGGCGCTGGCCAGCGTGCAGGACGTGAATGCAGCCGTTGCGGCAGCCAAGGCTGCGCTGCCGTCGTGGTCCGAGACGGCGCCGCTCAAGCGCGCCCGCATACTCTTCAAGTTCAAGGCGTTGCTCGACGAACATCAGGACGAACTGGCGCGCATCATCACACGAGAGCACGGCAAGGTGTTCTCCGATGCGCGCGGCGAAGTCACGCGCGGCATCGAGGTCGTGGAATACGCCTGCGGCGCGCCGAATCTGCTCATGGGCAAGCACAGCGACAACATTGGCGGTGGCATCGACAACTGGCATCTGCGCCAGCCGGTGGGCGTGTGCGCAGGTATCACGCCGTTCAATTTTCCGGTGATGGTGCCGATGTGGATGTTCCCAATTGCGCTCGCCTGCGGCAATACGTTTGTGCTCAAGCCGTCCGAGCGCGATCCGTCGGCGAGCCTGTTGATCGCCGAATTGCTGCGCGAAGCGGGGTTGCCCGACGGCGTGTTCAACGTGGTGCAGGGCGACAAGGTCGCCGTGGATGCGCTGCTCGCGCATCCCGACGTCGAGGCGCTGTCGTTCGTCGGCTCGACGCCGATTGCCGAGTACATCTATACGGAAGGTACGCGACGCGGCAAGCGGGTGCAGGCGCTGGGCGGGGCGAAGAATCATCTCGTGGTGATGCCCGACGCGAATCTCGATCAGGCCGTCGACGCGTTGATCGGCGCCGCCTACGGCTCGGCCGGCGAGCGTTGCATGGCGATTTCGGTGGCCGTGGCGGTGGGGCAGGTGGCGGATCGGCTGGTCGATGCGCTGGTGCCGCGTGTGAAGGCGTTGCGCGTGGGGCCGGGCGTGGACGAGGCGTCCGAGATGGGACCGGTGGTCACTGCCGTGCACAAGGCGAAGATCGAAGGCTATATTGCGCAAGGGATCGACGCTGGCGCAACCTTGCTCGTGGACGGGCGCACACTGCAAGTGCCGGGGCACGAACAGGGGTTCTTCCTCGGTGGGACACTGTTCGATCACGTCACCCCCGAAATGACGATCTATCGCGACGAGATCTTCGGGCCGGTGCTCGCGGTCGTGCGTGTGCCCGACCTCGCGGCCGCCATCGAACTGATCAATGCGCACGAGTTCGGCAATGGCGTGTCATGCTTCACGAGCGACGGCGGCGTGGCGCGTGCGTTTTCGCGCCAGGTGAAGATCGGCATGGTGGGCATCAATGTGCCGATTCCGGTGCCGATGGCGTGGCAGTCGTTCGGCGGATGGAAGCGCTCGCTGTTTGGCGATCATCATGCTTACGGGGAAGAGGGCATTCGGTTCTACACGCGTTACAAGAGCGTGATGCAGCGTTGGCCGGACAGCATTGCCAAGGGCGCGGAATTCACGATGCCGGTGGCGAAGTAAGCTGGGGCCTAACGGCGGCTTGCGCGCAATATCACGACAAAAATGAACCCGATACGGGTGGCGCCAGTCCATCCCACTCGGGTGCCGCACCAGAGCCGGCACCGCACCATGGCGAGTGCCGCGCCATCGACGGAGACACGCGGGAATGAGCAAGCAGGCGGAGAAGCATGAGCGCTTCGATTACATCATCGTAGGGGCCGGGTCAGCCGGGTGCGTGCTGGCCAATCGTCTTACGAAAGACCCCGACGTCAGCGTGCTGCTGCTCGAAGCGGGCGGCAAAGACGACTATCACTGGATTCACATCCCCGTCGGCTATCTGTATTGCATCGGCAATCCGCGCACCGACTGGCTGTATCGCACGCAGGCGGAAGCGGGGCTCAACGGGCGCTCGCTGGCGTATCCGCGCGGACGGGTGCTGGGCGGCAGTTCGTCGATCAACGGCATGATCTATATGCGCGGCCAGCGCGAGGATTACGACGTGTGGGCCGACGCGACGGGCGACGACGGCTGGCGCTGGGACAACGTGCTGCCGTTATTCAAGCGCAGCGAAGATCACTACACGGGCGGCACCGAGTTTCACGGCAGTGGCGGCGAGTGGCGCGTGGAGAAGCAGCGTTTGTCGTGGCGTGTGCTCGATTCGTTTGCCGACGCGGCCGAGCAGATCGGCATCCCCAAAACGGACGACTTCAATCGCGGCGACAACTTCGGCATTGGCTATTTCGAAGTGAATCAGCGGCGCGGCGTGCGATGGAGTGCGTCGAAGGGTTTCCTGCGGCCTGCGTCGCAGCGACCGAACCTCACGGTGATTACGGGCGCGAGTGTGAGTCGTCTCCTGTTCGAGGGCACGCGTTGCACGGGCGTGGCGTACCGCGGGGGGAACAACGACTTTACGGCGCTCGCGAATATCGAAACGATTCTCGCCGCGGGGGCGGTGAATTCCCCGCATCTGCTGGAAGTGTCCGGCGTGGGCGATGGCGAACGGCTGCGCGGTTTCGGCATCGATGTCGTGTCGCATGTGCCCGGTGTCGGCGAGAACCTGCAAGATCATCTGCAATTGCGCACGGTGTACAAACTGCGCGGCGTGACAACGCTCAACCTCACCGCCAACAGTCTGATCGGCAGGCTGAAGATCGGCATGCAATATGCGTTCGCGCAACGCGGGCCGATGAGTATGGCGCCGTCGCAATTGGGCGCGTTCGCGCGCAGTCGCGAGGACGTGGCGCGTCCCGATCTCGAATACCACGTGCAGCCGTTGTCGCTCGACAAGTTTGGCGAGCCGCTGCACAAGTTCAATGCGTTCACCGCGTCGGTCTGTAATCTGCGCCCGACGTCGCGCGGCAATGTGCATCTGACGTCGCCCGATGCGCGCGTCGCACCGAACATCGCGCCGCACTATCTGTCGACGCAAGCGGATTTGCAGGTGGCGGCGGATGCCATCAAGTTGACCCGCCGTATCGTGGGCGCACCGGCGTTCGCCCGCTACGAGCCGCGCGAGTATCTGCCGGGGCCGTCGTTCCAGAGCGATGACGACCTGAAGCGCGCGGCAGGCGACATCGGCACGACGATCTTCCACCCGGTGGGCACGTGTCGCATGGGGCGCGCGGACGACCCCGATGCCGTCGTCGACGCGCAGTTGCGCGTGCGCGGCGTGCAGGGCCTGCGCGTGGTCGATGCGTCCGTCATGCCGGCGATTACGTCGGGCAACACCAATTCGCCGACGATCATGATCGCCGAACGCGCGAGCGACATGATTCGCGCGGCGCGCAAGTCAGGGAAGTAGGGTCGGGCAAGGGAGGAAAAATTTTCGGAGAACATTCGGCGAGTTGGTGTCGTTGTAGCCCAGGCCGTGATAAAGCCGCCGGGCGGCCGTATTCTCGGGAAATACGTGAAGTTCTATCGAGCTACAACCTCGCTCGCTGGCGAACGATTCGATGGCCGTCATCGTAACGCGGCCAAATCCTTGATGTCGAAAGGGGGGAGCGATGAAAAGGTCGTACAGAAATGCGCTTGCTCCGTCTGGCGTGATTTTCAGCCACACCTGTCCAATGGATTTCCCGTTGGACGGATCGACGATGTCCCAGAATTTGTGCCCGCTTGTGTATTGTCCCTCGGGCAGAATGCGTGCGTAGAGTTGAGACGCTTTTTCTTGCGCTTTCTCGATGCCGATGGACGAAGTCTCGGCCAAGGCTATTGCGAAGTCATGTTGCGTGCGTTGACTGAGTGACGCGAACGAGTCGCCGTGCAGGTCTCTTAGAAGAGGCGAGGGTTTCAACATACGAACTCCGCAGCGTCGCGCTTGAATTGGACCCACTGAATGGCCATGCAGATTGCGGCTGCGCTCAGAAGCAGCAGTGCGAGCAGAAGAAACTTAGATAGCGGAACGCTGGAGACGCCGATGCTGATGATTCCCGCCATCGAGAATCGGATGGCACCTGCTGCGGCTGCCGCAGTGCCCGCATGTGTTTCGAAAATTTTCATGGACAGGGTTGCCGCTGCCGGGCGTATGAGGGTGGTGCCCAACGTTGCCAACAGCATCGGTGCTATCACCGTCGCAAAATGGTCGCCAAGCCAAACGTAAAGCGTGGTCATGACGACACTGGCAACACTCAGAAGCGCGATGCCTAATTGGATCTGTTTGAAAACCGTGATCTGTCTGGATGCGTGGTTTGCGACGAAGCCGCCGAGTAGATATATGGCACCGTACAACAACAGCGTGTAGGCGTAGTCATACGAGGAGAACTTGAGGGCTTCGATAAACAGGCTTGGGGAAAGAATGACGAACGCGAAATGAGATGCGAAAGCCATTGCGCCGAGAAGCGTATATGCAAAAAAAGCACGATTTGTTGCTATTTGAAGATAGCGTCGTGCGCAACTTGCCAGGGTTAGCGTCGAAGTGTGATTCCGGTCACTGGGATGTGACAGCACTTGCAGGAAAACGCCGGCTCCAATCGCAGAAAATAGCCAAAAGCTCGCTCGCCACCCGAAATTTTCCTGTAGCACAGCACCGAGCAACGGCGAGCAAGCAATACATAGGCCACCGAATGTGACGTTGAAGATTCTGGCACGCAGTCCGGTTTCTCCAGGGAAAGTGTCTTGAAGAATGGCCTGTGCCAATACGAAGCATGAGCAGCCACACGCTTGTATCAGACGGAATGCCAGATGAGCGGTGTACGTTTGCGCCAAAGTGCCACCGATCGCCCCAATCGTTGCGATCGCCAATCCAAAGATAAGCACACGCTGTCTGCCTATCCTATCGGAGAGTGGGCCAACGACAAGTTGCAGCATTGAGAAGGCTATCGCGAAGTAACCCACGAGGGACGCCACTGCGTCGACACTGGTTTCGTACTCGTCGGCGATCGCACCGAACGACGGCAGCATGACGTCTAGAGGCAATGCGCTAAGCGCGGTGAGCGCACTGGTAAGAGCGATGGCTGCGACAGGCGTCATGAGCACTCCTCTTTCACAAGCAAGCCGGCGTCGAGAAATGCGGAACGATAGGCCGGCGACGTCAGTATTCCGCTTTGGGCCAGAGCGGCCAATGTCGCTTTGGCACCGTCGCGAGCCCTATGGCGAAGTGCGGATACTGTGGCGCGCTCTGAGGTTATCTCAGCGATGGATTCGGATGAGATGCCGTGTGCTGAAAGTGTTTTGGATAACCAGTCATTGTCTAGCGAGAAGCACTCGAGAATAATCTGCGGCAATGTGTTCGCGCAGAGAGTCCTTTGACGTGGGGGCAGTTTCTCCCAAACCAATTGGAACAGCTTCGAGAAATAATGGCTGTGGCGCCACTCATCGTGAAGATGATCTCGAAGCACTCGGTAAACGGGCGATATGAGGGTAGGGCGAACTACTTGTAGAAAGGCGCGCGTTATGACGGTCTCTGAGACGAAGCCAATCAGGAACGAGATCAACGGCCGGTCGCTTTCGACAGTGCTGCTCGCGATGCCCATTAGCTTTTCGATACGAGGAAACGTTCGTGGGACTTCCGTCGCAAACGCAAAATGAATGCCAACTTGTGACGCGAGGTCCGAGGACATGACTGCGTGATATCCCTCGTCTACATAGATTTTCAGAGCCGTCGAGCGGAACTCATCGGGAATAGGTGCGGGGAGTTCACCGTGCGCGATTGATTCCACGGATCGATTCACGACCCGATGTTCGAGTAGGGTTGTGTACTCAAGGAAGTAGATGAGGTTCGCCGCAAGTAGCGATTGGATGACGGGCTCGCCCAAGTTTGCGAAATCAGGTTTGTGCAAATAGGGGAGTGCGTTCCGAAAGAACCAGTCTCGGCCATGGATCTCAGATTTCGGCAGACCAAGGCAGCCATAAGTCATCGGCTTTGATCGTACTGAGGATGTCGTGTCCCAATCGCTGATAGGGCAGGCAGTCGCGGTCATGGTGACGCTCCGATCGATTCGGAATTGGAAAGGATGGCTCTGCGCTCAGGGTCCAGCTCATCACCCGTGCCATGTCCGGCACCGACGAAGAATAGCGGTTGCTCGCCATCGTCTTGGATCAATAGCTGTGTGCGAACTTCTCGATCGCGGAATGCTCCCGAGAGCCATGTATGTAGACCACAAGCTGTGGCGCAAAGCAGGAAGGTCTGCGACAAGTGGCCGATATCGAGCAAGGAGACCCGGTACGCCCGGGAGTGGGGATATTTCCACCACATGCGGTCAAGCCTGCCCGCTAGGAAAACACCGAAACCCAGTTCTCGGGAGAAGTATTGATCGCTGAGGGCATAAGACAACCAATCCGGGCTAAGTGAATGTTTGATGCAACCAAGTGTGTGACTAATGGGGTTGTAGTGAAATAGGCCACTCGGAGCGCCTGCCACGTTTTGAAACACGACATACGCCTCAGATGCATTCAGACCTCCTCCTGAGGGACTGGTGCGCCGATTGTTGATCGAGGAGGGAACGGACGGGTGGACGTTTTCTGTTCGCTCACGCAGAAAAGCCAGAGAGCCGTAGAGCACTGTGCTGACGTCTTGCAGGTCGGTTGGCTTGCTAGTGAACTCCCTGCAAGTGCTTCGAGTCTTGCAGCATTCCCAAAATGACGCCGTCTGCAGGCGCATCACGTCTGGAGGAGGGAGGCGCAAGCTGTCGCCGCGAGTCGTGTCACGGGCGGGCGGGATCGGATGCTTGGCAGCGTTAGCACATGCGGCCAGATTGCTATTGGCCCACTGAGCACCCGAGGTCGGCGGCGAAGGCTGAGGAATATCACTGGTACCGATATGAAAAATTCTGGCCAATGCATCCCAACCCCACGACTCGGGCGGATACGGTGCGTTCGAAATTGCGCCACCGTTGAGCAATGCTTCGTCGATGGGGTTTGATGCATCGAGTGACGCGCTTTCCAACGCAAGCTCGACCAAACGTTTGGCGTGGGCCGAATCGATCGAGTATTGGCGATGTTCTCGCACGTTCCACAGCACCACTTGTTCTTTTGAGACTTGCAGGAAAATGTCTCGATTGAAATAGGTTGGCATGATGGAGAAATGGGCACCCCTAAGGTGCCCATTGTTGTCAGTCGGATTTACTTAAGTGCGATGGCTGCTTGCGTCCAATTGGCCAAAACGCTCGATTCAAGTCGGATTTCCTTCATGACAGTCTCCTATTGTGGAAAGTAAAGAACGCCTCGATGGAGGCAGGTCAATCCTTTCACGGTCCAAGGTAGGTGGGTTTGGTGATATTCCGATTTCTGATGCCCCTGGCGCGGGCAACGGGCGGTGAGCGACAGTCTTGCGTTAAAAGTGGAAATAAACGGCCGGTCGAAAACCATTTTTTCCGGATTCCCGGATTCGCATCGAAAAACTTACGTAGTAATACCTAATGTCGCTCGCGCGAACGGCGAACGCTCATCGCGAAAAGCTATCGGGAGTGCATTTGCGTGTGCCGCAAAAGCCTTTTGCCATAAGGGCTGCGGGCACCTCTGGGGAATGTGACCGAACGTTCTGCAACACGTGTGAGCATGCGTGTTTCGGGGACGGTGAAGCTAAGTGCAAATCCCAATGATCGCGTTGCAGCAAACCACACACAATAACGATTCCCTATGTGCGAACGAACCAAGAATTCGGCGCCACCTACGGGACGCAAGGCACTTTGCCGGCGACGCGAACCATAGCGTCATCTGCCTGCCTTGCGGTTGTCACAGACGATGGTGTCGTGGCGCTTACCTGCCATGCACCGCCAACCAGGAATGTGGCAGGAGACATGGCGAACAACGATTACATTCTCGAAACCCGCGGACTCACGAAAGAGTTTCGTGGCTTCACCGCCGTGAACGGGGTCGACCTGCGCGTCGCGCGCGGCACTATTCATGCGCTCATCGGACCGAACGGCGCCGGCAAGACGACCTGCTTCAACCTGCTCACGAAATTCCTCGTGCCCAGCGCCGGAACTATCACCTTCAACGGTGAAGACATCACCCGCGAAGCGCCCGCCCAAATCGCACGACGCGGCATCATCCGCTCGTTTCAGATCTCCGCCGTATTCCCGCACCTCACCGTGATCGAGAACGTGCGCATCGGTCTGCAACGCAACCTCGGCACCGCGTTCCACTTCTGGAGCAGCAGCCGCACATTGCACCAACTCGACGCCCGCGCCATGGAATTGCTCGCGGAAGTCGGCCTCACCGAATTCGCCCATACGCTCACCGTGGAATTGCCGTACGGCCGCAAACGCGCGCTCGAAATCGCAACCACACTTGCTATGGAACCCGAACTAATGCTGCTCGACGAACCCACGCAAGGCATGGGGCACGAAGACGTCGATCGCGTCACCGCGCTCATCAAGAAAGTGTCGGCAGGGCGCACGATTCTGATGGTCGAGCACAACATGAACGTGATCGCGGGCATCTCCGACACCATCACCGTGCTTCAGCGCGGCGAGGTGCTTGCCGAAGGGCCGTATCACGAAGTCTCGAAGAATCCGCAGGTGATGGAGGCTTACATGGGCACCGCGGACGGCGAATTGCAGGGAGCCCACGGGTGAGGACGGCTATGTACGGTAACGGCGGCAGCAACCCGCGCGGCGAGCGCGGCAAAGGCGCAAATGTGCCCGCACTGGAAGTCGAAGGCCTTCAGGCCTGGTACGGGGAATCGCACATTCTGCACGGCGTGGATCTGACCGTGGGACGTGGCGAAGTCGTCACGTTGCTCGGTCGCAATGGCGCCGGGCGCACCACCACGCTGCGCGCCATCATGGGACTGACCGGACAGCGTCAGGGATCGATTCGCATCGGCGGCGAAGAAACCATTCATCTGCCGACGTACAAGGTCGCGCATCACGGTGTGGGCTATTGCCCCGAAGAACGCGGAATTTTCGCGAGTCTTTCGTGCGAGGAAAACCTGCTGCTGCCGCCGTATATCGGCGTGAGCGGCAGTCGTCGCGAGGACGGCGCACTCGGCATGTCGATCGAAGAGATCTACGACATGTTTCCGAACCTGAAGGAGCGTCGTCACAGTCAGGGCACGCGCCTGTCGGGCGGGGAACAACAGATGCTGGCGGTCGCGCGCATTCTGCGCACTGGCGCCAATCTGCTGTTGCTCGACGAAATTTCCGAAGGTCTCGCGCCGGTGATCGTGCAGACATTGGCGCGCATGATCACCACGCTCAAAGCGCGTGGCTACACCATCGTGATGGTGGAACAGAATTTCCGTTTTGCGGCTCCGCTGGCCGATCGCTTCTATGTGATGGAGCACGGCAAGATCGTGGAGCGCTTCGGCGCTCCGGAGCTGGAGACGAAGATGCCGGTGCTACATGAGTTGTTGGGCGTATGAGGTGAGCTACCCGGCGCGCATGCGTGCCGGGCGATGGACCCAGGCGATCAAATCCACGAAGGAGACGAAGATGACGATGCGCATGAAGGTGTTGGCCGTTGCGGCTGCAGTCGGTTTTGCGGCAATGGCCTCGCAGGCCCGTGCCGACGGCAATACGGTGAAGATCGGTTTCATTACCGATATGTCGGGCCTGTACACCGACATCGATGGGCAGGGCGGCGCCGAAGCCATCAAGATGGCGATTGCCGACTTCGGCGGCAAGGTGCTCGGCAAGCCGATCGAACTGGTCACGGCCGATCACCAGAACAAGGCGGACGTTGCGGCCTCGAAGGCCCGCGAATGGTTCGACCGCGGCGGCGTCGACATGCTCATCGGCGGTACCAACTCGGGCACCGGCCTGGCGATGAACAAGGTCTCGGCCGAGAAGAAGAAGGTCTACATCAACGTCGGCGCCGGTTCTGACGCCCTGACCAACGACCAGTGCCAGCCGTACGGCGTGCACTACGCCTACGATACCGTCGCGCTCGCACGCGGCACGGGCTCCGCCGTCGTGAAAGCCGGCGGCAAATCGTGGTTCTTCCTCACGGCCGACTATGCCTTCGGTCACGCGCTGGAGAAGTCCACGTCAGACGTGGTGAAGGCCAACGGCGGCACGGTGGTGGGCTCGGTGCGTCACCCGCTCTCGGCGTCGGACTTCTCGTCGTATCTGCTCCAGGCACAGGCTTCCAAGGCGCAAGTGCTGGGTCTGGCGAACGCCGGTGGCGACACCATCAACGCGATCAAGGCCGCGAAGGAATTCGGCATCAAGGGCAAGATGCAGATCGCCGGTCTGCTCGTGTTCATCAACGACATTCACTCGCTCGGTCTGGATAACACCGAGGGCATGTACCTGACCGATAGCTGGTACTGGGACAAGGACGACAAGACCCGCGCCTTCGCCAAGCGCTACTTCGAGAAGATGAAGAAGATGCCGTCGAGCCTGCAAGCGGGCGACTACTCGGCGACCACGACGTATCTGAAGGCCGTGCAGGCCGCTGGCACGACAGACGCCGACAAGGTCATGGAGCAGCTCCACAAGATCAAGATCGACGACATGTACAGCAAGGGCTACATCCGCAAGGACGGCACGATGGTCCACGACATGTACCTGATGCAAGTGAAGTCGAAGAAGGAATCGAAGGAGCCGTGGGACTACTACAAGGTGGTCGCTACGATTCCAGGCGACAAGGCCTTCACTACCGAAGCCGAATCGACCTGCAAGCTCAAGTAAGCACGGCAAGTCAGCGATGCATTGATAGCTGATAGCGGCGGGACGCGTGTCCCGTCGCGACCTTTCTCCCAGAGAATCGATTTCGATGGAATTACTAGGCATCCCTCTGCCGGCGCTGTTGAGCCAACTGCTGCTCGGACTCGTGAACGGCTCGTTCTACGCCATGCTGAGCCTCGGCCTGGCGGTGATTTTCGGCCTGCTCAACGTGATTAACTTCGCGCACGGCGCGTTGTTCATGCTGGGTGCCATGCTCGCCTGGATGGGCGGCAACTATCTCGGCCTCGATTACTGGGTCATGCTGATTCTCGCCCCCGTCGTGGTGGGCCTCGTCGGCATTGTGATCGAGCGCACCATGCTGCGCTGGATCTACAAGCTCGACCATCTGTACGGTCTGCTGCTGACGTTCGGCATCACGCTCGTGCTCGAAGGGGTTTTTCGTTCGATCTACGGCGTGTCGGGACAGCCGTTCGACGCGCCTGACGCGCTCTCCGGTGCGACCAACCTCGGCTTCATGTTCATGCCGAACTATCGCGCATGGGTGGTGGTGGCCTCGCTCATCGTGTGTTTCGCGACGTGGTTCGTCATCGAGAAAACGAAGATCGGCGCGTATCTGCGCGCAGGCACGGAGAACCCGAAGCTCGTGGAAGCGTTCGGTGTGAACGTGCCGCTCATGATCACGCTGACGTACGGCTTCGGGGTCGCGCTCGCCGCGTTCGCCGGGGTGCTCGCCGCGCCCGTCATCCAGATCTCGCCGCTCATGGGGCAGTCGATGATCATCACCGTATTCGCGGTGGTCGTGATCGGCGGCATGGGCTCCATCATGGGCTCGATCGTTACCGGTCTGATGCTCGGGGTGATCGAAGGCTTCACCAAGGTGTTCTACCCGGAGGCGTCTGCGACCGTGGTGTTCGTCATCATGGTGATCGTGTTGCTGCTGCGCCCGGCTGGGCTGTTCGGCAAACAAAAGTAAGGGGCGGAACAATGCAACAACAGATGCAACAACGCGTGCTGTATTCCCTTGCGCTTCTCGCATTGATCGTCGCACCGTTCGCCGGTGCGTATCCGGTCTTCGTCATGAAAGTGCTGTGCTTCGCGCTGTTCGCCTGCGCGTTCAATCTGCTGCTGGGCTTCACGGGGCTGCTGTCGTTCGGTCACGCGGCGTTCTTCGGCAGCGCGGGTTATGTCACGGGCTACGCGATTCGCAATCTCGGCTTCACGCCGGAGGTCGGCATTCTCGCGGGCGTGGTGGCGGGGGCCGTGCTCGGGCTGGTGATCGGATTGCTCGCGATCCGGCGTCAGGGCATCTACTTCGCGATGATCACGCTGGCGCTCGCGCAGATGCTCTACTTCCTGTGTCTGCAAGCACCGTTTACCGGCGGTGAAGACGGCCTGCAAGGGGTACCGCGCGGCAGCCTGTTCGGTGTGCTGCCGCTCGACTCGGATCTCACGCTGTACTACGTGGTGCTCGCGATTTTCGCGCTGGGCTTCCTGCTCATCATGCGCATCGTGCATTCGCCGTTCGGTCAGGTGCTCAAGGCGATCAAGGAGAACGAGCCGCGTGCGATCTCGCTCGGTTACGACGTCGATCGCTTCAAGCTGCTCGCGTTCGTGCTGTCGGCAACGCTCGCGGCGCTCGCCGGTTCGACCAAGACCGTGGTGCTCGGCTTCGAGACGCTCACCGACGTTCATTGGACGATGTCCGGCATGGTGATCCTGATGACGCTCGTGGGCGGTCTGGGAACGATGCTTGGCCCGGTCGTCGGTGCGGTGGTGATCATCGTGCTGGAGAACAAGCTCGGCGACATCGGCAACTGGCTCGCGACGGCCACCGGTGTGACGTGGTTCCAGACGCTCGGCGAGTCGGTAACGATCGTCATCGGCGCGATCTTCATCATCTGCGTGCTGGCCTTCCGGCGCGGGCTGGTGGGTGAGCTCGCGGCGCGCAGCCGGTTCTTCCGGACGATGTCGCAACAGCCGTAAATCGGGACGAATGACGCGGGGAGTGGCGGGCGAAGCAGTGGGCGGGGCCGGTGGTGAATGCACCCGAGTGGGGCATGCGCTCATCACCCTGGCGCACGAATGTCAGAAAAAACCTAATTCGTAGGGGTAAATGCTGACTTGTGGTGCATTGGGTGCTCCTTTATTCTCTCCCTCAGTTCGCGTCACAGCAGGATATAGGGGCGAGGAACGAGGAGACAACAAGCGCGAATAACGCGCACCGCCAAAAAAGAAAGCGCTGTTGGAGAAGACTCCAACAGCGCTTTTTATATTGTGCTTCGCCCCCGCGCGCGAAGCCTTCATCTGCCCGCAGGGCACCCCAAGCTCACCTTTACGCCGTGTTGCGAGAATCGCGTCGCTCAAATGCGCGCAATGCGGAATAAAGACGCTATGCTCGCCGTTTTCGTCTGACTTGCTGTGGCAGCCGGAACGACTCCGGCGGGTATGTATGGGGAATGTATGTTGACGAGTTGGGCGCTGACCGATTTGCTGATGCTCGCAGGCGGGGCATTTCTTGCCGGTCTGGTCGATGCCGTGGTCGGCGGTGGCGGCTTGATTGCCGTGCCGACGCTTTTCGCCGTCTTTCCCAATGCTGCGCCACCGCTGCTGTTCGGCACCAACAAGATGGCCGGCGTCTGGGGCACGGCCTCGGCTGCGCTGCGCTATGCGCGCGGTATTCAACTGCGCTGGGCCATTCTGCTGCCCGCGACCGTCGCCGCCTTCGTGTTCTCTTTCTGCGGTGCGTATGCCGTCACCCATGTGCCCGCCGACATGCTGCGCAAGGTACTGCCGTTCGTGCTCGTGGCCGTGGCGATCTACACCCTGCGCAAGAAGGATTTCGGGACGGTCCACGCCCCTGTGAAGGGTGGGACAGGGGTGACCCTCATGGCGATCGCCGTGGGCGGCGCCATCGGCTTCTACGACGGTTTCTTCGGCCCCGGTACGGGCAGCTTCCTTGTGTTTTTGTTCGTCCGGCTGTTCGGGCAGGACTTCGTCAACGCGTCGGCGTCGTCGAAGATCGTGAACGTGGCGACCAATCTGGCGGCCTTGCTGCTGTTCGGCATGGGTGGGCACGTGTGGTGGCAGGTCGGCGCGGGCATGGCGGTGATGAATGTGCTGGGCAGCCTGGTGGGCAGCCGGCTCGCGCTCAAGCATGGCGTGGGCTTCGTGCGGCGCATGTTCCTGGGCGTGCTCGCCGTGCTGATCGTGAAGACCGCGTACGACGCGTTCTTCCGTCGCTGATTGGGCGCCCGATGTGGTGGATGCCACACGTGGGGAAACCGCACTTTACGAACTGGCGCCCGTGCCCGTAAGATGGGCGACAATTTGCCGACTGCGCGGTCGGTTAATGTCAAAAAAACGAATTCGAAATTTTTGTGAGGAGACCCAAATGAAACTGAAGTTGCTGTGCATGGCATCGGCGATGATGCTCGTCGTGGGCGTTGCGAACGCTCAGGTGAAGATTGGCGTGTCGCTGTCGGCGACCGGTCCGGCGGCTTCGCTGGGCATTCCCGAAAAGAACACGATTGCGCTGATGCCGAAGACGATCGCCGGCCAGACGGTGCAATACATCGTGCTCGACGACGCGACCGACACCACGACCGCCGTCAAGAACATGCGCAAGCTGATCAGCGAAGACCACGTCGACGCCGTGCTCGGCTCGACCGTGACGCCGAACTCGCTGGCCATGGTCGACGTCGCGGCCGAGACGCAGACGCCGGTGATCTCGATGGCCGCAGGCGCCGCCATCGTCGAGCCGGTCGACGCCAAGCGCACGTGGGCGTTCAAGACCCCGCAAAACGACATTCTGATGGCCACCGCCATCGCCAAGCACATGGCCGATCACGGCGTGAAGACGGCGGCGTTCATCGGCTTTGCAGACGCCTACGGCGAAGGCTGGTACAAGGAATTCCAGAAGGCTGCCGATCTGAACAAGATCAAGATTGTGGCCAACGAACGCTTCAACCGCGCCGACACGTCGGTGACCGGTCAGGCGCTCAAGATTATGGGTTCCAACCCGGACGCCGTGCTGATCGCCGGTTCGGGCACGCCGGCAGCGCTGCCGCAGCGCACCCTCAAGGAGCGCGGCTACAAGGGCAAGATGTATCAGACGCACGGTGTCGCGAACAACGACTTCCTGCGCGTTTGCGGTAAGGACTGCGAAGGGACTTACCTGCCGGCCGGTCCGCTGCTCGTGGTCGAGCAACTCCCGAACGACAATCCGGTGAAGAAGTCGGCCGCCGCGTACAAGGCCGCTTATGAGAAGGCCTATGGCGCGGGTTCGATTTCGACCTTCGGCGGTCACGCCTGGGACGGCGGCCTGCTGTTGCAGGCAACCATTCCGGTGGCGCTCAAGAAGGCCAAGCCGGGCACGCCCGAATTCCGTGCAGCCCTGCGCGACGCGCTGGAGAACGTGAAGGACCTGCCGGGCACCGCCGGTATCTTCAACATGAGCAAGAACGACCACAACGGTCTCGATCAGCGCTCGCGTGTGATGGTCCAAATCGTCGACGGCAAGTGGAAATTGGCGAACTGACGCGCGTCGGGGCTGCCTATAGCATGCAGGCATGCCCCGCTGTCACGTTGGAAGGATCTGCGGTAACTGAGCCCGGGTCGACCGACCGGGCCGGAAGAACGGGCGTTCGCGCCCGTTTTTTTTGAGCGTGGTAGTTTCGCGCTTCGCAAAGAGACGGCAGGACATGCATTTACGAGCGGCACATGAGAGGCCGCATTGTCCCAACCTGATCGCCGCAGCCGGGGGGCTGAACGGACGATCCTTTCGAGCGTAAATCCATGACGGGTGAATTCGAACACCGCAATCTATCTCTGGTGTTGCTGCAATCGCGTGAAGCGGTGATGGGGCTGTTCCGGCCTCTGCTCAATTGCTACGACATCACGGAACAACAATGGCGTGTCATACGGGCCGTCAACGATAGCGAATCGGGGGAAATGGAAATCGGCCAGGTCGCGCGCGAGTGCTGCATTCTCAGCCCGAGCCTGTCGGGCATGCTCGAACGCATGGAGGCGTCGGGTCTGATCTTGCGCCGCCGCGTGGCCGCCGATCAGCGGCGCGTGATGGTGTCGCTCACGCCGTCGAGCCGCGCGCTGTGCAGGAAGCTCGGCCCGCTGGTCGAGGAGCGCTACCGCTATCTGGAAGACAAGGTCGGACGCGATACGCTCGCCGAGATCTACCGGTTGCTCGATGTCGTGCGCGATGCGCTGCCGGCCGAAGTGCTGGCCGACGCGCCGTCGTTGCCCGCCCGGCCGCGCCGCCGCCGCAAAGTCGCGGACTGACGGCTGGCAGTGCTCATGTCGCCCGACACGAAGCAGACGGGCGACGTGGGAAGGAGAGGAAGGAACGGGTGATGGCGCGCATTGGGACGCCACGGGGTTCGATGACTCCCTGACGCCCGATCGGAGGTGGGGACGAGGCGTTTGTGGAGACCGGACGCCATCGTCTCAGTAGTCACCCGAGTTTTACCAATGCATAACGATTTATACAATTCATAATTCGCTGCGCTGCTACACGGGGAACGTGAGGGTGTATCGATATGAAGGGGAACGGGGTGGCAGCGCGCTGCACCGTGCATCACACCGGCTGTCTCGCCAGCCGGTTCAAGAAGTACTCAAACGAAGTGAGAGGAGCATGGATCTTTCGATTGCAGCCATCCTGGCGCAGGACGGCATCACCACGGGTGCGATTTATGCCTTGCTGGCATTGGCGCTCGTGCTGGTGTTCTCCGTTACCCGCGTCATCTTCATTCCGCAGGGCGAGTTCGTGTCGTATGGCGCGCTCACGCTGGCGGCACTCCAGACCCAGAAGTTTCCGCTGACGAGCTGGCTGCTCGTGGCCATGGGCATCTGCACGTTTATCGTGGAGACGGCTGGCGTGTTGCGTCACAGCGAGCGCCGCAAGCTCGCGGGGCGTCTTGTGCCGGTGATTGCGGGCAAATACCTTGTGTTCCCGATTGCCGTGTTCTTCGTGGTCAAGGCGCTCGCGCCGATGACATTGCCGATGCTCGTGCAGATTGCAATCACGTTGCTGCTCGTCGTGCCGATGGGGCCGATGCTCTATCGCCTGGCGTATCAGCCGCTGGCGGAGGCGAGCACGCTGCTGCTGCTGATCGTCTCGGTGGGCGTGCACTTCGCGTTGACGGGGCTGGGGCTGGTGATGTTCGGGGCGGAAGGTTCGCGCACGCAGCCGTTCTCCGACGCGAGTTTCAACATCGGCTCGGTGATGGTGTCTGGCCAGAGCCTGTGGGTGCTGGGCGTCTCGATCGTGATGATTCTGGCGCTGTACTTTTACTTCGACCGCTCGCTCTCGGGCAAGGCGTTGCGTGCAACGGCCGTGAACCGTCTGGGCGCGCGTCTGGTGGGCATCGGCACGGTGCAGGCGGGGCGTCTGGCGTTCACGCTGGCGGCCGTGCTCGGCGTGCTGTGCGGCATTCTCATCGCGCCGATCACGACCATCTATTACGAATCGGGCTTCCTGATCGGGCTGAAGGGCTTCGTGGGCGCGATCATCGGCGGTCTGGTGAGTTACCCGGTCGCGGCGCTCGGCGCCATTCTGGTGGGGCTGCTTGAGTCGTATTCGTCGTTCTGGGCGAGTGCGTACAAAGAGGTCATCGTCTTCACGCTGATCCTTCCCGTGCTGCTGTGGCTGTCGCTCACCAGCAAGCATGTGGAAGAAGACGAGGAATAAGCCGGGGCGGATGACAGAATGAAAAACAAATACTTCCTGATTTTCCTGGTGGTGCTGGCGGTGTTGCCGGTCCTGCCTGCACCGGTGCGTTTGCCTGAGTATTGGGTGACGCTGCTCAACTACATCGGCCTGTACAGCATCGTCGCCATCGGCCTCGTGCTGCTCACGGGGGTGGCCGGCATGACCTCGTTCGGACAGGCGGCGTTCGTCGGTCTGGGCGCGTATGCAACGGCCTATCTGACGACGGCGTATGGCGCGTCGCCCTGGCTGGGGCTGATCGTCGGCGTGGCGATCACGGCGGCGGCGGCACTCGTTATCGGCGCGATCACGATGCGTTTGTCGGGCCACTTCCTGCCGTTGGGCACGATTGCGTGGGGGCTGGCGCTGTACTACCTGTTCGGCAACCTCGAGTTCCTGGGCAAGTACGACGGCCTGAACGACATCCCGACCATCAACCTGTTCGGCATCGAACTGGCGAGCGGACGTCAGATGTTCTATCTGATCTGGATCGTGGTCGTGCTGGCGGTGGTGTCGATCAAGAACCTGCTCGACTCGCGTCCGGGCCGTGCCATTCGCGCGCTCAAGGGCGGTGGCGTGATGGCCGAGGCGATGGGCGTGAACACGGCGTGGATGAAGGTCGTGGTGTTCGTCTATGCCGCGGTCCTGGCGGCGATTTCGGGCTGGCTGTACGCGCACTTGCAGCGTGCAGTGAATCCCACGCCGTTCAACCTGAACCATGGCATCGAGTACCTGTTCATGGCGGTGGTCGGCGGCGTGTCGCACGTGTGGGGCGCGGTGCTGGGTGCGGCGATCCTCACGGTGCTCAAGGACTACCTGCAGAACATTCTGCCGGTGTTGCTGGGCGCGAACGGCAACTTCGAGACAATCGTCTTCGGCATTCTGCTCGTGCTGCTGCTGCAATATGCGCGCGACGGCGTGTGGCCGTTCTTCGGCAAGATCTTCCCGGCGCGTCGTGTCGCGAAGGCGCCTGCGCAGGCTGAGCCGTTGGGTCATCGCGCCAAGCCGGCGGTTGGCGAGGTTGTGCTCAAGCTGGAAAAGGCGCGTAAGGAGTTCGGCGGCCTGGTGGCGGTGAACGACGTGTCGTTCGAAGTGAAGGCGGGCGAGATCGTCGGTCTGATCGGCCCGAACGGCGCCGGCAAGTCCACTACGTTCAACCTGGTGACCGGTGTGTTGCAGGCCACGCGGGGCGAGATTTCGTTCCTGGGCGAGCGGATCGACCGTCTGCCGTCGCGCGAGATCGTGAAGCGCGGCATTGGCCGGACCTTCCAGCACGTGCGTCTGATGCCGCATATGAGCGTGCTGGAGAACGTGGCGATCGGTGCGTATCTCCGTGATAAGAACGGGCTGCGCCGTCGTGCGCAAGGCGGTGTGTGGTCGAGCGTGCTGCGTCTGGACCGTCACGAAGAAGCCATGCTGTTGAACGAAGCCAGGCAGCAGATCGAACGTGTGGGCCTCGGGGCGCACATGTACGACGAGGCGGGCAGTCTGGCGCTGGGTCAGCAGCGTATTCTGGAAATTGCGCGTGCGCTGGCGTGCGATCCGACGTTGCTGCTGCTCGACGAGCCGGCTGCGGGCCTGCGTTACAAAGAAAAGCAGGCGCTGGGCGATCTGCTCAGGAAGCTCAAGGACGAGGGCATGAGCGTGTTGTTGGTCGAGCACGACATGGACTTCGTGATGAATCTGACCGATCACCTAGTGGTGATGGAGTTCGGCACCAAGATCGCCGAGGGGCTGCCGGAAGACGTGCAGAAGAACCCGGCGGTGCTCGAGGCGTACCTTGGAGGAGTGGAGTGATGGCAGACGCGATTCTTGAGGTCAAGGACCTCGCTGTTGCATACGGCAAAGTCGAGGCGTTGCATGGCGCGCATCTTCGAGTCGGCGCGGGGCAGATTGTCACCGTGATCGGTCCGAACGGTGCGGGGAAGTCGTCGATGCTCAACGCCATCATGGGAGCGCTGCCGCACAACGGTTCGAGCAAGGGGAGCGTGGTCTACCTTGGTCAGGAGATGTCGGCGCTGACCATCGAAGCGCGCGTGTCGCGTGGCATGTGTCTGGTGCCGGAAAAACGCGAGCTGTTCTCGACGATGACCGTGGAGGACAACCTTTTGCTCGGTGCTTACCGACGCAAGCGGGCAGGGGAGAAGAACTTCCTGGATCAGATGGAAGTGGTCTACGCGCTTTTCCCGCGCCTCAAAGAGCGTCGCGTGCAGCAGGCGGGGACGTTGTCGGGCGGGGAGCGTCAGATGCTGGCGGTGGGCCGTGCGTTGATGGCCAAGCCGCAATTGCTGATGCTCGACGAGCCGAGCCTTGGGTTGGCGCCGCTGATCGTGAAGGAAATCTTCCATATCATCAATGACTTGCGTAAGACAGGCGTGGCAACGCTGCTAATCGAGCAGAACGCACGCGCGGCGTTGCAGGTGGCCGACTACGGTTATGTGATCGAGACGGGCGAGCTGGCGCTGGAAGGTCCGGCGCAGGAGTTGGCGAGCAATCCCAAGGTTATCGAGACCTATCTGGGGTTGGCAAAAAAGGCTGCCTGAGCGTTATCGCTTGCTTGAAAGTTGTTTTGAGAAGGCCCGCCGATTTGGCGGGCTTTTGCGTTTCTGACGATGGTTCTGAGGGTTTGGGATGTTTCGAACGGTCGTTCGTGATCGGATATCTGGCCCTATTACTTTGGGCGAGTGGCGAGCGTTATTTGTGAATTGCCGCAGATCACTTATTCACAGTTGCTTGTGGATATGTGTAAGTGGTTCAAATCTATGGCGCACCGCCGCAATAAGGGGTTTCGCGATTTTTCAGAAATTCTCGCGGATTTGGTGCACTAGGTTATCCACAGAAAAGCAAATTCGTTATCGTCGTTTGCAGATGTCGTGCGCGGATGTGGACAACCTGGCGTGAAGTTCGTAGTGGTTTGATATCGGGGGGGGGGGCTTTCGACTTTTTGCAGATGGTTTTGGTTTGTGGGTTTCACGTGGAACGGTGGTGTTTCTGAGATGTTGCCGAGCGAGGTTTTCGTTGCTTGGGTGGGCATCCGGAGGTGGTGGTTTCACGTGGAACTGCAGTCGGGGCAGCAGGGGATGGTTCTTGGAAATGCTGGGTTGTTCTCTCTGACATCCGGGCAGTGGGGATCGGGAGTGCCCTGACTACGCTCCCACTTAAAGTCGCTCCGTCAGGGCACCCCCGATCCCCACCACTCAAATGCCCAGGGCTTGTGCCGCAGGATGTTCGCCGGTTGCGTGCTGTTGCCGCCGCGTCGGACTACGGGGCACTTGGCTTGCAAGGCACTGTGTTTTCATACACGTTCGGATGCTCGGCTGAAGCTCTGTGGAGCGCTTAAGCGTTATTTGCACCACGTCCCGCGAATACCGCTTCGTTTCTCTCGTGCGTCCGGGCAGTGGGGATCGAGGGTGCCCCGACTGCGCTCCCACTTAAAGTCGCTCCGTCAGGACACCCCCGATCCCCACCACTCAAATGCCCAGGGCTTGCGTCCCCGTGTGCTTGTTGGTGACGTAGTTTTCCCGCTGTCGGACTACCGAGGCATTTGGCTCGTGAGGCACTGTGTTTTCATACACATTCGGATGCTCTGCTGAAAACTTTGCGGAGCGCTTCGGCGCTATTTGCACCATATCCCGCGAATACCGCTTCGTTTCTCTCGTACGTCTGGGCAGTGGGGATCGAGGGTGCCCCGACTGCGCTCCCACTTAAAGTCGCTCCGTCCGGACACCCCCAATCCCCACCACTCAAATGCCCAAGGCTTTGCGCCCAAGTGCGATGTCGTCGACGTTGTGACTCGACCTCGTCTTTTCCTACTCACGACGTTTGTTTGTGAGCACGAAGTGCCTCAAGACAACCCGCGCATATTAGGTGCAACGACGCCGTTCATCACCATACTCGGAACTTTCAGCGATGGTGTGGCGGGTTGGCTATGGAGCAGACCAATTCCTCCGTTTCACGTGAAACGTGACAGCGAATTGATCGCCGGTTTGCCTTGAGCATCAGATTGGCGGAGATTACCGGTGCCCTGACGGAGCGACTTTCAAGTGGAGCGCAGTCGGGGTGCCGGTGATCTCCGCAGCCCGGAAGCGGGAGAGGACCGGGAC
>NZ_JBIUZU010000011.1:124005-227376 GCF_044745225.1 Pandoraea sp. NPDC087047
GGATGGCGGAGATTACCGGTGCCCTGACGGAGCGACTTTCAAGTGGAGCGCAGTCGGGGTGCCGGTGATCTCCGCAGCCCGGAAGCGGGAGAGGACAGGGACGTGGTTCGAGGAAGTGGCGTGCTACGGAAGGCGCGCACCGTTGCCGTGTCTGAGGAGGCATCACATCGGGCAACGTTTCACGTGAAACACCCGCCAAACCGTCGTTTTCCACGCACGTTCCACGTGAAACACTCGAGCGGTTACAAATGATGCATCGCAATACCGCTATAATTCCGCAATTACCGAATCCAGAGAGTTTGCCGCTAGCGGCAATATTGCGATGCTTTATCCGACCGAGTTCGACGTGATCGTGGTGGGTGGCGGCCATGCCGGCACTGAGGCTGCGCTCGCCTCGGCCCGCATGGGCTGTAAAACACTTCTGCTCACCCATAATATCGAGACGCTCGGCCAGATGAGCTGCAATCCCTCCATTGGTGGGATCGGCAAAGGCCACCTCGTGAAAGAGGTCGATGCGCTCGGCGGGGCCATGGCAGCGGCTACCGACGAAGGCGGAATTCAGTTTCGTATTCTGAATTCGTCCAAAGGGCCCGCGGTGCGCGCCACACGTGCGCAAGCCGATCGTCTGCTTTACAAACAGGCCATCCGTCATCGCCTCGAGAATCAACCCAATTTATGGTTGTTCCAACAGGCGGTTGAGGATCTTATCGTCGAAGGCGACCGCGTCGTTGGGGCGATTACCCAGGTCGGACTGCGCTTCCGTGCCCGTGCCGTCGTGCTCACCGCCGGAACCTTCCTCGATGGAAAGATCCACGTTGGGCTGAACAACTATGTCGGCGGTCGTGCCGGAGATCCGGCTGCCATCAGCCTGTCCGCGCGACTCAAAGAGTTGAAGTTGCCGCAAGGTCGGTTGAAAACAGGTACGCCACCGCGTATCGACGGGCGTTCCATCGACTTTTCCGTCCTTGAAGAACAGCCCGGGGATCTCGATCCCGTGCCGGTCTTTTCGTTCCTTGGACGCCCGGAACAGCATCCTCGCCAAGTGCCGTGCTGGGTCACCCATACCAATGAGCGAACCCACGATATCATTCGCGGCGGTCTCGACCGGTCGCCCATGTATACGGGCGTCATCGAAGGTGTGGGGCCGCGCTACTGCCCCTCCATCGAGGACAAGATCCATCGCTTCGCCGACCGGACGTCGCACCAGATCTACCTCGAACCCGAAGGTCTGACGACCAACGAGTTCTACCCCAACGGTATCTCGACCAGCCTGCCTTTCGATGTGCAGCTGGAGCTTGTCCGCTCCATGAAGGGCATGGAGAACGCGTATATTTTGCGTCCCGGTTACGCCATCGAGTACGACTACTTCGATCCGCGTGGCCTGCGTAGCTCGCTCGAAACCCGCGTCATCTCCGGTTTGTTCTTCGCCGGACAGATCAACGGGACGACCGGCTACGAGGAAGCTGCTGCTCAAGGCCTGCTCGCCGGTATCAACGCCGCGCTCCAAGTGCAAGGGCGGGAAGCATGGTGCCCGCGTCGCGATCAGGCGTATCTCGGCGTGCTCGTCGACGATCTGATTACCCGCGGCGTCTCCGAGCCGTACCGCATGTTCACCAGCCGCGCCGAGTATCGCCTGTCGCTGCGCGAGGACAATGCCGATATGCGTTTGACTGAGATCGGGCGCGAGCTCGGTGTCGTCGACGATATTCGTTGGGAAGCGTTCTGCCGCAAACGCGACGCTGTTTCACGTGAAACAGAACGTCTCAAATCGACGTGGGTGAATCCGAAGACCTTCCCGGCGGAAGACGCGGTGCCGTTGCTCGGCAAGGCCATCGATCACGAATACTCGCTGTCCGATCTGTTGCGCCGCCCCGAAGTTGGGTACGACGCATTGATGGCAGTGCAGGGCGGCCGTCTCGCACCGGAAGCGCCGCTGTCCGACGATCCGCTGCAAGCGAACCAGATTCGCGAGCAGATCGAAATCGCGGTCAAGTATCAGGGCTATATCGACCGTCAGGCCGACGAGATCGTACGCAAGGAAGCCAACGAGAACACGGTGCTGCCCGCCAACATCGATTACAACGATGTCCGGGGGCTGTCGATCGAAGTGCGTCAAAAGTTGAATGCGCAACGTCCTGAAACGCTGGGGCAAGCCTCGCGTATTTCCGGCGTGACGCCTGCCGCGATCTCGTTGCTGATGATTCACCTCAAGAAAGGACTCGGACGCCGCCGCGCGTCGGAGGCCACCACTGCCGACGCCAATGCCGCCACCGATGGCGACGATGGCGACGATGGCGGCCAGCACGCAGCCTGACGCGGAGATCTCATGACGGCTTCGCGCAATGCCGCCCAGGGCGGCAACGAACTGGCTACGCTGTTGGCCAACGGTATCGAGCAGCTCGGTCTGTCGATCGATGCCGCTCAACAGGCACGCCTGCTCGAGTTTCAGGCGCTATTGGCAAAATGGAACGCCTCGTTGCAGATGACCTCGATCCGCGATCCGCGGCAGATGGTCGTCAAGCATCTGCTTGATTCGCTGTCGATTCTGCCGCGTCTGGATCGTGAGCCGATTTCACGTGTTCTTGACGTTGGCTCAGGCGGCGGGTTGCCCGGTGTGGTGCTCGCGATCGTGCGTCCCGACTGGCAGGTGACGGTCAACGACATCGTTCACAAGAAGACCGCTTTCCTGACGCAGGCACGCGCAACGTTCAAACTGACCAATCTGACGGTGGTGACCGGGCGGGTGGAGTCGCTTGTCGTCGGCAAGGAAGTGCCTGCGCCGTTCGATGCGATCGTTTCACGTGCTTTCGCTGAATTGTCCGATTTCGTCACGCTCGCCCGTGACTTGCTCGCCCCCGGCGGGAGCTTCTGGGCCATGAAGGGCGTTGCGGCCGAGAACGAGCTGGCGCTGCCTGACGGATATGAGCTGGTCGAGCGTCTCGCGCTGAATGTGCCATTTCTCGACGCCGAGCGTCATTTGCTCCGCGTGAAGGTGACCGCATGACCCGGATGACCCGTTGGGCCGGTGCCCTCATGGTCGGATTGTCGATGGTCGCCGCCATGGCCTGGGCGCAATCCGCGCAGGAATCGCTGACGACGCGCGTGCGTCCCGTGCCGAAGATCGATAAGGCGCGCTATGTCGGCACCTGGTACGAAATAGCACGCTACCCGAATTTCTTCGAGCGAAAATGTGTGTCGGACGTGACGGCTCAATACGTCGCCCGAGCGGATGGCAAGATCGAAGTGACGAACAAGTGCCGTAAGGACGATGGCTCGTGGGTGAGTGACGCCGGCCTGGCACGCACCGATGGGCAGGGCACCGGAACGGCCCGCTTCAAGGTGACGTTCGCGCCGGATTGGTTGCGCTGGATTCCCTGGCTTTGGGCGAACTACTGGGTTATCGTGCTCGACGGTGACTATCAATATGCCGCTGTCGGAGAGCCTGGCCGCGAGTACCTCTGGATCCTCTCGCGCACGCCGACGATAGACGACGACACGCTGAATCAAATGCGTGCCCAGCTGCGCAAGCAAGGCTACGACACCGACAAACTGGTGTTGACGCCCCAAAAGGCGAGCGCGCCCTGAGCACCACGCGCCGGCGTATCCGGCGCGGCCATATGACTGGCAGCCGCTAAAAAAGCTGAAACAGGCAATAACTGAGCTTTGCTCAGATAATCGACTTGGTACGATGCATCGGGGGTAAGCAGCACGGCGTATTCGCTTCCGCTGGTGGCATTCCGGCATCATCTGCATCAATCGCATCAACACGGCAGCATTCGGAGGACTACAACGGCATGGCGAAAATTTTCTGCGTGGCCAATCAGAAGGGCGGCGTCGGCAAGACGACCACCACGGTGAACCTCGCTGCCGGACTGGCGTCGCACGGGCAGCGTGTCTTGTTGGTCGATCTCGATCCGCAGGGCAATGCGACGATGGGTAGCGGTATCGACAAGGCTGCGCTCGAGACGAGCGTGTACGAAGTGCTGGTCGACGGCATCGACGTGAGCACGAGTGCTCAACGCTCGGAGTCGGGCAGCTACGACGTGCTGCCGGCCAACCGTGAGCTGGCCGGGGCGGACGTGGAGCTGGTCTCGCTGGAGAATCGCGATACGCGTCTGAAGCAGGCGCTCGCCAAGGTCGACGAGACATACGACTTCGTGCTCATCGACTGCCCGCCGACGCTCTCGCTGCTCACCCTCAATGGGCTGTGTGCCGCACACGGCGTGATCATCCCGATGCAGTGCGAATATTTCGCCCTCGAAGGGCTGTCGGATCTCGTCAACACGATCAAGCAGGTGCACGCGAATCTGAACCGCGACCTGAAGGTCATCGGCCTGCTGCGCGTGATGTTCGATCCGCGTATCACGCTGCAGCAACAAGTCTCGGAGCAGCTCAAGGAGCACTTCGGCGACAAGGTTTTCAACGCGATCATTCCGCGCAATGTGCGACTCGCCGAAGCGCCGAGTTACGGCATGCCGGGCGTCGTCTTCGATCCCGCTTCGCGCGGCGCGAAGGCGTATCTGCAATTCGGCGCGGAAATGATCGCGCGCATTCAAACTATGTAAGGCGCATTCGCGCAGGAACGCATTGTCATGGCGACCAAGACCAACGCACTGAAAAAAAAGGGCCTGGGCCGCGGCCTCGAAGCGCTGCTGGGCGCACACGCCGATAACCATAACGGCGCGACCGAAGCGAGCGCCGATGGCGCGCCGTCGGTCATGTCGCTCGACCGTCTTCAGGCCGGCAAGTATCAGCCGCGCACGCGCATGGATGAGGGCGCATTGCAGGAACTAGCCGCGAGCATTCGTGCGCAAGGCCTCATGCAGCCGATTCTGGTGCGTCGTGTCGATGATGAGAAGTACGAAATTATTGCCGGCGAACGGCGTTTTCGCGCCGCTCGCATTGCCGGGCTCGCGCAAGTGCCGGTGCTCGTGCGCGATGTGCCGGATGAAGCCGCCGCCGCGATGGCGCTCATCGAGAACATTCAGCGCGAAGATCTGAATCCGCTCGAAGAAGCGCAGGGCATTCAACGTCTGCTCGGCGAATTCAATTACACGCACGAGCAGGCGGCCGAATCGCTCGGACGTTCGCGCAGTGCAGTGTCGAATCTGCTGCGTTTGCTCAATCTCGCGCATCCTGTGCAGACGATGTTGCTCGCGGGTGATCTCGATATGGGCCACGCGCGTGCGTTGCTCGCGGTGGACGCCGCCACGCAGATCACGCTCGCGAATCAGGTCGTGAACAAGCGCCTGTCGGTGCGCGATACCGAGCGCATCGTCAACGCTTCGCTCAAGCCGCAAGGCGATGGCATTCGCCGTCGCTCGGCGGAAGAGGGCGGGCGCGACGTCACGCGTCTCGAAGAAGAGCTGTCCGACTTGCTTGCGTCGAACGTCAAGATCAAGGTTGGCCGCAAAGGCGCCGGACAATTGACGATCGAGTTCGGCAGTCTCGACGCGCTCGATGGCATTCTCGCGCGCATTCGCGCCGAGTAATTTCAGTATCCAGACTGTCTCGCCGTGAGCGATCCCGCCGGTGACTCGGTAGGAAAGACCAGGACGCCGTCGCACGACACCGTCGCGACGCGCGGGATTCGTGCTTTGCACGCGACGTATGCGCGTGTGCGCAGCGACCGCGTGCTGCTGATTCTGTTGGTGGGCTTCGTGGCTCTGCAAATCGCGAAACCTGCGAGTGCCGGCGAGTTGCTCGCGCGCATCGATCAGCACACGATCCTGACGCTGGCGGGATTGCTGATGCTCACGCGTGCCATCGATCAAAGTGGTTTTCTCGATTGGCTCGCGCAACGGTTGCTGCGAGCGTTTCGCACGGAACGTCGTCTCGCGTTGCTGATGGTGACGTTTGCCGCGGCGCTCTCGACATTGCTCACGAACGACGTCGCACTCTTTGCCGTGGTGCCCCTCGCGCAGTCGCTCGCGCGTATCGCGCCGGTGCGCATCGAGCGGCTGATCATCTTCCTCGCGCTCGCGGTAAACGCGGGCTCCAGCCTTACGCCGCTCGGCAACCCTCAAAACCTCTTCCTCTGGCAACGTAGCGGCATGGGCTTCGGTGCGTATATCGTCATGATGACGCCGCTCACGCTGGCGCTCATGGCCGTGCTGCTCCTCGTATGTGCGTTCGCATTCGATTCGCGGGCGCTGCATTTTCAGCAACGTGGCCCCACACATCACGTGCGCTGGCCGCTGCTCTGGATTGCGCTGGTGCTGTTCGTCGCCTTCGTGGCGATGGCGGACCATGGCTTCGCCGCCTGGGCCTGCGCGGGGGTAGCGGCCGTGCTGCTGGTGGCGCGACGCAATGCGGTGCTCGGCATCGACTGGCTGCTGCTCGCGATTTTCGTGCTGATGTTCGTGGTGCTGCGCGGCGTAGCCGGTTTGCCCGATGTGCGTGCAGCGCTGGGGCACGTGGACTTCTCCAGTGGGGAAATGGCCTATGCCGGGGCGGCGGTATTGTCACAATTCATCAGTAACGTTCCGGCTGCCATCCTTCTCGCGGAGTACACGCAGAACTGGCCGGCGCTCGCCCATGGGGTGGCCGTCGGCGGATTCGGTCTCGCGATCGGCTCGTTGGCAAACCTGATTGCACTGCGCATGGCGAAATCGCAGAAGATCTGGTGGCACTTTCACTGCCTTTCGATACCGTTTTATCTGGTAGCACTGCTGATCGGGTTTGTCGCCCTGAAATGGGTCTGATCGCGCGTGCAACGTACCCCGGGTGCCGTGATCGTGCGGCGTTTGTGCGTCATGCCGCGCCGCACCATGCGGAAAATCGCGCTACGTGAGAGTTGGCGCCAAATCGAAGCATGCACTGTGCAGTTTCGGCGAATTTGTTGCCCGTTTAGATTGACTGGGGTTCGTAATCTCCCGTAAAATCTCGCGGGTTTAACTGCTTGAAGAGCCCATTCGTTTTGCACGAGTCGGGCGGGGAGGCTACGAGATGACCGACGAAAAACGGTCGAACTTGGAACCGGAACCGCAAGCGCCGGCACGTGCAACATCCGCGAATTGGGACGACGAGCAGGAGCAAGAAACAATCGTTCCGCTCACGCGTGCGCAGGCCGAGCGCCTGTTCGGTCCCGATGTGGGGCGCGCATCCCGTGTGACTCCATTCCGGGTGGTGGGAGCCCAGGTGCTGTTGTCGCTCATTGCGACACTGGCCTGGTGGTTACTCTCGGCATCGCCACGAGACGCGGCGGTGTCTGCATGGTTGGGTGGAATGATAGGTTGGATACCGGGCGCGCTGTTTGCGCTGCGGCTAAGAATTTCAGGTGATCGTCTCTCCGTCGGCGCATTGGTGACGGGGGAGGCGATCAAGGTAGCAACGACGATTGCGTTATTGGTGGCTGTAGCGTTCGGATACCCCGGAGTTCACTGGGTAGCGTTGCTCGTCACCTTCGTGCTCACGCTCAAGGTCTATTGGCTTGCGATGGCACTGAAGTAGCGGTGGAAAACCGCTCACGCGTCGACACGCTACCGTGTGCGGATTTTCATAATTGGGTGTTTGATCGCTATGTCAGTAGAAGCCGGCCACGCTCCGAACCCGTCGGAGTACATTTCGCACCACCTGCAAAACCTCGCGAGCTCGACTCAGACTAGCATCGTCGATTTCTCGATCATCAACTGGGACACCATGTTCTGGTCGATCGCGATGGGCGTTCTGGGTTGCTTCGTGCTGTGGATGGCAGCGCGCAAGGCAACTTCGGGCGTGCCGGGCCGTTTTCAGTCTGCGGTCGAAATGCTCGTCGAAATGGTGGAAGACCAGTCGAAGAGCATCGTGCACGGCAATCGTACCTTCATTGCGCCGCTCGCGCTGACCGTGTTCGTCTGGGTCACGCTCATGAACTCGCTGGACTTGCTGCCGGTCGATCTGCCGTCGAAGGTGATCGAGTGGGTCGGTCTGGGTTCCATCATCACGCATCACCGTATTGTTCCGACGGCCGATCTTAACGGCACGCTCGGTATCTCCGTCGGCGTGCTCATTCTGATGCTGTTCTACAGCTTCAAGATCAAGGGCGCAGGCGGCTTCATGCACGAGCTGTTCACCGCACCGTTCGGTAACCACTTCCTCCTGTGGATCCCGAACCTGCTGCTCAACCTGATCGAATTCTGTGCCAAGACCGTGTCGCTCGGTATGCGACTGTTCGGCAATATGTACGCCGGCGAACTTGTGTTCCTGCTGATCGCTCTGCTGGGTGGTCTCTGGAGCTTTGGCGCAGATGCGTCGGTGCTGGGTTTTGTCGGCCACGTCATTGCCGGCACCGCATGGGCGATTTTCCACATCCTGATCGTGTTGCTCCAGGCGTTCATCATGATGATGCTGACGTTGGTGTATATCGGCCAGGCGCACGACCATCACTGATCGGTTGTTGCGGTAAGTGTTTCCCGGTTTTCGGTTTTTCAAATTTAAAGTTTCAAGTCTCTAACCAAAAGGAGTAATCATGCAAGCTTTCATCGCCAACATCCAGGGTCTGACCGCCATCGCTATTGGCATCATCATCGGTCTGGGTGCAATCGGCGCCTGTCTGGGTATCGCGCTGATGGGCGGTAAGTACATCGAAGCGTGCGCCCGTCAGCCCGAGCTGATGAACCCGCTGCAAACCAAGATGTTCCTGCTGGCCGGCCTGATCGACGCTGCATTCCTGATCGGTGTGGGCGTTGCCATGCTGTTCGCATTCGCGAACCCGCTGCTGTCGCGCCTCGCTTAAGTTTCTTTCGGCCGGTCGCGCAATGAACCGCGCGACCAACTGGACATGAACGGCGCGCCCAAGCCAGCAGGCACAATGGGGCGCGCTGTTTTGCCAATCGACTCGCATCACCGAAAGGAAACACCGTGAACATAAACGCAACTCTGTTCGCGCAAACCGTCGTGTTTCTGATCCTGGCATGGTTCACGATGAAGTTCGTGTGGCCGCCGCTGATCAAGGCTATCGACGAACGCGCGAAGAAAATCGCTGACGGTCTGGCTGCCGCCGATAAGGGCAAGGCTGAACTCGAAGCCGCCAACAAGCGCTCCACGCAAGCCCTCGCGGAAGCCCGCGACGAAGGCGCGAAGCGTATTGCCGACGCCGAGAAGCGTGCATTGGCTGTGGCCGACGAGATCAAGACGCAGGCGCAAGCCGAAGCGGCTCGTATCATCGCCAACGCCAAGGCAGAAGCCGAGAACCAGGCTGTCAAGGTCCGTGAGACGCTGCGCGAAGAAGTTGCCGGTCTGGCTGTCAAGGGCGCCGAGCAGATTCTGAAGCGTGAAGTCGACGCCAAGGCCCACGCCGACCTGCTGAACCAACTCAAGGCAGAGCTCTGATCATGGCCGAACTCGCAACCATCGCTCGTCCGTATGCCGAAGCGTTGTTCCGCGTGGCTAAGTCCGGCGATCTGAATCGCTGGTCGCAGCTCGTGCGCGAACTGGCGCAAGTGGCAGCGCTGTCCGAAGTGGCCAACCTGGCCGACGATCCGAAAGTCTCCCCGTCGCAAGTTGTCGACGTGCTGACCTCCGCCGTGAAATCGACCGACGCCGAAGTGCGCAACTTCGTCGCCGCAGTGGTCGAAAACGGTCGTCTGGCTGCCATGCCGGAAATCGCCGAACAGTTCGAAGCGTTGAAGAACGCTGCTGCCGGTTCGGCAGACGCCACGATCGAAAGCGCCTTCCCGCTCGAAGGCGAGCAATTGACCTCGCTGGTCAAGGGCCTCGAGCACAAGTTCGGCTGCAAGCTCAACCCGAGCGTGACGGTAGACCCGTCGCTCATCGGTGGCGTGCGTGTGGTGGTTGGCGACGAGGTGCTCGACACTTCGGTGCGCGCCCGCCTTGCGGCTATGCGGACGTCGCTGACGGCTTGAGGCCGGCGCGATACGCCTGCGACGGCAAGAATTGAATATCAGGAGCACATATGCAACTCAATCCCTCTGAAATCAGCGAACTGATCAAGAGCCGGATTCAAGGTCTCGATAGCGGCGCCGAAGTCCGTAATGAAGGCACCGTGATCTCGGTGACTGACGGCATCTGCCGCATCCACGGCCTGTCGGACGTGATGCAGGGCGAAATGCTGGAATTCCCGGGCAACACGTTCGGTCTGGCACTGAACCTCGAACGCGACTCCGTCGGCGCCGTGATTCTGGGCGAGTACGAGCACATCTCGGAAGGCGACACCGTCAAGTGCACGGGCCGCATTCTGGAAGTGCCGGTCGGTCCGGAACTGAAGGGCCGCGTCGTCGACGCACTGGGCGTGCCGATCGACGGCAAGGGCCCGATCAACGCCAAGGAAACCGACGCCATCGAAAAGATCGCGCCGGGCGTGATCTGGCGTAAGTCGGTGTCGCAGCCGCTGCAAACCGGTACGAAGGCTATCGACGCCATGGTGCCGATCGGCCGCGGCCAGCGTGAGCTGATCATTGGTGACCGTCAGACGGGTAAGACCGCTGTGGCCATCGACACGATCATCTCGCAGAAGGGCAAGGGCGTGACCTGCGTCTACGTCGCGATCGGCCAGAAGGCTTCGTCGATCATGAACGTGGTGCGCAAGCTCGAAGAGCAGGGCGCGATGGAGTACACGATCATCGTGACCGCCACCGCCTCCGACTCGGCCGCCATGCAGTTCATCGCACCGTACTCCGGTTGCACGATGGGCGAATACTTCCGCGATCGCGGCGAAGACGCGCTGATCATTTATGACGACTTGACCAAGCAAGCCTGGGCCTATCGTCAGATCTCGCTGCTGCTGCGCCGCCCGCCGGGCCGTGAAGCTTACCCGGGTGACGTGTTCTATCTCCACTCGCGTCTGCTCGAGCGTGCCGCTCGTGTCTCGGAAGAGTACGTCGAGAAGTTCACCAACGGCGCAGTCAAGGGTCAAAGCGGTTCGCTGACGGCACTGCCGATCATTGAAACGCAAGCCGGTGACGTGACCGCATTCGTTCCGACGAACGTGATCTCGATTACCGACGGCCAGATCTTCCTGGAAACCGACCTGTTCAACGCAGGCATCCGTCCGGCAATCAACGCCGGTATCTCGGTGTCGCGTGTGGGTGGTGCTGCGCAGACGAAGGTCATCAAGAAGCTGTCGGGCGGTATCCGTACCGACCTCGCACAGTACCGAGAGCTGGCTGCGTTCGCGCAGTTCGCCTCGGACCTGGACGAAGCTACCCGCAAGCAGCTCGAGCGCGGTCGCCGCGTGACGGAACTGCTCAAGCAGCCGCAATACGCGCCGCTGCAAGTGTGGGAACTGGCCGTGTCGCTGTTCGCCGCCAACAACGGCTATCTGGATGACCTCGAAATCGCCCAGGTTCTGCCGTTCGAAAAGGGTCTGCGCGAAGTTCTGAAGACCAGCCACGGCGCACTCATCGGCCGCATCGAAGAGACCAAAGATCTCTCGAAGGACGACGAAGCCGCTCTGCACGCTGCGATCAAGGACTTCAAGAAGACCGGCGCTTACTAATCCGGTTGAATCGGTAACTATTCAACGGACCCGGGAAGGCGCGATGTTCCGGCAGTAACGAACGTCGCGCCGAGACAAGGAGTAAGCAATGGCTGGAATGAAGGAAATTCGCGGCAAGATCAAGAGCGTGCAAAACACGCGCAAGATCACCAAGGCCATGGAAATGGTGGCCGCGTCGAAGATGCGCAAGGCGCAGGAACGCATGCGTCATGCCCGGCCGTACGCTGATAAGGTGCGCCAGATCGCTGCGCATATGGGCCAGGCGAATCCGGAATACCACCACCCGTTCATGGTGAAGCATGCCGACGCGAAAGCTGCCGGCATCATCGTGGTGACGACGGACAAGGGCCTGTGCGGCGGCTTGAACACCAACGTGCTGCGTGCCGTGGTGGCCAAGATGAAGGAAATCGAAGCGCAAGGCCTGAAGATCGAGGCCACCGCCATCGGCGGCAAGGGCTTCGGCTTCCTGAACCGTATCGGCGCGAAAGTGGTATCGCACGTTGTGCAACTGGGCGACACCCCGCATCTGGACAAGCTGATCGGCGCTGTGAAGTTGCAGCTCGACGCGTATGCCGAAGGCAAGCTCGACGCCGTTTATCTGGCTTACAACCGCTTCGTCAACACGATGAAGCAGGAAGCCGTGGTCGAACAACTGCTGCCGCTGCCCGAAAAGCTCGAGGGCGATTCGGAAGAGGCGAGCGCAGTGCCGGCACAGCATTCGTGGGACTACATCTACGAACCGGATGCCAAGACGGTTGTCGATGCCCTGCTGGTGCGTTACGTCGAAGCTGTCGTATATCAGGCAGTCGCAGAGAACATGGCGTCGGAACAGTCCGCCCGCATGGTGGCCATGAAGGCCGCTTCGGACAACGCGAAGACCGTGATCGGTGAATTGCAGATGGTCTACAACAAGGGCCGTCAAGCAGCGATTACGAAGGAACTGTCCGAAATCGTGGGTGGCGCCGCCGCAGTGTAAGCGGTGGCACGGGCCGATGCGCCGCAAGGCGAAATGAATTTGAGTATCTAAAGGAAAAGCGATGAGTACTGCTTTGATTGAAGGCAAAATCGTACAGTGCATCGGCGCCGTTATCGACGTGGAATTCCCGCGCGAAAGCATGCCGAAGATCTACGACGCGCTCACCATGGAAGGTTCGGAACTGACGCTCGAAGTCCAGCAGCAGCTGGGTGACGGCGTGGTTCGCACCATCTGTCTGGGTTCCTCCGAAGGCCTGCGCCGCGGTATGACGGTGCAAAACTCGGGTTTGCCGATCACGGTGCCGGTCGGTAAGCCCACGCTGGGCCGCATCATGGACGTGCTGGGCCGTCCGATCGACGAAGCCGGTCCGATCGCCAAGGAACACACCCGTTCGATTCACCAGAAGGCTCCGGCATTCGACGAGCTGTCGCCGTCGACGGAACTGCTCGAAACCGGCATCAAGGTTATCGATCTGATCTGCCCGTTCGCCAAGGGCGGCAAGGTGGGTCTGTTCGGTGGCGCCGGTGTGGGCAAGACCGTGAACATGATGGAACTCATCAATAACATCGCCAAGGAACACGGCGGTTATTCGGTGTTTGCCGGCGTGGGCGAGCGTACCCGTGAAGGGAACGACTTCTACCATGAAATGAAGGACTCGAACGTTCTGGACAAGGTCGCGCTGGTGTACGGCCAGATGAACGAGCCGCCGGGCAACCGTCTGCGCGTTGCGCTGACCGGTCTGACGATGGCCGAGCATTTCCGTGACGAAGGTCGCGACGTGCTGTTCTTCGTCGACAACATCTACCGTTTCACGCTGGCCGGTACCGAAGTGTCGGCACTGCTCGGCCGTATGCCGTCGGCCGTGGGCTATCAGCCGACGCTGGCTGAAGAAATGGGTAAGCTGCAAGAGCGTATTACGTCGACCAAGACCGGCTCGATCACGTCGGTGCAAGCCGTGTACGTGCCTGCCGATGACTTGACCGACCCGTCGCCGGCAACCACCTTCGGTCACTTGGACGCCACCGTCGTTCTGTCGCGTGACATCGCCTCGCTGGGTATCTACCCGGCAGTCGATCCGCTCGACTCGACCTCGCGTCAGATCGACCCGAACGTGATTGGCGAAGAGCACTACACGGTGACCCGTCGCGTGCAATCGACGCTGCAGCGTTACAAGGAACTGCGCGACATTATCGCGATTCTGGGTATGGACGAACTGTCGCCGGACGACAAGCTGGCTGTGGCCCGCGCTCGTAAGATCCAGCGCTTCCTGTCGCAGCCGTTCCACGTGGCAGAAGTGTTCACGGGCTCGCCGGGCAAGTACGTTCCGCTCAAGGAAACGATCCGCGGCTTCAAGATGATCGTCGACGGTGAGTGCGACCACCTGCCGGAGCAGGCGTTCTACATGGTTGGCACGATCGACGAAGCGTTCGAAAAAGCCAAGAAGATGCAGTAAACGGTTGAGTGTCGGGCGACGGCGGGGTCTCGCGAGAGACGCCACCGGCACCCGGCAGGTGACTGTTGCGGGGCGGGGTAGCGGGGCGAGGACGGTAACGTCCGGACCGGCGCGCCTGCCGCTTCATCACACTCAACGGGAGCGATTATGGCAACCATTCACGTAGACGTCGTCAGCGCGGAAGAGGAAATCTTCTCGGGTAAGGCGCGCTTTGTGGCGCTGCCCGGCGAAGCCGGCGAGCTGGGTATTCTGCCCGGCCACACGCCGCTGATCACGCGTATCAAGCCGGGTGCGGTGCGCATCGAGGACGAGGCAGGCAACGAGGACTTCGTCTTCGTCGCAGGCGGCATTCTCGAAGTGCAACCGGACACGGTCACCGTGCTCGCCGACACCGCCATCCGCGGCAAGGATCTGGACGAAGCGAAGGCTAGCGAAGCCAAGCGCCGTGCAGAAGAAGCGCTGTCGAACAAGGAATCGAACATCGAGTACGCAACGGCCCAGGCGGAACTGGCCGAAGCTATGGCGCAACTCGCCGCGATTTCGAAATTGCGTTCGAAGAAGTAAATATCGGCGTCGTGCCGGCGCTCGCGCCGCACATGCCCGTCAATGCGTAACGTTGGGCGTCTGTCCAGACGTGCATCGTCACGCATTGACCGGAAGCCCCATGCATACCCATGCGTGGGGCTTTTGTTTTGTCTGGCGGTGTCGCCAGATCGTCTGCGCGCCTCCGTGCATCGGCATCGATCCATGCCGGTCGATACACATCTCACGCCCGAATCAGGGCCATCCCCACTCGATCCGTCACTCGAATTACGTTAACGTAAACGTCAACCCAGTGTGACGCGCTATTGTTATGAAGAGACGCCCATCACCGTTCGATGCAACGGCAGACGGGCCCGCCATCGACAGGCAGCGAACCCATCGGCAACACGGATCGGGCATTGGCGTCACGCGACAGCATTTCACCACTTGAGCAGTGCTTCAGGAGACAAAAGCATGGAAAGCCGGGAAGGTGCGGGCGTTGTACCTCGTAATGGACTGTCGTATGTGAAGGGTGATACCACCGTACCGCTTTCGACGCTGACAGTGTTCGGGCTGCTTGCGCAGACGGCGGCGAAGTTTCCGGAACGACAGGCTGTCGTGTTCCGAGAGCAGGGCGTGGACTGGACGTGGCGCGAATTCATCGCGCATGTCGACACGTTCGCGGCCGGACTGATTTCGCTCGGGCTGAAGAAGGGCGACCGCGTAGGCATTTGGTCGCCGAACCGCGTCGAGTGGCTGGTCACGCAATTCGCGACCGCCCGCGCCGGGTTGATTCTGGTGAACATCAACCCCGCTTACCGGATGGCCGAGCTCGAATACGCGCTCAACAAGGTCGGCTGCACGGCGCTGGTGGCGGCCGAATCGTTCAAGTCGTCGCGCTATCTCGAAATGCTGAACGTGCTGGCGCCCGAGTTGGCGACGTGCGAGCCAGGCCAGCTGCGCTCGGAAAGATTCCCGACGCTGCGTACCGTCATTCGCATGGGGCTGGACATCACGCCGGGCATGATGAATTTCGGCGACGTGGTCACGCTCGGGGCGAACGCCAGTCTTGATGACCTGCGCGCGATCTCCGACGGGCTCGATTGTTTCGATCCCATCAACATCCAGTTCACGAGCGGGACGACCGGCAACCCGAAAGGCGCCACACTCACGCATCACAACATCGTCAACAACGGCCGCTACATCGCCATGGCGATGCGCTTCTCCGAGCGCGACAGCCTGTGCATTCCGGTGCCGTTCTATCACTGCTTCGGCATGGTGCTGGCGGTGCTCGCCTGCGTGTCGACGGGCGCGACGATGATCTTTCCGGGCGAGGCATTCGACCCGAAGGCGACGATGGCCGCCGTCTCCGAGGAGAGCTGCACTGCGCTGCACGGGGTGCCGACGATGTTCATCGCGCAACTCGATCACCCGGATTTCGGCACGTACCATTTCGATACGCTGCGCACGGGCATCATGGCCGGCTCGCCGTGTCCCATCGAGACCATGAAGCGCGTGATCAACGAAATGCACATGAGCGAAGTGACGATCGCTTATGGCATGACGGAGACGAGCCCGGTGTCGTTCCAGACCACGACGACCGATCCGCTCGAGAAGCGGGTGTCGACGGTTGGACGCGTGCAGCCGCACCTTGAAGTGAAGCTCGTCGACGCCGCCGGGGAGATCGTGCCGCTCGGGGAAAAGGGCGAACTCTGCACGAAGGGGTACTCGGTGATGCAGGGCTATTGGGACGACGAGCCGCGCACGCGCGAAGCGATCCGCGACGGCTGGATGCACACGGGCGACCTGGCGACGCTCGATGAGGACGGCTACTGCAACATCGTCGGTCGCGTGAAGGACATGCTCATTCGCGGCGGCGAGAACATCTACCCGCGCGAAATCGAGGAGTTCCTGTTCCGTCACCCGAAGGTGCAGGCCGTGCAGGTTTTCGGCGTGCCGGACGCGAAGTACGGCGAAGAAGTCTGCGCGTGGATCATTCTCAAGCCCGGCCAGCAGGCGACGGAGGACGACATCCGGGCGTTCTGCAAGGATCAGATCGCGCACTATAAGATTCCACGCTACATCCGCTTTGTGGATGAGATGCCGATGACCGTCACGGGCAAGGTGCAGAAGTTCGTCATGCGCGAAAAGATGGTCGAGACGCTGGGACTGAACGAAGAAAAGACGGCTTGACCGTGGCGCAGCGAAGCAGCGAAGCAGGTAACGGCGCAATAGCAGAACCGTCGGGCGGGGCAGGGAATCCATCGGCCGATCCTCTGCCCAATTTTTAAGCGAAGCCGGGGCGAATGCCGTATCATTCGGGATTACCCTAGGTTTCGCGTCATGCCTGCCCACACATTCCGCACCGTTTTCGTTCTCGGCATTCTGTCGGCCATCGGCTCGCTGTCGATCGACATGTATCTGCCTGCGCTGCCGAGCATTGCGCGCGAACTGAACACGACGGACGCGGCAGTGCAATTTTCCCTGGCGTCGTTCTTCATCGGGCTCGGCCTCGGCCAGTTGCTGCACGGCCCGCTGGCCGATCGCTTCGGACGCAAGCGTCCGCTGTACGCCGGTCTGGCGCTTTACACGCTGGCCTCGGCCGGTTGTGCACTGGCACCCAATATCGAAACGCTGATCGTCTGCCGCTTCATTCAGGCGGTGGGTGGTTGTGCGTGCTTCGTCATCGCCCGGGCGATGGCGCGCGATCTGTTCGACACGGCCACGGTGGCGCGTGTCCTGTCGCGCATGACGCTCATCATGGGCGCCGCGCCGATCCTCGCGCCGCTGATTGGCGGCCAGGTGCTGATGTTCGTCGGCTGGCGCTGGATCTTCTGGGGCCTGACGGCATTCGGCGCGATGTGCTTCGTGATGTCCGTCTACTGGCTGCCGGAGACGCGTGAGGCGGCGAAGCAGGCGCGCCACTGGCTCGCGACGGCGTGGCACAACTACGGCACACTGCTGAGCGATCGTGTATTCATGGGCAACGCGCTGGCCGGCGGCGTCTCGCAGGCGGGCATGTTCGCCTACATCACCGGCTCGCCCTTCGTTTTCATCAATCTGTACGGCATCGATCCGGCCAATTACGGTTGGCTTTTCGGCCTGAATGCCTGCGGCATCATCGCGGGTTCGCAGGTCAATGCCCACTTGCTGCGCAAACGCCGTCCGGCGGACGTGTTGCGTCGCACCAACAACCTGGTCGCGATTCTCGGGCTGTGCATGCTGGTGGTGGCGGCGCTCAAGCTCGGCGGACTGATCGGGCTGATGGTGCCGCTCTTCGCCTACGTGACGAGCCTGGGTTTCTCGCAGCCGAACGCCGTGGCCGAGGCGCTCGATAGTCAGCAACAGCGTGCCGGTGCGGCATCCGCGCTGCTGGGTGCGCTGCAATTTCTCGCGGCGGCAAGTGCAGGCGCCGCCGTTGGCATGCTGCACGCCCGCTCCGCTGTGCCGATGGCCGCGGTCATGGCGGTGTGCGGCGCGCTGTCGTGGTGTTTCCACACGCTGCTGATTCGCCGTTCGCGCCCCGCACTGCCGCCTGCTGGCGCGGTGTAAGCGGCACAACCGCGCATTCATAACCGCGGCGCCATCCTGCGCCCGGACCGCAACCCACGTCATCATCCCCAATGCCGTAGTTTTCCTCAACGCACCGTCAAGGTGCGAGCGGGGGAACACTGCGTGTTTCCGGGCGTCTGTTTAGTATTGCTTATCAAAACGAGGATAACGGGACCGATCTCGACGGGAAGGATTTGTAAGATGGCGCTTCGCGATTCCCGGCAAATTTTCGGGAACCGACGACAGAAACGTCCTTTCAAATCTAAAATTCGGCGCGCCGCACTACATCTGTAACACTTTGTAATTGCTCTGTTCCGGTACACGCGCGATAGGCAAAGTACGATTCAGCCGACCTTGCAAAGCCCCCTCGAAATTTTTTGCAAGGATGGCTAAAGTTCGGCAAAAGCCCGCCGAAATACAGTCAAGTAGTAGAGCGCAGCTTCGTGACACTTTCATGAAGCCGTCACGCTCTGTCACCGAACGTTCCCCCCGAGCGCGTCGAAGGATTTCTGCACGCCGCTCATGTAGGAAAAATTCCTACAGAAATCTTCCGGTTCTCTTGCTCCCTCCTGTAGTTTTTCTCCGATTTCTTTATCTTTCGCCCTTGTCCACAATGCGAGGGAATAGACAGTAGTACCGCCAGATTCATCCATTGCGCCGGGGGGCCGCATGCGAAACAGCGAAACACTGAACGAGATTCGTGAGTTGAATCTCTCCTACCTAGTCCTGGCTCAGCGTCTGATCCGAGAGGATCGCGCGGCGGCAATGTTCCGCCTGGGCATCAGCGATCAGCTTGCCGACGTGCTCGGCAGTCTCACTCTGGCTCAACTCGTCAAGTTTGCGGGGTCGAACCAGCTTCTGTGCCGATTTCGATTCGACGACCACGTGATTCTTTCGAGCCTCACGCACGGCGCGAAAGATGTGGGTATGCAGCAGTCGCACGCCTCGATTCTGCTCGCGGGTCAGCCCGTCGAGCAGATCGGCTGAGCGTAAGACATACGCGACGCACGCGTTGCGCTGTCCCGGGGGACGGTGCTTCGCGTGACTTGCCAGGAAGCCTGTATATGCGCACCAAAAGCGTCGTCCTCGAGGCCCGCGAAATTCAGCTGGCCATCGAGCTGATCGAACTCGGCGCCCGCCTCCAGTTGCTGGAAGCGGAAACGAGCCTGAGCCGCGATCGGCTCATCAAACTCTACAAAGAACTCAAGGGCGCTTCGCCGCCCAAGGGCATGCTGCCGTTCTCGACTGACTGGTTCGTGACGTGGCTGCCGAACATTCACTCGTCGCTTTTCCACAACATCTACCGCCACCTAGTGCAGTACGGCGGCTGCCAGGGCATCGAAGCCATCGTGAAGGCTTACCGGCTGTACCTGGAGCACGTGGAACTGCACGGCTGGGAAGCCGTGCTCGGCTTCACGCGGGCGTGGACGCTCGTGCGCTTCTTCGACAGCAAGATGTTGCAGATGACCCCGTGCACGCGCTGCGGCGGCCATTTCGTCACGCACGCTCATGAGCCGCACGGCCAGTACGTGTGCGGCCTGTGCCAGCCGCCGTCGCGCGCTGGTAAGACCCGGAAAGCGAAACACGCTCATGCCGCCGATCTGGCGCCAGCCGTGGCGTCGCGCGACCCGGACCCCGATATTTCCCCGCTGGCCGCCTGAGCGAGCCTTCGTTACGAGGTCATCCCCCTACAGTTTCTCTGCGTGTCTGCCGTTAAGCCCTCTGAACAGGAAGGACAATTTTCCGTAGACGTATTTTTGCGAGAGGTATCCGGCAGTGCTTGTCGTCATTGGTTACATCATCGTTCTGGCATCGGTCTTTGGCGGATTCGTCATTGGCGGGGGCCACTTGGGCGCGCTGTTTCAGCCGACCGAGCTGCTGATCATCGGTGGCGCGGGCATCGGCTCGTTTGTCGTGGGCAACAACAGCAAGGCGATCAAGGCGACGATGAAAGCGCTGCCCATGCTGTTCAAGGGCTCGAAATACACCAAAGAGCTGTACATGGAGCTGATGGCGCTCCTGTACGTGCTGCTCGCCAAGGCGCGTAAAGACGGCATGCTCGCCATCGAAGGGGACGTCGAAGATCCGGCATCGAGCCCGGTGTTCTCGCAGTACCCGCGCATTCTCGGCGAGCCGCGCATCATGGAATTCCTCACCGACTATCTGCGACTGATGGTCAGCGGCAACATGAACGCGTTCGAGATCGAGAACCTGATGGATCACGAAATCGAAACGTACCGCCACGAGGGCGAAGTCCCGGCGCACTGTCTGCAAAAGACGGGCGACGCCATGCCGGCCTTCGGGATCGTGGCGGCGGTGATGGGCGTGGTGCACACCATGGCGTCGGCCGACCAGCCGCCGGCCGTGCTCGGCGCGCTCATCGCCCAGGCGCTCGTGGGGACCTTCCTCGGCATTCTGCTTGCCTACGGCTTCATTTCGCCGCTGGCGCAACTCATCGAGCACCGTATCAACGAGTCGGTCAAGCTCTACGAGTGCATCAAGGTCACGCTGCTCGCCAGCCTGAACGGTTACGCGCCGGCCCTCTCGGTCGAGTTCGGCCGCAAGGTGTTGTACTCCACGGTACGTCCGTCGTTCGCCGAGCTCGAAGAGCACGTGCGACAGGTCAAGGCACGTTGACGGGCGGCACCCATGAGTGAGAAAGAAGAGCGGCCCATTATCATCAGACGCCGCAAAGCCGGCGGCCAAGGCCATCATGGCGGCGCGTGGAAGATTGCCTACGCCGACTTCATGACGGCCATGATGGCGTTCTTCCTGCTGATGTGGCTGCTCAGTTCCGTGAGCAGCAAGGAACTCACCGGTATCGCGGAATATTTCCGCACGCCGCTCAAGGTCGCCCTCACGGGCGGGCGTAATGCCGCAGACAACAGCGGCGTGATTCCCGGCGGCGGCACCGATACCACGCGCACCGACGGACAGAAGTCGCGCGGCGATCAGGTTCGCGCGCGTCAGGCGACCACGGCCGAGATGGCCGAGCGTGCCGATGCACAACGTTTGCGCGATCTCAAGGCGCGCATCGAGAAAGCCATCGAAAGTAACCCCACGCTCAGGCAGTTCCGTAAGCAACTGCTCATCGACGTGACGACCGAAGGTTTGCGCATCCAGATCGTCGACGATCAGAACCGGCCGATGTTTGCCAACGCGAGCGCGCAGGTGCAACCGTACATGCGCGACATCCTGCGCGAGATCGGCAAGTCGCTCAACGGCGTGCCGAACAGCATCAGCCTGTCCGGTCACACCGATGCCACGGCCTACGCGCAAGGTGACAAGAGCTACAGCAACTGGGAGTTGTCGGCCGACCGCGCGAACGCTTCGCGGCGCGAGCTGATCGCGGGCGGGCTTGACGGCGAGAAGGTGCTGCGCGTGGTGGGCCTGGCGTCCACTGTGCCGCTCGATCGCGACAACGCGTACAACCCGATCAACCGCCGCATCAGCATCATCGTGCTCAATCGCCGGGCAGAGCAGTCCGTCAAGCACGAAGCGGATCAACCCACAATCGACGCCGCGAACGCACGCGGTGCAGGCAGCAACGCGGTGAGTGCCGCCATGAGTGGCGAGCTTCCCGCTCTGCCGGCCGTCCCCGCGCCACCCGGACCTCCGGCCGCCCCAGCGGCGCCGGGCGCCGCGGTGCGATAACCGACAAGAGGAGACGCATGCAGGCCCTTCGTAACACGATTCTCGCTGTCGACGATTCTGCGTCGATGCGTCAGATTCTGGCGGCAACGCTCAGTGAGGCCGGCTATGCCGTGACGACCGCGCGCGACGGCGCGGAAGCCCTGGCACTGGCGTCGAACGCAGCTTTCGATCTGGTGCTGACCGATCAACACATGCCCGGCATGGACGGCCTGTCGCTCATTCGCGCCTTGCGCGAACTCGACGCCTTCGCCGAGACCCCGATTCTGGTGCTGACGACGGAAGTCGACGGCGCCTACAAGACGGCAGCCCGCGACGCGGGCGCCAGCGGCTGGCTGATTAAGCCGGTCGACCCTGAAGCACTGGTCGACGTGGTGGGTTCGCTCGTCGGCGAAGGCGCATGACGATGAAGTCGACGGCGTCGATGGCACAACCAAGTTAGGACGAGGAAACCGGTGGATATCACCCAGTTCTACCAGACCTTTTTCGATGAAGCGGAAGAGTTGCTCGCAGAGATGGAGCACCTCTTGCTTGCGCTCGACGTAAGTGCGCCCGATAACGAGCAGCTCAACGCGATCTTCCGGGCCGCACATTCGATCAAGGGCGGCGCCGCGACATTCGGCTTTACCGCACTCACCGAGACCACGCACCTGCTGGAGAACCTGCTCGACCGCGCTCGTCGCGGCGAATTGCAGTTACGCACCGAGATGGTCGACACCTTCCTGGAAACCAAAGACGTGTTGCATCAACAGTTGAATGCCTACCGCGCCTCCAGTGAACCCGATGCCGAGGCAATGAAGCGCATCTGCGCAGTGCTCCAGCAACTCGCCGCCGAAGGTGACGGTGCGCCGGCGAGCGCCGCACCCGTGACGCCTGCCGCTACGCCCGCGCCAGCCGCCGCACCCGAAGCGCAAGCCGCTCCGGAAACGGACGCGAGCGGTGCGCCGACCAGCCCCATCGCGCCGGGCCAGACACGCCTGAAAGTCACGCTCACCGGCGTGGGCGAAAAGGATCAGACGTTGCTCGCGGAAGAGTTGGGCAACCTCGGCTCCGTCGCAGGCCGTCAATCGACGGGCGACGCCTTGCACCTGTGGCTCGACACCACGTGCGGTGCCGACGACATCCTCGCCGTGTGCTGCTTCGTGATCGAGCCGTCGCAGATCGATGTGCAGGACGCCGCTGCTGCGGCGGCTGCATCTGCCGCTGCGGCGGCCCCCGCCGTAGCACCCGCCCCGGCCCCGGGCGCCGAAATCTTTACCCCGGCCCCGGCGGCTTCGGCACCCATCGAGATCCCGGCGGCCGCTGTTGCTGCTCCCGAGGCCGTCGTTCCGCCGCCCGCCGCCGAGCCGATCGTCGTGCCGCCCGCACCGCAAGCCGCGGCGTCTGGTGGGGGCAACGGCGCGCAGCACCCGCCCGAGAAACGCGTGGCCGCCCCGGCGGCCGGTGGCGCAGCCGGACACGAGAACAGCTCGATTCGCGTGGGCGTGGAAAAGGTCGACCAGCTCATCAATCTCGTGGGCGAACTGGTGATTACGCAGGCCATGCTCGCGCAGACCGCGAGCAGCCTCGACCCGATGCTCCACGATCGTCTGTTCAACGGCATGGGCCAGCTCGAGCGCAACGCGCGCGATCTGCAAGAGGCGGTGATGTCCATCCGCATGATGCCGATGGACTACGTGTTCTCGCGCTTCCCGCGTCTGGTGCGCGATCTCGCGACCAAACTCGGCAAGCAGATCGAACTCGTGACGTTCGGTCAGGCGACCGAACTCGACAAGAGCCTGATCGAGCGCATCATCGATCCGCTCACCCACCTCGTGCGCAACAGTCTCGATCACGGCATCGAAACCACGGAACTGCGCGTGGCCTCGGGCAAGGATCCGGTCGGCCAGTTGGTGCTGTCCGCGGCGCATCAGGGCGGCAACATCGTCATCGAAGTGAGCGACGACGGCGCGGGTCTGCGTCGCGAGAAGATTCTCGCCAAGGCGCAGCAGCAAGGCATGAACGTGTCCGATTCGATGGCGGACGAGGAAGTCTGGCAGCTGATTTTCGCGCCGGGCTTCTCCACGGCCGAAGCGGTGACCGACGTGTCGGGCCGCGGTGTGGGCATGGACGTCGTCAAGCGAAACATCCAGCAAATGGGTGGCCATGTGGAGATTCTGTCCACGCGCGGCAAGGGCACCACGATCCGTATCGTGCTGCCGCTCACGCTCGCGATCCTCGACGGCATGTCCGTTAAGGTCGGCCCGGAGATCTTCATCCTGCCGCTGAACTTCGTGATGGAGTCGCTGCAACCGCGTCGCGACGACATTCGCGCCGTGACCGGCGAAGGTCAGGTGGTGCTGGTGCGCGGCGAATACCTGCCGCTCGTGGAGCTGTATCGCGCGTTCGACGTGCCGGAAGCGCGCCTCGATCCGACCCAAGGCATCATCGTGATCCTTCAGGCCGAAGGCCGCCGCTTCGCGCTGCTCGTCGACGAACTGGTCGGTCAGCAGCAAGTCGTGGTGAAGAACCTCGAAACCAATTACCGCCGTATTCACGGTATTTCCGCCGCCACCATCATGGGTGACGGCAGTGTGGCATTGATCGTCGACGTGGCGGCGCTTCAGCGCGGCCAGCGTTCGTCCGTCGCCACCATCTTCAACTGACGTCGGAGACGCCCTAGATGGACAACCTTTCGCAAGAGCAGGCCGTGTCGCGCCATGGCGGCGCTATGCAGACCGATGGCGACGGTCAGGAATTTCTCGTCTTCACGCTGGGTGAAGAGGAGTACGGCATCGATATCTTGAAGGTGCAGGAAATTCGCGGCTACGACGCCGTCACGCGCATCGCCAACGCGCCCGACTTCATCAAGGGCGTGATCAATCTGCGCGGCATCATCGTGCCGATCGTCGACATGCGCATCAAATTCCGTCTGGGCCGCGTCGAGTACGACACGCAGACGGTCGTGATCATTCTGAACGTGGCAGGCCGCGTGGTCGGCATGGTCGTCGACGGCGTGTCCGACGTACTCACGCTCGCGCGCGGTGAAATCAAGCCTGCGCCCGAGTTCGGCGCGCAACTGGCCACCGAGTACATCACGGGTCTGGGCACGGTCGAAGGCCGCATGCTGATCCTGATGGACATCGAAAAGCTGATGACCAGCGACGACATGGCGCTCATCGAGCGTCTGGCGAGCTGAGTTGCGGCGAGCGCAGGTATAGCGACGCAAGACAGAAAGCAGGCGGGCCGAGACACCCGCCTCGTCATGCGGCAGACCCTACAGACAATAACCCATTGACCCCAGTCCTCGGAGACCGAACACGTGCGCGATAACCAGCCCGTTACCCAGAACGAATTCGTCATCGGCGAGCATCAGTACCTGATCTCACGAACGGATCTGAAGGGTCGGATCACGTATGCCAATCCCGCCTTCGTGGAGGTGAGTGGCTATTCGCGTGATGAACTGCTGGGCGCGCCGCACAACGTCGTGCGCCATCCGGACATGCCGTCCGAGGCGTTCGGTGATCTGTGGGAGACGATCAAGCGCGGCGACACGTGGACCGGGCTGGTCAAGAATCGCCGCAAGAACGGCGATTTCTACTGGGTGCTGGCGACGGTGACGCCGACGCTGGAAAACAATGCGGTGGTTGGCTACACGTCGGTGCGTGTGCGCCCGGCGGCCGGGGCGACGGCGCAGGCCGAAGCGATTTACGCGCGTTTTCGCAGCGGACAAGCCGGCAACCTGCGCATTCGCGGCGGTCAGGTCGAGCGTGGCGGCATTGCCGCACTTGTGCGTCGCATGCGTCTGGACACGCTGCGCGCGCGCCTGACCGGCATCATCGTGCTTGGCGCGATCCTGCTCGCGTTGGTCGGCGGGCTGGGCCTGTGGGGTGTGTCGAGCAGCAACGACAAGCTGCTGCAGGTCTATCGGAACGGCATGGTGCCGGTGAGCACGCTGGGTGTCATCGGCCAGAAGCTCGACCGCGACGTGCTGCTCGTGGCCGAAGCCGTGGGCAGCCCGAATCTCGACGCGATGAAGCGCGCGGGCGACGAAATCGCCGGCAGCCTCGACGAAATCAACCGCCAGTGGGCGGAGTACATGAAGTCGGTCGATCCGACCACTCAGGCGCAGGCCGAGCGTTTTAACGTGATCCGCCAGCGCTTCACGACCGACGGCCTGCAACAAACGGTCGACATGCTGCGCGCAGGTTCGGCCGAAGGCGCACAGCAAACGTATCTCGAAAAGGTGAAGCCGGCCTACGGCCCGATGCGCGATGAGCTGGGCGCGCTCACGCGCCTCGAACTTACGCAGGCGACCGATCTGTATCAACAGTCGCAAAAAGAACACGCGCTCGTGCGCACGGCCACGGCGGTGGCAGTGCTCGGCGGCATTGCCGTGCTGTTCATTCTCGGCAGCATTCTGCGCCGCGCGATCAACCACCCGCTGCGCGTGGCGCTGGCCATGTCCAAGCAGATCGCGGCGGGCGACCTCACGGGACAGGCGCAAGGCACGGGCCGCGACGAAATCGGGCAATTGCTCTTCGGCCTGACGGTCATGAAGAACAGCCTGCTGTCCATCGTCGCCGACGTGCGCGAGGGCATCGAATCGATCAACATCGCGTCGCACGAAATCGCGGCGGGCAACACCGATCTGTCGGCGCGTACCGAGCAACAGGCGGCGTCGCTGGAGCAAACGGCGTCGTCGATGGAAGAACTCACCGCGACCGTCAAGCAGAACGCCGACAACGCCAAGCAGGCGAGCACGCTGGCCGTGAACGCCTCGGAGATCGCCGCTCGCGGCGGTCAGGTCGTGGGCGATGTCGTCGACACGATGCAGGGCATTTCGTCGAGCTCGCACAAGATCGTCGACATCATCAGCGTGATCGAAGGTATCGCGTTCCAGACCAATATTCTGGCGCTCAACGCCGCGGTGGAAGCCGCGCGCGCGGGCGAACAAGGTCGCGGCTTCGCCGTCGTGGCAGGCGAAGTGCGCACGCTGGCGCAGCGCAGCGCGGCCGCCGCGAAGGAAATCAAGGTCCTGATCGAAGACTCGGTCGGGCGCGTGGAAAACGGCTCGGCGCTCGTGGCGCAAGCCGGTCAGACGATGAACGAAATCGTGCAGGCCGTGCAGCGCGTGACCGACATCATGGGCGAGATCTCGGCGGCATCTGCCGAACAGTCGAGCGGTATCGAACAGGTCAACCGCGCGGTCACGCAGATGGACGAAGTCACGCAGCAGAACGCGGCGCTGGTGGAAGAAGCGGCGGCGGCGGCGGGCTCGCTCGAAGACCAGGCGCATCGCCTGCGCGACGCTGTCTCGGTCTTCCGTGTCGGCGACGCGTTCAGGGCCGGCGGTGCACCTGCCGTACTCAGCGCGGCGACGCAACACAAGACGATGACCGTGCGTCAATCGGCACCGAAGCCGGCCGCTGTGACGGCGTCGACTTCGACGTCCGCCGTGACGGCACAGGCGCCGGCCCGGGCGAGCGCAGGCGGCACCGCTGCGCGAACGGCCACGCGCCGTCCGCAGGCGAGTGCACCGGCGGCGCCCGCACCGTCCAGCGCGCAGGAAGACGCGCAGGTGCTGCAACTGGCGGCGCGCCGTGGTAAGGCACCGGCCAGCGCGTCGACGACAACACTGTCGAGCGCGAAGTCGAGTGATCCGGGCGACTGGGAAGAGTTTTGACGGTTCGTTGATTGCGATAAAGAGATTGTTGTGATGGCTATACCGGCCGCAGGCCGGTCTTCACGGGGTAGAGGTCGTTATGTTTAAGAATGTCACCATCCGGGCGCGGCTGACGCTGGCGCTGGGACTCTTCATGGTGCTGCTGGTGGTCGGCGCCGCGGTGGGTCTCGTCTCGCTGCGACAGAGCAATACGTCGTTGCAGGAGATTTACACGAACGACATGGCGTCGGCGCAGTCGCTCTCGGAAACCACGATCTCCACGCTGCGAGCACGTGTAACGCTCTCGCGTATCGAATTCATCGCGGACCCGACCGAGATCAAATCGGCGATCGAAAGCGTTCGCACGAACCTCAAGGGGGCCGACGACGCCTGGGCCAAGTACGCCGTGCTGCCGATGAGCGACGGCGAGAAGACCATGGCCGACGCCGTGGCCACCGCGCGCGGCAAGCTCGTCAACGATGGCATCGTGCCCGCGCTCAAGGCCATCGAATCGGGTGACATTCCCGACTTCCACGCCAAGACGGTGATGGACGTGCCGCGCATGTTCATCGATTACTCCACGGCGATGACGGCACTAGCCGATTTGCAGGTCAAGAACGCACAAGATCGTTACGCCGCAGCGCAGGCCCGCTACATGCTGGTGATGTGGATGGTCGGCATCGGCCTGGCGGTCGGCTTGCTGGTCGGCATCGTCACGCAGATTACGCTCACGCGCGCCATCGTCGGCCCGATCGACGACGCCATCAAGCACTTCGAGAAGATCGCGGCCGGCGACCTCACGCAGCGCATCGACGTGTGGAGCGACACCGAGACGGGACGTCTGTTCAAGGGCGTGAAGCACATGCAGGACAGCCTCGTGCGCACCGTGGCGGAAGTCCGCTCGGGCACCGAGTCGATCACGTCTGCCGCGCAGCAGATCGCGGCGGGCAACACCGATCTGTCGGCACGCACCGAACAACAAGCCGCCTCGCTGGAGGAAACCGCCTCGTCGATGGAAGAGCTCACGGCCACCGTGCGCCAGAACGCCGACAACGCGCGCCAGGCCAGCCAGCTCGCCGTGAACGCCTCGGAAATCGCCACGCGCGGCGGCCAGGTCTCCGGTCAGGTCGGCGAGACGATGGACGGCATTTCGACCAGCTCCAGCAAGATCGTCGACATCATCAGCGTGATCGACGGCATCGCGTTCCAGACGAACATCCTCGCGCTGAACGCCGCGGTGGAAGCGGCGCGCGCGGGCGAACAGGGACGCGGTTTCGCCGTGGTCGCGGGCGAAGTGCGCACGCTGGCACAGCGCAGCGCGGCCGCCGCGAAGGAAATCAAGGCGTTGATCGAAGACTCGTCGCGCCGCGTGCAGGACGGCACGGCGCTCGTCGCCCAGCAGGGCCACACGATGAACGAGATCGTGCAGGCGGTGAAGCGCGTAACGGACATCATGGGCGAGATCTCGGCGGCGTCTGCCGAACAGTCGAGCGGTATCGAGCAGGTCAACCGCGCGATCACGCAGATGGACGAAGTCACGCAGCAGAATGCCGCGTTGGTGGAAGAAGCCGCGGCGGCAGCCGGCTCGCTCGAAGAGCAGGCCAATCGTCTGAAGACGACGGTGTCGGTGTTCCGTCTGGACGCCAGCCAGGCCATGGCAAGCCATGCAGCCCCGATGCTGGCGGCGCTGCCGGCGGTGGCTGCGCCTGCGGCGCGTCCGGCGCCGGTGAAGAAGGCTGCCGGGCCCGCCCCGGCATCTGCCGCAGCAGCGCCGAAGGCCGCCCCGGCCCCGGCGCCCCTGCGCAAGCCGGCCCCGGCAGCGGCTCCGGCCGCACGCACCGGCACGGACGACGCGAACGGCGACTGGGAAACGTTCTGATCGCGCGCGACGCGATAGCTGCGGCGCTGTCTCGGCAATCGCCGCGACACCCGCAGCGGCACTACGGTAACCACCTATAGGAACGGTGCACACGCCTGTCCCGATGCTCCCGCCAAAGCAGGGGTGCCGGGGAACGAGAGGCGCGTGTCGGCAAGTGGCAACAATCGGCAAGACAAAACCGCCGTGCGTGCTGTCCATGGGACAGCGCTGTGCAAGGCGGGTGGCGGAGGATCACGTCATGGTGCAGTTGAGTCTGAAGGCAAAACTCTGGTCGGCGCTTGCGCTGATGTGGCTGGGTCTCTTGATTCTCGGCGGCTGGGCTGCCTGGCACGAGCGCGGCACGATGATGGCCGAGCGGCGCACGGCGGTGGAGAACGTTGTCACGAGCGCCGACGGCATTGTGCGCGACTACGCCGCGCAGGCCGCCGCGGGCAAAATCAGCGTCGACGAGGCGAAGCAGCAGGCCATGGCCCGTCTGAAGACGATGCGCTACGGTGACAGCGGCTATCTGGTCGTCTTCAACACCAAGCCGGTCGTGCTGATGCACCCGACGCTCGCCGATCTGGTGAACAAGGACGTCTCCAATTACAAGGATTCGAACGGCAAGCTGCTCTATGTCGAAATGGCGCGCGTCGCCAAGGACAAGGGCTCGGGCTTCGTCGACTATTTCGGACGCGTTGCCGGTAGCGACAAGCGTCTTGCGAAGCTCTCGTTCGTGAAGTACTTCGCGCCGTGGGACTGGGGCCTGATGAGTGGCGTGTATGTGCAGGACGTCGACGAGGCGTTTTACGCCACGCTCGCGCGCATGGGCATTGCCTTGCTCGTGATCGGCGCCATTGTGACGGCCGCGATGCTGTTCATCATCCGTCACGTGCAGCGCAGCCTTGGCGGCGAGCCGGGGTATGCGTCCGAGATCGCGCACCGCATTGCGAGCGGCGATCTGAACACCCACGTGAACGTGATGCCGGGTGACACCGAGAGCCTGCTCTATGTCATGCAGCGCATGCAGCACACGCTGGCCGAAACCATCTCGCAGATTCGTCAGGGCACCGAGTCGATCACGACCGCGGCGCACGAGATCGCCGAGGGCAATACCGATCTGTCGGCCCGCACGGAGCAACAGGCGGCGTCGCTGGAGCAGACCGCGTCGTCGATGGAGCAACTCACGGCCACCGTGCGTCAGAACGCCGATAACGCCCGTCAGGCCAGCCAGCTTGCCGTGAACGCCTCGGAAATCGCCACGCGTGGCGGGGAAGTGTCCGGCCAGGTGGGCGCGACGATGGATGGCATTTCGGCCAGCTCGAACAAGATCGTCGACATCATCGGTGTGATCGACGGCATTGCGTTCCAGACGAACATTCTCGCGCTGAACGCGGCGGTGGAAGCGGCGCGCGCGGGCGAACAGGGACGCGGTTTCGCCGTGGTCGCGGGCGAAGTGCGTACGCTCGCCCAGCGCAGTGCGGCGGCGGCGAAGGAAATCAAGACGCTGATCGAAGATTCGTCGCGTCGTGTGCAGGACGGCACGGCGCTCGTGGCACGCCAGCGTCAGACGATGGACGAGATCGTGCAGGCGGTCAAACGCGTGACGGACATCATGGGCGAGATCTCGGCGGCGTCTGCCGAGCAATCGAGCGGTATCGAGCAGGTCAACCGCGCCGTCACGCAGATGGACGACGTGACGCAGCAGAATGCCGCGCTGGTGGAAGAGGCCGCGGCCGCCGCCGGCGCGCTGGAATCGCAGGCGCATGAATTGCGCGCGGCCGTGTCCGTGTTCCAGACCGGCGGGGCAGGGGGCACGTTCGGTGGCCCTGCCAGCAGCGTTACGCGTCGCGAGCCGACGCCGCAGCCGTTGGCGCGTGCGGCGTGACGTTCCGCAGTATCGACGTAGACAGATTGGCAGTGAAACGGCACATGATCGACGCCGTGACTAAGTGAGAAACCATGACTGATTCGCGCAATACCTCGCATCTGACGCGCCGCGGAGCCTCTGGCGCCGACGGCGACGCAGGCTCGCGCAGCGCGGATTTCGCGCGCGCAAGCGGTGCCGCCCTTTCGGGCGAGCGCGACTTTGCCTTCTCGCTGGCCGACTTCGGCCGCATTCGCAACCTGATTTATCAGCGTGCCGGGATTGCGCTCGCCGAACACAAGCGCGAGATGGTCTACAGCCGCATTGCGCGACGTCTGCGCGCACTCGGCATGACGAGCTTCACCGAATACCTGGACATGCTGGAGGCCGACACCGGCGACAGCGAGTGGGAGTCGTTTACCAACGCGCTGACGACGAACCTCACGTCGTTCTTCCGCGAGTCGCACCATTTCCCGCTGCTCGCCGACTTCGTGCGCAACCGGGCCAAGCCGATCTCGGTATGGTGCTGCGCGGCGTCGACCGGCGAAGAGCCGTATTCCATTGCCATGACGCTGGTCGACACGCTCGGCACGCGTCCGAATGCGAGCGTGCTGGCCACCGATGTCGACACGCAGGTGCTCGCGCGTGCAGCGAACGCCGTCTACAACGGCGAGCAGACCGGCAAGCTTTCGCAGGAACAGCTGCGCCGCCATTTCCTGCGCGGCACGGGGGCGAACGCCGGGAAGATCAAGGTGCGTCCCGAATTGCAGCAACTGGTGACGTTCGAGCCGCTCAACCTGCTCGCACCGTCATGGCAGATCGGCGGGCCGTTCGACGTCATTTTCTGTCGCAATGTGATGATCTATTTCGACAAGGCCACTCAGGCGCGCATTCTCGAGCGCTTCGTGCCCTTGCTCAAGCCCGACGGCCTGCTGTTCGCCGGGCACTCGGAGAACTTCACGTACGTGAGCCGGGCGTTCCGGCTGCGCGGGCAGACGGTGTACGAACTGGCCGGCGCCGGTGGCGGAGTTCGGGGAGCCTGACATGGCACAGCCACTGGCCGAAGCGCTTGCGACCAATCACTACTTCGACAATGCGTTCAACACGCAGGCGGTGAAACTGCTGCCGTCGGAGTACTTCGTCACGACCGAAGACATCATGCTCGTGACGGTGCTCGGCTCGTGTGTCGCCGCCTGTGTGCGCGACACCGTCACCGGGATCGGCGGCATGAACCATTTCATGTTGCCTGACGATGGCGAGAGCGAGCGCGACCGTATACTCTCGGCGTCCATGCGCTACGGCGCATACGCCATGGAAATGCTCATCAACGAACTGATCAAGCTCGGCGCACGGCGCGAGCGTCTGGAGGCGAAGGTCTTCGGCGGCGGCGCGGTGCTCGCGGGCATGACCACACTGAACATCGGCGATCGCAATGCGAGCTTCGTGTTGCGCTATCTCGAGACGGAGCAGATCCGCGTGAGCGCGCAGGATCTGCTCGGACCGCATCCGCGCAAGGTGTGCTTCTTGCCGCGCACCGGACGGGTGATGGTCAAAAAGCTGGGCGACCGCGGCGATCCGAGTATCGTCCAGAGCGAACAGGCGTACGCGCAGCGTTTGCGCACACGCGAAGTACGGGGCTCCGTAGAACTTTTTGCGCCACCGGCCAGAAATGCCAAGCCTCGGCCGGGGCCTGACAACCTGAAAATGGAGGAGGCTTGAGCGAACCAATCAAAGTCCTGTGCGTGGACGATTCCGCACTCGTGCGCAGCCTGATGACGGAGATCATCAATGCGCATCCGGACATGACCGTTGTGGCGACCGCACCCGACCCGCTCGTGGCGCGCGATCTGATCAAGCAGCACAACCCGGACGTGCTCACGCTCGACGTCGAAATGCCGCGCATGGACGGCCTGGACTTCCTCGAGAAGCTCATGCGCCTGCGTCCGATGCCGGTGCTCATGGTGTCGTCGCTGACCGAGCGCGGCTCGGAAGTCACGCTGCGCGCGCTGGAACTCGGCGCGGTGGATTTCGTGACCAAGCCGCGTCTGGGCATTCGTGACGGCATGCTCGAATACGGCGAGATGATCGCCGAGAAGATTCGGGCAGCGGCCCGCGCCCGCGTGCGCAGCGCCCCGCCCAAGAGTGCCGTGCCCGCGCCGGTGGAAGCCGCTCCGATGCTGCGCAACCCGCTGGTATCGACGGAAAAGCTGATCATCATCGGCGCGTCGACGGGCGGCACGGAAGCGATTCGCGAAGTGCTCGTGCCGATGCCCCCGGACGCCCCGGCGATCCTGATCACGCAGCACATGCCGGCGGGTTTCACAAAATCGTTCGCGCAGCGCCTGAACGGGCTTTGCCGCATTACGGTCAAGGAAGCCGAGCATGGCGAGCGTGTGCTGCCGGGCCACGCGTATATCGCGCCGGGCGGCGACACCCACCTGCAACTCTCGCGCAGCGGCGCGAACTATGTGGCGGTGCTCGACCCGGCGCCGCCGGTGAATCGACATCGGCCGTCGGTCGATGTATTGTTTCGCTCCGCGGCGGTTCACGCCGGACGTAACGCGATCGGCGTGATTCTGACGGGCATGGGCCGCGACGGTGCGGCCGGTCTGGTGGAAATGCGGCGCGCCGGCGCCCACACGTTCGCGCAGGACGAGGCGAGCTGCATCGTGTTCGGCATGCCGCGCGAGGCCATCGCGATGGGCGGCGCGGAAGAGGTGGTGCCGCTGGGCGAGATGGCCCGAAAAGTGCTTCACCAGGTCGCGAAATTTGGCGAGCGCACGCAACGGGTATAGTTCGGTTTTTGGCGTTTTTTCGTCGTATGCTTCGCATCGCATTGCGGACACACTCAGGGCACTGAGTGATGGCGAAAATGGCCCGTGAATATCGTCGGCCCCCTGCGGGGGACCGGCAGAATTGGAGTAATGATGGTAGATAAGAACATGAAATTCCTGGTCGTCGACGATTTTCCGACGATGCGTCGCATTGTGCGAAACCTGCTCAAGGAGCTCGGTTTCTCCAATGTCGACGAAGCGGAAGATGGTGCGGCGGCGCTGGCCAAGCTGCGCGGCGGCACGTTCGAATTCGTGGTCTCCGACTGGAACATGCCGAACATGGACGGCCTGACGATGCTCCAGCAGATTCGCGCCGATCCGAACCTGTCGAAGCTGCCAGTCCTGATGGTGACGGCCGAAGCCAAGAAGGAAAACATCATCGCGGCTGCCCAGGCCGGTGCGAGCGGGTATGTGGTTAAGCCGTTCACGGCGGCGACGCTCGACGAGAAGCTGGGCAAGATCTTCGAGAAAATGGAAAAAACGGGGGCCTGAACGTGACCCACGAGTCGAGCACTGAATGGCCGGGTGAGCCCAACGGCGCTTACGTGACCGGCGAAGCGGACCCGGCCGAGCGCATGCTCATGCGCATCGGGCAGTTGACGCGCATGTTGCGCGACAACCTGCGCGAACTCGGTCTGGACAAGCAACTCGAGCAGGCTGCCGAGGCGATTCCCGATGCGCGCGACCGCCTGAACTACGTCGCCACCATGACGGAGCAGGCGGCGGTGCGGGCTTTGACAGCCATCGAGCTGGCCAAGCCCATTCAGGATCGTCTCGAAGCAGACGCCAACGCGCTCGACGAGCGCTGGGCCAAGTGGTTCGACCAGCCGCTCGAACTCGACGACGCCCGTCAGCTTGTCTCCGAGACCCGCACCTATCTGCGCCGCGTGCCGGAAGACACCCGCGCGACCAACCACCATCTGATGGAAATCATGATGGCGCAGGACTTCCAGGATCTGACCGGACAGGTCATCAAGAAGATCATGGAAGTCGTGCAGGAGATCGAGAAGCATCTGCTCCAGACGCTGCTCGAGAACATGCCGCCCGAGAAGCGCAAGGAAGCCGAAGACTCCCTGCTCAACGGCCCGCAGGTCAAGAAGGAAGGCCGTGCCGATATCGTGGCCGATCAGGGTCAGGTCGACGACCTGCTCGCCAGCCTCGGTTTCTGACACCCGGTCGGGCATTCCCGCCCGACCGCACGCCCCCCGTCAGCCTCCGTCAGTCGTTCACGGGCTGACGGAGTGCCACCTGCAGCGGCGCTTTGCCGCGGCGACATGACCCCAATTTGAGCGCTGGCGCGAAATACCGCCCAATCCCGCCTCTATTCGCCCCTTTGTGACTTGACGGTTACGGCCATAATCGGTCGCGATAGGGTGGGTTCGTCCGCCCGCTGTGGATAGGGCATGGCTGAGGAAAGCGATCTCGAAAAGTCGGAGTCACCGACCCCCCGGCGCCTTGAAAAGGCACGGGAGGAGGGGCAGGTCGCGCGCTCGCGCGAGCTTTCGACGTTCGCGCTGCTCGCCGCCGGGGTCGCAGGTCTGTGGATGACGGCCGATCGCATCTCGCAAGGTTTCGCCCAGTTGATGCGCCACGGCATGCAGTTCGAACCGGGCACCGCGATGGACACCCGTCGCATGCTTTCGTACGCCGCCCACTCGGGCGCGGACGCGCTCATGGTCATTGCCCCGCTGTTCGGCGTGCTGGTGATCGCGGCGATTCTCGCCCCGATGGCGCTGGGCGGCTGGCTCTTCACGACCAAATCGCTCGCCCCCAACTTCGGCCGCCTGAACCCGCTCAAGGGGCTGGGGCGCATGTTCTCCATGCAGGGCCTGATCGAGTTGCTCAAGGCCGTGGCGAAGACCGCGCTCGTGGGCGCGGTGGCGTACTGGGCGATTGCCCGCGACAAAGACGCCGTGATGGGCCTGATGACCCAGTCGCCGCGCGTGGCGCTGCCCTATGTGGGCGAGATGATCGTGGTGTGCTGCGCGTTCATCGTGGCGTCGCTGCTGGTGGTGGCGGCCATCGACATCCCGTTCCAGATTTGGCAGCACTACAAGAAGCTGCGCATGACCAAAGAGGAAGTGCGTCAGGAAAACAAGGAAACCGAGGGCGATCCGCACGTCAAGGCGCAAATTCGTCAGTTGCAGCGCCAGGCGGCACGCCGTCGCATGATGCAGGACGTGCCCAAGGCCGACGTCATCGTGACGAACCCGACGCACTTCGCCGTCGCGCTCGAATACAAGGACAACATGGGTGCGCCGCGCGTGCTCGCCAAGGGCACCGATCTGGTCGCACAACGTATCCGTGAGATGGGTGCCGAGCACCGCATCCCGATCCTCGAAGCCCCGCCGCTCGCCCGTGCGCTGCACCGTCACGTGGAAATCGGTCACGAAATCCCGGCCACCCTCTACACGGCCGTGGCCGAAGTGCTGGCGTGGGTCTTCCAGCTTCGCCGCTGGCGTACCGAAGGGGGTGTCGAGCCGCGCACCCCGTCGGATCTGCCGGTGCCGACCGAGCTCGAGGCGCCCAAGCGCCTCGGCTCGAAACGAGTGTAACGAATGAACCTCAACCCACGCGCGAACCAGCTGCTGCGCACGTCGCAAATGCTCCTCGGCGGCAATCTGAAGTCGCTTGCCGCGCCGGTGCTGATCATCATGATTCTGGGCATGATGATCCTCCCGTTGCCGCCGTTCATCCTGGATCTGTTGTTTACGTTCAACATCGCCCTCGCGGTGATGGTGCTGCTCGTGAGCATGTACACGCAAAAGCCGCTCGACTTCGCGGCGTTCCCGAGCGTGCTGCTGTTCTCCACGCTGCTGCGCCTGTCGCTGAACGTGGCGTCCACCCGCGTGGTGCTGCTCGAAGGCCACACCGGCCCGGACGCCGCGGGCAAGGTGATCGAGGCGTTCGGTCACTTCCTGGTGGGCGGCAACTACGCGGTCGGTATCGTGGTGTTCATCATCCTCGTGGTCATCAACTTCATGGTGATTACGAAGGGCGCGGGACGTATCGCCGAAGTGGGCGCGCGCTTTACCCTCGACGCCATGCCCGGCAAGCAGATGGCCATCGACGCCGACCTGAACGCGGGTCTGATCGGTGAAGAGGAAGCGCGCAAGCGCCGCCTGGTGATCTCGCAGGAAGCCGACTTCTACGGTTCGATGGACGGCGCCTCCAAGTTCGTGCGCGGTGACGCGGTCGCGGGCTTGCTGATCATGTTCATCAACATCATCGGCGGGCTGATCGTCGGTGTGGTGCAGCACAATCTGGATCTCGGCACGGCCGCCAAGAACTACACGCTGCTGACCATCGGTGACGGTCTCGTCGCGCAGATCCCGGCGCTGGTGATCTCGACGGCCGCCGGTGTGGTCGTCTCGCGGGTGGCGACCGATGAAGACGTCGGCCAGCAGGTCGTCTCGCAACTGTTCAGCAATCCGCAGGTGCTGGGCATCACCGCCGCGATTCTCGGCCTGATGGGGCTGATCCCGGGCATGCCGCACTTCGCCTTCCTGTTGCTGGCCATCGGCCTCGGCGCGCTGGCCCGCTGGCAGTTCCGCAAGGCTGCGGCAGCCAAGGTGCAGGCCACGCGTCCCACGCCGGTCGCGGCTACGGCGCCCGCCGAAGTGGCCGAAGCGTCGTGGGACGACGTGGCACTCGTCGACCCGCTGGGGCTGGAAGTCGGTTATCGCCTGATTCCGCTCGTCGACCGCAATCAGGACGGCGAACTCCTCAAGCGCATCAAGGGCATTCGCAAGAAATTCGCACAGGAAATCGGTTTTCTCGCGCCGGTGGTGCACATTCGCGACAATCTGGAGCTTCGGCCGAACCAGTACCGCATTACGCTCAAGGGCGTGATCATTGGGGAAGGCGAGGCGTATCCGGGGCAATTGCTGGCCATCGATCCGGGTCAGGTCAGCGCGCCGTTGCAAGGCACGCCCACGCGCGATCCGGCGTTCGGCTTGCCCGCGACGTGGATCGACGTCGGTCAGCGCGATCAGGCGCAGGCGTACGGCTACACCGTGGTCGACGCCGGGACGGTGGTCGCCACGCACCTGAATCACCTCATCAACGCGCACGCGCACGAGTTGCTGGGACGTCAGGAAGTACAGCAGCTCATCGAGCGTATCGGCAAGGACGCGCCCAAGCTCATCGAAGATCTGGTGCCGAAGACCGTCGCGCTCACCACGTTGCAGAAGGTGCTGCAAAACCTGCTCGAGGAGCAGGTGCCGATTCGCGACATGCGCACCATCATCGATACGATTGCCGAGCACGGCGCGCGGGTGCAGGATCCCTACGACATTACGGCGCTGGTGCGTCTGTCGCTGGGCCGCGCGATCACGCAGAGCGTGTTCCCCGGCAGCGGCGATCTGGAAGTGGTGGGGCTGGACGCCAATCTCGAACGAATTCTCACGCAGGCGTTGTCGGCTGGCGGAGGCACCGGTCTGGAGCCGGGCCTCGCGGACACGTTGTTGCGTGAAACGCAGGCGGCGGTGGCGCGTCAGGAGCGTCAGGGCTTGCCGGCGGTATTGCTGGTTCAACATCCGCTGCGTTCGCTGCTCTCGCGCTTCCTGCGCCGCAGCTTGCCGCAGCTCAAGGTTTTGTCGTATGCGGAAGTGCCAGATACCCGTAACGTGAAAATGACGGCACTCATCGGAGGTCAAGCGTGAAGATTCGGAAATTCTTTGCGGGCACGTGCCGCGACGCACTGCGCCAGATTCGCGAGGAAATCGGACCCGATGCGGTTGTGTTGTCCAACCGCTCGGTCGCCAACGGCGTCGAGATCGTGGCGTTGGCGGAAGAAGATCTGGACGCACTTGCCGGGGGCGAAATGCCCACGCACCGTCCCCGCCCGCGCCCGGTGGCACCCGTGGCGCAAGTCTCCCCGAATCCGGCCGTGGCCGGGCACGACGCCGCAGCGGCAAGCGCGTTTGCACAATCGATGATGGGCGAGCTCCAGAGCATGCGCGGCTTGCTCGAAGAGCAGGTCGCAGGGCTGGTCTGGAACGACAAGCAACGCCGTTCCCCGGCGCAGGGCGAGATTCTGCGCACGCTGCTCGCCGCAGGCTTTTCGGCGCAGCTCGGGCGCGCGTTGCTCGAACATCTGCCGGACGGCAGCGACCGCGAGAGCGGACTCGACTGGGTGAAGAATGCGCTCAAGCGCAACTTGCCCATCATGCCGAACGAAGACGAATTGATGGACCGCGGCGGCGTGTACGCGCTGATGGGGCCAACCGGCGTGGGCAAGACCACGACCACGGCCAAGCTGGCGGCGCGTTGCGTGATGCGTCACGGCGCGGAGAAGCTCGCGCTGCTCACGACTGACAGCTATCGTATCGGCGGCCACGAGCAACTGCGCATCTACGGCAAGATTCTCGGCGTGACGGTGCACGCGGTGAAGGACGCGACAGACCTGCGTCTGGCGCTGACCGAACTGCGCAACAAGCATATGGTGCTGATCGACACGGTGGGCATGAGCCAGCGCGATCGCACGGTGCCGGAGCAGGTCGCGATGCTGTGCGGCGCACAAACGCCGGTGCAGCGTCTGCTGTTGCTCAATGCGACGAGCCACGGCGACACGCTCAATGAAGTGGTGCACGCTTACCGCAGCGCCAGCGCCGAGGGGGGGGGCGATCTGGCGGGGTGTATTCTCACGAAACTCGACGAGACGACCAATCTCGGTTCGGTGCTCGATACGGTGATTCGTCACCGTTTACCGGTGCATTACGTTTCCACGGGACAGCGCGTGCCGGAGAACCTGCACGTGGCCGACCGGCAGTTCCTCGTCGACACGGCGTTGTCCGCACCCGTCACGGGTTCGCCGTTCGTGCCGGCCGAGGAAGATCTGCCGGCGGTGGTGCGTGGGGTCGATCCCAACTACAGCGGGCTGTTCGCGCCTGCTCAACCTTCAGGCGAGGCCTGCTTTGGTTAAACTCGTGCTCGATCAAGCTGAGGGGCTGCGCCGTCTGGTGGCGCGCCATACCACGCGCATCGTCGCCGTGGTGGGAAGTGCGCCTGAAGCCGGTCAGACGAGTGTTGCGTTGAATCTGGCCAGCGCGCTGGCCCATCACGGTCAGGATGTCGTACTGGCCGACGAGAGCGGCCATGCGGCGCCGGCCCTCGGTTTGCCGTTGCGTGGCGACATCCACGATGTGATTGCCGGGCGTGTCTCGCCCGAGGCAATTCGCGTGCACACGCGTGAGAATGTGGTTCTGGTGCCGGTGGCGCACCGTCATCCCGAACGTATCGACCCGCAACGTGCGCTGCCCTTGCTGACGATGGGCGAGCCCGATGTCGTGGTCATCGACTGCACGCATGCCGGAGCGGTGCTCAGTCCGCTCGCGGCCCATGCGCACGACGTGCTGGTGGTGCTCGGTTGCGAGCCCGTGTCGATCACGGGCGCGTATTCGTGGATCAAGCAGGCGCATTTCGAGTACGCGCTGGCGCAATTCCGGGTGTTGGTGAATCGGGCAGAGGATATGGAGGCACGCGTGGTGTGCCGCAATCTGGCCACGACGGCGAGCCGTTATCTGGCGGTGTCGCTGGAGTTGGCGGGCCACGTGCCGTCGGATCGGCAGGTCATGCGTGCGCGGCATCTGACGCGCACCGTGGTCGATGCCTTCCCGATGGCGCCGGCGGCTGTGGCATATCGTCAGTTGGCGGGGCAGGTGACGCATTGGCCGCTGGCAACACGAGAGACGGGTTCGGCGGCGCTCGGTCGGGCGATGGGCGCTGGAATCGGTGATATCGGCGGCGATCGCGGTGGCGAGATGACGCATGGCGTGGGCGCGGTGAGCGCGCACACGGCCTGAGCGTTACGGCACGCGTCGAGAGGAAGCGGAGGGAAACATGTATACCGCGCGCGGGAAGGTCGACACGAACGACACGCTGACCCAATACGCGCCGTTGGTGCGCCGGCTGGCACTGCAATTGATGGCGAAGCTGCCGGCGAGCGTGGAATTGGAAGATCTGATTCAGGCCGGCATGCTGGGGCTGCTCGATGCGGCGAACCGGTATCAGGAGACGCAGGGCGCGCAGTTCGAAACGTACGCGAGCCAGCGCATTCGCGGGGCGATGCTCGACGAGTTGCGCGAGCTCGACTGGGCGTCGCGCGGCATTCGCAAGACGGCGCGTCAGATCGAGAAGGCGGTACAGCGTCTGGAGCAGCGGCTGGGGCGGGGGCCGTCCGAGAGCGAGATTGCGGGCGAGATGTCGATCGGGCTGTCCGAGTATCAGCAGATGCTGCAGGACGTGCACGGCTGCCAACTCATCTATTACGAAGATTTCGAAGCGGCGGACGAAGAGCCGTTCATCGACCGGATTTGTGCCGATCCGGGTGCCGACCCGCTGACGATGCTGCTCGACGAAGGCTTGCGCGGCGGTGTGGTCGACGCCATCGACCGGCTGCCGGAGCGCGAGAAGTTGCTGATGAGCCTGTACTACGAGCAGGGTCTGAACCTGCGCGAGATCGGCGCGGTGCTGGAAGTGAGCGAGTCCCGCGTCTGCCAGTTGCACAGCCAGGCGATCTCGCGTCTGCGTGCAACGTTGCGCGAGAAGGCGTGGACGTCGGCGAATTGAACGTCCCGCGACCGAAGCGTTGCCGATACCTGTCGTCTCACCTTGATCTTCGGGGTCGATGCGACCCGAGCAGACCGTAGGTGCCGATCGAGGCCTATCGGTGAGCCTGCGCGTCTGCGCGCCACGCCTGAAGGTACTCGGCAAACGGCGGCTGAGGGGGCATTGATATGCGAGCCAATGGGGAGAAGATTCCCGAACTCCTTGCCGGGCATCGCGATAGCGGAGAATGTCGCGTTCAAATGCCTCCCGCGCTACACCGCGCGTTGGTCATCGAAGCTGCAGAATCGGGCGTCAGTCTGAACCGGCTGGCTGCTCTCAAACTCGCAGTGAGCTAAAACAACGGGCCATCGAACGATTTCAAGGGGAAATCCGATATTCCCAAGATGCCCTTAACTACCCTCAGGCCGTCACACTTCCACCGCTCGATCGCGGCGTGGTGCGTCCGTCCGGGCCGTAAAGCGGGGCGCTTTTCTCCGGGCCGTAGAGCACGTTCAGCGCTTGCTGGGTGTACGTCAGGCGGGTGTTGATGAGCAGGCCGTTCGTGTCGTTGGCCTGCTTGGCCTGGGCTGCGGCGGCGAGTAGCGCTTTCCAGGCGGTATCGACGCGGGCGTCGGTGCTCGCGGCGGCCATCGCGCCAGCTTCATCCGGGGTATAGCCCAGCGCTTCGAGTTGGGCGTCGCGCTCGCGACCGAGCGCGGAGAGCTCTGCGACCGCGCGTGTCTTGCGCTCGGTCAGTGCCGGCAACGCGTCGAGCGTGCCGCTCACCAATGCCTGCTGTTCCTCGCCAAGCAATGCCGAAAACGTGCCAATGGCGGTCGTTTCGGCAGACAGGGCGTTCAGCAGGGCATCGGTGGTCATGACGTCGATTGCGTAGAAAGCAGATCGCGCGCGGTCGCAATGAGACCGTCGGCAATCTTGGAGGTGTCGATGGCGAGCTGGCCGTTGGCAATCGCCGCTTTGATCGATGCCACCTTCGCGACGTCGATATCGGCCGTACCCGTCTTGGCGAGCGCTTCCTGCAAGGCGCGCATCTCCGACGACAGGGTGCTCGTGCTCACGCTGGCATCGCTGCCGGCGCCGCTGGTGCTCGTGACAGACGCAGCACCGCCTTCAGCATTCACAGTGCCGGTTGTTGTCCGATCGGTCGTCGCCTTACCCGCGCCGATCCCGGCCAACGGATTGGCGGGTGGTTCGATTTTCATGTGCTTTCCCCAGAAACCTGCCTGTGTAACGGCATTATCCGCCATAACTTTAGGCAAGTAACATCCTGTTACCAGTTCAAGTGCCCGGGTGACTTCAGCGAATTCTTAATGATAGTGAGCGATCACTTATAGAGCAACTTCGACTTCGACGTTGCCCGTTTTACCTGTCTTGACGGTGCCGCTCACCACTTGTCCGGCGCGGGTTCGCACCTGCACGGGATCGCCCGCGCTGGCGCGCGAGAGCACCTGACCTTCGGTGCTCACTTCGAAACCGGAGCCGCGCGAGACGACGCGCACCGTTTGTCCCTGCTGCACGGCAATTGCGCTGCGCAACAGATCGGAGCGAATCGGCAGGCCGGAGGTAATACGGTTCACCGCCACCGTGCCGACGATCTGGCCGGCGTCGGTCGCGACCGTGCGCGGCAGCAGTGTGAGGTCGCCCTGACGCGGCGACAGATCGTTCGGCCCGATCGTGTCGCCCGGGTTGATCTGACGCGCAGCGACGAAGTACGTCGCGTTGATGCTCACACGCGCTTGCAGATACAGCGTCCACGGACGCTCCCCCGCACAACGCACGCCAACGCTTGTCGTGCCCCACAGACGCGCACCGGGCGGCAGGAAGGGTTCGAGCGCGGAGCACGCGGGCATGCGGTCCGAGACCGAATCGCCCACGGTGATGCCCACCTGTCCCGGCAGGCCCGTCGTCTGCTCACGCAGGAAACGCTCGGCTGTCTGGCGGACGACCTGGGGATTCTGGAATTGGGAAGCCTGCGCGGCAGCCTGTTGCGGTGCCGGGGCTTGCTGCGCCTGAACGGGGACGTTTGCGCTCGAAGTGGCCGGCCGAACTAGGTTCGGCACGTTCGATGCGACACCGCCGGCGGCGGCATTGTTGCCGGGGATGACGATGGCGCTGGGGCCGAGCGTGTTGCCGAGATTCTGTGCGGCGGGATCGGTCGCGATACCCGCGGCGGGGGCGGCAGCGTGGGCAGACCCCATTGCGCCGGCCAATCCACCGATGCCGGCAATACCGGCAAGCGCCGTGGCCACCAGGCCCGATCGAAGACGCGCGCGCTGGCCGTGCCGCAGCACGCTTTGCGTGCGCGGGGCATAGGCGAGACTGTCGCCGAATTTGCCTGCCATGCTCACTCTCCTTGCGGCCGTCGCCCGCGGCATTCACCCCACGTGCGGCGCTCGACCAACTTCCACCCACATCAACCGACTTCCGTCGACTTCCAGCGGTATCACGCCGTGAAGCCGACGACACCGGGCAGTGTCCCTGTGCCTGGGGGGCGAACCCCGCCCGATGCCGTCAGGAAGCCATTCTAGAGATGTCCCGCAACGGGGCATGGCTCGAAATGGCGGTCAATCTCCTGCCTATTCCTCAGATTGAATCCGGGGGGGTACGCATACGATGCGAAGCATGCCAAAAGGTCCGTACTTTTTCCGGGCCCGGCAGGACATCCCGTCGGCGCACCGCGCGGCGCCCGCCCCACGAGGCGGAGCGGACCCGGTCGCCCCACGGGGATTTCTTGTGCAGTACCCAGCATCAAGGCAGGCATCGGGCGAGACGAGATCATGGACAAACTGGACGCGGCATTGCGATTTTCCCAGCAGGCGCTGGCTATGCGCGCCTACCGTCAGGAGGTGATCTCGTCGAATATTGCCAACGCCGACACGCCGGGATACAAGGCCCGCGACGTCGACTTCAATAACGCGTTGAACCAGGCTGTCGAGCGCGGCGCGCAGCAACAGCTCGCCACCGAGTCGAGCGTGTCGCTCTCGCGCACGTCCTCGCGCCACATTGCCGGGCGTGCGGTGAGCACCGCGCCGCCGATGGGCGGTCCCGAGCTGCTCTATCGCGTGCCGTATCAGCAAAGCGTGGACGGCAACACCGTCGAACTCGATGCCGAGCGCGTGAACTTCGCCGACAACGCCGTGCATTACCAGACGGGCCTCACGGTCCTGACCGGCCAGATCAAGACGATGCTGGCTGCCATCACGAATCAAGGGTAAGCGCCATGCCACTCATGAGCATCTTCGACGTCGCCGGCTCGGCCATGACTGCGCAGTCGCAGCGCATGAACGTGACGGCGAGCAACCTGGCCAACGCCGAATCGGTGACCGGCCCGGACGGTCAGCCGTACCGCGCCAAGCAGGTCGTGTTCCAGGTCAACCCGGTCACGGGCACCGACGTGGGCGGTGTGAAGGTGGCCGGCGTGGTCGAAGACCCGTCGCCGCTCAAGACCGTGTACGACCCGAAGAACCCGGCGGCGAACGCTCAGGGCTACGTCACCATGCCCAACGTGAATCCGGTGGAGGAGATGGTCAACATGATCTCCGCCTCCCGCTCTTATCAAGCCAACGTCGAAGCGCTCAATACCGCCAAGACCCTCATGCTCAAAACCCTCACGGTCGGCCAGTAAGGGGCCGCGCGGAGACCAGATCCATGGCAAGCATCAATACCTCGAATACCGGCAACCTCTCGCAGAGCTTCCTCGACTCGATCAACGGTACGGCCAATAGCAGCAATAGCTCGAAGTCGTCGGCCGGCAGCGCAGACGATCTGCAGAACAGCTTCCTCAAGTTGCTCGTCGCACAGATGAACAACCAGGACCCGCTCAACCCGATGGACAACTCGCAGGTGACCTCGCAGCTCGCGCAGATCAGCACGGTCTCGGGCATCACCCAGTTGAACAGCACGCTGTCCGCCGTGACCTCGCAGCTCAACTCGACGCAGAGCCTGCAAGCGGCGGCGCTGGTCGGCAAGGGCGTGCTCATTCCGGGCAACAGCATCGGCGTGGGCAGCACCAAGGCCGACGACGGCACCGTCACGAAGACGGCCACGCCGTTCGGCTTCGAACTGCCGAGCGACGCCGACACCGTGAAGATCGAGATCAAGGACAGCACAGGCAAGGTGATTCGTACCGTCAACGCGGGCGCACTGGACGCCGGTGTGCAGGCCCTCACGTGGGACGGCAAGGACGATGCGGGCACCGACGTGGCCGACGGCAAGTACACGCTGAGCGTGACGGCAACGGCCAACGGCAAGGCCGTGACGCCGACGCTGCTCTCCTACGCGCAGGTGCAAAGCGTGGTGGCCAGCACTACCGGCGCGCCGCTGCTCAACGTCGGCACGGGCTCGAATATCAAGCTCTCCGACGTACGCGAAATCCTGTAACCGACCTTATTCGACGTAAGCCCTCAACCGTTTTCCACGCGACAGACGTCGCCGACAACCGAATTTCAGGAGTATCACCATGGCCTTTTCGACCGGATTGAGCGGCCTGAACGCCGCCTCCAAGGACCTGGACGTCATCGGCAACAACGTTGCCAACGCGGCCACCGTCGGTTTCAAGCAGGGTCAGGCGCAGTTCGCCGACATCTACGCGAACTCGTTGTTCGGCGCGGGCAACAACACCGTCGGTATCGGTACGCGTGTGGCCGCTGTCGCCCAGCAGTTCACGCAAGGCGACATCACGGTCACGAACCGTCAGCTCGACCTGGCGATCTCGGGTAACGGCTTCTTCCGCGTGTCGAACAACGGCACCATCGCTTACACGCGTAACGGCCAATTCTCGCTCGACAAGAACGGTTACATCGTCGACACGAACGGCGACCACCTGACCGGCTATCTGGCTGGCCCGAACGGCATCATCAACAGCGTCTCGCCGGTCGATCTGCAGATCCCGACGGGCGATCTGGCCCCGACGGCCACCCAGAAGATCACGGGTCAGTTCAACCTCGACTCGCGCAGCGCCGTGAACGCCACGCCGTTCTCGATCACCGATCCGAACTCGTACACCAACGCCACGTCGCTCAAGGTCTACGACTCGCTGGGCAATTCGCATGACGTCAACCTGTACTTCAAGAAGACGAGCGTCGACCCCACGACCAACAACGCCACGTGGACCGTGTACGCCTCGGTCGACGGCACGACGCAAGTCGGCGCCGGCCCGATCGGCACGATGACGTTCAACTCGTCGGGTGGCCTCGTGGCGCAGACCGACTCGACCGGTGCTGCAGTGACCGGCCCGATCACGCTGCCGACGATCACCTACGGCAACGGCGCCGCTGCCGGCAACCTGACGCTGAACCTGGCGGGCACCACGCAGTACGGCAACAGCTACACGCCGAACACGCTCACGCAAGACGGTTACTCGTCGGGCCGCCTGACCGGCTTCACGTTCAACGCGGACGGCACCATCGTCGGTACCTATTCGAACACGCAGTCGATGGTGCTCGGTCAGGTCGCGCTGGCGAACTTCAACAACGTGAACGGCCTGATTCCGCTGGGTAACAACCTGTGGTCGGAGTCGTCTGCCTCGGGCATTCCCATCGTCGGCGTGCCGGGCGGCACGAACCTCGGCAAGTTGCAGGCAGGCGCCGTGGAAGCGTCGAACGTCGACCTGACGGCCGAACTGGTTCACATGATCACCGCGCAGCGCAACTATCAGGCGAACGCGCAGACGATCAAGACGGAAGACCAGTTGATGCAGACGATGGTCAATCTGTAAGCACGGAGAGCGGCGCGTATGCGTAACTTGCAGGAGGGGCGTCGATGGATCGTCTGATTTATATCGCCATGACCGGCGCGAAGCAGGCGATGGAGCAGCAATCGACCACCGCCAACAATCTGGCGAACGTCTCGACGCCGGGCTTCCGGGCGCAGCTCTCGGCGTTCCGTCAGGCGCCGGTGCGCGCCGCAGACGGCTCGACAGGCACGCGCACGTTCGTCGCCACGTCGACGCCGGGCACCGACTTCACGCCCGGCGCAATGCAACAGACGGGCCGCCCGCTCGACGTGGCCATTCAGGGCCAGGGCTGGCTCGCCGTGCGCGACGCGCAGGGCCGCGAAGCCTACACCCGTGGCGGCAACCTCGAGATGACGGCCGACGGCCAGATCACCTTGCACGGCCTGCCGGTCATGACCGACGCCGGGCCGGCCGCCGTGCCGCCGGGCGCGGCGGTGAGCATCGGCGCCGACGGCACGATCTCGGCGCTCGGACAGGGCGATCCGCCCAACTCCATCGCGGTGATGGGCCAGTTGAAGCTGGTCAATCCGCCCGAAGGCAATCTCGTGCGCGGCGACGACGGTCTGTTCCGTACGGCCAACAACGCCCCGGCGCAGGTCGATCCGAATGTCGTGGTGGTCGCAGGCTCGATCGAGACCAGCAACGTCAATCCGGTCACCGGTCTCGTGAACATGATTTCGCAGTCGCGGGCCTTCGAGATGCAGATGAAGATGCTGCAGACGGCCGATACCAACGAACAATCCGCCAACCAGTTGCTGAACTTCAGCTAACGGGCGCCGGGCTACCGTCCACGGGGAGAAACATCCAATGATCCGTTCGCTCTACATCGCTGCTACCGGCATGAACGCCCAGCAGACGAACATGGACGTGATTTCGAACAACCTCGCCAACACCAGCACGAACGGCTTCAAGAAGGGCCGCGCGGTGTTCGAGGATCTGCTGTATCAGACGATCCGCCAGCCTGGCGCGCAGTCGTCGCAGCAAACGCTGCTGCCCTCGGGCCTGCAACTGGGCACTGGTGTGCGTCCGGCCGCGACCGAGCGCATCTTCACGCAGGGCAACCTGACCTCGACCAACAACGCCAAGGACGTGGCCATCAACGGCGACGGCTTCTTCCAGGTGTTGATGCCGGACGGCACGACCGCCTACACGCGCGACGGCTCCTTCCAGGTCGACAACAACGGCCAGCTCGTGACGGCGTCGGGCTACCCGATCCAGCCGGCAATCACGATCCCGCCCAACGCGCTGTCGCTGACCATCGCGCGCGACGGCACGGTGTCGGTCACGCAGCCGGGCAACACGGCCAATGTGCAGATCGGTACGTTTCAGCTCGCCACGTTCATCAACAACGCTGGCCTGCAAAGCATGGGCGAGAACCTGTACGCCGAGACGGCCGCATCAGGCGCACCGAACGTGGCGCAGCCGGGCACCAACGGCGCGGGCGTGCTCAACCAGAACTACGTCGAAACGTCGAACGTGAACGTGGTGGAAGAGCTCGTGAACATGATTTCGGCGCAACGCGCCTACGAAATCAACTCGAAGGCGGTCACGGCGTCCGACCAGATGCTGCAACGTCTGACGCAGATGTAAGCGGCTAGCCGCGACTCGTAACAGCACTTGGGAAATGAACGCCGATATGTCCGCACGATCGACCGTAATGCAACGCAGCGCAGGCCTGGCGCGGTTCTTAGCGCTCATGGCCGCTGCCGCGTTGAGCGGTCTGGCGGGCTGCGCCTACGTGCCGCAGGAGCCGGTGGTGAACGGCCCGACTACCACGCGACCGCCGCCCCCGCCGGTGGCGGCCGACCCGGAAGGGTCGATCTACCGTCCGCTGTATTCGAACCGTCCGCTGTTCGAAGACCGCCGTCCGCGCAACGTGGGCGACATCCTCACGATCGTCATCAACGAAAACACGGCGGCGAGCAAGAACTCGGCAGCCAATACCTCGCGCGCCGGCAGCGGCAATCTGACGCTGAACCAGACGCCGGGCGTGATCGGCGGTGTGCTCAACAATCAGGGCCTCGACGCCAGCGGCGCCAACAAGTTCGACGCCAAGGGCGCGGCGAATGCAAACAACGTGTTCTCGGGCCAGATTACCGTGACCGTGATGGAAGTGCTGTCCAACGGCAACCTGGCGGTGGCCGGCGAGAAGCAGATCGCGATCAACCAGGGCACGGAGTACATCAAGTTTTCGGGCATCGTCAGCCCGCAGACGATTTCGGGCGCGAACACCGTGCCCTCGACGCAGGTGGCCGATGCGCGCATCGAATACCGTGGCAAGGGCTACATCAACGAAGCCGAAACCATGGGCTGGCTGCAGCGCTTCTTCCTTAACGTTTCGCCCTTCTGATGTCGATCATGTCGTTCCTGTCGCGCCGCGCGCCTAACATTCGTCACCTTAGCCAGCACACCGGCCGCACCGTCTCCACGTTCGCCGTGGCCGTTGCAATGAGCGTGGCGGGCGCTGCCGTGCTGCTCACGCCGGGCGTGGCGCACGCCGAGCGTCTCAAGGAACTGGCGTCGATTCAGGGCGTGCGCGACAACCAGCTGATCGGCTACGGCCTCGTGGCCGGTCTCGACAACTCGGGCGACCAGACCACCCAGACGCCGTTCACGGTGCAGAGCATGACCAACATGCTCTCGCAACTGGGGATCACCGTTGCGCCCGGGACCAACATGCAGTTGAAGAACGTGGCCGCCGTGATGGTGACGGCCACGCTCCCGGCGTTCACGCGCCCCGGGCAGGCCATCGACGTGGTGGTCTCCTCGATGGGTAACGCCAAGAGTCTGCGCGGCGGCACGCTGCTCATGACCCCGCTCAAAGGGCCGGACGGACAGGTCTACGCACTGGCGCAGGGCAACCTGCTGATCGGCGGCGCGGGCGCGTCCGCCAACGGTTCGAGCGTGACCATCAACCAGCTGGCGTCGGGCCGGATTCCGAGCGGCGCCATCGTCGAGCGCGCCGTGCCGACCGCCATGGGCGGCCAGCCGGGCACCGTACAGATGGAGCTCAACGCCACCGATTTCTCGACCGCGCAGCGCGTGGTCGACGCCGTGAACCGTCGCTTCGGCTACGGCACCGCGCAGGCGCTGGACGGCCGCGTGATCCTGCTGCGCACACCGACCGATCCGTCCTCGCGCGTGCAGTTCCTCGCGCAGCTCGAAAGCCTGGAAGTGCGCCCGGACAACACGGCCGCGCGCGTCATCATCAATGCCCGTACCGGCTCGGTAGTGATGAACCAGAACGTGACGATCCAGCAATGCGCGGTGGCGCACGGCAACCTGTCGGTCGTCATCGACACGCAAAACAATGTGAGCCAGCCGGCGCCGTTCTCGGGCGGTCAGACAGTGGTGGCACCGAATTCGCAGATCTCCGTACAACAGGAGAACAACGCGCTCAAGATGGTCAAAGCGGGCGCCAACCTCGCCGACGTCGTCAAGGCACTGAACTCGCTCGGTGCGAGTCCGGCTGACCTGATGTCGATTCTTCAGGCCATGAAGGCCTCGGGCGCGCTTCGCGCCGATCTGGAGATCATCTGATATGGCCGACGGCAACCGCCTGAGCGGTGCGGCAGGCAACAACCTGCCCGATCTGACGCAACGCGCTTCCTACGACATGCAGGGCCTTGCGGCCTTGCGCGCCGCCGCCCATCAGCAAACGCCGCAGGCCACGCAGCAGGCGGCCAAGCAGTTCGAGGCCGTCTTCACGCAGATGATGGTCAAGAGCATGCGCGACGCGACCCTGTCCGGCGGCCTGCTCGGCAGCGATCAGGAAAAGATGTTCAACGGCATGCTCGACGACCAGCTCGCTCAGCAACTGGCGTCGAACAAGGGCATCGGGCTGGCCGATCTCATGCTCAAGCAGTTGGCCAAGACCGGCACCACGCTGCCCCCGGCCGCCACGGGCCGTCAGCAGTCGCTGCAAGGCCGCGCATACAACTCGGCGGATGCCATCGGCGTGGCCGACGGGGCGCCGGCGATCGCCGGCGAGTTCGTTGACCGCATGGCGTCGGCCGCGCAGAACGCGAGCGCGCGCAGCGGCATTCCGGCGCGTTTCATGATGAGCCAGGCGGCGCTGGAGTCGGGCTGGGGCAAGCGCGAAATCCGTCGCGCGGACGGCAGCACGAGCCACAACGTGTTCGGCATTAAGGCGGGCAAGAACTGGACCGGTCCGACCGTCGAAGTGGCGACGACCGAGTACGTGAACGGCCAGCCGCGCAAGGTGACGGCCAAGTTCCGCGCCTACGGCTCGTACGACGAGGCATTCGCCGACTACGCCAGCCTGATTTCGAACAACCCGCGTTATTCGTCGGTCGTGGCGAGCACCAACGACGCGGCGAGCTTTGCCAACAATTTGCAACGTGCCGGCTATGCGACCGATCCGCATTACGCCAGCAAGCTGATGAAGGTCATGAAGCACTTCACCTGACCTGGCGGGATCGGGACGAAAACAACCGGAGCGACGGCCTCAATTTTGCCGCCGGGCTGCCGTAAACACATCGGTAACGGTGCGCGAGCGGGCTTTTCACCGCGGGGCGTGCCTCCAACTCAAGCCGCGAGATCATGAGCCTTATCAATATTGGCATGAGCGGGCTGAACGCCTCCCAGTTCGCCCTCAACACCACCGGCAACAACATCTCCAATTCGGGGACGGCCGGCTATAACCGTCAGATCGTCAACTACGCCCAGGCGGCCAGCCAGTACGCGGGTGTGGGGTATCTGGGGCAGGGCGTGCTCGTGACCGACGTGTCGCGCGTGTATGACCAGTTCCTGTCGAACCAGGTCAATCAGGCGCAGACCCAGTACAGCCAGCTCAACACCTACTACCAGCAGATCTCGCAGATCAACAACGCGCTGGGCAGCTCGACGACCGGCCTGTCGGCCACGATGTCGTCGTTCTTCACGAGCCTGCAGAACATCGTCTCCGCCCCGGCCAACTCGGCCACGCGCGCGACGGTCGTGTCCTCGGCACAAACGCTCACCAGCATGTTCCAGTCGCTGGCCGGCACCCTGTCCACGCTGCGCAACAGTGTGAACGGCAGCATCACCCAGTCGACCGACCAGATCAACGTCTACGCCAAGCAGATCGCGCAGCTCAACGACGCCATCGTGCAGGCGAAGGCCAACGGCGGCGGGGCGTCGCCGAACGACCTGCTCGACCAGCGCGATCAGGCCGTCGCGAGCCTGAACGCCATCATCCAGACCAACGTGGTCAAGGCGTCCGACGGTTCGTACAGCGTGTTCGTCGGCAACGGCCAGTCGCTCGTGACGGGCAACTCGTCGTTCGAGATGACGACCGTGGCGTCGACCAACGACCCGTCGCAACTCACGATCGCCTACGTGACGGCCAACGGCACCAAGGTGCCGGTACCGGAATCGTCGATTACCGGCGGCTCGCTCGCCGGGCTGCTGTCGTTCCGCAGCGGCGCGCTGACGCAGGCGCAGAACTCGCTCGGCCAGATCGCCATGTCGCTCGCGGGCACGTTCAACGCGCAGAACAAACTGGGTCTGGACCTGTACGGCCAGCTCGGCGGCGACTTCTTCACCGTGCCGGCCCCGACCATCGTGGCCAGCACGAACAACTCGAATGGCGCGGTGCTCAACGCCACGATTACCGATACCTCGAAGGTCACGACCAGCGACTACAACGTGTCGTTCGACGGTACGAACTACACGCTGACACGTCAGTCCGACGGCGCGAAGTGGACGGCGGGTGCGCCCGCCACGCCGGGCGCGCCGCTGGCGTTTACCGACAGCAGCGGCAAGGCGTTCGACGACGGTTTCAATGTGACGGCCAGCAATCTGGCCGCCGGCGACAGCTTCACCATCGAGCCGACGCGCAACGCCGCGCAGAACATCGGCGTGGCCATTACCGATCCGGGCAAGATTGCCCTGGCCGCCCCGATTCTCGCCTCGACGCCGTCGACCAATACGGGTTCGCTCAAGACGGATCAGGGCAGCGTCGACGCCAATTACCTGGCGGCGCCGCTCACGTCGCCCGTCACGTTCACGTTCAACAAGGACGCAACGACCGGGGCCCTCACGCTGGTGGCGCCTGCCGCGATGACGGTGACCGTCAACGGCACGACCACCACCTACGCCGCTGGCGACGTTGTGCCTTACGACGCCACCAACGGCGCGAAGATCACGCTGGGCGGCATGACCGTGAACGTGAGCGGCACGCCGGCAGACGGCGACAAGCTCACCATCAGCCCGAACACCACCGGCGCCGTGACGGACAACCGCAACGGCCTGGCACTCTCGGGGTTGCAGAACGACAAGACCAAGGTCGGCGGCAAGGACAGCTACGCGTCTGCCTACGCCAATCTGGTCTCGTACGTGGGCTCGACCACGAACACGTACAAGGCGACGAGCGCCGCGCAGCAAACGCTGCTCAAGCAGGCGCAGACCGCCCAGCAGTCCAACTCCGGCGTGAGTCTCGACGAAGAAGCCGCCAACCTGATCAAGTACCAACAGCTCTATCAGGCCAACTCGAAGGTCATTCAGACCGCGTCGCAGCTGTTCGACACGATTCTGCAAATGGTCAACTAAGACGGCTGAGGAGACGGAAAAATGCGCATCAGCACCAACATGATCTTCGAGCAGGGTTCTGCGGCCATGAGCCGCAACACCTCCGACCTGCTCGCCACGCAGGCACAGCTCTCGTCGGGCAAGCGCGTGACCACGCCGAGCGACGACCCGATGGCCTCGGCGCAGGCCGTGGCCGTGTCGCAGCAAAAAGACATGAACACGCAGTACGCGACGAACCGCAGCTCGGCCACGACGGCGCTCCAGCTCGAAGATCAGACCTTCGGCAGCATCGTCAACAGCTTGCAGCACATCATGTCGCAGGTCGTGGCCGCGGGTAACCCGTCGCTCAACGACAACGATCGCTCGACCATCGCGACCGATCTGCAATCGAGCTTCCAGCAACTGCTCTCGCTCGCCAACACGACCGACGCAAACGGCCAGTACCTGTTCTCGGGCTTCATGGGCGGCTCGGCGGCGTACGTCGCCACGCCCACCGGCGCGAGCTACGCGGGCGACACGGGCATTCGCAACGTGCAGGTCAGCGCCGGTCGGCAGATTCCGATCAACGACATCGGTTCGAACATCTTCGAAGGGATTCAGCCCGCCACGGCGAGCACGCTGATCAGCGGCAGTCTGTCGAACACGGGTACGGCGACGTACACGCCGGTGTCGACGACCGACGTGACCAACGCCGCGGCCCAGCATCAGTTCTCGATCAGCTTTGCCGTCGACAGCACTACCACGCCGCCGACCACGAACTACACGGTCAAAGATCTGACGGACACCGCCGCACCGGACGTGACCGGCGTGTACACGTCGGGCCAGCCGATCGCCTTCGGCGGCAAGTCGGTGACGTTCTCCGGCGACCCGGCAACGGGCGACACCTACACGGTGCAGCCCCCGGGCAAGGCCAGCACGAACGTGTTCGACAACCTTCAGCAGCTCATCAACACGCTCAAGACGCCGATCGGTGTGCAGGGGCCGGCCGGATCGGCCAACCTGAGCAACGCGCTCACCACGTTCAACCAGATGTTCAGCAACACCTACGACAACGTGACGACCGTGCGCACGACCGTGGGCTCGCGCATGAACGAGCTGTCGACGCTTAACGACATCGGCAGCAGCAACGACCTCGCCTATACGTCGCAGTTGCAGGACCTGCTCGACGTGGACATCATTTCCGCGACGAGCCAGTTCGCTCAGTTGCAGGCGTCGCTGCAAGCCTCGCAGCAAACCTTTATCCAGACACAGAAGCTCTCGCTGTTCGCGCTGCTCTGATATCGGACGCAGGCATCGCGTCAGAACGGCAAACGGGCCGCCCGGCAATCACCGGGCGGCCCGTTTTGTTTGGGGGCGGCGCTCGCCCGGCCGTGCGAGACGTCAGGCCTTCGGCACGAAGGCGGCCGTCGCGCGCATCATCATGTCGATACCGATGGAGATGAAGTGGTCCATCACCGGCGCGATGCGCGGCATCATCAGTTCGAGCACCACCAGGCCGACGCCCAGCGTGAGCGGGAAACCCACCGCGAAGATATTCAGTTGCGGCGCGGCGCGGTTCAGAATGCCCAGCGCGAGGTTACAGATCAGCAACGCGGCCACGAGCGGCAGCGACAGCATGAGCGCGAGCATGAACAACTGGCCGCCAAGCATGGCCAGGTAGTGCCAGCCCCCGACCGAGAGCGGCGTGCTGGACACGGGTAGCACCGTAAAGCTCTGCACCAGCGTGGCGAACATCACCAGATGCCCGTTGGTGGCGAGGAAGACGAGCATCGCCACCACGTTGAGCAGCATGCCGAGCACGGCGGTGCTGCCGTCGCTGTTGGGCGTGAGCAGCGTGGCGAAGGACAGGCCCATTTGCAGGCCGACGAAGTCGCCCGCCATGCTGATGGCGGAGAACACGATCTGCATGCACCAGCCGAGCGCCGCGCCGATCATCATCTGCTGCACGAGAATCCACAGACCTTCCCACGAGAACGGCGAGACAGCGGGCATGGGGCCGAGCACGGGGGCGAGCGTGAGCGCGACGATGCCCGCGAGGCCGATCTTCACGGTGCCCGGCACGGCCGCGTCGCCGAACAGCGGCGCACTCATGGACAGTGCGAGCAGACGCACGAACGGAAAAAGGAACGTCGCAATGACGCCCGAGAGCTGTTCGTACGTGAAGCTGATCAAAGTCGGCGCGGCTTACCCGACAAGGCCGGGAATGCCTGTGAGCAACTGGCGCATGTAGTCGACCATCAGATTGAGCATCCACGGTCCGGCGATCACCAGCGTGATGAACACGGCGAGCAGCTTCGGAATGAACGACAGCGTCATTTCGTTGATCTGCGTGGCGGCCTGAAACAGGCTCACGAGCAGACCGGAGACGAGGGCGACGATCAGGAGGGGCGCGGCAAGCAACAGGGTGACCTGCATTGCCTGATGGGCCAGCGCCATGACGGTTTCCGGAGTCATCTCGATCGCCTTCCGCTACATTGTGAAGCTCTGGGCGAGCGAGCCCAGCAGCAGTTGCCAGCCGTCGACCACCACGAACAGCATCAGCTTGAACGGCAGCGACACCGTGGAGGGCGAGACCATCATCATCCCCATCGACATCAGCACGCTGGCCACGACCAGATCGATGATGAGGAACGGAATGAAGATCGTGAAGCCGATCTGGAAGGCCGTTTTCAACTCGCTTGTGGCGAAGGCGGGCACGAGAATGCGCATCGGCACGTCTTCCGGGCCGTTCATCGGCGGGGTCTTGGCGAGCTTGGCGAAGAGCGCCAGATCGGCCTCGCGCGTCTGCTTGAGCATGAACGAATGGAACGGCTTGGCGCCGGTGTCGATGGCCTGCTCGAAGCTGATCTTGTTGGCCGCGAACGGCTGATAGGCGGTCGTGTACGCCTGATCGAACACGGGCGACATGACGAAGAAGGTCAGGAACAGCGCCAGACCGATCAGAATCTGGTTCGGCGGCGAGGTCGTCACGCCGATGGCGTGACGCAGCAGCGAGAGCACGATGATGATGCGCGTGAAGGCGGTCATCATCAGCAACATCGCGGGCAGGAAGCCCAGCGACGTGAGCAGCAGCATCGTCTGCACGGACAGCGAGTACGTCTGTCCGCCGCCCGGCGCCGGTGTCGTGGTGAGCGCCGGCAATGTGGCCTGTGCGAGCGCGGTGCCTGGCAGCGCGAGGCACACGAGTGCCAGCGCCAGACCGAGCGGCAAACCATGCACGAGGCCACGCACCCGGTCACGCGTGAGGCCCGCCAGACCCGATTTCCGTCTGGCCAACGGCAAGCCGCGCGACATCAGGTGTCCTTCTTCATGGATTCGCGCAATTTTTGCGCAAAAGCTTGCGCGGCGCGGTTGGCTTGTGCGCCCGGATGGGCGACGGCGGGGGCAGCGGGCATGTCGGCGACGCGCTCCGCATCGATCACATGCAGGCTGCGTACCTGACCCGGCGCGACACCGAGCACGATCCAGTCGCCGGCGACTTCCACGACGACCACGCGCTCGCGCTGGCCGACGGCGGCGCTGCCAACGATGCGTACGTTACCGCCGCCGAGCGGGCGTTGCAGCCCGAAGCGCTTGGCGAGCCACGCCAGTCCGAACAGCAGCGCCAGCACGAGCACGAGGCCGAAGCCCGTCTGCACGATGCCCGCACCGCCGAGGCTCGGCACCGCGGCCGCCTGCGAGGCGGCGCCCTGCGCGTGAGCACCGGAGACGCCGAACAGGCCGAACAGACCAAGGGCGGTCGTGAGGCACAGGCTGGTCGGGGTGGGCAGGTCGGTCAGCGCGGAGATCGGACGCGCCATGGCGCGAAGCGCACGGGCGGTGGCCGTCGCCGTGGCGGCGCCTGCCGCAGCACGCCGCACGGGCATGCCGCGGACTTTCGTTGCAATCATCGGTTGAGCTTACGGATGCGTTCGGATGGCGTGATGATATCAGTCAGGCGAATGCCGAACTTGTCGTTCACGACCACCACTTCGCCCTGGGCGATGAGGCAACCGTTGACCAGCACGTCCATCGGTTCGCCGGCCATGCCGTCGAGTTCCACCACGGAGCCTTGCGCGAGTTGCAGCAGGTTCTTGATGGCGATTTTCGTGCGGCCGAGCTCCACGGTCATCTGGACCGGAATGTCGAGAATCAGGTCGATGTCGTTGTGCGTGGCCGGGGTCGTGCTGCCTGCGGCGGCGGCGAGCGGCTGAAACACGGGGGACGCAGTGGAAGAGGCGGGTTGCGGTGCGGCGGCGGCCGGCTCGGAAGCCGTCTGCTCAGCCATGGCACTGGCCCACTCGTCCGCCATGGCCTGGGCGTCGTCACCGGGCGTTTGAGGGGTATCGCTCATCACTCATTGTCCTTCGTGTAATCGCTGTGCGAATGGTTGATCATCTGGTTCACGCGCAGCGCGTATTGACCGTTGAAGACGCCGTAATTGCATTGCATCACGGGCACGCCGTCGACCTTGGCTTCGAGCACTTCGGGGACGTCCAGCGGAATCACGTCGCCCACGCGCATGTTGAGCAACTGCGAGAGCGTCATGTCGATCTGGGCGAGGTTGGTCACGATTTCCACATCGGCGGCCTGCACCTGCTGCGAGAGCAGACGCACCCAGCGCTTGTCGACTTCGAGCGTCTCGCCTTGCAGCGGGCTCGAGAGCTGATCGCGCATCGGCTCGATCATCGAGTACGGCATGCAGATGTGGAACTCGCCGCCCACCGAGCCGAACTCGATGTCGAACGTGGTCGTGACCACGACTTCGTTGGGCGTGGCGACGTTGGCGAACTGCGTGTGCATTTCGGCGCGCACGTACTCGAACTCGACCGGATACACCGGCTTCCACGACGCGCCGTAATTCTCGAACACCAGATCGAGCAGGCGCGCGATGATGCGCTGCTCGGTCTGCGTGAAATCGCGCCCTTCGACGCGGGTATGGAACCGGCCGTCGCCACCGAACAGGTTATCCACCACGAGGAACACGAGGTTCGGATCGAACACGAACAGCGCCGTGCCGCGCAGCGGCTTGATGTGGACCAGGTTGAGGTTGGTCGGGACAGGCAGGTTGCGAATGAACTCGCTGTACTTCTGCACGCGCACCGGGCTTACCGAGATTTCGGCGCTGCGGCGCATGAAGTTGAACAGCGCAATGCGGAACAGTCGCGAGAAGCGGTCGTTGATGATCTCGAGCGTGGGCATGCGCCCGCGCACGATGCGCTCTTGCGTCGCGATGTTGTATGGCCTGATGCCGGAATGATCTTCCGACTCGGACCGGTCATCCTGCTCGCCGGTGACACCCTTCAGAAGGGCATCGACTTCTTCCTGCGACAGGAACTCCTCATGCGCCATGAATCACTCACTGAATTACAAACGCGGTGAACAGGACGTCGCCCACGGCTTGCTGCGGCATATTGGCGGCGAACGGCTGTGCGACCAACGCGCGAATCTCGCTTGCCAGACGGCGCTTGCCGTCGATCGTCGCCAGATCCTGCGGCTGCTTCGACGACAGCAACAACAACACTCGGCTACGCACTTCGGGCATGTGCTGCGTGATACGGGCTTGCGTTTCGGCGTCTGCCACCTTGAGCGAGAGGCCGATATGCAGGTAGCGCTCGCCGTCGTCGCCCGACAGGTTCACCGTGAACGGGTCCATGCCGACAAACACGGGCGGGGGCGGGGGCGGCGGTGCTTTTGCCGCTTCGCTACGTCCGGTCAGCAAATACACGGCCGTTGCCGCGCCGGCCGCTGCCATGAGCGCAACCGCAACGATCAACAGAATCCATTTGCGCACGCCCCCTTTGGAGGAAGCCGCGGCTTGCGTCGGTGCGGGATTTGCCATGTATTCGCCTGCTATTGGGTAGTGATTGTCGGCCAACCCGCCAAGGGGTGATCGGCCGAAAAGAAGGGACAATCGCGTCTAACTCGCGTCTTTGTCTTAACGGCAGAAAAACCCGCCTGCTTTAGGGCGCCGTCGGGAGATGCGGCACCCGGTCGCGTTGCTTCGCGCCGGGGTGCAACCCTGGTGGTGCCGGTTTCGGGGCTGGCCGTGCCGGCCGGGACTGTCAGGCGAACGTATCGACGAAACCGTTGCTGGCTCGCACCGGCACGTTCACGGTCGTGGCGATCGGGGTGTCGTCGGCGGTGCCGCCGAAGCCCGGCGTGCCGCGTCCGTTCCCGTTCCCGCCGCCATTGCCGTTCGCGCCCTGCTGCGCAAAGGCTTGCTGCTGCGAGGTGTCGCTGCCCACGGTCGCGTTACCCAGCGCGATGCCGCTGTTGGCAAGGCTTTCGCGCAGTTGCGGCAGGGCGGCCTGCACCGCGTCGCGCACGGCGGCGTGTTGCGAGACGAACATGGCTTGCGCCGAGTCGTTCGCCACGTTCAACACCACGTGCAGCGGGCCGAGATCGGGCGGGTTGAGGCTCAGTTGCGCCGTCTGTGCGTGGGCGCTGGACAGCCATACCACTTGCTGCGAGAGCTGGTTGTTCCAGTCCTGCGTACCGACGCGCGCATTCAGCGCGAGGGCGGCGGGCAGATTGGCTTGCGCCTGCAACTGGGGCTGGGCGTCGACGGCAGGCGTGGCCGCCTGTGCGGCCTGAGCGGCGGCCTGCGTTGCGGCGGTGGTGGCTTGTGATGCGGCGTCGCGGTTGCCCTGCGCCTGCGAGAGCGCGTCGGCCATGCGTTGCGCCTGTGCGTCGGCGCCGGCGCCGGCCAGCGGCGTGGCGGTTTTCGCGTCCGTGGCGGCCGGTTGTGCGGTCGTCGCGGCTTGCGTCGTGGTGGCGTTCCTGGCCAGGGCGTCGAGCGAAATGCCGCCCGTCGGGCTGGTCGTGGAGGCGGCCGACGTCACCGTGCCTTTCGCCGGTGTGCCGGTGTCGGCGGCAGTGGCCGTGGCTTTGGCGTCGGTGCCTGCCGGCGGCTGGCCGGTCAGTTGCGCGGCGCCTGCGGCCTGCAATGCGCCGGTCACGGCAGCCGTAATGGCGGCGCCGGCGCCGGTGCCGGGCTTGCCGTCGGTGGCCGTGGCATCGGCGGTGGTGGTCTCCGGGAGGGGCGTTGCCGGTTGCAGCGGTGCCCCATTCATCGCGGCGAGCGCGACGGCCAATGCGGCGGCCGGATCGCCGGGCGCTGCGCTGGCTTGGGTTTCGTCGTCGTCGTCCGTGCCGTCGTTGGCCTTCGTCGGCTTCGCGGGTTTGGTCGAAGCGTTCGTTTGTCCGGTCTGGCCGGACTGCCCCGACTGTGCGGTCTTGCCCGTTTGTCCGGCGGACGCACTGTCGGTCGACTTGGTGCTATTCGACGCGTTGCTGGACGACGTATTCGTCTGGCCGGACTGCGCCGCGTTGTTGTTCGCGCTGTTGGCGGCGGGCTGTGCGGTCTGACGCGTTTGCTGCGAGAGTACCGTGGAGAACGGCAGCGCGCTGTTGTCGTCGCTATTCGACGACCCTGCGCGATTGCCATTCACGGCTTGCTGGACAGCACCTGCGGCATCGGTCAGGAAGCTCAGAATCGACATATCGGGCTCCTTCAATCCTTTAAATCGGGGATTCGGCACGACGGCGCAGGCTGCGCGCGGCGTACTCGTCATTTTCCTTCTGCTCGCGACGCGCCACCCGCACGGCGGTGCGGGCTTCTTCGCGCGAGGCGAGCGTGCCGAAGGAGTTCAAACGGCGTTGCTGTGCCTGCCATTCGCGGCGGGCGACAGCGAGGCGCTCTTCCGCCTGCTGGAGCAGCATGGCTTGCTGTCCGATGGCGGTGTCGAGCGTATCGATGAATTGCTGGAAGTTGCGCCAGTCGCAGCCCGCCATGCCCTGGATCGTTGCCGTCTGCATGCGCGTGCGGTACTCGTGGCGATACTGACGCAGCGCTTCGAGCTGACGCTCGACTTCGGCGCGTTGCGTCTGACGCTCGCCAAGCAGGCGCGCGGCTTCGTCCACGTCCTTCTGGGCGAGTTCGATGAGCAGCTTGAGGGGCAGGGTGGAATTCATGGCCGCCTCCGATTAGTGGAACAGTCCGCGCAACTGCTGCACGGCGTCCGGATAACTGGCCCGCTCGCGCATGCCTTGTTGCAGGAAGCTTTCGAGGCGGGGGTAGAGCTCGATTGCCTGATCGAGCATCGGGTCGCTGCCCGGCGCGTACGCGCCCACATTGATGAGGTCGCGGTTGCGCTGGTAGCGCGAGAGCATTTGCTTGAAGCGGCGCACCGTGTCGAATTGCGCGTCGTCGATGAGTGCGGCCATGGCACGGCTGATCGATTGTTCGATGTCGATGGCCGGGTAATGACCCGACTCGGCGAGCTGACGCGAGAGCACGATGTGGCCATCGAGAATGGCGCGCGCGGAGTCGGCAATGGGGTCTTGCTGATCGTCGCCTTCGGTGAGCACGGTGTAGAACGCCGTGATCGAACCGCCGCCGTTCGGGCCGTTACCGGCACGCTCGACGAGCGCGGGCAGCTTCGCGAACACCGACGGCGGATAGCCCTTGGTCGCGGGCGGCTCGCCGATGGCCAGTGCGATCTCGCGTTGCGCCATGGCGTAACGGGTGAGCGAATCCATGATCAGCAGCACGTCTTTGCCCTGATCGCGGAAGTATTCGGCCAGCGTGGTGGCATAGGCCGCGCCTTGCAGACGCAGCAACGGCGACACGTCGGCCGGTGCCGCGACGACCACGGCGCGCGCCAACCCGTCGGGGCCGAGAATGTTTTCGATGAAGTCCTTCACTTCGCGGCCGCGCTCGCCGATCAGGCCCACGACGATGACTTCGGCCTGCGTGAAGCGGGCCATCATGCCGAGCAGCACGCTCTTGCCAACGCCCGACCCTGCGAAGAGACCCATACGCTGACCGCGTCCCACGGTGAGCAGCGAGTTGATGGCGCGCACGCCGACATCGAGTACCGATTCGATGGGCGCGCGGCCCAGCGGGTTGATCGGCACCGAGGCGAGCGAGGCGCTGTCGGTCATGCCGAGCGGGCCGAAGTCGTCCAGCGGACGGCCGGCGGCGTCGACCACGCGTCCGAGCAGCGCGTCGCCCACGGGCAGGCGCTTGCCGTTGTGACGTTGCGACGGCAGCGGGCCGTCGGCGGCGGGTTCCATCGGGAACACGCGTGCGCCGGGCAGCAGGCCGGCGACTTCCGTCTGCGGCATGAGAAAGAGGCGGTCGCCGCCGAAACCCACGACTTCGGCTTCGGCCGTGGCGGGTTCGCGCGAGGCGTCGTGCACCGGCAGCTCGATCAGGCAGCCGGCACCGACCGGCAGGCGCAGCCCGACGGCTTCGAGCACAAGACCGGCGGCACGCGTGAGGCGGCCGCAGCGGCGGGTCGGCTCCACGGCGTGCACGTGCGCGATGCGCTCGCGCAGCGTGTTCTGCCAGCGCCGCAGATGGGCGTCGCGCGCGAGTTCGCGGGCACTGAGCGCGTTGTGGACGGTGGCCTTCGGCGCGGCGGGCGCGCTTGCTTCGCTTGCGTGCGGCGTGGCGGCGGCGCTATCGTCGTTGTTCTGGTCGTGGTGATCGTGATCGTCCGGTTGCAGCGCACCGTCTTGTGCGGTGTGGGCGCTCGTATCGACCGCATCGATCTCATCCCACAGTCGCACCGAAGGCGACGTGCCGTCGTTGGCCGGCGCGGGCGTGGACGGTGTCGTCTGATCGTGCGTGTTCTCGGTGCTGGGCAGCACCGGCGCATGCGCGGCGAGTGGGGTGAGTTCGGCGCTCACCACGGCAGATCCTTGCCGAGGGCGGCCATGACACGCTGCCAGCGGGTGGCGACGGTGGCGTCGACTTCGCCGCTGGCGGCTTCGGCCTTGCAGCCGCCACGCTCGATGGTGGGATCGGCACGTACTGTCCAGCCTGCGGCGTGCAGTTCCGTGCCGACATGCGCTTCGACCAGCACAACGTCGTCCGGATGCAGGAGCAGACGCGGCGAGCCGGTCAGCGGATCGTTGGTCAGCAGATCGCGCACGATCGGCAGCAGCGTTTCCGGGCGGATCGTAAGCGTTTGATGCAGGGCCTGACGCGCAATGTCGAGCGCCAGGCCGAGCAGCGGCTCGGCCACTTCGCGGTCGATAGCGTTCACGGCCGTGCCGAAGCCATGTGCGATGTCGGCGAGTTGTGCCGCGCGCGTGTCGACTTCTTGCTTCCCGGCGTCCTGTCCGGCGGCATAGCCCTCGGCGTGGCCGGTGGCGTAGCCCTGCGCGTGCCCTTCGGCGCGCGCCTGCTCGCGCCACGCGGCGATCTGTTCCACGAGCGCGGGATCGTCGAGCGGGTTGGGCGGTTTGGGTTGCGGCGGCGGCGGGGGCGGCGGCGGGTCGAACGACGCCATCTCCCAGCGTTGCCAGGCAGAGAGGCGTTCTTTCGGGATGATGGTCGACATGCGCGCGGGCCCCGTTTCGTTACACGTACGCGTCGTCGCCGCGGCCGCCGATCATGATGGCGCCTTGATCGGCCAGGCGCCGCACGACTTGCAGCACCTTCTTCTGTTCGGCTTCGACTTCGGAAACCCGCACCGGACCGCGCGATTCGAGGTCTTCGCGCAGCAGCTCCGCCGCACGCGCCGACATGTTCTTGAAGAACTTCTCGCGCAGCTCCGACGGTGCGCCCTTGAGCGCGATGATGAGCGACTCGGACTCGATTTCCTTGAGCAGCACCTGAATGCTGCGGTCTTCCACGTCGAGCAGGTTCTCGAACACGAACATCTCTTCGACGATCTTCGCCGCGAGGTCCGAGTCGTAGTTGCGCACGGCTTCGATGACCGATTCTTCGTGCACGCCGCCCAGATAGTTGAGGATTTCCGCGGCGGTGCGCACGCCACCCATCGGGCTGCGCTTGATGTTTTCGCTGCCCGAGAGCAGCTTGGTCAGCACGTCGTTGAGTTCGCGCAGTGCGGCCGGTTGAATGCCGTCGAGCGTGGCGATTCGCAGCACCACGTCGTTGCGCAGACGTTCGGTGAAGAGCGCCAGCACTTCCGAGGCCTGATCTCGGTCGAGATGCACGAGGATCGTGGCGATGATCTGCGGGTGCTCGTGGCGGATCAGTTCGGCAACCGCGGTGGAGTCCATCCACTTCAGGCCTTCGATACCGCTGGTGTCGCCACCTTGCAGAATTCGCTCGATCAGGCCCGCAGCCTTGTCGTTGCCCAGCGCCTTGTTGAGCACGGACCGGATGTACTCGGACGAATCGAGCGACAGCGCGGAATGCTGCTCGGCTTCGAGTACGAAGTCCTGCAATACATCTGCGATCTGATCGCGCGTGACTTGTCGCAGCGAGGCCATCGCCGCGCCGAGCTTCTGCACTTCGCGCGGCGCGAGGTACTTGAAGACCTCCGCCGCTTCGTCTTCACCCAGCGACATCAGGAGGATGGCGCTGCGTTGGAGTCCCTCAGCCGCGCTCATCGCCACCACCCACCCATGCTTTGACTACCGTTGCCACGATCTTCGGATCCTGTCGCGCCACTTGGCGCGCGTACTGCAAATTACGCTCATAGGCGCTGAGTTCGCCTCGCTTGTCGGCTTCGCCGTCGGCGCTCTCGCCCTCGGCGCCGCCTTCGGCCCCGGCGGCAGCGCCTGCGGCGCCGGCCAGCGTTGGCTCGGCCGGGGGCGGCGGGCTCAGGTGCTTGCGAATGGCCGGACGAATCACGCCGAACCACAGATACAGCCCGATCATCCCGATCAGCACCCACTTGCCGACCTGTTTGGCCAGTTCGATGTTCTGACGCTGACGCCACCACGGCAGGTTCGCTTCCGGATCTGCCTCGACTGTGAACGGGCTGTTGACGATGTTGATCGTGTCGCCACGCTGACCCGAGAAGCCGATGGCTTCCTTCGACAGGTTCTGAATCTGGTCGAGCTGGGCTTGCGTGAGCGCAACCATCGCGGGCTTGCCCTTCGCGTCGGTGCCGGGGCGATAGTTCACGACAATCGCCGCCGACAGACGCTTCAGGCCGCCCGTGGCTTGCTGCACGTGACGAATCGTGCGGTCGACTTCGTAGTTGACCGTGGCGTCCTTGCGGTCGCTGCGCGGGCCTTGCGGGGCGCTCGCCGCGCTGGCCGGATTGGCGCCTTGCTGTGCGACCTGCTGTGGCGGCTGCGTGATCGGCGCGCTCGCCTGCCCCGGCGGCTGGTTCGACAGCGCGCCCGGTACACCCCCCGCCGCATTGGCGCCGAGCTGCGAGGCTTCGCTGCTCTGCTGGCTGCGCACGGCCTGTTCGCCCGAGTTCGGCTTGTAATTCTCGGAAGTCTGTTCGACCTGATTGAAGTCGACGTCCGCCGTCACCTGCGCGTGCACATTGCCCGGGCCGACGATCGGGTTCAGGATCGCTTCGACGCGGCGTGCGTAGGACTGTTCGAGTTCGCGAACGTACTTGAGCTGGCTGGCGTCCAGACCCAGCGCGTTACCGCTTTGGGCGGACAGCAGGTTGCCGTTCTGGTCGAGCACCGTGACGTTCTTGACCGGCAGTTCCGGCACGCTCGACGCAACCATATGCACGATGGCGCTGACTTGCGCATCGTCGAGCACGCGGCCCGGATAGAGCGTTACGAGCACCGAGGCGCTCGGCTTTTGCTGCTCGCGCACGAAGACCGACGGCTTCGGGATCGCGAGGTGCACGCGCGCGGCCTGCACAGCGGAGAGCGATTCGACCGAGCGCGCGAGCTCGCCTTCGAGCGCGCGCTGGTAGTTGACCTGTTCGGCGAACTGGCTGATGCCGAACTTCTGGTTGTCCATCAATTCGAAGCCGACCAGACCGCCCTTGGGCAGGCCCTGGGAGGCCAGACGCAGACGCACGTCGTGCACCTGCTCGGACGGCACGAGAATCGCGCCACCGCCCTCGGCGAACTTGTACGGCACGTTCATCTGTTGCAGCGACGTGATGATGGCGCCACCGTCGCGATCGCTCAGGTTGCTGTAGAGCACCTTGTAATCGGGGGCGCGGCTCCACAGGAAGACGGCGATCAGCAGCGCGACGAGCGCTGCGCCGCCAACGAGCAACGGCAGGCGCTCTCGCGAGCGCAACTGCGCGAGCAGGGGCGGCTTGGCGGCGACGTCAGCCGTCTGGGTGGCGGCATTCATGCGCGGCTCCACGCCAGGGGCGTTGATTTGACGTTCTTCGCGGTGGAAGTGCTCACTAACATGCGACAGAATTCTCCGGGTACGCTTGGCATCGCACGCGCGTCCTTGGGCTGTAAAGGATTGGAAAGACTCTTGTTCCCGGTGCGCACGATGCCGATGGTCCTGATTATTCGTTGGCGAATATGGAATCGTTCCGTGGATTAGGCGGGGTTTTTCCCGCTAATTAAGCTATTGGGGGCTTGCCAAGCGGTGGTAAGCTCCGACGTGACTGATAAAGGGCAAACCGGTGTGAGCAGCGCGATGTCGCGCGCGGCCGACGCCCATCAAGGACAAGCATCATGGCCATTCCGGGGATCGAATCGGTATTGCAGAAGCTGGGCGGCGTAGCGTCGCAGGCTGCGGGCTCGATCATGGGCACGTCGAGCGTTGGCGCGGGTGCCGCGTCGAAGACGGGTGGCTTCGCGTCGGAACTCGAGGCATCGCTCAAGCGCGTGTCGGCGTCGCAGAGCGGGGCGGAAGCGCAGGCGCGTGCCTTTGAAATGGGCGAGCCGGGTGTGGCGCTCAACGACGTCATGGTCGATATGCAAAAAGCCAACATCGGCTTCCAGATGAGCCTGCAAGTGCGCAACAAGCTGGTTTCGGCCTATACAACCGTGATGAACATGCAGGTCTGATACCGGCGGTTGTCCCGGCACCGAAGCGGCCCCGTCCGACGACGGGGCTTTTTTGTATCTGCCGGGCGGGCATGCAGGGGGGGAAGGCGTCATGCGGTTCTCGGCCCCACCAGGCGTAGTGCGTTATTACGCCGCGTTGGCGTGAAGCGGCCCCGGCATGATCCGCTTCAGGAATTCGTGGAAGCGGGGGACGGTGAAGGCCGCGTCACCAAGCGGGGCGGTGTAGAGCATGCCCTTAGTGATGAGCTCGCAGCGAATCGGCTCAAGTTCCTCGGCGGATTCGCCGATTTCCGCCGCGACACGTCGGGAGTCGTGGGGGCCCTCGCCAAGCTCTGCCATCGCACGCAGATAGTTTCGCTCAGGTTGGGTCAGTCGTTCGAACCGGAATCCGTAGAAGCCGTTATCCAGTGCCCGCACCGCAGCATCCGATACGCGGCTGACATGCTCCGGTGTGATAGGGCTTTGGTTCGCCGCCTTCCAGGCGAGCTTTGCCCATTGCTGGAGAAAGTACGGATAGGCTCCCGACTGTTCAACAATGGCATCCAGTGCGGCCGGCATGATGGAGACACCGGCTTGCGCTGCGGGGGCGGAGATGGCTTCGCGCGCATCGGACGGCGTCAGCGGGCCGATCGGGTACACGTCGAACATACGCTCCGCGTAGGATTTTGCGTCACCAATTTTCCTCAGTAACGGGGGAAGGCCCGCGCCAATGAGAATGACGGGCAACTGGTATTGGGTGCACCGGTGGATCGCGTAGAGCAGTGACGATAATTGCCGTTGCGGCATGCCTTGAAACTCATCGATAAATATCGCAAGGGGCTTTTGAGCGATTCTTGCGGCACGTCCCGCCTCCACGAGCAAGGCGCAGAGATCCAGCTCAAGGTCGCCGCAATCGGCCAGACCGGGCTCCGGCGGGTAATCCAGACCTACCTCGATATCGCCGTAGGTCACCTTCAACGCCGTCACGAATCCGGCGAGTGCCCGCAGGCCTCGAATGACGGCGTCTTTCGCCATCTGTGTTCCGCTCATGCGCAATAACGCAACGCGCAACTCACGCGCGAGCGACGCGGGCAGCGACTTCACTTCCGGCGCTTCGAGATGCACGGTGATCGCGCCTTGCTGCTCCGTATCGTAAAGAAGCCGCTCGAGCAGGACGGTTTTACCAACGCCGCGCAAGCCGACCAGCAATTGACCGTTCGAATGACGTCCGATGCGAAGGCGCTCGATGCAGATGCGGACTTCCTCGCGGATTTCGTCGCGCCCGGAAAGGACAGGGGGCACAGTACCTGCGCCGGGATTGAAAGGGCTTAAGATGCCGTCCATTTTGATGGGGTAGAAAAGGGTAGAAAAGGGTGAAAAAGGGATAAGCAAGGGTTCGCCGGCCGCCGGTTGAGTCGCGGCGCGTGGAAGAAATGCTATTGAGATCCCTTGTTCAGCGCGCACGGCGCGACGTCTGGGCGGGCGTGCAGAATCCGTGCGAGCCTTGACTGCCGGGCCGTTGGCGTGCCCTGATTCAAAGCGGAGTCGAGCGGGAAATCGGACAGTTCACGCCATACCCGCTTCGCACGTGCATGGCGTGACCTAGCGCCTGCGGGGTCAGGCGGACGGGGTCGAAGCGGACGGTGAGACGGTGGCGGCAGCGGGGGCGTCGGCCCGGCCTTCGGGGGGCGTGATGCCCGGCGGCAGCGGGGGCGGCGTGCCGCCACGTCCCGCTTCGAGCTTGTAGAGCCACGCCAGCAGTTCGGCGACCGCCTGATAAAGCTGCGCCGGAATCCGTTGATCGAGATCGACCTGCATCAGCAGACTCACCAACTCAGGCGACTCGTGCACATACAGGCCATGCTCGCGCGCCGTGCGCACGATCGTCTCGGCAAGCAGGCCGTAACCTTTCGCCACCACGCGTGGTGCCGAATCCTTCGCGCCATAGGCCAGCGCGACCGCGGTGCGGCGCTCGGGTGGCAACGTCATGCGTTACCTCCGGTGTGCGGCGTCGTTTCCGGCGCGGGGACGGGCAGCCCTGTCGCGTCAACGCCGGGCGGCGGGGTTTCGGTGCCCGGTTGCGTCGCGAGCACGGAGGACCCAGCAGATGCCTCCGACGAAGCCTCTCCCTCATCTCCCAGCGCGCCAAATGACAATTGACTCGCGATCAGGCCGACCGACGCCAGTCGCTGGCGCAAGTCTTCGCCTTCGCTCGAGAGCGTATCCGTCGACGCCGTCGAATCGGTGAGCAAGCGGGCCTGCAACTGCTGACCCGACAACCCGAGCGTGACGTCGATCGTCCCCAGCGACGGGAGCGTCAGGCGCAGATGCGTGTGCCAGGTCGATGGGGCGGCGGCCTCGCCGGGCGTCGGTTGTCCAGGATGTTCCTCGACCTGCCATTCCATCGGCGCGCCCGGCCAGGCCATGCCATTCCACTGAAATTGGGGATTGACCAGCATGTCGAGCTGTTGACGCACCAGCGTCACGCTCTCGGCGGGCGTGTTCGCGACGGCGGCAATCGCGCCTGCGGCACCATGCTGCTGTGTATTCGCCGACGTACCGTTGGCCGCCAGTGCGTCGTCGCCGCCGTCATGGCCCGTCGGCAGCACGTTGCCGGTTGTGTGTGCCACGCTCGCGGCATGCGCCAGCGCGTTGGCGGTGTTCGGGAGATTCGCGCTAGCGCGCAGTCCGCCGTCAGCCCCATCGCCGGGCGCGGGTTGCGCTGGCGTGCCGGGCTGGGCGGGAGACGGATTGGGGGTCGCCGTCGGCAAGGTCGACGGACTCAGCGACGGCCAACCCGTCGCCAGCGCAGCCTCGCCGCCGGCCGGGCCGAGCAGACGCGTGAGCGGGCCGGGGCCGGGCAGGGTGGCATCGGCGCCGGCAGCGCGCAACTGCGCCGCAAGATTGGCGGACGCCGGCCAGCGCAACTGCGGCTCGGCCTGCAATTGCTCGAACGAGCGGCTGCCCGAAGCCCATTGCGACAAATGCGACTCGTAAAACAGTCCGCTCGCCGACAACGCTTCCTTCAGCGCGGCCGCGACCAGCGGCGCGAGCGCCGGCGCCCCCGAGCCGGGCGCGGCGGGCCACACGGGCGCGCTCGCCTGCACGGGGCCGGGCGAGTCGGGCGCGATACGCAAAATCGTGTCGATGGTGCGCGCGGCGGCCGAGAGCGTCGCCTGCTGAACGGGTGTCGGAAGCCGCGCGGCCGTCTGCGAAGTCGCATTGCCGAGCGCGACGGCCGTCGGTGAGGTCTTGGTGGCGAGGTCGCCGAGCGCGGAAGTGGCGTCGCCGCTCGGCTGCGTACCGGCGATGGCGTTGGGGGCGGTGGTCGAAGCGACGCCCTGCCCGAGCAGTGAGTCGAGCCGTCGTGCGAGTGTCGTGGCCAGAACCGAGTCGAGACCGGCCATGCCTTACTCCGAAATGCGGGCGATGTGACGCGCGGCGCGCGTCAGGCGCCCAGGTTCAGGCCGTAGACTTCGTGCAGGGCACGTTGACGGCGCGTGCTGTTGATCATGGCGTCGAGGTGCGCCAGATGGGGTACTGCGAGGTTGCGAATCGCGGCATCGTCGGCCAGAATGCGGCGGATGATGGCGTGCTTGCGCGAACGCTCGTCCTCGGACAGCGGCAGATTGGCGTCGAGCTGCTTGATCGAGTCGACCTGCGCACGATATTGCGTTTCGAGGTCGATCAGCGTGTCCCAGTCACCGTCGCGTGCCACGCCGAGCATGCGCTCGGTAAGGCCGGCAATACTTTCGTAGCAGTTCAACAAGGTCGTGGCTTCATTCATAGCGCACTCCGGTGCCCGCCTGAACGGCGGGAGCACCCGTGCCGGCACTCGGCGCGATGGCTCGCCAAGCCGATGCAATCGTCTCAAGCAGGGTGTCGACTTCCTGGACTTTAGCGACATCGTTCTCGAGGTTCGCTTCGAGGAGACGTCGCCCCATGTAGTCATAGAGATCACGCAGATTGCGTGACAGTTCCCCGCCGACTTCCATATTCAGGCCGTCGCGCAGGCCACCGATGATCTCGATGGCTTTGGAGATGGCCTGGCCGCGTTCGACGATATGGCCGGCTTCGAAATGAATACGAGCTTTGGTGAGCGCGGCCTTGGCACCGTCGAACAGCATCACGATGAGCTGATGAGGACTCGCGGCGATGACGCCGGTTTCGAGTCCGACCTTGCGATACGCATTGGCGGCGTTCTGACCGTACATGAATGTCTCCGCCGGTTACTTCGAGGACGACGAAGAGGAGCCGCCAAGCACCTGCTTGAGGTAGTCGCTGGTGTTCTGCAGCTTGGCCATTGTGGCGTCCAGCGCAGTGAACTGGGCCAGATAACGGTTCTGCATCTGCGTCATCTGATCCTGCCAGTCAGACTCTTGTTGCTTGATCTGCTTGAGCGAGGTGTTCAGGTTATTCGTCGCGTTCGTGACCGCGCCCTGTGCGCTCAGGAAGTCGGTCACCTGCGTGGTCAGCAGCGAGGCGAAACCTTGGGAGAAACCGACGTTGCCGCGATTGCCGATGGTCGAACCCGTCACGGTGAGCTTCAGGCCTTCGACCGGCGTGCCCTTGTTGCCGGTAAGCGTTTGACCGCTGCCGGTCGCGCCGAAGCCGCCGATCGTGCCCACGACGTCCTGACCGGTCGTCATGGTGTTCCCGTTGAACAGTTGGGTGAAGGCCGAGCCGCCCGTGATCGAGACTTTCGACGCTGAGCCGTAGCGGTTCGACGTCACCGTCAGAATGCCGTTGTTCGTGGTCACCGAGACCGCCGAGCTGGCGGCGCTAAACTTGCTATTGCCATTGATCGCCGACTGGATGGCGGCAGCCAGCTTGTCCTGCGTGTAAGTGCCCGGCGGAATTAGCACGCTGGCGACGTTGCCGTCGAGCATCAATTGGAGTTCGTTGCTGCCCGCCGCGATGGTGGTCGTCACGCCCAGTGTGACCGCGCCAGTCGCACCGCCTTGCGTTGCCGCTTGCGTGATGTTGATGTCGTACTGGCCCGGCTGTGTCGCGTTGGTCGCACTGGTGAAGCTCACCAGACTGTCGGTCGTCTGGCCGTTGGTGGCGAACAGCGAGGCGAGCGCGTTGAAACCGTTCGGCGAGGACATCGCCTTGTTCAGCGCTGTCGTGTCGACTGAGAGCGTGCCGTCTTTCTGGAAGGCCACGCCGACTTGCGCGAGCGATGCCAGACCCGTCGAGCTCACGCCCGGCAGCTTGCTATTGAGAATCTGGCTCAGACGGTTCTGTACGAGTTGAACCGTCGAGTCTCCGATCAGCGGACCGTTGTTCGCGCCGTTGCCGGTCGAGTCGAACGCGGTGAGCTTGCCGATCGTGGTTTGCAGCGTGTTGTAGGCTGCCGTGAACGATTGCACGGCCTGCGTGACGGCCGACGTGTTGCGGCTCGTGGTCACTGTGGTCGAGCCGACCTTGGCGAGCGTCAGCGACAGACCATTGACCGACGTGGTGACGGTGTTCGTCGCGCTGGTAACCGCCAGACCGTTGATGGTCAGGTTGGCGTTCTGCGCGGCGGTCGTCTGCGTCATGTTCTGCGTGCCGGTCGGATCGTTGGCCAGCAGATTGCTGATCGCGGGGTCGCCACCGGCGGCCACGTCGACCTTCATGCTCATGTTCTGACCGGTGGTCTTCGAGGTGAGCACGAGGCGATACGGCGTGCCGCTGCCGTCGTTCACAATCGTCGCCACCGCATCGCCGTTCTGGGCGTTGATGGCGTCACGAATACCGGTCAGCGAGTTGTTGCTGCTGTCGATCGTGATGTTCAGCGGCGTAGAACCTGCGTTCGGCGTGAAGCTCGCGCCGGCGTATGTGCCGTTGGTCAGCGTGCCGCCGGAAATCGTGCCAAGGGTGATCGTCACCTTGGTCGACGTGCCCGAGCCGATGGCACTCGTCTGGTTGGCAAACCCCGACGTGCTCAGGCTCTGTGCCTGTGCAAGTTGCGAGATGTTGATGTTGTACTGGCCGACGTTCGCCGTGGAGTCTGCCGTCGCCGACAGAATCGTGTTGTCACCGACGGCCGCTGCGACTTGCAGGAACTGGGCTGCGCTTGAGAGTGTGCCGAGTGAGGTCTGGAAGGCGGACAGCGCCGACTGTAACTGGCCGATGGCGGAAAGCTTCGTGTTGTACGCCGCTTCCTGGTTTTGCAGCAGAGTGAGCTTGTTCGTGGCAGGCGTCATCAGGCTCTTCACGAGTGCATTGACGTCCAGCCCTGAACCAATCCCAGGGGAGGAAATAGTGCCCGGACCGCCAGAAGTTGCCATGATTTGCTCTCACTCCGTTGAATTTATCGTTACCTTTCGGCCCGCTCAAAAACGCGATGGCCTGTAAAACATGCGGCGGCGGCACCGTTTTACAGTGACGCCGCCGTCGACCCGGCAGGCTTTCGCCCGCCGGGTGTGCCTGGACTACTCCGGTATTACTGGAGGAGCTTGAGCACTTGCTGCGGCAGCTGGTTAGCCTGCGACAGCATCGAGATACCCGCTTGTTGCAGGATCTGCGAGCGGGTCATGTTGGCCGTTTCCGCTGCGTAGTCCGTGTCCTGAACGCCCGAACGTGCCGAGGTCAGGTTTTGCGTCGTTGCCGACAGGTTGCTCACCGCCGACTGGAAGCGGTTCTGAATGGCGCCCAGCGTTGCGTTGAACGAGTCAGCCGAGCTGATCGCGGCATCGACCTGAGCGATCAGCTTGGTCGCCGAGTCGATCGTCAGTGCGTTGGCGTTTGCCAGGCTACCGCCCACGGCTTCCGTACCGGCGGTCAGGCCAGTGGCAGCAAGGCCGGTGCCGCCCACGGTGAAGCCTGCGCCCGACACGAGGTTCAATTGACCCTTCGAATCGACATATGCCTGCACGCCGGTGTTGGCGGCGGAGATCGCATTCGCCAGTTCGCCCACGTTCTTGAACGTACCCGTGATGTCCGTCGCGGTGCCGTTGACGGTCAACGTCAGGTCACCGGCGGCAAGGGTCAGAGGAGCGGTAGCGGCCTTCAGACCCGTCGAATCGACTGCCGTGCCATTGGTTACGTTACCGGCGATGGCGAACTTCGTGGCAACCGCGCCTGCGACAGCGACAGGGTTGGTCGTATCGCTGTTGCTGAGAACCAATTCGCCGCTAGTCGGATCGACGCTGGCCGAGACCGTGGTGCCGGTAGCATTGATGGCGGTCGCCAGATCGGCAGCGCTGTTGTACGTGCCGGCCGCAACGCTCTTACCACCGATGGTCAGCGTATTGGTCGCATCGATCGTCACGCCACCGAACGCCGGTGCCGTACCGATTTGCTGAGCCACACCACCGATCGAGCCGGCGGTCATGCTTTGCGTGAGGCTGACCGAGATCGACTGGCCGGCATTGGCGCCAACCTGGAAGTTTGCCGTGCCCATCGAGCCGTTAAGCACCGACAGACCGTTGAACTGGGTTTGCTGAGCCGTACGGGTGATTTCCGCCAGGCGTTGCTGAACTTCCTGGTCGATAGCGGCGCGGTCCGAAGCCGAGTTCGTGGCGTTCGTGGCCTGCGTAGCCAGCGTACGGATACGCTGCAGGTTGTCCGAGATCGACGACAGGCCGCCTGCGGCGGTCTGCACCAGCGAGATGCCGTCGTTGGCATTGCGCTGCGCTTGCGTCAGACCGTTGATCTGCGACGTCATACGGTCCGTAATGGCCAGACCGGCGGCATCGTCAGCGGCGCTGTTGATGCGCAGACCCGACGACAGACGCGTGATCGACGTTTGCAGGCTGGACTGCGACGTGCTCAGGTTGCGTTGAGCGATCGTCGAGAAGATGTTGGTATTGATGACAGATGACATTTAGCCACTCCTTTCCCAAAATTTTTTGGCTCCGGCTTAAGCGCCGTAACTTTGGCTCACCAGCCAATCGCCGAAAGCCGCCGTTGTAGGGGATATCGGACGCGCTTTGGGAAAATTTAGGGTGACTTCGCAAAATGCTTCATCACCTTGCATCGACTTGCGTTGCCGATGTCGGAAAAACGCTATCGGGCCAGTCTACAAATTTCCTCCACGATTGATCCGTCAAGGAAAGGGGCAATCTGCCGCCAATTCATGCCCTGTAAGGCTTGGAGAGGTGAAGCGGGAGCGGAAAGGGGATGAGGGTGCCCGGTGGGGCGGCAGGCAATTCTCAAGCGGTGGCGCCGCCGGGCGACGGTCGAAAAAATTTTTTCGGCGCTGTGAAAATTCTTCGCGATGACGGTGCGCGTCATCCAAAATGCGCGTGGCCCGCGTTAGCGGGCCACGGAGTGAGTACTTAGTTCGCGGATTTTTCGAAGGCGTTCGGCGCGAATCTGGGAGGAAATGTGATGCCGGTGTCCTTCGCGTGCGCTGCGCCTACGCGCAGACCGGACCCATCTCGGCGCTGACCAGGCCGTGTTGCATCACGTAATACGTGAGCTCGGCGTTATTGTTCAGACGCATCTTCTCGAGCAGACGCGTGCGGTACACGCTCACGGTCTTCACCGAGAGCGAGAGCGCATTGGCGATGTCGGTCAGGCGTTTGCCCGAGCCGATCATGCATAGCGTCTGGTATTCGCGGTCCGACAGGCGCTCGTGCGGCGGCTGGTCGGCGTCCGGGCCGAGATAGTCGGCGAGTGTCTCGGCGACCATCGGGCTGACGTACTTGCGGCCTGCGGCGACTTGCCGCACGGCCGAGACCAGTTGCTGGGCGTTCGAGCGTTTGCTCAGATAACCGGCGGCGCCGGCCTTGAGCGCGCGCAGCGCGAACTGACCTTCGCCGTACATGCTGAAGATCATGATCGGCAGGCGCGGGTGCTTGCGCCGCAAGGTCTTGAGAATCTCCAGACCGTTCGTGTCGGGCAGCGAGATATCGAGCAGGACAATGTCCCACTGCGCTGCGTCGGTCATCTCCAGCGCTTCTGCGCCGCAGTCGGCTTCGCCAATGACGGCGATGCTCCCGCTATCGGAGAGCAATTGCCGGACGCCCTGGCGCACGATGGCGTGGTCGTCGACGATGAGCACTCTAAGCGTCATGATGCGTATCCGTGAAGAGCAAGCGATTCCGGGCCATGCTGGCCGGCTGGGGCAGGCAGGATCTGGTGCCAGGGAAGTCGTGCGCTCACGAGCGTCCCCGATCCTTGAACACTGCCGATACGTAGCGTGCCGCCGAGCGCCGTGCAGCGCTCGCGCATGCCAACCAATCCGAAATGTCCCTGCTTGCGACGCGCGCCGCGGGCCAGCCCGCAGCCGTCGTCGGAAATCGTGAGTTTGAGTGAACGATGGCTGCCATCGAGCGCCACGACCACGCGGCAGGCGCGTGCATGGCGGGCGACGTTGGTCAGGGCTTCCTGTGCGATGCGGTACAACGCCAGCACCGCGTCGGGGGTGAGTCTCGCAACGCGCTCACGCGTCACGTCGTCGCAGCGCCAGATGCACGTGAGCCCGCTTTGCTCGCCGAAGCTTCGCAGCCACGCGCGCAACGGTGCAACGAGGCCCGCGTCGAGCGCGGGCGGGCGGTTGCGGCCGACGAGTTCGTCAGCGGCATCTTGCGCAGCGTTCGCTACGTTCTGAATTTGGGCGCAGAGGGAGTGCCATTCGGCGGCGTCGGCGGGCGGACGCGTCGACAGACGCGCCACCACCAACTGCAATGCCGTGAGATGCGCGCCGAGTCCGTCATGCATTTCTTGCGCCAGTCGCGTGCGCTCGCCTTCGCGTGCAGCGTCGATCTTGCGCGCGACCGATTGTGCGAGCGGGCGAGCCGACGGCTTCGCGGCGGCGCGCGAGGTCGGCGCTACGGGCACCGAAGGGTCGCAAGCTGCGGGCTGATCCATGACCGATGTCTGCGGCGTGGTGGCGCACGTGTGCAACGCGTCGTCAATCGACACGCGACGTCTCGCAGCCTGTGCGGCAGGATCGACGAGAAACGGCATGGAGGCAAATCCCTGAGATAAAAAGTCCCGTGCCGCAACCCACGCGGCGAGACCGACATTCAATTTAACAAACTTTACATTTCGTCACAATTACACGCGGCGGGCACCCGCGTGGTTGACAGCGATGCGTAACTATTTGATTTGGATCAGAAAGTTTTCGCTTGCTTGAAGGGATTTCTACGAAGACCCCGAATATATCAGGGTTTGTCCTAGCACATCCAGTCGAGCGTATGTTTCAAACGACATTCTCGTTCCAAAACGGCCGTCATGCCGTAATTTCTCGCGTAACTTCATACGATTGTTATTTTCTTTCAGACGAGATCGCGGGTATACGCGCGCTCCATCGGTGACGTTACTTTGTGACGTTCCCTATGAGACGTTGCTTTCGGTCTCCGAATGTAAGGGGAGCATCACGGTGACCGTCAGGCCGCGACCGTCGTTGCCGGGCGCCAGCGTGACCGCCCCATGACTGGCCGCCACGATTTCCTTGACGATGGCCAGTCCCAGACCCGTGCCGGGCTGACCCGGCGGTGCGTTGCGGTAGAAGCGCTCGAACACGCGCTGACGCGCTTCGGCCTGGATGCCAGGCCCGTCGTCGATGACGCGCAGTCGGGCGGTGCCGTCCGGACGGTCGATGGCAACGGTCACGCGTCCGCCCTCGTGGATATAGCGGATCGCATTGTCGACAAGATTCATGACCATGGCATGAAACAGCTCGCCATTGCCCGACACCCACACTGCCGCCTCAGTCGTCTCCAGCCCGAGATCGATGTTGCGCCGCTGCGCCAGCGCGACGAGTTCTTCGAGCACCCCCGCCACCACCGTCACCAGATCGACGCGCGAGCGGGAGAACGCCGGGGTGTCCGCGGCCTCTGCCTGCGAGAGCAGCAACAGCTTGTTGGTCAGGTCTGCCAGGCCACGGCTGCTCGTCTGCATGGCGGCGAGCACGTCGGCGAGCGCGGTACGGTCGTCGAGCTGCGCCGCGAACTGCAATTGCGTATCGAGCAGCGTGAGCGGTGTGCGCAATTGATGCGCGGCGTCCGCCACGAACCGGCGTTGCTGCTGCGCCTGCGCCGAGAGCCGCTGAATACACAGATTGATGGCGTCGACGATGGGCCTCAACTCGGTTTGCAGTTGTCCTGCGCGAATCGGCACCAGTTCTTGCGGCGCGCGTCCTGCCACTTCGTCCTTGAGCCGGATGAGCGGATGCAACTCGACCGTCAATCCGATGAGCACCAGCACCGCGGCCAACGCGGCCATTGCGATCTGCCGGTGCAGCGATGGCTCCCACAACTGCGCGAGCATGTCGTCGTGCGCGTGCATCGTCTCTGCAACCACCACTGCCACGCGATGCGGCTTACCCGTGTCGTACATCGTACGCACGAAACTGATCGCGCGCAGCGGTTCGCCGTTCACTGCGACGTTCGAATAAGTCGGCACCGTCTGCGGAAACAGCGGCGGATGCGGAAAGTCGGGCGGCCCGGCGAGCAGCTTGCCCTCTTCGGTGATGACCTGGTAGAACACGCGATCGCGCGCGGGCGACGCGAACAGCTCCAGCGCCGAGGGTGGCACGCTCGCGCGCAATGCGCCGTCGACCCAGGTGATTTCGCCCGCGATGACCTGCGCCGACGTGAGCAGCGCCCGGTCCTGCACGAGGCCGGCCGTATCTTGCGCGCTGCGATAGGCGAGCCACGCGCTCGCGCCGATGTAGAGCGTGAGCGGCAGCATCAGCCACATCAACAGCCGCACGCGCAGGCTAAGCATCTTTTTCGCGCAGCAAATACCCCAGACCGCGCAGGGTCATGATGGCGGCGCGGCTCGTTTCGAGTTTCTTGCGCAGCCGGTGGATGTAGATCTCGATGGCGTCGGCGCTCGGTTCGTCGTCGAGGCCGAACACGCCGTCGACAAGCGCGCTCTTGGCCACGGTCTTGCCTTGCTTGCGCATGAGAATTTCAAGCACCGCGTGTTCGCGCGAGGGCAGGGCAAGCGCCACGCCCGCGATCGTGAACTGACGCGTGCCCGCGTGATAACTCAGATCGGCGCACCCGAGATCGGCGCTTTGCTCGGGCGCATGCCGACGCGCGAGCGCCTTCACGCGCGCGATCAGCTCACGCACTTCGAAGGGCTTCACGAGATAATCGTCGGCCCCCGCGCCGAGGCAATCGACCTTCTCGTCGACCGATCCGCTCGCCGTCAGAATGATGACGGGCACGTTGTTGCGCCGCTCGCGCAGCCGGCGCAGCACATGCTTGCCGCCGAGCTTGGGGAGCATGAGATCGAGCAGCACCACGTCGTACGTTTCCGTTTGCAGCAGACGGTCGGCGGCGTCGCCATCGCGCGCGGCGTCGACCGTGAAGTTGTCGTCGCGCAGCATGCGGGCGAGCCAGTGGGCCAGCGTGTCGTTGTCTTCGATCAGCAGCAGTTTCATGTCGGGGAGTGCGGAATGCGACGGCGAGTGTGCCCGTGGAACGTGCGTGAGCCAACAGCGGGTAAACACCCATGAGCCGGGCACGAAAACCTGCAGGGTACGAAAGCCCGATGAAAGGTTCGGTTTTCTACAATTTGCGGCAAGGCAGAGGAAACGAATCAGAGGACCCCTGCCCGGGCCCCATGGGACTTCACGTGAGGCCGGCCGGCGCCGCGAGGCGGCCCGGGCCATTATCCCTAAAAACGATGGAGACACCACAATGCGAGCAAGCCTTGGCGTGCGTGCGCCGAAAGCCTTCGTGAGACCTGTTCTGGCCGCCGTCTTCGGCGTGTCGATGGCGCTGGCCGCCGTGCCGGGTTTCGCTGCCGATAGCGGCAAGATCACGATCATGGTCGGCGGCATCACGAAGATGGTCTACCTGCCGGCCAAGCTCGCCGAGCAACTCGGCTACTTCAAGGAGGAAGGCCTGAACGTCGAACTGCTCTCGCAGCCCGCCGGTGTCGACGCCGAAAACGAATTGCTCGCCGGTGCCGTGCAGGCCGTGGTCGGCTTCTACGATCACGCCATCGATCTGCAGAGCAAGGGCAAGGAAATCCAGGCCATTGTGATCTTCGGCCAGGTGCCGGGCGAAGTGGAGCTGGTCAACACGAAGAGCAAAGACACCATCAAGAGCATGGCCGACGTGAAGGGCAAGACCCTTGGCGTGACCGGTCTGGGCTCGTCGACGAACTTCCTCACGCAGTATCTGGCCGCCAAGCACGGCCTGACGTCGGCCCAGTATTCGGTGCTGCCGGTCGGCGCCGACAACACCTTCATCGCCGCCATCAAGCAGAACCGTATCGACGCGGGCATGACCACCGAGCCGACCGCTTCGCAACTGCTCAAGACGGGCGACGCCGCGGTGCTCGTTGACATGCGCACGATGGAAGGCACGGTCGCGGCGCTGGGCGGCGCTTATCCGGCATCGAGCCTGTACGTGCAGCGCGCGTGGCTCGACAAGCACAAGCCGGAAGCGGCCAAGCTCGCGCGCGCTTTCGTGAAGACGCTCAAGTACATCAACACGCACTCGGCCGCCGAGATCACCGAGAAGATGCCGAAGGACTACTACGGCAACAACAAGGCGCTGTACGTGCAGGCGTTGCAGAACTCGCTGCCGATGTACTCGCCCGACGGCCGTATGCCGAAGGACGGTCCGCAGACCGTGCTCAAGGTGCTCTCCGCGTTCAACCCGAACGTGAAGGGCAAGCACATCGATCTGTCGAAGACGTACACCAACGAGTTTGTCGATCAGGCGAAGTAAGCCCTTTCGCACTCGCACGTACGGCCTTTACCCGTTGACCCTGTAGTATCGGCGCGCGGTCCCCACGACGCGCAGCCCTATCCAGCCGAAAGCGGAGCCGCCCGCACCTGACGACCGTCCGGTGTGCGGGCCGGTTCAGCCCTAGAAAACTGCAACAACTACCGTTCCGACGTCATTCGGGAGCCGGACATGACCCAGACCCTCACCCCCACGGCACCGGCGCGCGCTGCGAGCGCCGTGTCTCGCGACACGCCCGCCATCGAATTCGACAACGTGTCGTGCCGATTCATCTCGCCGGATGGCAAGGCGACCATCGCGCTGCGCAACTTCAGCATGTCGGTCGCGCGCGGCGAGTTCGTCGCCATTGTCGGGCCGACCGGCTGCGGCAAGTCGACCACGCTGTCGATGATTACCGGCCTGCTGCGCCCGACCGCGGGTAGCGTGCGTGTCATGGGGCAGCCCGTCAACGGCATCGATCCGCGCATCGGTTTCGTGTTCCAGAACGACGCGGTCTTCCCGTGGCGCAGCGTGCGCGAGAACGTGGCCGCCGGCCCGCTGTTTCGCGGCCAGTCGAAAGACGCGGCCTACACGCAGGCGGACGAATGGATCAAGCGTGTCGGTCTCGACAAGTTCGGCGCTCACTATCCGCATCAACTCTCGGGCGGCATGCGCAAGCGTGTGGCGCTGGCGCAAACGTTCATCAACAACCCCGAAATTCTGTTGATGGACGAGCCGTTCTCCGCGCTCGACATGCAAACGCGCACGCTCATGCAGGACGAACTGCTGCAACTGTGGTCGTCGACGTCGGGCTCGGTGGTGTTCGTCACGCACGATCTGGAAGAAGCGATTGCGCTGGCCGATCGGGTGTTCGTGCTCACGGCGCGTCCGGCCACGTTGAAGAATACCTACACCATCGATTTGCCGCGTCCGCGTGTGATGTCCGAGATTCGCTACGAACAGCGCTTCATCGACATCTCGCGCGAGATCTGGGCGGATCTGCGCGAAGAAGTGAAGATCGGTTGAGGGTTTTCGGTCCCGCCGGGGCCGCGACAATGATTTAGCGGGCCGCGTTGGCGAACTTGCAACGCGCCGTTGCCGTCAGGAGGAGGGCATGAATATGAGTGAACAAGCCGTGTTGACAGGGGTGGCCGGGTTGGACGACGCCGATCTCGCACGCGAGGAAGCGGTGGCGCAACGCCGTATCAAACAACGCCGCGCGCTGGTGGTTTTCCTGCGCGTGGCGATTCTGGTGGTCGGGCTGGGCGGCTGGGAAGTGGCCGCACGCGTGGGCTGGATCGATCCGTTTTTCTTCTCGCAGCCAAGTCTGATCGTTCAGCAGATCTATGACTGGTGTGTGGAAGGCACGTCGCAAGGGCCGCTCTGGACGCAGGTGCTCGTCACGCTGGAGGAGACGGTGCTGGGCTTTCTGATCGGCGGTGTCGCCGGCGTGATCTGCGGCATCGTGCTCGGACGTAACAAGCTGCTCTCGGATGTCTTCAGTCTCTACATCCAGATCGCCAACTCGATTCCGCGTGTGGTGCTCGGCTCGATTTTCGTGATCGCGTTCGGTCTGGGCATGGCCTCGAAGGTCGCGCTTGCCGTGGTGATGGTGTTCTTCGTGGTGTTCGCAAACGCCTTCCAGGGGGTGCGCGAAGCCGACCGCTACATGATCGCGAATGCGCAGATTCTGGGCGCGTCGCGCCGTCAGGTGACGATGTCGGTGGTGATTCCGTCGGCGCTGTCGTGGATTCTCGCCAGCTTGCACGTGAGCTTCGGCTTTGCGCTCGTGGGCGCGGTCGTTGGCGAGTTCCTCGGCTCGAAGCAGGGCATCGGTCTGCTGATTTCAACCGCGCAGGGTGCGTTCAATGCGAGCGGGGTGTTCGCCGCGATGATCGTGCTCGCGGTCGTGGCGCTCGGGGCGGACTGGTTGCTGACGTCGCTGGAGAAGCGCTTGCTGAAGTGGCGTCCGGCGGCGTTCTCCAACGAATAAGCATTGCCGCCGTACTGCGAATCTCGAATCGCGAGGGCATAAAAAAACGGCGCCACCGAAAGGTGGCGCCGTTTTTCCTTTGGAGACGCGGAAAGCGTCGCAGACGTGCGAGCGTCAGATATTGAGCTTCGTGACCTTCGTGCCTTCGATGTTCAGGTTGGCCATGAGACCGGCGTTGGTCATCACGATCACTTCCACCGGCGAGGTCGCCGTGTTCAGGTCGACGGCGCCGTTCGCACCGATCTTGACCAGTGCGACGGAGGCGTCGGCGCCTGCCGTCCAGCCGTCCGTGCGCTGGAATTTGTCGAGGGCGTCCTGCGTCATGAACAGGAAGATCACGGCCTTCGACTGAGCGCCGATCTGCAAACCGAACGATGCGGTCACGGTGTTGTAGTAACCCTGGGTGGCGCCGCCCACACGCAGTGCGCCTTCGCCGTATTCGCCGCCCACCACGAAGCCGGCTTGCAGCACCGACGGGAACACGAGCACGCCGCGAGCCTTGCTCACCAGCTCGCGCGAGCCCTTCACGGACGCGTACATCTTGTCGAGCGCACCGTTCACGGAGGCATCGATTTCGCGGCGCTTGTTGACGTTGGCGCCTGCCGAGCTATCGCTCTTGTCGGCTTGCGACGGCGTGGTCGTCGAGCAGCCGGCAAGCGCGAATGCGGCAGCGGCAACAGCGACGGAAGTTTTCATCAGGAATTCGCGTTTTTGCATTTTTCTCCCTCCGGAAAGCATATGCCGCACGCAAAGCGTAACGGCGTGGATATGGATAAAACGTCAGACCGATGAGCATGCTCCTGACGGAGCGCCACCCTGCGGTAATGAAGCGGATGATGAGGTCAGTCGTTTGGCATCCGACGGATGCCGGTGAAAACGTCGACCGGCCAGAGAGCGAAACGCGCCCCCCATTTCGCGATGCCGCGAGCCTGGGCGACGACGTTTCGGCGTGACGTCGATTATGCGGTCTCTGTCGGTATTGTCAAGAAAATAGCGCGACAAGTTCCCTCAACGCGTTGCTATCTTTCGCTAATTTGTAGGCATACGCCTACGAACACTCGCGCATGTACTGTTCCTTGAGCGCTTTGCGCGGGTTCGTTCGCACCGGAATGTCGACGCGATTGCCCGCCGGCGAGTCGACACGCTGGTCGCGCGTGTAAACGGCTTTGTCAGGTGTGTTGGCGATCTTGTCGGCGAGCGCTTTGCACTGCTCGCGTTTGGTCGGCTCGCCTGCGCCCGAGGTGGCGGCCTGCGCGGCAGCCTGATCGCGCGCCGCCTGCGAGCACTGCTCGGGCGGCAGGGGTTGGCCGACACTGTTGAAACATACCGGCGTTTGCGCGAACGCGAAGCCGCTCGCGCCGAGTAACGCGGCCGCAGTGAGCATTCGCAACAGACGGCTTACGGGCGATCGCCGGTGGACAAACTCGGCACTGCCAAGTATTGCAGGCGTGATACCCGTCGATGTGGAGGGTGCGGATGCAGTGAACTTCAGGGACATCGGGGACAGCGTGGCGGTGCGGCGTGGCATCGACATTCTCCTCAATGGACCCCGCTGTGGCGCGGGTGCGCCTATTCTGGCATCGCCCCTGCCGTGTTGTCGATAGCCGCGACGCCATGCCGCGCTGCGAGTGTCCCGGGACGGTCCGTGCGCAACTCCAGCCGGTAGCCCACGCCGTAGATCGAGCGCACGATCTCTTCGTCCGGTCGGATCGCCTGCAATTTGCGCCGCAGGTTCTTGATATGGCTGTCGACCGTGCGGTCCGCAACGACACGGTGATCGTCATACATACGGTCGAGCAGGTGCGCGCGCGGGAAAGTCTTGTCGGGGTGGCTGGCCAGCGTGGCGAGCAAGCGCAACTCCACCGGCGTGAGCGGCAGTTCGTGTCCGTCGAGCTTCGCGTGATGGCGCACGGGATCGATCACGAGCGCGGGCATTGGCGGTGCCACGGCGGTGCCGAAGGCCATGCCGGGCGCGCCCATTGCGCTGGAGGCGCCCCGCACGCGTCGCAGAATCGCCTTGACGCGCGCGACCACTTCACGCGGGCTGAAGGGCTTGCAGATGTAGTCGTCGGCACCGAGTTCGAGCCCCAGCAGCCTGTCGGTCTCGGCAGCGCGCGCCGTGAGCATGACGATGGGCACCTCGGAGATCTCGCGCACGGCGCGACAGACTTCGAGTCCGTCCATGCCGGGTAGCATCAGGTCGAGCAGCACCAGACGCGGCTCGGTGCTGCGCACGGCGGGCAGCACGTCGCGTCCGTCCGTGAGAATGCGGCAGGGCATGCCGGCGACGCGCAGATACTCCGCGAGCAACGCGGCGAGCTTCGGCTCGTCTTCGACGATCAGAATCGGGGCGGTGTCGGGGAGTGTCATCGCGTCGGGTGTTGAGACGAGCGCGGATCGGGGCGCGTGGGACGAAGCGGTCTGCGAGGGTGTCGACGAGTGCGTGTGCATACGTAGCGTGCTGGAGGCTGGACTCAGTGGCTCAACTCAGGGTCGTCAGGGTTTGGGTGCCAAAACAGGCCGAAGCCGCGCTCAGGACGCAGGCAGCCGCCGTTGTCGCGCCGGCACTCGAACTGTTTTGGCAAGGCAAAGTGATCGCCAGCGCCAGACCGCCCAGCGGCGAGTGCCGCGCGACGATCTGTCCGCCGTGCGCTTCCACAATATGTTTGCACAACGCCAGCCCCAGACCGGCGCCGCCGCTGCGACGGCTGCGCGACGCTTCCACGCGGAAGAGCCGTTCGAACAGGCGAGGCAGTGCGTCGTCAGGCACGCCGGGCGCGGAGTCTTCGATCTCAAGGCGCAGTTGACCCTCCGTCGACGACAAATAGACACGCACCGCACCGCCACCGTCGGTATAACGCAACGAATTCTCAAACAGGTTGCCGATCAATTGCGTGAGACGGTGCAGATCGCCGTCGACGACGAGCGTGTCGTCCGGAATGTGCACGGTCAGCGAAATGCCTTTGGCCTCGAACCAGTCGCCGAACGCGGCCACGGATGTGGCCACGCGCTCGGTCATGTCGACCGGCGCGAATTCATAGGTCAGGGCGCCGACGTCCGAGAGCGACAACTCGTAGAGATCGTCGATCAGTTTGGAGAGTTGCGAGATCTCGACGCGCAGCGAGGCAATCGCGTCCTGCGTGAGTGGGCGCACACCGTCTTCCATCGCCTCGATTTCACCGCGCAGGATCGAAAGCGGTGTTCGCAGTTCGTGCGAGATGTCGGCCAGCAGGTTGCGGCGCAGGCGGTCGTTCTGCGCCAGGGTGTCCGCCAGGCGGTTCAGATCGACGGCCAGACGGGCGAGTTCGTCGGCGCCGGCGGTGGGCGCACGCACGCTGTAGTCGCCCATCGCCATACGGTGCGTGGCTTCCAGCAGTGGGGTGACGGGTACGAGCAGACGCTGGGCGAGGCGCAACGCGACGGCGCCAAGCAGCGCGATGCCGAGGATCGTCAGATACATCAGGTTGTCGCCGCGCAGCCATCCGTGCCCGCTGATGGCGGCGCGCACGACGGCCGCCGTGGCCGCCATCGTGACCAGGCCCGTCGCGAAGATCGCGAGGAACAGCTTGCGGGTAATGCCTGAATTCATGCGCTGAGTGATCGAGCTGACTGAATTTTGACTGCGTAAATGACGGTAACGGTGTGACGGTAACGGTGCTGCGACGAAACGGTCGACACGGACACAGCGGGAAACGCTGCCTGACCGGCGTTCGCACTGACGTCTTCGGTACGTAACGTGCGGTCATGCCAAGGTCGGCGCGCCATTTTCTCAGCTTCGGGACGTCGCGCGCGTGCCTCCACAAATTTTCCTCTATTTGTGCGCAGTGGCTGCACGCCTCGTTCTTACTATCCATCACGAAGCTGGCCGCCGTGCCGTCTTCGTAGCCTGCGCAAGCTGTGCAGTCTGCCAACCGTTCACCTCATTCGAAGACGTCCGGATACGGCATCCGGGACCGGCGCGGGGGCGCCTCACCATGTCGAAACTGTCGATGCTACCGCGCGCTTTTACGCGCGTCCTGCGTGCCATGCGCGCTGTGGGCCGTCCGCTTGCGTTGCTGACGATGCTCACGACAACGGGCGTCATTCTGAGCGGCTGCGCCAGCCCGCAAGTGACGACAACGCCGATGGCCGTCATGCCGATGCCGCGCGTGGCCAACGTCCAGACGGGGGGTTCCATCTACCAATCCAACACGGCGACGAACTGGTTCGAAACGCCGGTCGCACATCGGATTGGCGACTTGCTGACGATTGCCGTATCGGAGAATTCGTCGGGGAGCAGCAAGTCGCAGAGCGACACGTCGCGCAACGCGAGTGTCACGGCCAAGAGCGCCAAGGCCGACGGCGCCGATTCGGTGCTGGAGCGCTGGTTCAACATCGGCCAGCAGGCCAGCAGCTTCAAGGGCAATGGCTCGAACACGTCGAGCTCGGCGCTGACCGGCACGATTGCCGTGGCCATTGTGGAGGTGCTGCCCAACGGCGCCTACGTGGTCGGCGGCGAGAAGCAGGTCATGCAGGGGCGCGATACGGAGACGTTTCGATTCACCGGCGTGGTCAACAAGTTCGACATCTCATCGGGCAATGTCGTCCTGTCGAGCAAGGTCGGGCAGGCCAAGGTGGCGAGGGTGGACGACGGCCAGACGGCTCAGGGCAGCTCCGGTGGCTGGCTGCAATCGATTGTGCTCGGCGTGTCACCGTTCTGATGAAACGGCTGGCGATGGTGCTGGCGCTGGCGGCGGTGTCCAGCGTGACTCTGGAGGGATGCCTCTTCGCAACGCCGGCGCCGGTGATTGCGGCACAAGTGGCGGCCACGATGGTGACGACGGGCGTGGTGCTGTCCGACCAGTTGCCCTCGGTGTCGCCCCCGACAAAGCCGGCTGCGCCGGAGCTGCTCTCGCACAATATGTGCATAGAACTGTCGCAGGACGGAATCTCCGACTTGTTGCCTGCGATTCAGGGACGATTGCGGGCGTATGGCATTGTGAGCACCATCTACAGTCCCGGCACCTGGCCAACGGGCTGTGTCGTGCTCAATTACTCGGTGCGACGCGCGTGGCGCAACTCGTTATGGGGCAACGCGCCGAGCGAGTATCTGGCGTACGCGACGCTCACGCTCAGTCAGAACGGTTCGGTCATCAATACGGTGTATTTCGACGGCCAGGCGTCGAGGGTGGAGTCGTGGTCGGCGTCGAACTCGCGCATGGCGCAACTCGTCGATCGACTGGTCGTGTTTTGACGCTGGCTTGATGAGGCGGGCTTGAATCTGGCGCGCTGAATGTGCCGGAATGTCCGGATCGATGGCGGACTGGCAATTTGGCGCGCCCGACTGGAATCGAACCAGTGACCCTCGGCTTCGGAGGCCGATACTCTATCCCCTGAGCTACGGGCGCTGTGCTGACCACCGGTGAATGAAGGCGCGAGCGCGCGACCGGTAGGCAAAGAGGCATAAGCATAGCGGTTTTGCCGCGTGCCGTCCATGCCCGGCCCCTTCGCGGATCCCCACAATGCGGCATTTCACGACCGGACGCCCGCCGGGCGCGGTTTTCCCGTGAATGCAACGCCTGCGTACTTTGCGCACGAAGCCCGCGGAACACCGCTTTGCCTTTCGCGTAAGTTAGGGAAAATACGGGACTTTTGCGCCGTCTGCGCGCTGCCTTGGCGTGTCATTGGCCGAGGGTTTGTTGCTACAATGGCTCGTTATTTTGACTGGATGGTGCCGGCTTCTGGTGCGAGCTATCCGGTGTGATGCACTCGGTTTCCACAAAAACTATTGAGAGATCCCGCATGAGTGAAGCACATAACGAGCACGAATCCCTGATCAAAACACCCAAGCAGCTCATTGCCGCCGTTATCGCCGGTTTTCTCGTCCCGATCGTCATCATCGTTTTGCTGGTCAATTACGTGGGCAACAACGCCCTGACCGGCGCCGGCAGTTCCGCCATGACGGAAAAAGCCATCGCCGAGCGCATTGCGCCCGTGGCTCACGTCGAGGTCAAGGACGCCAGCGCACCGCGCGTCTACCAGACGGGCGAACAACTTTACAAAGCCGTTTGCGCGGCCTGCCACGCGGCCGGTACGGCAGGGGCGCCGAAAGTCGGCTCCTCCGAAGACTGGGCGCCGCGCATCAAGCCCGGCTACGACGAAATGCTCAAGATCGCGCTCGCAGGCAAAGGCGCCATGCCCGCGCGCGGCGGCACCGGCCCCGATGACGTGACGGATTACGAAATCGGCCGTGCCATCGTCTATATGGCAAACGCCTCGGGCGGCAAGCTCCAGGAACCGGCCGAACCGGCGCAACCTGCGTCGGGCGCAACCGCCGCCACAGTTGCGGCCTCGGGGGCACTCGCCGCCGCTTCGGGCGCCGACGCGGGCAGTGCCGCCGCCGCGGCTGCCGCGATGGCTTCGCTCAAGACCGCCGCACCGGCCACGGCCAGTGCCGGGGGCAATCTCGACGCGGGCAAGAAGCTCTACGACACCGTGTGCATGGCCTGTCACGCCAGCGGTGTGATGAACGCGCCGAAGTTCGGTGACAAGGCCGCGTGGGCGCCGCGCATCGCCACTGGCATCGACACGTTGCACAATGCCGCGATCAAGGGTTTAAACGCCATGCCACCGAAGGGCGGCGCCGCTGGCGCCTCCGACGACGACGTGAAGGCCGCTGTCGACTATATGGTGAGCGCGGCGAAGTAAGCGCCTCGCTGCCGGGAGGGAGCCACGGGGGTTGCGGACGTCACGACAACGCAATCGACGTAGCTCGCGCGCCCAATTCCCCTAAAGCACAAACGAAAAAATCCCCGCCTTGGCGGGGATTTTCGTTTTCAGCGCATGAGTTGGCGGATTCAGCGGATTTGGCGGGCTCGGCGTCTGATCGACGCCATCGGCTCACACCCGCACGATCATCTGCGGATCGAACGACGGATTCTCGATACGTCCCTCAAAGCAATAACCACGCGGATTGCAGAGTACCCGCGTGCGGCCGACGCGATAGTCGAACGAATCGTGCGTATGGCCGTGGACCCACAAGGCGGCGTCGGATTGATCGATGAGTGAGGTCAAATCCGAAATGAAGGCCGGATTGACGAGCGATCCCGCAAAGCGCGGATGAATGCTTTGCGGTGTCGGCGCGTGGTGCGTGATGGCCACTGTCGGGCCATCGTGCGGTGCGGCGAACGCGCGCGTGAGCCACGCTACGTTCTCGCGACACAGCGCCGCGCAGTCGTCGGGCGTGAAGAAGGGCAGATCCGACCAGGGGACCGCGGGGTCACCGATACGAATGCGCGTGAAGTCGCGCACGAACTTCTGCGACTCCTCGATCACGGCGTCGTGCTTGCCCTCGGCGTCGTACAGCGCGAAGTCGCTCCACAAGGTCGTGCCGACGAAACGCACGCCGTCGATGACCACCGAGCCGCGTTCGAGCAGATGCACGTTGGTGCCTGCGGCGAGACGCCGCAATTCGGCGAGTGTGCCCGCGAGCGTCGCGCCGTAGAACTCGTGATTACCGGGAACGTAGACGACCGGGCGCGGCAATTGCTTCGCCCACTCGATGGCTTGTGCCGGACGGCTGATGTCGCCGGCCAGAATCGTGACGTCGGCGTCGACATCGGGAATGGCCAACGGCGCCACTGACAAATGCAGGTCGGACAGGATATGCAGTCTCACGCACCACGCTCCACAAAGACTCGGGGATCGGTGCCGCACACGCGTGGCAGCGGCGCTCGTCAGACGCGTCACACGCGGGCCGAAGGTGTGGGCATTGGACCGAAATCAACGCAACTTGCACATTGTTTCGCCCGTTTTTTACCGACTATCGCCCGCGCCGCGCCGATGGTCAAGATGTCTTTGTCTTCGAAAGAACGGACTCCTATAGTGAAACTTCACCTGACAAGTGGAGGCGAGCCTATGCGCAAACTGTTGGTTGCTGTCCTGCTTTGTTTGACTGGTCTGGCGGGTGTCGTTGTGGCGTCGAGCCCGGCCGCCGCGTGTGACCAAACGTCTTCGGGTAGTGGCAAATAGCTGCAAGCATCGACTTCACGGCGTGCCTGCCGCCGCCGACAGCCCCGGTACGGACATCGTCGTTCCTCAAGCCAGCCCCCGTTCGCGGGGGCTATTCGTTTGTGGCGGACGAGTGGTGGGTGTGCGGCAGACGTATGAGGGCAGGGCGCGCTCAGGCGCCCGACGATGACGGTGTCTTGTTTGCGCCACCCGCGAGCATCGCCTTGAGGCTGGCGAGCCGGTCCTTCGGCGACATGGGCGCGTCTTCGGGCGGCGGGGGCGGTGCTTCGTCGAGTTGCATCTCGGGCACGAAACGCGACACTTCGCACGAGTATGTCTCGCGCGCACGCTTGCGTTTCTTGCACCACGACAGTTGCAGCGTGCGCTGCGCGCGCGTGATGCCCACGTACATCAGCCGTCGCTCTTCCTCGATCTTCTCGGCGGTGACTTCCTCGTCCTCGCGAATGTGCGGCAGGATGCCTTCCTCCACGCCCACGAGAAACACGTGCGGATACTCCAGGCCCTTCGAAGCATGCAGCGTCGATAGACGCACGGCGTCGGGATCGTCGCCGTCGCGGCCTTCGAGCATCGACATCAGCGCGATGGTCTGCGTGAGTTCCATCAGGCTCTTGGCGTCGTCGTCCGGCTCGTCGAGGGTATCCAGGCCCTCGGCGGTCTGCGATGTTTCGCCGCGCGTGCCCTTGCGCTTCATCCATTCGAGGAATTCGAGCACGGTGGCCCAGCGCGACTGCGCCTGACGCTCGTCGAACGTGTCGTACAGATACGCCTCGTAGTGAATTCCTTCCATCAGGTCGTCGATGACCTCGTTGGCCGGGTCGCGCGCCGCTCGCGCCGCAATGCGCTGGATGAAATCGCAGAACGCGCGCAGCGGGTCGAGCTGACGCGGTTGCAAACGCGCTTCGACCGCACCCATGTAGACGGCTTCGAACAGCGACACCTTCGCCTGTCCCGCGAAACTGCCCAGCACTTCCAGCGTAGTGCTGCCCACACCCCGGCGCGGCGTGGTGACGGCGCGGATGAAGGCGGGGTCGTCGTCGGGGTTGGCGAGCAGGCGCAGATACGCGCACAAGTCCTTGATTTCCGCCTTGTCGAAGAACGACTGGCCGCCCGAGAGCACGTACGGAATCCGCTCGCGACGCAGCACCTGTTCGAAGATGCGCGCCTGATGGTTGCCACGATAAAGGATCGCGTAGTCGCGAAACTCCGCGCGCCGCTCGAACTTGTGCGCCGACAGACGGAAGACGACCGACTCGGCTTCGTGCTCTTCGTCGTTCATCGCCGTGACCGTGATCGGATCGCCCAGGCCGTGCTCACTCCAGAGCTTCTTCTCGAAGATTTTCGGATTCTTCGCGATGACGTTGTTCGCTGCGGTCAGAATCCGTGACGTCGACCGGTAATTCTGCTCGAGCTTGATGACCTTGAGCGTCGGGAAGTCGACCTGCAATTGCTTGAGGTTTTCCAGCGTCGCGCCGCGCCAGCCGTAGATCGCCTGATCGTCGTCGCCCACGGCGGTGAACGCCGCGCGCGGGCCCGCGAGCAGCTTGAGCAGCAGGTACTGACAGGTGTTGGTGTCCTGGTATTCGTCGATGAGCAGATAGCGCAGCTTGTTCTGCCAGCGATCGCGCACTTCCTCGTCGCGATCGAAGAGTTCGGCGGGCAGGCGGATGAGATCGTCGAAATCGACCGCCTGATAGGCCTGCAACGTGGCCATGTAATTGCGATAGACGACGGCGGCCTGATGCTCGTCGGCCGTCTCCGCGGCGGCCAGCGCCACCTCGGGCGTGACGAGCCCGTTTTTCCACAGCGAGATGGCCGTCTGCACGCCGCGAATCATCGCCTTGTCGGTCGTGCCGAGCTGCTCCTGAATCAGGCCGAAGCAGTCGTCGGCGTCGAGAATCGAGAACTGCGGCTTCAGACCGACGTTTTCCGCCTCGCGTCGCAGAATCTGCACGCCCAGCGAGTGGAACGTACAGATCGTGAGCTGATTGACGGGCACCTTGCGGCCTTGCTTGCCCGGCGTGGTGAGGGTCTTGCCTTCGAGTTGCTTGGCCACACGCTCGCGCATTTCGGCGGCGGCCTTGTTTGTGAAGGTCACGGCGGCGATGTGCTTCGGCTCGAAACCCTTCGCCTCGATGAGCCACGCGATCTTCTGCGTGATGACGCGTGTCTTGCCGCTGCCCGCGCCGGCCAGCACGAGGCAGGGGCCGTCGAAATAATGCGTGGCTTCGTTCTGGGCGGGATTGAGCGGAAAGGACGACATGGCGTGACGCGACGGGGGTGAAATGAGGGAGACGACAGCGGTGGCCGCGTGCGGCATGCGTGATACGAACGAGATACGAACGTGTTGCGAGCTGACATGCGCCGGGGGGTGGGCAAGTCTATCACGCAGGATGCACGCGGCCGTGACACCGCCATGGGAACGATGGCCTTCACTGTGGGGCTGGCGCGACGGGCTGTCGCAGGCGACGCGGGACAGGCTGGCGTCGACGCGGAGCGAGTGCCTATAATGAAAAACGTTGCCATCGTGGTGAGGTCGCCGTGCAATGTCCAACCTGTGGGACGAACAATGCGACGCGCGCACTGCGCTGTGAAAAGTGCGGTGCAACCCTCGCGGATGCCGAACCTGGTTTCCGGGATGACGGTTCTGGGGCTGCAACGTCCTCCGTGCCCGCTGGCGTTGCCGGCGTGACGGGGGCGGTCAGTGACGTTGGCGCCGTCGATAGGCCGGGTGCCGCGCCATCCGGTGCACGTGATGAAGCGTTGGAAGCGGGTTCCGACGCATCGCCCGCCAAACGGCGCACGCGTCGTGAGCGTCGTGAAAGCGATGAGCGCGATGAGCGCGATGGCGAGCCCAACTGGCTGAATAGCGCGCTGGTGCTCGGCACGGCGGTTTTCGCCGCCATCGCGTTGCTCGGCATCTGGTGGAATCTGCGCGCACCGTATGTCGACCCGGCGCCCAAAGTGCCGGGCGGACTGGTCGTCACACCGTTCAATTCGGGTAACGAGGTGCCGTCGGTGCCATCGGCATCGTCGGCGATGACCCCGAGCGGCGCTACGAGCGAAGCCTCGGCCGCATTGGCGCGCGCACAGGCGCTGGCCGCGGTGGACGCCGCGGCGTCCGGCGCCGCAGCCGAGATTGCTGCCTCCAGCAACACCGCTTCGTCGGCGTCACTGACGGCGTCTGCCGCAACGGCGGCCCTGACCGCCGCGGCCACATCGCTGCCGAGACCGCCTCCCGCCAACACCGCGCCTGCTGCTTCCCCCCCGGCGACCCCGCCCGCCCCGGACGACATGATGCAACTGCTCAGCCGTCGCGACACCGGCACGCGTAGCAATGCCGTCCGCCCTGGGACGAACACCGATTTGCCCGCCCATTACGACGACAACGACATCGGCCCGATTGCGGCGGCCGAGGCGCAACGTCAGGTGACGCCTGCGCCGGTGGCGTCGGCCCCCGCGGCGGCCAGCACCATTGCCGTCGCGCTTGCCCGGTGCGAACGCTATCGCTGGTTCGAAGTGATACCGAAACAGCGCTGCATCTGGGCCGTGTGCAGCGGACGATGGGGCCGCGACGGGTGTCCGGCAGGCACGAATCCGGGCGAACAACGCTGACCCGCGCGGCAATGCGCGCGCGGTATTTACGTCAAATTGACAGCCCCTGGCTTTCCCCGTAAAGTGCGCGAGCGTAGTCGGGAGAGCGCACCGGGAAGCACATGCCGGAGCCGCCGAAGGGGTAATACCCATAAACTCTCAGGCATCAGGGACCGGCCGCGCCGAAGGCATTGCTTTCGATCTCTGGAGAGCGGTTGCGGCGTGCAGTGCACGCGGGCATCCCACCGAAGGGGCCGGTCATCATGTACCGGGCAATCTCTCAGGTACCAAGGACAGAGGGGTCATCTCGCCAACTGGCATTGCGCCGGGCAAGTGCGCAAGCACGTGTCCGAAGCGTGAAGTGCCGGTCGTCGAGATGACCCCTTTTTGCATTTTCGGACGACGCTCGCCGTCTTCCGGAATTCATGAACCTTGATGCCTGACGGCCAGATGCCCCGATGACCGAACTCAAACGCACTCCGCTTAACGATACGCACCGCGCCGCGGGCGCCCGCATGGTCGATTTCGGCGGCTGGGACATGCCCGTGAACTACGGCTCCCAGATCGAAGAGCACAACGCCGTTCGCACCGATGCCGGCATGTTCGACGTCTCGCACATGTGTGTGGTCGACCTGCACGGCCCGAGCTGCCGCGAATTCCTGCGCTACGCCGTCGCCAACAACGTCGACAAGCTGCAAACCCCGGGCAAGGCGCTCTACACCTGCATGCTCAATCCGAGCGGCGGCGTGATCGACGACCTCATCATTTATTTCCTCGCTGAAGACTGGTTCCGCATCGTTGTGAACGCAGGGACGGCCGAAAAGGATCTCGCGTGGATCGGTCAGCTCAACGCCCACGGCGACTACAGCCTGACGATTACCCCGCGCCGCGACCTGTCGATCGTGGCCGTTCAAGGGCCGAACGCGCGCGCCAAGGTCTGGCAGGCCGTGCCGGGCAGCCAGAGCGTGAGCGAACCCCTCAAGCCATTCAACGCCGCGTTCGCGAAAGACACCGCATTCGGCGAGCTGATGATCGCGCGCACGGGCTATACCGGCGAAGACGGCTACGAAGTGATCGTGAACGCCGACCACGTGGCGGCGCTCTGGAATGCGCTGGTGGCGGTAGGCGTGCGTCCGGCAGGCCTGGGCGCGCGTGACACGCTGCGTCTGGAAGCCGGCATGAACCTCTACGGTCAGGACATGGGCGACGATGTGTCGCCGCTCGACGCGGGCCTTGGCTGGACCGTCGAGAAGGAAAGCGAACGCACGTTCGTCGGCAAGGATTCGCTGCTCTCGCGCGGCCAGACGTGGCGCTTCGCGGGCCTCGTGCTCGACGGCAAGGGCGGCGTGCTGCGCGCGCATCAGGTCGTGGTGACGGACGCCGGCGAAGGCGAAATCACGAGCGGCACGTTCAGCCCGAGCCTGCAGCAATCGATCGCGTTTGCCCGTTTGCCGAAGGGCGTGCCGGACGGCGCCATCGTCCATGTGCAAATTCGTGACAAGCAATTGCCCGCACGTGTGGTCAAATTACCGTTCGTGCGTCACGGCAAGGCCGTGGTGGCCTGAGCAACATCGGCGCCACGGTGCGGCGACACGAATTACCGAAAACCGAATACCCCAAACACTGAATCCCGGAGCGTCAACATGGCGAACATCCCCGATAACCTGAAGTACACCGAGTCCGACGAATGGGCCCGCCTCGAAGCCGACGGCACCGTGACGGTCGGCATTACCGATTTCGCACAGGAGTCCCTGGGCGACATCGTGTTCGTCGAGCTGCCGGACGTCGGCCGCACCGTGGCGGCTGAGGAAGCCTCCACCGTGATCGAATCGGTCAAGGCCGCCGCCGATGTCCACTCGCCGGTCAGCGGCGAGATCGTCGAGGTCAACCCGGAAGTGCCCGGCTCGCCCGATCTGATCAATCGCGACGCATACGGCAACTGGCTGTTCCGCGTGAAGCCGTCGAACGCTGCCGAGCTGGACAAGCTGCTCAACGCCGAGCAATACGCCGCGAAGATCGGCGGCTGATGCCGGCGCATGGCGCCGCGGGGACTCCGGTAACTCGGGGCCTCCCGGCGCCGTGCGCATCAGACGCACTACGCCGCACTACGCCGCAGTACGTACTACGCACCAGGCAGCACCCCCGCCGTCACTTGCCGTGATCGAACGAGAGATTTGACCCATGAATGCCTTGACTGACCTGCAAGCACCGCGCCGCTCGCTGACCGAGCTCGAGCAGCGCGACAACTTCTCCGCGCGCCACATCGGCCCGGATACCCCCGAACAACAGGCGATGCTCTCCGAGCTGGGCTACGCCTCGCGCGCCGCACTGATCGACGCCGTCGTTCCCGCATCGATTCGCCGCGACGGCACGCAATTCGCCACGTCGCTCGGCCAGTTCGCCGCACCGAAAACCGAGTCGCAAGCGCTGGCGCAACTGCGCGCGCTCGCCGACCAGAATCAGGTCTTCAAGTCGTTCATCGGTCAGGGCTACTTCAACACGCTCACGCCGAGTGTGATTCTGCGCAACGTACTCGAGAACCCGGCCTGGTACACGGCTTACACGCCGTACCAGCCCGAAATCTCGCAAGGCCGCCTCGAAGCGCTGCTCAACTATCAGCAGATGATCATCGACATGACGGGTCTGGCGATTGCCAACGCGTCGATGCTCGACGAAGCGACCGCTGCTGCCGAGGCGATGACGTTGGTCAAACGCACGGGCAAGTCGAAGTCGAACACGTTTTTTGTGGCCGACGACGTGCTGCCGCAAACCATCGAAGTGGTGCAGACCCGCGCCAGGCCGCTCGGTATCGAAGTGCAGATCGGCCCGGTGGCCGCTGCCGCCGAAGTCGATGCGTTCGGCGTGCTGGTGCAATACCCGGGCGTGGGCGGCGACGTGCGCGACTACCGTGCACTGGCCGACGCAATCCACGCCAAGGGCGGCATGCTGATCGCCGCGGCCGACCTGCTCTCGCTCACGCTGCTCACGCCGCCGGGCGAGTGGGGTGCGGACGTGGCCATCGGTAACAGCCAGCGCTTTGGCGTGCCGATGGGCTTCGGCGGCCCGCACGCCGCTTACCTGGCCACGCGCGACGAACTCAAGCGCTCGATGCCGGGTCGTCTGGTCGGCGTGTCGGTCGATTCGCAGGGCAAGCCTGCGCTGCGTCTGGCGCTGCAAACGCGCGAGCAGCACATTCGCCGCGAAAAGGCCACGTCGAACATCTGTACCGCACAGGCGCTGCTCGCCATCATGGCCAGCATGTACGCGGCTTACCATGGCCCGCAGGGGCTGCGCGTCATCGCCGAGCGCGTGCATCGTCTCACCGCCGTGCTGGCCGCCGGTCTCACCGCACTGGGCGCCGCACCGCGCAACGCCACGTTCTTCGACACGCTGACGGTGCCCGTCGCGGGCCGCGCGGACACCGTGCACACCGTGGCCGCCGCGCGCCGTTTCAACCTGCGTCGCGAAGACGCCGACACCGTGGGCCTCTCGCTCGACGAAACCAGCACGCGCGCCGATGTGATCGCGCTGTGGGAAGTGGTCGCCGAAGGCCTCGGCAAGAGCGCCGTGTCGCTGGACTTCGACGCCATCGAAGCCACCGTCTCGAACGGCTACCCGGTGGCGCTGACGCGTCAAAGCGCGTACCTCACGCACCCGGTGTTCAACCGCTACCACTCCGAGCACGACATGCTGCGCTACCTGCGCAGCTTGTCGGACAAGGATCTGGCGCTCGACCGCACGATGATCCCGCTGGGCTCGTGCACGATGAAGCTCAACGCCACTTCGGAAATGCTGCCGGTGACGTGGCCGGAATTCGGTCAGATTCACCCGTTCGCCCCGAGCGAGCAAACCGTTGGCTATCGCGCAATGATCGACCAGCTCGAGCAGATGCTCGTGGCCGCGACCGGCTACGCCGCTGTCTCGTTGCAGCCGAACGCCGGCTCGCAGGGCGAGTACGCCGGCCTGCTCATCATTCAGGCGTATCACGCCTCACGCGGCGAAGCGCATCGCGACATCTGCCTGATTCCGGCGTCGGCCCACGGCACGAACCCGGCATCGGCGCAGATGGCCGGCATGCAGGTCGTGGTCGTTGCCTGCGACGCCAACGGCAACGTCGATCTGGCCGATCTGCAAGCGAAGGCCGAGCAGCATCGCGAGCGTCTGGCCGCGATCATGATGACGTACCCGTCCACGCACGGCGTGTTCGAAGCGGGCGCACGTCAGATTTGCGAGATCGTGCATGCCAACGGCGGTCAGGTGTACGTCGACGGCGCGAACATGAACGCCATGGTCGGTCTGTGCGCACCGGGCGAATTCGGCGGCGACGTTTCGCACCTGAACCTGCACAAGACGTTCTGCATTCCGCACGGCGGTGGCGGCCCGGGTGTGGGCCCGGTGGCGGTGGGCGCGCATCTGGCGCAGTTCCTGCCGAACCAGCGCTCGACGGGCTACTCGCGCGACGCCGACGGCATCGGTGCCGTGTCGGCCGCGCCGTATGGTTCGGCGTCGATTCTGCCGATTTCGTGGATGTACGTTGCCATGATGGGCGCCTCGGGCCTGACGGCTGCGACCGAGACGGCGATTCTCAACGCGAACTACCTCGCGAAGAAGCTCGCGCCGTACTACCCGGTGCTCTACACCGGCCCGGGCGGACGGGTCGCGCACGAGTGCATTCTGGACCTGCGTCCGCTCAAGGACACCAGCGGCATCACCGTCGACGACGTGGCCAAGCGCCTCATGGACTTCGGTTTCCACGCCCCGACGATGAGCTTCCCGGTGCCGGGCACGCTGATGGTCGAGCCGACCGAGTCCGAATCGAAGCACGAGCTGGACCGCTTCATCGAGGCGATGGTCGCCATTCGCGAAGAAATTCGCGCGGTGGAAGACGGCCGTGCCGATCGCGAGGACAATCCGCTCAAGCACGCCCCGCACACGGCAGATGTCGTGACGGCCGACGAATGGCCGCATGCCTATGCCCGCAGCCAGGCGGCGTATCCGGTGAAGGCCCTGCGCGAGCGCAAGTACTGGCCGCCGGTCGGACGTGCCGATAACGTCTACGGCGACCGGAACCTGTTCTGCGCCTGCGTGCCGATGAGCGACTACGAGTAAAACGTCGCAAAATCTCGACAAAGGGGGCCAGCAGAACGTTGCTGGCCCCTTTTTGTCTCTATGGATGTAACGCGAATGCGGCAGACTGCTGCATTCGTCGAGTCACACATACGTTTCAGATTTCAGGAAAGCCCCATGGCCGTTTCAGTTTTCGATTTGTTCAAGATCGGTATCGGACCGTCGAGTTCGCATACCGTGGGGCCAATGCGCGCGGCATTGATGTTCGTGCAGGGGTTGGAGCGCGACGGTTTGCTGCCGCAGGTGGCATCGGTGCGCGCCGAGTTGTATGGTTCGCTGGGCGCCACGGGCAAGGGCCACGGCACCGATAAGGGGGTGCTGCTCGGTTTCATGGGCGAGGCCCCCGACACGGTCGATCCGTCGACGATTGCGGCGCGTCTGGCCACGCTGCGCAAGCAGAAAGTGCTGTCGATTCTCGGCAAGCACGACGTGCCTTTCGTCGAGAAGGAACACATGGTGTTCTACCGTCGCGAGGCGATGGCCGAACATCCGAACGGCATGAAATTCCATGCGTTCGACGGTGCCGGCAACAAGCTGCGTGAAGGGCGTTATCTGTCGGTGGGCGGCGGTTTCGTGGTGACGGCCGGCGCCTCGAATGCGCAGGTGCTCGCCGCGCACGACCAGTTGCCGTATCCGTTCCGCACCGGCAAGCAGTTGCTGGAGATGTGCCGTGCGAGCGGCAAGACCATCGCCCAACTGATGTGGGAGAACGAGAAGGTCTGGCATCACGGCGAGAACGCGGAAGCGGATATCCGCCGTGGCTTGCTCAATATCTGGAATGTGATGCAGTCGTGCGTGACGCGCGGTTGCGGCATCGGTAATGCGGAAGCCGACGGCGAACTGCCGGGGCCGTTGCATGTGCGACGTCGCGCGCCGGAACTGTATCGCCAGCTCACGCAGCGCGCGGAGCGCACGCTGTCCGATCCGTTGTCGGTGATGGACTGGGTGAATCTCTACGCGATTGCCGTCAACGAAGAGAACGCAGCGGGCGGACGCGTCGTGACGGCACCGACCAACGGCGCGGCCGGGATCATTCCGTCGGTCATGCATTACTACGACCGCTTCGTGCACGGGGCGAACGAGCAGGGCGTGATCGACTTCCTGCTCACGGCCGGGGCCATCGGCATTCTGTACAAGCTCAACGCGTCGATTTCCGGTGCGGAAGTCGGATGCCAGGGTGAGGTCGGTGTGGCGTGCTCGATGGCGGCCGGCGCGCTTGCCGCGGTGCTGGGCGGCTCGGTCGAGCAGGTCGAGAACGCGGCCGAGATCGGTATGGAGCACAACCTCGGGCTGACATGCGATCCGGTCGGCGGGCTGGTGCAGATTCCGTGCATCGAGCGAAACGCGATGGCGTCGGTCAAGGCCGTGAATGCCGCGCGCATGGCGCTGCGCGGCGACGGTGCGCACTACGTCTCGCTCGACTCCGTCATCAAGACGATGCGCGAGACCGGCGCCGACATGAAGACGAAGTACAAGGAAACGGCGCGCGGCGGTCTCGCGGTGAATATCGTCGAGTGCTGAGCGTCGGGTAGTTTGAGGTATGACGAGAAGCCGTGTGGCAGACGCCACACGGCTTTTTCTTTTTGCGATACGGCTTCCGTATTTGTGCGCACAAGTCGCGTTTTTCGGCCGAAGCCCAAGCCTGAAAGAAGTGTCCCCACGGAGAATGTCTGCTTTCCGTGCCGCTGCATTCGTTGATTGTTGACGCGAATCGAGCGGTGGCCGTTTTCAGCGAGGTGCGTCAGTGCGGCGAAAGCAATCCGGGGTGTTTCTAGTCTCAGCAGCGATAGCGGTGGCAGTGGTCGGCGCGTTGATCGCGTTTTGGGGATCTCAGCAGGCGCGTCAAATGCGTACGGAGCGCGCGGAGCGAATCGGGGAATCGCTCAAGATCATGGGTAATGCGGTAGAGACCTTTACCGTCAAATATCACAGCGACATCGACAAGTTCCTGGCGGGCTCCGGCGCGGGCACGCTCACGATCAATGGGGTCGAATTCACCAGGGAACAAATTTCGGCCGACCGGACTCGCGTCGCCAACCTGACCGGCGAATCGCTGATAAAGGCGCTGAACCTGACGGGTGTCTCCGCCGAGCCGCCACCGGGAGTGGGCGACTACGAGATTCAGGTCGATCGAGCTTGTGAAAATTCGAACTCCTGCAGAATCGAAACACTCACCTATCTGACTGAGCCGATCAAGAAAACGTACTCGACGGATGCCGACCTCAACCTGGCGACCGTCGCAGCGCGAAAGATCGGCGCGTATGGCGGGGTGTCGGTGGACGGAAATTTCAACTTCATGGGGCAGGACGAGGGCCTGCTGCCGATTCCCAACCCGTCTGGGCTCCCCGGTCTGTTAGCCATGCGTGGCGGCTCGCAGACGAAGGATCTCAACAATATTGTCATGCGTGACGGTTCTCGAGGCATGACGGGTGACCTTCAACTCAAGAGCAAAAACGCCACGGGCAATGAAGTGAGTCACAACATCGTCGGTGCGGGCGACATCAAAGGCTCGGGTGTGCTCAGTATGGGCAGCCTCGATGTGGGTGGGACGGCGTCTATCAAAGGGACGCTGGATTTGGGCGCTGAGGTCGACGGCAGTCAGAAGAACAACAATATCGTGAATGCCGGAGATATCGAGGGGTCGGGCAAGCTGTCCATGGGCGCTCTCAATGTGACGCAGAGTGCGACTGTCGGCTCGCTCAACGCGCAGGGCGCGTCGACGATCCGTGGCACGCTGAGTTTGGACAACAACGATATCGACAATGCGAAGTCTGTCAAAGCCAAGTCGCTGAAAGCGACGGAGGTCGACGCCGACGAAGTCAAGGGGAAGCTCAAATCGAAGAACGGCATCGTAGAACTGGACAAGGCGGTGGCCGAGGGGAGTGAGTGCACTGTCTGGGGAATCGGCAGAGACAATTCCGGCCGCATCATGTCGTGTCAGCCCGGGAAGCGGTACAAGTGGGAGTGGAAACTGTCGAGTGTGCCCACAACGGCCGGGGAGGTGCCTCAACCGATCGTCGAGCAAATCGTGAAGGAGAACCGCAGACCGGGGTGGAAGGTATGGGTGATTCCACTGACGCGATCGGACGGGATGAAGTCGAAAGGCAGCTTCTATCCCATCTACAAGGATCACAACATTCAGGCGTACCACAAAGGCAAAGGCCCTGCGCCGCTCTTCTGTGCGAGGGATGTGGAGGCGCTTAAAGCCGGCGGAACGTTCTCGGGGACCCAGGCATCATTGTTTCTGGATCCTGTGAGAGGCGGATGGCTCTCGCGCAGCATCGGCGCGAAACGCGGCCCGGGCGCCAGCCTGAGGGGAGAAGAATGGGGCAGCGGAAACGTGTACTGTCTGACCAATGGTCAGCTTGCCTACCATTGGAATGTATGGAACAACCAGGGATTGGCGCCGAGAGGGGGGATGTATTGGCCGTCCAATTATGTTTACGAAGACGATTCGCCCGAGTTTGTGGCCGCACTGAAAGTCATCTTCATGTCGCAGGATTGGCTGCTATGAGGGCATGGTGGCGATCCAGTGACGTCACATGACCGACACAAACGTCGGGTAATCTACTTCTCGATGTCTCCTTGCCTTGTCTTTGAGCCGCGCGGCGTTTGCCGGGCGGCTAATGAGATGGTCACCCCCACCCTACACGCGGGTAACGCGGTAGGGTGTTTTCATTTTGGAGGCCATCATGCAGAACGTGACGTTGA
>NZ_JBIUZU010000012.1:0-161424 GCF_044745225.1 Pandoraea sp. NPDC087047
GGAGCTTATTCCCACAACGACGCCGGATAGATTTAGGCAAGCCAAACACTGCACCAAACATCAGTCTTGCAAAAATGGGGGTGACCATAGATTTTCATGGGGGACGCATTCCGCTACACGCAATTGTCGGGACTGTCGACTCGCGAATCGCGCATGCCGGGCATATGTCGCGCATTTGCAACTCGAAATGCGTTGCCGCCCTCGCGATCCCTCTGCGCTCGGGGTCGGCAAAACCCTTGCCCCACGGGACTGGTCACGGGGCGCGGCTCGTCATATCCTAGCGGAGCATGTCATGTAATACGTCCGGCGATCGGGAACTGCCCGGACTGGCGAGGGAACCGGCGCCCAGTTAGAATAGCGCCCATTTTGTGCAGCGCAATAAAGCGATTACCCAAACCTTATGACGCAAAACATACGACACGGGCAGCGCCCTCAGGCCATGCCCGCGCTCATGGTGGCGGCCATCGGCGTGGTCTTCGGCGATATCGGCACCAGCCCGCTCTATGCGCTCAAGGAATGTTTCGATCCGCAGCACGGCATTCCGTTTAACCAGCAAGCCGTGTTCGGCATCATCTCGCTGCTGTTCTGGGCGCTGGTGATCGTCGTCTCTCTCAAGTACGTGTTGTTCGTGATGCGTGCCGACAACCGCGGCGAAGGCGGCGTGCTGGCGCTCATGGCGCTCAGCCTGCGTAGCGTGCGTGCGGGCAGCAAATGGGCCTCCGTGCTCATGATGCTCGGCATGTTCGGTGCCTGTATGTTCTACGGAGACGCGGTCATCACACCTGCCATCTCCGTGATGTCGGCAGTGGAGGGGCTGGAGATCGCAGCGCCGTCGCTCTCGCGGTTCGTGCTGCCGATTACCATCGTTATTCTCATCATCCTGTTCTCGATGCAGAAGTCGGGCACGGCCAAGGTCGGACGCCTGTTCGGCCCGGTGATGGTCGTCTGGTTCGTGATCCTCGGTGTGCTCGGTGTGTACAACATCGTGGTCGCGCCCGAGATCATCAAGGCGATCAACCCTTACTACGGCATTCACTTCATCCATACGCACGCGTTGCAAGCGTATATCGTGCTCGGCTCCGTATTCCTGGTGCTGACCGGTGCCGAAGCGCTGTATGCCGACATGGGGCACTTCGGGATTCGTCCGATTCGCTTCGCGTGGTCGTTCCTCGTCTTCCCGGCACTGACGCTGAACTACTTCGGTCAGGGTGCGCTGCTGCTGTCGAACCCGAAGGCCATCGAGAACCCGTTCTTCCTGCTGGCACCCGACTGGGCGCTGTTGCCGCTCGTGATCGTGGCGACGGCGGCGACGGTGATTGCGTCGCAGGCCGTGATCTCGGGGGCGTTCTCGCTCACCAGTCAGGCCATTCAGCTCGGCTACGTGCCGCGCATGAAGATCCTGCATACGTCGGATCGTGAGATCGGCCAGATTTACATGCCGGTGATCAACTGGTCGCTGCTGCTGGTCATCATCTGGATCGTGCTGGCGTTCAAGTCGTCGAGCAATCTGGCGGCGGCATACGGGATTGCCGTGACGACGACGATGGTCATCACGACGATTCTCGCCTGCGTGGTCATGGTCAAGGTCTGGAACTGGAACAAGTTCCTCGTCGCGCTGATCATCACGGGCTTCCTTGTGGTGGACTTCGCGTTCTTCGGCGCGAACCTGATCAAGGTCGAAGAGGGCGGCTGGCTGCCGCTGGCGCTCGGGGCATTCCTGTTCTTCATGCTGATGACCTGGCACAAGGGACGTCAGTTGCTGCGCGAGCGCACGGCGGCCGACGGTATCCCGCTCGGGCCGTTCCTGCAGGGCTTGCTGGCCCATCCGCCGCATCGTGTGGCGGGCACCGCGATCTATCTGACCGGTGGCAACACGCTGGTGCCCGTGAGCTTGTTGCACAACCTCAAGCACAACCGCATCCTGCATGAGCGTACGATTTTCCTGACCTTCCGTACGCTGGACGTGCCCTATGGGGAAGACGCCAGCCGTATCGAGGTCAAGGATCACACCGGCGGGCTGTACAGCGTGGTGGCGACGTTCGGCTTCAACGAGACGCCCGACGTGAAGGAAGTCCTGCATCTGCTCGAAGAGAAGACGGACATGCACTTCGAGCTGATGGATACGTCGTTCTTCCTGGCGCGCGAGACGGTCGTGCCGACCAAGCTGCCGGGGATGTCGATCTGGCGCGAACGTCTGTTCGCCTGGATGCATCAGAACGCTGCCAAACCGACCGACTTCTTCAGCATTCCCGCGAACCGCGTGGTTGAGCTGGGAACGAAGATCGAGATTTGAGGGGCGTCGTCCGATTTGTCCGATTCTTCCGATATGCGGTCGATGCACGCCGCGCGTCGGGAGGAAAAAAGCCGGTGGAGTGAAAAGCGCCACCGGCTTTTTTGCGTCTGGCGTCCGGTGCCGGCTGACGGATGCCGCTGGCCGGACAAAAGAAAAGGCCCGCGATCCGAAGATGGCGGGCCTGTCGCGGTGTGTGGCAGAGACTGCCGCAGCACCGCGCTCAAGACATGACGCTCAGCGCTTGAGCTTGGCGAATGCCGCGGCCATGGCGTTGACCGTTTCCGGCTCGCGCTGACGTCCGCCGCCACCGCTCCGCTGACCGCCGCCGTTGCCGCTACGGCCACCGCCGGCACCGCCGCCGCTGCTCGGACGGTCGCTGGCACCCGCCACCGGCAGGTCGTCGTTCAGACGCATGGTGAGCGAAATGCGCTGACGGCGCGGGTCGACTTCCAGCACCTTGACCTTGACGATATCGCCAGCCTTCACGACTTCGTGCGGGTCCTTGATGAACTTCGTCGACATGGCCGAGACGTGCACCAGACCGTCCTGATGGACGCCGATGTCGATGAACGCGCCGAACGCCGCCACGTTCGTTACCACGCCTTCGAGTTGCATGCCCGGCTTCAGGTCGGTCAGCTTCTCGACACCGTCCTGGAACGTGGCCGTCTTGAATTCGGGGCGCGGATCGCGGCCCGGCTTCTCGAGTTCGGTCAGGATGTCCTTGACCGTGGGCAGACCGAAGCGCTCGTCGACGAACTCCGTTGCCGAGACGCTGCGCACGACCGAGCCGTTGCCCATCACGTCGCTGATCGTCTTCTTGATCTTCGCGAGAATGCGCTCGACCACGGGGTACGCTTCTGGGTGGACCGACGAGCGATCCAGCGGGTTGTCGCCGCCGTTCACGCGAAGGAAGCCTGCGGCCTGTTCGAACGTCTTGTCGCCCAGACGCGGCACCTTCTTGAGCGCTTCGCGGTTGGTGAACGGGCCGTTGCTGTCGCGGAAGTCCACGATGTTTTTCGCGAGCGTGCTGTTCAGACCCGACACGCGGGCGAGCAGCGGTGCCGAAGCGGTGTTGACGTCAACCCCCACGGCGTTCACACAATCCTCGACAACGGCGTCGAGCATGCGCGCCAGTTCCCGCTGGTTCACGTCGTGCTGATACTGGCCGACGCCGATGGCCTTCGGCTCGATCTTGACGAGTTCGGCCAGCGGGTCTTGCAGACGGCGAGCGATCGAGACGGCGCCGCGCAGCGAGACGTCGAGCTCCGGGAATTCCTTGGCGGCGAACTCGGAGGCCGAGTACACCGACGCGCCGGCTTCCGACACCACGATCTTCTGGAGCTTCAGTTCGGGATGGCGCTTGATGAGCTCCAGCGCGAGTTTGTCCGTCTCACGCGAAGCCGTACCGTTGCCGATGCTCACGAGCTGTGCGCCGGTTGCCGCGGCGATCTTCGACAGGCGCGAGAGCGAGCCGTCCCAGTCGCGACGCGGCTCGTGCGGGTAGATGGTGTCGGTGCCGAGCAGCTTGCCGGTGGGATCGACCACGGCAACCTTCACGCCGGTGCGCAGGCCCGGGTCCAGACCGATCACGCCCTTCGGGCCGGCCGGCGCGGCGAGCAGCAGCGCCTTGAGGTTGCGCGCGAACACGCGAATGGCTTCGCTCTCGGCGCTTTCGCGCATTTGCGTGAGCAGTTCCGATTCGAGGTGCGGCTGCACCTTCACGCGCCAGCTCCAGCGGCACACGTCGCCCAGCCACTTATCGGCGGCGCGGTTCTGCTGACGGATGCCGAAGTGCCCGGCGATCACGCCTTCGCACGGATGCGGGATCTGCGCGTCGAGCTCTTCGCCAAGGCCCAGCTTGACCATCAGAATGCCGAGGTTACGGCCACGGAACAGGGCGAGCGCACGATGCGACGGCACCGCAGCGATCGGCTCGGCGTAGTCGTAGTAATCGCGGAATTTCTCGCCTTCCTCGCTTTCCTTGCCTTCGACGACCTTCGACGACACGACGCCCTGATTCCACAGGTAGTCGCGCAGCTTGCCGAGCAGTTCGGCCGTCTCGCCGAATTGTTCCGACAGGATGTCGCGGGCGCCGTCGAGCGCGGCCTTGATGTCGGCCACGCCTTTTTCGGCGTCGACGAACTTGGCAGCTTCGGTTTGCGGGTCGAGCGTCGGATCGGCGAGCAGTGCCTGCGCGAGCGGCTCGAGGCCGGCTTCGCGGGCGATTTGCGCGCGGGTGCGGCGCTTTTGCTTGTACGGGAGGTACAGATCTTCAAGCGTCTGCTTCGTTTCGGCCGCCTCGATGGCGGTGCGCAACTCGTCGGTCAGCTTGCCTTGCTCGTCGATGCTCGTGAGAATCGCCGCGCGGCGATCTTCGAGCTCGCGCAGATACAGCAGGCGCTCTTCCAGGTTACGCAGTTGCGTGTCGTCGAGGTTATCGGTCACTTCCTTGCGGTAGCGAGCGATGAAGGGCACGGTGGCGCCTTCGTCCAGCAGTTGCACGGCGGCGGCCACCTGACGCGGCTGCACGTTGAGTTCGTCGGCGATGCGTTGAACGATCTTAAGGGCTACGTTTTGCGTCATGAGTGTTGCGAATTACCCAAGTGCCAGAAGCGGGGCATTTTGCCATAAACCGCGGGCGCGTCCGGGCAGGCAATGCTAAAATTTGGCATCACTCTGCTCAACCTCATGATTTCCTTCGAAAAATTGTTTTCTCGTCTGAATCTGCGCCGGCTTTCGCGTCGGGTTTCACGACGCCACGAACGCGCATCGATCTCCGCCATGGGAATGTTCGCCGTCGTGGCTGCGGCGGCTGTCGTGCCGGGCGCGTCGTTCGCGCAGGGGCTCTCGGCGGTCGAGGCCGCCGGGCGCACGACCGAAGAACTGCGCGTGCCGCATGTGCCGTTCGACGCCACCGCCGATCGCACGCCCTCATCGGCGAGCAAGGCCAGCGCAGCGGCGGCTGCCGCCGAGGACGACAAGCCCGTTCCCTACGACGATCACCTCGATCTGCACCCGGCCGCCGACGATTTCTCGGGCCGCCGTGCCGTGCTAGACCGTCAGCGCGCATGGATCGATTACCGTTTCGAAGAGGCGAAGTACGAGTGCGCGTCGAAGTTCTTCGTGAACTATTGCATCGACAAGGCGCGCGACGAACAGCGTGAAGCGCTCAAAGCCGTTCGCAGCCAGCGTCTCGTGCTCGAAGATCAGGAACGCAAGGCCCGTGCACAGGAGCGCGACGATCGTCTGGCCGAGAAGCGTGCGCAAACGGCCGCCGAAGCGCCGCAACGCGCTGCCGAACGTGCCCAGAACGTCTCCGATTACGAAGCCAAGCAGGCCGAGTATCAGCAACGGGTGACGGAGCGTACCGGGCAGGCGCCGGAGCGTGCGGCCAATGTCGGCACGTACAATGCCAAGCAGGCCGCTCAGCAGCAAAAGCTCGACGAAGCGAAGGCAACGGCGGCGCAGAAGGCTGCCGAGCGCGAAGAGAACGTGCGCAAGTACAACCAGAAGCAGCAGGAAGCCATCGAGCGCCAGCAGAAGTCGGACGCGCGTCGTAACGAATCGCAGTCCGGCCAGTCGGGCAGCTCGCCGGCGCAGAAGGCGTTGCAGGGGCAGTAGGCGACACCCTGGGCCGACGGCGCGGCGGCGATGCCTGCGGCCCGCTGGCTGCCTCGGTCCGTCACCAAGCCGTTGTTCGCCCGTTGCGCTGGCCCGCCCTCGGGGCGTGGCTGCCGCGAAGGTCGGCGCCGGAACCGGAATCACTTGAGAGTCGCAGGAGCGTTGCCACGATGCAGCAAGATCTTCACTCCGTTGGACGTCGCATCATCGAGTTGCAGATCGAACACCGCGATCTCGACTACCTGATCGATAAATTGCTGACGGAGCCCGCGTACGACGAACTTCAGGTCACCCGGCTCAAGAAGCGCCGTCTGAAAATCAAGGACACGATCACCTTGCTGCAAGTGCAGCAAACGCCGGACCAACCCGCTTGAGCGGGAAACTTGCGCGACATCGGCGACCTACGCTCGAACGTTCGCGCCGTGATTTTTTCCATTGCGGCGTCGCGAATCCCCATGACGAGATTCGCGGCGCCTTCGAATTTCCAAGCCGTTTTGACTGATTCCGCCGCATCCAGCGACCCCACCGATATCTCCCCAAGCACCGAAAGTTCGGACGCGTTGACGTTCCATGGGCTCAAGCCGCTCGCTGCCAAGCGCGAGCGCGAGTTGCAGGAGATCTTCGGCGACAGCGGCCTGCTCGCACGCGCGATCGACGGCTACCGCTCACGTGAGCCCCAGACCGAGATGGCCCGCGCCGTGGCTGCCGCCATGGACACGCACGACACGCTGATCGCGGAGGCGGGCACGGGCACGGGCAAGACCTACGCGTATCTCGTACCCGCCATGTTGTGGGGTGGCAAGACGATCATCTCGACTGGCACCAAGCATTTGCAGGATCAGATCTTCGCGCGCGACATTCCCACGGTGCGCCGGGCGCTCGCCGTACCGGTGACGGTGGCGATGCTCAAGGGCCGCTCGAACTATCTATGTCACTACTATCTGGAGCGTGCGCAGCAGGAAGGGCGCTTCGCTTCGCGTCATGAGGCCGCGCAACTGCGCGAGATCACGACGTTCGCGCAAATCACGCATAGCGGCGACAAGGCTGAACTGGCGTCGGTGCCCGAGAACGCGCCGATCTGGGCGCAGGTGACGTCGACCCGCGACAACTGTCTCGGTCAGGAATGTCCGCGCTACAAAGACTGCTTTGTGATGCTCGCGCGCAAGGAAGCACAGCAGGCCGATCTCGTGGTCGTCAATCACCATCTGTTCTTTGCCGACGTGATGCTGCGCGACACGGGCATGGCGGAACTGCTGCCCAGTGCGAACACGGTCATCTTCGACGAAGCCCATCAGTTGCCGGAGACGGCCACGCTCTTCTTTGGCGAGACCGTTTCCACCAGCCAGCTCCTGGAGCTGGCGCGCGATTGCGTTGCGGAAGGGCTGATCCACGCGCGCGACGCTGCCGATTGGGTCAAACTCGGCGCGAATCTCGAACGAGCGGCACGCGACGTGCGTCTCACGTTCGGGCAGGAAAACACGCGAATGTCGGTCACGCAATTGCCCGACGATCACGAACTATTCGGTGCGCTCGATAGCGTGGACCTCGCGCTGCAAGACTTGATCGAAACCCTCCAGCACCAGTCCGAACGTGCCGAGGCGCTCGGTGCCTGTCTGCGCCGCGCGCTGGAGCTGCATCAGCAACTGGAGCGCTGGCAGACGGGCGCGACACCGCCCACGCCGGGCGAGCCGCCGCTGCCGTTGCTGGACCCGGATGCGCCGCGCGTGACCGATGGCAAACGCGAAAAGGCGGCCAAGGCGCGCGAGGCGGAAGCCGCCCGGCTGGCGGCGGAAGCGAAGTCGGCAAATGCGGCGGAGGATGCGTCGGGCGGCAACGGTAAATCGGAAAAGACTTATACGCCTGCCGAGACGGTTCGCTGGATCGAAGTGTTCTCGCAGACGGTGCAGTTGCATCAGACGCCGCTGTCGATTGCGCCGATTTTCGCGAAGCAGCGCGCCGGTGCGCCGCGTGCCTGGATCTTCACGTCGGCGACGTTGTCGGTGAAGGGCAACTTCATGCACTACGCGGCGCAGCTTGGGTTGGATGCTGGCAAGTCGCTCACGTTGGCCAGTCCGTTCGATTATCCGAATCAGAGTTTGTTGTATGTGCCGCGCGGGCTGCCACAGCCCTCGGCGCCGAATTTTACCGACGCCGTACTCGACGCCGCGTTGCCCGTGCTGGAAGTGAGCGGCGGCCGGGCCTTCGTGTTGTGTACGACGTTGCGTGCGGTCAATCGCGCGGCCGAGCGATTGCGCGAAGAGTTCGAGCGGCGCGGCTGGCCCTATCCGCTGCTCGTGCAGGGCGAGGCGAGCCGGACCGAATTGCTCGACCGTTTCCGTGCGCTGGGCAACGCCGTGCTGATCGGCAGTCAGAGTTTTTGGGAAGGGGTGGACGTGCGTGGTGAAGCGCTCTCGCTCGTCATCATCGACAAACTGCCTTTTGCGCCGCCGGACGACCCGGTGCTCGCGGCGCGCCTCGATGCGCTCACGAAGAAGGGGCTCAGTCCGTTTGCCGTACATCAACTGCCGCAGGCGGTGATTACGCTCAAGCAGGGCGCGGGGCGCCTGATTCGCTCCGAGGCGGATCGCGGGGTGCTGATGATTTGCGATCCGCGTCTCGTCGACAAGCCATACGGTCGTCGGATCTGGCAAAGCCTGCCGCCGTTCAAGCGCACTCGCGAATTGCCCATTGTGCGCGGCTTCTTCGACGAGATGGCCGCCGACGCGCAGGGGTGAGGCATGATTGGCGCGCTCGTGGTGCGCCGCTCGCTTAAGTCGTAAAAAAGCCAGACGCTTTTGCGTCTGGCTTTTTTCATGGCGTGTCGCTCGTGGCTTGTGACGTTGCGCGCCGGCATGGCACCTCGCCGCCCGCCGGTCGCCGACGCGACCTCAGTCAGGCATCGCGGGTGCTCATGACCCCCACTCCTTGTGAGGGACCGTCATGCCGACATTGCGGTCATGCCGGCTTCGATGTGAACGTCAGGGAGACGGAAACAAAAAACCCTCGCATGGAGCGAGGGCTTTTCGATCGAATCAACCGCGCTGGTTTAACGCCAGATCTGCCACCACGACTTCTTGTCGCCGCTGGTGTCGGTGCGATGACCGACGGTCAGGTAGCCGCTGTTCGGGTAGGTCTTTTCCATCACGCGGCGCGCATCGTCACGCAGTTCGGTCATGCCGAGTTTGTCGTACGACTTGATCATGATGCCGAGTGCGTCTTCCAGCGCCGGTGCCTGATCGTAGTCTTGCAGCGCGGTCTGGGCACGGTTCACGGCGGCGAGGTACGCGCCGCGGCGGTAGTAGTACTCGGCGGCATGGACTTCGTGCGCGGCCATGGCGTTCACGGCGTAGCGCATGCGCAAAGCCCCGTCGTTCGCGTACTTGCTGTTCGGATAGTGCTCGACCAGGTACTTGAAGCTGTCGTATGCCGCGCGCAATGCCTTCGGATCACGCTCGCTCAGATCCTGACCCGAGAACCGGCCGAACAGGCCCAGGTCGTCGTTGAAATTGATCAGGCCCTTGAGGTAATAGGCGTAATCGATCGACGGGCTGTCCGGATGCAGCCGGATAAAGCGATCGACGGCGGTGAGCGCCTGAGCCGGCTCGTTATCCTTGTAATACGCGTAAGCCGTGTTGATCTGGGCTTGTTGTGCGTGCGGGCCGAACGGATCGCGCCCTTCGAGCAACTCATAGTACTTGGCGGCCTTTGTATAGTCGCCGCTGTCGAAGCTGTCCTTGGCTTCCGAGTATAATTTGTTCGTCGACCAACCGGCCGTTTCGTCGACCTTCTCCGGCAAAATGCCACAGGCGGCCAGGCTGCCGACCACGACGGCGGCCAGCGTCAGATGTTTTACAAGTTTCAGGGCTTGCATGCTCGTTGGCTTCACTTCTCGATGACCCGTTCAATAGTGCCGGATTATAGCGTAACCGCCTCATTTGCCACGGAAAATGCAGAGGAATCGTCCGATGACGACCTCGACTCGCTTCCGGAGGCTTTCTCAAGCACCGCCAATAGCGCCCTCACAGGGGCTTTTTCCGCTGATGCAGTCGCGAGCAGCGGCGCATTCGCCAGTGCGCCGCTCAGCGCCACGCTGCCCGATGCTCTCGCGGGTGAGCGTCTCGACAAGGCGCTTGCCCAATGTTTTCCCGAATATTCCCGTAGCCGTTTGCAAGCGTGGGTCGAAGACGGCCGCGTGACGCTCGACGCTCACGTCGCCAAAGTCCGCCAGAAAGTCGCGGGCGGCGAAGCTGTCCTCATTACGCCTGCGGCACTGCCCGAACAACTCGCTTTTGCACCGGAGCCGGTGCCGCTCGACGTCGTCTACGAAGACGCGACGCTCGCCGTCTTCAACAAGCCTGCGGGCCTCGTCGTTCATCCGGCTGCGGGCAACTGGTCGGGCACGCTGCTCAACGGTCTGCTGCATCGCTACGGACAAGCGGGCGCCGATCTGCCGCGCGCGGGCATCGTCCACCGGCTCGACAAGGAGACGTCCGGCCTGATGGTGGTGGCGCGCACGCTGGTCGCGCAAACGGATCTGGTGCGCCAGTTGCAGGCACGCACCGTCAAACGTTATTACGCTGCGCTGGTGTGGGGACGTCCGCCGCAGCGCACGGTCGTCGACGCGCCGATCGGCCGCGATCCGCGTGAGCGCACGCGCATGGCAGTCGTACAGGGGCAGGGTGGCAAACCGGCGCGCACCCGTGTGGTGACGGTCGCCAGCGCAGAATGGGAAGGTTCCCCGATTTCGCTGGTGCTTTGCTCGCTGGATACGGGGCGTACGCACCAGATTCGCGTCCATCTCTCGCATCTCGGCCATTCGCTGCTGGGGGATCCGCTATATAAACCCCGTCACAAACGTCCGGCATTGCCGGGCGATTTCTCTCGGCAGGCCTTGCATGCCTGGCGCCTGGGGCTGATTCATCCCGAGGACGACAGCGCCATGCACTGGCAGGCGCCGTTGCCCGACGACATGCGCGAACTCATGGCCGCACTTGGCCTCGAATTCGACTTCTCAACGCTCCCCGATTCGCTCGATGACTTCTTCCCTGCCTGAGCAAGACACGATTCCCGCGGACTGGATCGTCCCCGACTGGCCCGCCCCGGCGAATGTGCGTGCCGTGTTTACGACCCGTGCGGGGGGTGTCAGCGAAGGGCCGCAAGCCACCTTCAACCTGGGTTACCAGGCAGACGACGATCCCGCCGCCGTGCGCACCAATCGGGCGAGGTTGCTGGCGCGAACGGGGGTGCCGTCGGCGTGGGTGGCGCAGGTGCATGGCCCTCGCGTGGTCGACGCGCAGGCGGCTCTCGATGCGTCGAATGCGGGCGATCCGTTGCAGGCCGACGCCAGTGCCACGAACGTGGCGGGGCTGGCGAGCATCGTGATGGTGGCGGACTGCCTGCCGGTGCTGCTATGCGACGTGCAAGGACGCGCCGTCGCCGCCGCGCATGCGGGCTGGCGCGGACTTTGCGCCGGTATTATCGAGCAGACGGTACGGGCGTTGCGCTCACGTTTGCCGCCGGGAGATGCTGGCGCGCAAGTCGTCGCGTGGCTGGGTCCGTGCATTGGCCCGACGGCGTTCGAAGTGGGACCGGAGGTGCGCGAGGCGTTTCTCGACGCTGCGACGCCGCACGAGCGTGAAGCGACGCAAGCCGCTTTCGTCTCCCATGGCGATCCGGACGCGGGAAAATCGCTGGCGGATCTGTGTGCTCTTGCCCGTTTGCGACTCGCGCGCGAGGGCGTGACGAGCGTCTCCGGTGGGCAGTGGTGTACGGTCAGCGACCCGGCGCGCTTCTATTCCTATCGCCGCGAGCGCACGACGGGCCGCATGGCGGCGCTGGTCTGGCGTCTCTGATTTTTCCGACGTCGGGTAACCCGCGCGCAAGACGGCCGTAATACGGCGGTCTTCTCACGCGGCGTTCAACGGGAGTGGGGACGCAGAGCGCTCATTGTGCGTCATGACGTTGCGGCGTGCGCGTACGCCGCGCGCGGCTTCCCGCGATGTACAGGATGAGCAGCGCGGGCCCGAGGCCACCGAAGAGAAAGATCGCGATGCCCAGCCAGACGGACGGTGCGGTGATGGCAACCATGCCAATGACGTAAAGCCAGCCGAGAATGACGATGAGCATCGGGACAAACGCGCATTCAAAAATAGGTGGGTCGACGGGACAATGCAGTCGGGACGTTCGCGGCAAGCATTGACACGCCTGCGCGCGCACGCAAGAATGCTTCACAGGCGGGGCGCATCGCGCATCAGCGAAGCACGCCGCCGCGTTTCGGGCGCCGGCCCGTGAACGCAACGGACGTGACACTCAGGCTACCATGAATCGCGCCAGTGCCAACTTCGATCCGGCCTCGTTTGCCGCCTCGTTTGCCCAGCAGTTTCCCTCCGCTTCGCTCTCCGCTCAGGACATGTCGCAGTGGTTCAAGGCCGCCCAACAAATGTTCGGCGCTTTGGAGGGAGCTGCCGGCCCGTCATCCTTCGCTGCGAATGGTGCAGCGGCCGCGGCGAATCCGTTCGCGGGGCTTTTCGATGTTTTCAGCAAGGCGGGCACGCTGCCGCAACCGACGTCGTTGCACGTCGATCCGGTGCGACTGAACGAACTTCAGTCGGAATACGCTCGTGAATTTTCCGAACTTGTCGCCAGTTTCAATCAACCCGGCCTGGACACGGCGCCCGCCCTGGGCGACCGTCGCTTCGCGGGCGACGGCTGGCGCAATCCGTTCTACGCACTGCCCGCCGCCCTGTATCTGCTCAACGGCCGCCTTCTGATGCGCATGGCCGAACTGGTCGATGCCGACGTCAAGACGCGCGAGCGCATTCGTTTCGCCGTCGAGCAATGGGTGGCGGCGAGTTCGCCCGCGAACTTCATTGCGACCAATCCCGACGCGCAACAGCGCCTCGTGCAGACGCATGGCGACAGCCTGCTCGCGGGCATTCAGCATCTGCTCGTCGATATGGGCAAGGGCAAGGTGTCTCAGACCGATGAGGCGGCTTTCGAAGTCGGGCGCAATGTCGCGACGACCGAAGGCGCAGTAGTCTTCGAGAACGACCTGATCCAGCTTATTCAGTACAAAGCGCTCACGCCGACCGTGCACCAGCGCCCGCTGCTGGTCGTGCCACCGTGCATCAACAAGTACTACATCCTCGATCTCCAGCCCGAAAACTCGCTGGTGCGCTATGCCGTGGAGCAGGGGCACACCGTGTTCGTCGTGTCCTGGCGCAATCCCGATGCCTCGCTGGCGCACAAAACGTGGGACGACTACGTGGGCGAAGGCCCGATTGCGGCCATCGACGTGGTGCGCGAGATCAGCGCTCAGCCGCAGATCAATGCGCTCGGCTTCTGCGTGGGCGGCACCTTGCTCGCGGCCGCGCTGGCCGTGCTCGCTGCGAAGGGGCAAAAGGGCCGCAAGTCGCCGGTCGCAAGTGTGACATTGCTCACCACGCTGCTGGATTTTTCCGATACCGGCGTGCTTGACGTCTTCGTCGACGAGCCGCACGTGCAGTTCCGCGAGCAGACGATTGGCGGCGGACTCGGTCAGCCGCCGGGCCTGATGCGCGGTGTGGAGTTGGCCAATACCTTCTCCTTCTTGCGTCCGAACGATCTGGTCTGGAACTATGTGGTCGACAGTTATCTGAAGGGCAATGCGCCGCAGCCGTTCGATCTGTTGTATTGGAACGGCGACGGCACCAATCTGCCGGGCCCGATGTTCTGCTGGTATCTGCGTCATCTTTATTTGCAGAACGAACTGAAGCAGCCCGGTGTCGTGCAGACGTGCGGCGTGCCCGTGGATCTGGGGACGATCGACGCGCCAGCGTACGTGTTCGGATCGCGCGAGGATCACATCGTGCCGTGGACGTCGGCATTTCGCTCGCTGCCGCTGCTTGGCGGAGAGCGCCGCTTCGTGCTGGGCGCGTCGGGGCATATTGCGGGGGTGGTCAACCCGCCGGCGAAGAAAAAGCGCAGCTACTGGCGCAACGACGATGTGGGTGTCGATGCGAACGACTGGTTTGCCGGGGCGACGGAGCACCCGGGGAGCTGGTGGAGCGACTGGAGCGAGTGGCTCGCGGGCTACGCCGGAAAACGCGTCAAGGCGCAAAATGCGTATGGTAATGTTGCTTATGCACCGATCGAACCGGCGCCCGGCCGTTACGTGAAGGCCAAGGCCTGAATGTAACGCGCGATGTTGAGCGTATGACGGGGCATCCCCCCGGTTCGACCTTATTGAAAAAAGAGGAATGAGACATGACGGATATCGTGATTGTGTCGGCTGCCCGTACGGCAGTCGGTAAGTTTGGCGGCTCGCTGGCCAAGGTGGCGGCCCCGGATCTGGGGGCGATCGTGATCGACGAAGTCCTCAAACGTGCGAAGCTCAAGGGCGAAGACATCAGCGAAGTCATCATGGGTCAGGTGCTCACCGCCGGCTCGGGTCAGAACGTGGCGCGTCAGGCATCGATCAAGGCGGGGCTGCCTGCGATGGTGCCGGCCATGACCATCAACAAAGTCTGCGGCTCGGGCCTGAAGGCCGTGATGCTTGCCGCCAACGCGATCACCGCGGGCGATGCCGACATCGTCGTGGCCGGCGGTCAGGAGAACATGAGTGCATCGCCGCACGTGCTGCCGGGTTCGCGTGACGGTTTCCGCATGGGCGACGCCAAGCTCATCGACACGATGATCGTCGACGGCCTGTGGGACGTATACAACCAGTACCACATGGGAATTACGGCCGAGAACGTCGCCAAGGAATACGGCATCACGCGCGAAATGCAGGACGCGTTCGCCGCTGCGTCGCAGAACAAGGCCGAAGCCGCGCAAAAGGCGGGCCGTTTCGACGCCGAAATCGTGCCGGTCTCGATTCCGCAGCGCAAGGGCGATCCGCTCGTGTTCAACACCGACGAATTCGTGCGCCATGGCGTGACGGCCGAGTCGCTCGCGAGTCTGAAGCCCGCGTTCTCGAAGGACGGCACCGTGACTGCGGCGAACGCGTCGGGCATCAACGACGGCGCGGCTGCCGTGGTGGTGATGTCGGCCAAGCGCGCGGAGCAACTGGGTCTCACGCCGCTCGCACGCATTGTGGCGTACGCGAACGCGGGCGTTGATCCGTCGGTGATGGGGATTGGCCCGGTGCCGGCGTCGCAACGCTGTCTCGCGCGCGCTGGCTGGAAGGCGAGCGATCTGGATCTGATGGAAATCAACGAAGCGTTCGCCGCGCAGGCGCTGGCGGTGAACAAGCAGATGGGCTGGGACACCTCGAAGATCAACGTGAACGGCGGCGCTATCGCCATCGGTCACCCGATCGGGGCGTCGGGCTGCCGTATTCTCGTCACGCTGTTGCATGAAATGGCGCGTCGCGATGCCCGTCGCGGTCTGGCTTCGCTGTGTATCGGCGGTGGCATGGGCGTGGCGCTGGCGGTCGAGCGCGTCTGACGCTTTCGCGCGTTAGTCACAAGAACCGCATAAGAATGGGTGCCGCCCGTGTTTGCAACGCGCACGGGCTCGCACTGAAGTAGTCAGGAGACGAAAGGGTTGCGCGGGAACGCGCGGCCTGCGCGTCGGTCAATTGGCAGTCGCAACAGGCGGCAGATAGCCGTTATTTTGGGGGAAGCGTTCCATGACTCAACGCATTGCATATGTGACAGGCGGGATGGGCGGTATCGGTACGTCCATTTGCCAGCGGCTGTACAAAGACGGCTTCCGGGTCGTGGCAGGGTGCGGGCCGAATTCGCCGCGCCGCGTAAAGTGGCTGGAAGATCAGAAGGCGTTGGGTTTCGATTTCATTGCGTCCGAGGGTAACGTCGGCGATTGGGAATCGACCAAGGCGGCCTTCGACAAGGTCAAGGCCGAAGTCGGCGAAATCGACGTGCTGGTGAACAACGCGGGTATCACCCGCGATGTGGTCTTCCGCAAGATGACCCGCGAAGACTGGGATGCCGTGATCGACACCAACCTCACGAGCCTGTTCAACGTCACGAAGCAAGTGATCGAGGGGATGTGCGAGCGTGGCTTCGGCCGCATCATCAACATCTCGTCGGTCAACGGGCAGAAGGGGCAGTTCGGTCAGACGAACTACTCGACGGCCAAGGCCGGGATTCACGGCTTCACGATGTCGCTGGCGCAGGAAGTCGCGACCAAGGGCGTGACGGTCAATACCGTGTCGCCGGGCTATATCGGAACGGACATGGTGCGCTCGATCCGTCAGGACGTGCTCGACAAGATCGTTGCGACGATTCCGGTCAAGCGTTTGGGCGAGCCGGGCGAGATCGGTTCCATCGTGGCATGGCTGGCGTCGGAAGACTCGGGTTTCTCGACGGGGGCGGACTTCTCGCTCAACGGCGGCCTGCATATGGGCTAAGCGGCGACGGAGCGGGTGCTGGCGCGGGCCGAAGTAAGCACAACGCTTCGTCGAGGGTTAGGGCTTTGCCGCATAGCAGCAAACGCCCTAGAATCGATAATATGTGACTAACCCCGACCGCCGGTCGGGGTAGTCCTTCAAAAAACGCAGGAAACCCACCGCATGACCGCGAGCAAGAAGACTGACGAACGCCTGATCAAAAAGTATCCGAACCGGCGTCTGTACGATACTCAGACCAGTACGTACATCACCCTTGCCGATGTGAAGCAATTGGTGCTCGAGACCGAGGAGTTCAAGGTTGTCGACGCCAAGACGGGCGAGGACCTGACTCGCAGCATTTTGCTGCAGATCATTCTGGAAGAGGAAACCGGCGGTGTGCCGATGTTCTCGAGCGCGATGCTCTCCCAGATCATCCGTTTCTACGGCCATGCGCTGCAAGGGATGATGGGCACGTATCTCGAGAAGAACATTCAGACTTTCATCGAAATTCAGAACAAGCTGGCCGATCAGTCGAAGGGCATCTACGAAGGTGCGGCCTTCAACCCGGACGTCTGGGCGCAATTCATGAACATGCAGGCGCCGATGATGCAGGGCATGATGACCAACTACATCGAGCAGTCGAAGAACCTGTTCGTGCAGATGCAGGAGCAAATGCAGAGCCAGGCGAAGAACATGTTCAGCACGTTCCCGTTCCCGGGTGGTCCGGGCGCACCGGGGGCGCCGGGTACGCCCGGAGCACCGGGCAAGGATCCGAACAAGAAGCCCTGAGCCGACGCTTCTGCAGCTTTTGCGGCATCTCCGACGATGGGATGCGGTGTGGCGTGGGGCGCACACCGCAGACGATTTGCCGCGATCTGTCCCGCCTGGCAACGCATTGGCGCGATAGTTGGAACGCGCCGCAGACGATCAGGGTAAAATACGCGGCTCTTCGCCGCAGGCTAGGTCTTGCGGCGGTTTCGGCGGCAGGCGGTGTCTGCGTTTCCGGACGATGCGATGGCATTGCCGGTCGCGCGCACGATGAGGCTCAGGCTTCGGCACTGCCGGTCGATCGTTACACGTATCTACTAGATCAGGATTTCGCCCCATGTCCCGCCCATTGCCCGCCGGCACCCCCAAGGTCGGCTTCGTTTCGCTCGGCTGCCCCAAGGCTTTGGTCGACTCCGAGCAGATCCTGACGCAGCTTCGCGCTGAAGGCTATGCCATCTCCGGTACCTATGACGGTGCCGACCTCGTCGTGGTCAATACCTGCGGTTTCATCGACGACGCCGTGCAGGAAAGCCTCGATGCCATTGGCGAAGCGCTCGCCGAGAACGGCAAGGTGATCGTCACCGGCTGCCTGGGTGCGAAGAAAGATGCCGCCGGTCAGGACATCGTGAGCGCCGTGCACCCCAAGGTGCTGGCCGTCACCGGCCCCCACGCCGTGGGCGAAGTGATGAGCGCGGTGCACACGCATCTGCCCAAGCCGCACGACCCGTTCATGGATCTCGTGCCGCCGGCCGGTATCAAGCTCACGCCGCGTCATTATGCGTATCTGAAAATCTCCGAAGGCTGCAACCACCGTTGCACGTTTTGCATCATCCCGTCGATGCGCGGCGATCTCGACTCGCGCCCGGTGGCCGAAGTGATGCTCGAAGCCGAGAACCTGTTCAAGGCCGGCGTGAAGGAGTTGCTGGTGATCTCGCAGGACACCAGCGCCTATGGCGTCGACGTGAAATACCGCACCGGTTTCTGGGCTGGACGTCCGCTCAAGACCCGCATGACGGAACTGGTTACGGCGCTGGGCGAGTTGGCCAAGCAGTACGGCGCATGGGTGCGTCTGCACTACGTCTACCCGTATCCGCATGTCGACGAGATCATTCCGCTGATGGCCGAGGGCCACATCCTGCCGTATCTCGACGTGCCGCTGCAGCACGCCCACCCCGACGTGCTCAAGCGCATGAAGCGCCCGGCCTCGGGCGAAAAGAATCTCGAGCGCATTCAGGCATGGCGCAGGATGTGCCCGGATCTGACGATCCGCAGCACGTTCATCGCCGGTTTCCCTGGCGAGACTGAAGCCGAATTCGAATACATGCTGGACTTCCTGCGCGAAGCCGAACTGGACCGCGTGGGCTGTTTCGCCTACTCGCCCGTCGAAGGCGCACGCGCCAACGAACTGCCGGGCGCGCTGCCTGACGAAGTTCGCGAAGAGCGTCGTGCGCGCTTCATGGAAGTGGCAGAAGAGATCTCGGCCGAGCGCCAGCAGCGCAAGATCGGCAAGACGATTCAGGTCATCGTCGATGAAATCAATCAGGACGGCGGCATTGCCCGCTCGGCCGCCGACGCACCGGAAATCGACGGCCTCGTGTACATCGAACCGACGGCGAAGGCCGCCAAGCATCTGAAGATCGGCGAGTTCGTGAACGTTGAAATCACCGGCGCCGACGGCCACGATCTGTGGGGCGAGGTGGTCTGATGACGCAAGCGCAGCAAGCACAACCCACGTCGCAGATCCTGGCCATGGGCGAGGCCATGGTCGAATTCAATCAGTCGCCCGACGACGCGCGCCGCTATCTGCAAGGTTTCGGCGGCGATACGTCCAATTTCGCCATTGCCGCGCGCCGTCAGGGCGCGAGCACGGGCTTCGTGAGCGCGGTGGGCGACGATCTGTTTGGCCGCATGCTGCTCGATCTGTGGCGCGATGAGAACGTCGATACGCGCTGCGTTCGCGTCGACACGCAGGCGCCAACCGGGGTCTACTTCGTGTCGCATGACGAGAACGGCCACCATTTCGACTATCTGCGTGCGGGCTCTGCTGCGAGCCGTTATCAACCGCAGGATCTGCCGCGCGAGGCGCTGGCCGGTGCGCAGTTCCTGCATCTGTCGGGCATTAGCCTGGCGATTAGCGTGAGCGCCTGCGACGCCGCTTTCGACGCCATGTCGACCGTCCGCGCGGCGGGCGGCAAAGTGTCGTTCGACACCAACCTGCGTTTGAAGCTGTGGCCGCTGGCGCGTGCGCGCGCCACGATGCGCGAGGCGTTCAGCCTGACCGACGTATGCCTGCCGAGCTGGGACGACGTGACGGCCGTCACCGGTCTGGAAGATCGCGACGCCATTCTCGACGAGCTGCTCTCCCACGGTGTGAAAGTCGTGGCCCTGAAGTTGGGCCGCGAGGGCTGCTACGTGGCCACGCCGCAGGAACGTCGCATCGTCGCGCCGTATCCGGTGCAGGCAATCGACGCCACGGGGGCAGGCGACTGCTTCGGCGGGGCGTTCGTGGCACGTCTGGCGCTGGGGGACGACCCCTTCACGGCGGCGCGCTACGCCAATGTATGCGCGGCGTTGTCGACGACCGGTTACGGTGCCGTTGCGCCGGTGCCGTTCGCGGCACAGGTGCTCGAGCAACTGGCGAACTGATCGAAGTTTCCCTCCACTGAGCCCGCCATCGCGGTAACCCCTACGGCGCTATACTCGTTGCAAACCTATATCCACCCGGAGAAGAGACATGCAACGAGAGGTCGTGATCGTCAGCGGTGTGCGCACCGCGATTGGTGATTTTGGCGGCAGCCTGAAGGATTTCGCGCCAACGCAGCTCGGCGCCATCGTCGCCCGCGAAGCCATGGCTCGCGCGAAGGTCGGCGGTGAAGACGTCGGACACGTCGTGTTCGGCAACGTCATCCATACCGAACCTAAGGACATGTATCTCGCACGCGTGGCGTCCATCGACGCCGGCGTGAGCCAGCACTCGCCCGCGATGACCGTGAACCGTCTGTGCGGCTCGGGCCTTCAGGCGGTGATCTCCGCCGCGCAGGCGATCCTGCTGGGCGATGCCGACGTGGCGATGGCCGGCGGCGCGGAGAGCATGAGCCGCGCGCCGTACGTGATGCCGGGTGCTCGCTGGGGCACGCGCATGGGCGAATCGCGGCTGGTCGACATGATGCTCGGCGCGCTGCACGACCCGTTCGCGAACATCCACATGGGCGTGACGGCGGAGAACATCGCGAAGCAGTGGGGGATCACGCGCGAAGATCAGGATCGTCTCGCTGTCGAATCGCATCAGCGCGCTGCGCGCGCGATGGCGGCCGGTTACTTCACCGATCAGATCGTGCCGATCACGCTGAAGACGAAAAAGGGCGACGTAGCCTTCACGACCGACGAGCATGTGCGCGAGGGTGTGACGATGGAGGACATGGCGAAGCTGCGTCCGGTCTTCGAGAAGGACGGCACCGTCACCGCCGGGAACGCGTCCGGTCTGAACGACGCCGCTGCGGCGCTCATTCTGATGGAGCGTGCCGAGGCCGAGCGTCGCGGGGCCAAGCCGCTGGCACGGCTGGTGAGCTATGCGCACGCCGGCGTCGATCCGAACTACATGGGCATCGGGCCGGTCCCGGCGTCGCGCAAGGCGTTGGAGCGTGCCGGCCTGAAGGTCGACGATATCGATGTGGTCGAAGCCAACGAGGCGTTTGCCGCGCAGGCGTGCGCCGTCACGCGCGATCTCGGTTTCGACCCGGCCAAGGTGAATCCGAACGGTTCGGGCATTTCGCTGGGGCACCCGATCGGCGCGACGGGCGCGCTCATTACGGTCAAGGCGTTGCACGAGTTGCAGCGCGTTGGCGGGCGTTACGCGCTCGTGACCATGTGCATCGGCGGCGGTCAGGGCATTGCCGCCGTGTTCGAGCGCGTGTAAGTTTCTCCCGGGGGCCGGCGTTCTTGCCGGCCCGAGCCTTTCCGGAGCTGTAATGACGCAAGACAACCGCAAGCCCCTCGATACGCCGGAAGCCAATGGCTGGCACTGGCAAACCAATATTCTGCACACCGACACACAGTTGCCCGCCGGTTTCGCTGCCATGCCGGTGCCGGTGGCACGTGCGTCGACGGTTGTCTTCCCCGATCTGGCCGCCATGCGCGCGCTGGACTGGAAGAACGACAGTCAGTGGCGCTACGGCCTGCACGCCACGCCCACGTCGATGGAATTGATGCGACGTCTGGCGGCGCTCGAAGGCGGCAAACATTGCCTGCTGTTTCCGTCGGGTCTTGCGGCCATCTCCAACGTGTACTTCGGCCTGATCCGTAGCGGCGACGACGTGCTGATTCCGGACAACGCCTACGGCCCGAATCGCGAGCATGGCGACTGGCTTGCCGAGTCGTGGGGCGTTACGGTGCGTTACTACGATCCGATGATCGGCGAGGGCATCGCCGAGCTGATTCGACCCAATACGAAGGTGATCTGGCTCGAAGCGCCGGGCTCGGTGACGATGGAAGTGCCGGACATTCCGGCCATTGCCCGCGTGGCCCGCGAGCGCGGTGTGCTCACCGCCATCGACAACACGTATTCCGCAGGCCTCGCATTCCGTCCGTTCGATCACGGCGTGGACATCTCCGTGCAGGCGCTCACCAAGTACCAGTCGGGCGGCAGCGACATCCTGATGGGGGCGGTCGTGACCATCGACGATCACGTGCACCATCGTCTCAAGCAGGCTCGTATGCGCATGGGCGTGGGGGTGTCTGCCGACGATTGCAGTCTCGTGCTGCGCAGTTTGCCGAATATGCAGTTGCGTTTCGAGGCGCACGACCGCGCGGCGATGACGCTCGCGACCTGGCTGGGCACACGTCATGAAATTGCCGCGGTGTTGCATCCGGCATTCGAGGATTGCCCGGGGTACCAGCATTTCCGTCGTGACTTCACGGGCGCAGGCGGATTGTTTTCGGTGGTGTTCGACGAGCGCTACTCGCAGGCGCAGGTCGATGCCTTCATCGAAGCGCTGCGACTGTTCAAGATCGGTTTCAGCTGGGGCGGCGCGCACAGTCTGGTCGTGCCGTACCGCGTGCCGTCGATGCGCACGGCAACGCCGTGGCCGCACAAGGGCGCGCTCGTGCGCTTCTACGTGGGGCTGGAAGACGTACGTGACTTGCAGGCCGATATCGAGGCGAGCCTGAAGGCGCACCTGGGCGGTTGAGCCAGTGTGGCGGGGCGGCAAGCGTCGAACGCATGCCGCACCGCCCTCAATCGGCACTCTGGAGGCGCTCAGTCCTTGCGGAACAACGACAACAGGCCGTCGAGCCCGACGTAATTGAACGCGACGGACGCCTTCTCGCGCACCACCGGCTTGGCGCGGAACGCCACCGACAATCCGGCGATGGCCATCATCTGCAAGTCGTTCGATCCGTCGCCCATGACGATCGCCTGATCGGGCCGGGCGCCGAACTGTGCGGCGACCTCAGTCACCGTGCGCGCCTTGACTTCGGCATTGACGATTTCGCCCAGCACGCGGCCGGTCAGTTTGCCGTCGACGATTTCCAGCGTGTTCGCCCGCGTGACGTCCAGATTCAGACGCGACTTCAGTCGTTCGGTAAAGAACGTGAAACCACCGGACACCAAGAGCGTGCGAATGCCCAGCGCCTGCACACCGCGCAGCATGCTTTGCGCCCCCGGCGACAATTGCAGACGTTCGTCGAACACCTTCTCCAGCGCACTGGCGTCGAGCCCTTTGAGCAGGGCTACGCGACGCGTCAGGCTCTCGTTGAAGTCCTTGATCTCGCCCCGCATGGCGGCTTCCGTAATGGCCGAGACTTCCGCCTTCAGTCCGCAGTAATCGGCAATTTCGTCGATGCACTCGATGGTGATGAGCGTCGAGTCCATATCCATGGCCACGAGCTTGAAATCCGTGAGATGGCGCGCGCTGTCCACGAGAACGGCATCGACCTGATGCTGCTGCGAGAACGCGTCCATGGCGGCGCGCAGGGCAGGGGTGTCGACGACATCTCGCACCCGGGCCACACCCGGCGCAAATTCCGGCTCAGCGCCGCGAATCAGCGCACGAATTGCGGACTGACGTGCAGGCGGAAAAAGCGCAGGCGGGGTGTGTTGCTGCGTGGATGCCGAATCGGACGAGGCGGGAGCGACGGCTCCCAGAATGACGAGATCGTGTGCCATCTGAAGAATGAGTGTTAGCCACTGCGCGCGGGGACGGAGGTCGCGCGAAACCGGCATTTTACAGGGTTGCGGACCCGGCCGCGGGGATTCCCGGCAGATCGTGGTCCAAGTGCGGGTAGCGGCGCCCGGGTGGTTTGGAGGTTGGCGCGACGTGGCGCCCGCATGTGCTATCGATGTACGTATCGCGTGCGCTATCGGGTGGTGCGTGGCGAAGCGCCACGCCGCTGTGCGATTGGACGTGCCTATCGGCTGGCATGGCGCGCTATCGGTGCACGTATCGTGCTGCGCCATGGTAGCTGCGCTGGCGGGCGGAGGCTGCGACGTCCCACGCCGCTATGCGGCCGGGCGTACCTATCCTGATGTGTCGAGTCCTGCTATCGGAGATGCGATTCGCGGCGTGCGCGGCTGGGCGGGAGGGCGTCGAATTTTTGCCAGACGCGTCTCAGATGACGGCTCGACCCAAACCCCGTGCGCTCGGCGATGTGCTCCAGATCGAGTTGACTGTTGCCAAGCATTTCACGGGCGAGCGCGATGCGCAGGCGATGCAGATAGTCGATGGGCGCGACCCCGGCATGCTCGCGAAAGAGCCGGGTGACGTGGCGCTCGCTCGCGCAGGCGATGTCCGCCATGGCGGCGAGCGTCCAGTCATGTGTTGGGTCGGCGGCGATGGCGTCCTGCACGCGATGCAGTGCCGGATGCAGATGGTTGCGGCCTTCGAGCCACGGCGACAATTGCGGGTCTGCGCCTGCGCGCCGCGCATAGACGACCATCTGACGCGCCACGGCCGCCGCGCACAGCGGATCGGTGGCGTTGGCGATGAGCGTGAGCATGAGGTCGAGCCCGGTCGTCACGCCGGCGCTCGTCCAGATATTGCCGTCGTGCACATACAGCCGGTTGTCGGCCACGCGGGCGCTCGGGGCGAGGGCGCGCAAGGCGTCGCAACTGCCGTGGTGCGTGGTGCATGCGCGGGCGTCGAGCAAGCCGGCCCGGGCCGCGAGCAATGCGCCGGTGCAGATGCAGGCGAGTTGGTGCGTCGGACGTACTACGCGTTTGAGCCACGCGACGGCGCGGGATTCGGTGGTCTCGTCGGATTCGGCGGATTCGGCGGATTCAAGCGCCCCCGCGGATCTGGTGGACTCGGCCGGCTTAGCTGATTTACCAGACTTCGCGGACCCGGCAGACCTAGCGAACTCGGCGAACTCGGCAACTTGCGATGTCATCCCGCCCGACGAGTCGTCAACCGGCATGTGCAGCGGCAGCGGCTTCTCGACGGTTCCCGTCACGACCAGCCAGGCATCGTTGGGGATGTCGTCCGGCAGCACCTCAAGCGGTGAGAGACGCAGGCCAATCGAGGTGACTACAGAGGGTTGCGTGCCGACGTAACGCAACACGAAGCGGACGTCGTTCTGCTGATGATTGGCCATGCGCAAAGCTTCCGCTGGCGCTGCCACGTCGAGCAGCAGCGTGTTGGGCATGACCAGCAGGTAGACGGGTTGCAGTCGTGGCATCGCAAGGGGCCGGAAATGGCTTAGGACAGATTCGGACAGCGCTGGGATGACCCCCGGCACTGCGCCGACACAACAGCGACATTACACCGCCGCGAGCGCCTCCTCAACGGTGACGATGCGTGCGAACCGGTCGACGAGCACGGTTTCCGTGCGTTCTTTGAGCTCGGCGACGGACAGCTCACGCTTGGTGCGCGGATGCGTCATCGGGAAGGTGAGCGTGGCTTGCGTGACGAAGTCGACGGCATAACCCGCGTCCGACGCGGCGCGGGCCGTCGTCTCGCAGCACTGCTCCGTGCGAATACCGGAAACGATCAGGCGCGTAGTGCCATGCTGCACCAGCCATGCCCCGAGCGTGGAGCCAGCCAGTGCGCTGTGCTTCGTCTTATCCAACGTAAACGTGGGGTCGATGCGCAGTTCTTCGAGCGTGCGCACGAAGCCGGACTCGCGAGCGAACGCGCCCGCCGAAACATGGAACACTTGCACAACTGGCACGCCGCGTGCCACGGCACCGTCGATGAGGGCTTGCTGACGCTCGAAATACACGGCGAGATCGTCGTCACGCCAGAACGGACGCTGACGAAACGATTCCTGCGCATCGATGACGAGCAGGGCGGTGCGGGACGTTGGGGAAGCGGGGCTTTGCGGCATATGCGACTCCATGAGGTCGGGTGACGATGATGTCATCTTACGAGCCGACGACGCTCACCAACAGACCTCCCGCAGACCGGAACCGGACGGATCCGGACATTGATTGATGGTATTTGAACCCGCATATGCGCAGACGATGTGCTACTTATTCGTCGTAGCGGAAATTCCGACAAGTACGTTGGGCGCGATAAAAGCAACGTAGTCTTGTCCGCGGTTCAGGACAATCTGTTGAAGATATCCCTTGAACTGAGACGACTTATCGCTGCTTTTCTTTCCCAGCTCCGAATCGACTTCAAAGCCGAAGTATGCGGGGATGACCTCCTTGTCCTTGACGACCCACCGGATGACTTCAGTGACGGATTTAACCCCGTCATACTTCCTGTGGAGATTTGATATGTCATTTGCATACCGCTCCTGATAGCTTTGCATCGACCCTTTCAGCGATGCCGCGCTCTCGCCAGAATTTGCCTTGTCAAATTCCGCCTGATAGCGTGCAACTTCAGATGCAACATATGCCCTGGACGCGTCCGACACCAGCTTGGCTTTCAAGGCCGACGGGCCGTCCATGTTCGCCATTTGTGCCTGGCTCTTCTCGTCGATTTGCTGAAGTTCCGCTTTCTTCTCTTCGAGGAGCTTCGCATAACGAGCCGCATCGCCGGCTACCCCGTCAATGGCTTTCCCGAGGTTTTCATTGCTCGCTTTAAGATAGCCGTTGATTTCCTCAATCTGTGTGTCGCGGACCTTGTTCAACTGGGGAACTGCATCGCTTAGTTCGCAGCGATACTCGACCGCCGATCGATTGCTGTCATCCGTGAACGTCTTCCAGGTGATACTTTTACAGGCGGCCCGCTTGGACAGGGCGGAACCATAGGTGTGCGTCTGATCGGCCGGGTAAGTGGCAGCTTTCACCAGACCAATTTCCGAATCCTCGCACCCCGTCAGCATGGTGCAGAGCAGTGCAGATGCGATGCAATATCGTAATTTCAAATCCATTTTTTCTTTCTCATAATAATAACGGCCCATGTCCCTCTCATGGGAAGCTCACCCCATTTCCGACCGGTCTTGACGTGGGCATTGCTACGGCCTGACCTTCGACGAGAGACTGCTGGAAAGATAACGGCAGTCATCCATAAATGTTTAATTGCATCCGAGTCGAAAAGGCCCGCCTCACCCACCCGATGCAATCGGCGCAGTAACCGCTAGAATTGCGGTTTTAGCCCGGAATACATCCATGTCCTTTGCCTCGCTTGGCCTGATCGATCCCTTGCTGCGCAATGTGCAGGATCTCGAATACCAGACACCTACGCCGGTGCAGGCTAAGGCGATTCCTGTTGTGCTCAGTGGCAAGGACGTCATGGCGGCGGCCCAGACCGGCACTGGCAAAACGGCGGGTTTTGCGCTGCCGCTGTTGCAACGGCTGGTGCAACACGGCCCGGCAGTGTCCAGCAACCGCGCGCGCGTTCTGGTGCTGGTGCCCACGCGTGAGTTGGCCGAACAAGTGCTGCAAAGCTTTATCGATTACGGTAAGGGCCTCGACTTGCGATTTCTCGCGGCCTACGGCGGTGTGAGTATCAATCCGCAGATGATGAAGTTGCGCAAAGGCGTGGATGTGCTCGTCGCCACGCCCGGCCGTTTGCTCGATCTCAACCGTCAGAATGCAGTGCAGTTTGACCAGGTCCAGACGCTGGTGCTGGATGAAGCCGACCGCATGCTGGATCTGGGCTTCGCCCGCGAACTCAACGCCGTCTTTGCTGCCTTGCCCGCTCAGCGTCAGACGCTGCTGTTCTCTGCCACGTTTACCGACGATATCCGCGCCATGGCACAGAGCATTCTGCGCAACCCGGTCGATATCAGCGTCAGCCCGCCCAATGCCACGGCCAGCAAGATCAAGCAGTGGGTGGTAACGGTGGATAAAAAGAACAAGCCCGACCTTTTCATGCACCTCGTGGCCGAAAACCATTGGGAGCATGCGCTGGTGTTCGTCAAAACCCGCAATGGTGTGGATTACCTGGCGGCCATGCTGGATGAGGCGGGCTATTCGGTCGACACCATCCACGGCGACAAACCGCAACCCGCGCGTCTGCGAGCGCTGGAGCGCTTCAAGGCGGGCGAAGTCCATATGCTGGTCGCCACCGATGTGGCCTCGCGCGGGCTGGATATCGACGACCTGCCGCTGGTGATCAACGTGGATCTGCCGATCGTGGCGCAAGACTATGTGCACCGTATTGGCCGCACCGGCCGTGCGGGCGCAAGCGGCGTAGCGGTCTCCCTCGTGTGTGCCGACGAAGCGCCCCAACTGGCCGCGATTGAAGCACTGATCCGGCAAACGCTGCCTCGTGAAGAAACGCCGGGTTTCGAAGCCGAACACCGCGTGCCGCAAACCAGCGCGACGGGGCAGATCATCAAGAAACCCAAAAAGCCGAAGAAGCCCAAAGTGCCGCAATCTGTGCCGGGCGCCATCCCGATGCCCAGCAAAAAAGCACGCTCGCAAAGTGGCGAAAACAAACCCAGGCCGGCGGCGCGGCGTACTGTGGCTGCGGGGAAAGGCACAAGCGTGTCCAGCGGTAACCCATTCGGCGCGCAAAAGCCACGCACGAAACCCGCGGGTGGCCGCGGCAAACGCTAACCGTGATCTGTGGGGATGAGTAACACGAGCCTCGGAACCCGCTGGAGATTTTTTAGCGCATCAACCGTACGGCTACCACCCACGCTTCGCCGTAGGAGCAAGCGCTTCGACGCGCAAGCAGGCAACCGCATCTGCCCGCTAGAAAGAATCGGAGGCGGGCCTATGAACCGGTCGCCTTGGCGGTGGCGACCGGCATTCACGACATGTGGCAGTGACATCGGTCGCGCGTTGATTGATGTGACGCCACAGTCGCCTGGACGATGGCGTCCCACGCCCGTCAGATCGCAACGCGCGTCCCCGCTCCCACGCCCTGCGCGCGTTCATACAATGCAGTGGCAAGCGCAACATCCTGCGCCCCCATTCCGAGCGATTTGAACAGCGTGACGGACTCGGCGTCGGTGCGCCCCGGATGTCGGCCAATCACCAACTCGCCGAGTTCCGCGAGCAGATCGTCCGGGCCGATTCGGCCTTCGGCGGCCGCAGCCAGATAGTCGCCGGACTCGTGGATCGTCGATTCGCGACGGTCGACGAACACCTGCGCGCGCGCCATGAGCAGCGTGTCGGCCTCACGGTGACGCGGCGTGCTGCTGCCGACCAGATTGACGTGGGTGCCCGGCGCGAGCCAGTCCCCATGCAGCACCGGGTCCGTCGTGTTGGTGACGGTGACGGCGATGTCCGCGTCGCGCACGGCCGCCTCGACACTCTCTGCCGCTTCGAGCCGGAAGCCGTAGTTCGGCTGCTCCTTGTCGACGAACGCCTGTGCTGTGGCCAGCGAGCGGCTGGCTACCCGTACGTGTTTTAGCGCGCGCACCGCCGCGAGCGCTGCGAGATGCCAGTGCGCCTGATGGCCCGCACCGATCAGGGCGAGCCGGGTGGCGTCGTGACGCGCCAGCAACTGCGTCGCGAGTCCGGTGACGGCGGCGGTGCGAATGCCGGTGATCTCCGCGGCGTTCATGACGGCGAGCAGCTCGCCCGTCTCGCCGCTCATCAACAGAACGCAGCCCTGATGCGGATCCTTGCCGAGCACGCTGTTACCCGGAAAGAAGGTGCCGACCTTCGCGCCATAGACCGGCATGCCGCCTGCCGCACCACTCAGGAATGCAGGCATCATCCCCAGCAGACCTTTCGCGCCGAGCGCCTCGGGCGGGCGAATGATCTGGCGCAACGGCAGATGGATCTGTTCGCGGGCAAGTGCGCCGAACATCTCGGACATCACGGGAATGGCGTCGGCGACAGGCATGAGGGCGGCGATTTGCGCGGCGTCGAGCAGCAGGACGGGAGGGGCGGCGGTGGTAGCGGACATGCCAATTCCTTGCGAGCCTTACCGGGGATGGAGCACCGGATACCGGGTACGGGTACGAGATACCGATTGCCGGAGGGTGGGCCAAGCGAAGACGCGACCCTCGTCGGGCCGCGTCGGTGAGTTACGTCATGAGGATACGCCCGCGCTGGCTTCAGGCCGCGCTGGCTTCGGCCGCGAGCGCCGCTTCGATATGACGATTGAAAGTGGCCGTGTCGGTGTTCGTTCCGCAAAGCAGCACGCCCACGCGCTTGCCCGCGAGCTTTTCGCGCAGCGGGCCCATGAGCGCTGCGGTCGCGGCGGCGCATGCGGGCTCCACGGCCAACTTCAGTTGGCGGAACAGCGTGAGCATGCCGGCGCGCATCTGGTCGTCGGTCACGGTGACCAGTTCGTCGACATGACGGCGGCACAGCGTGTAGCTGTACAGCTCCGTATGCGGCGCCATCAGGCTGTCGGCGATCCCCGTCATCGGTCCCATCTTGACGGGGCCGTTCGTGGCGAAGCTCTGCGCCATGGCGTCCGCGCCAGCGGGCTCCACCCCGTAGACCTTCACGTGCGGGGCGAACAGTTTGAACGCCGTGGCAACCCCGGCGATCAGTCCGCCGCCGCCGACGGGCACGATCACGGCGTCGAGATCCGGGGCCTGTTGCGCCCACTCGTAACCGAGCGTGGCCGTGCCCAGCACCGTGCGATAGCCGTTGAACGGATGCACGAAGTAGCGGCCTTCCTCCTGCTCCACGCGCTTCACGACGTCGAACGCTTCATGAACGTTTTCCGCCAGAATCAGGTCCGCGCCATATTCGCGGCACAGCGCGGAGCGCGCTGGGCTGGCGGTCTTGAGCATCACCGTCTTGGCGCCGACGCCCATCGCTTGCGCAGCGTACGCCACGGCCACGGCATGATTGCCTGCCGACACGCAAGTTACACCCGCATTGCGCTGCGCCTCGTCGAGCGAGAGCAGGTTCGAGAACGCGCCGCGCGCCTTGAACGTGCCGGATGCCTGCAACAGTTCGTACTTGAACGTGACCTGAGTGTTGCCGAGCGTCGGAAAATCGTTGCGCGTAAACACCGGCGTCTCGCGCACGTACGGCAAGAGTGTCTTATGCAGCGCGGCGATGGCTTCGCGGGTCGGAACGGGCTGGCCGTCGATGGTCTCGGCGTGCTGGGCGGGGGTTGATTGCGTCACTTTTATAGTGTCTCCGTATGGGTCAGCGCAGGCCGAGCTTGCGGCTGCGCAGCAGCGCGGTAATGCTGATGAGCGCGGCGAAAATCAGGTAGAAACTCGGGGCGAGCTTGTTGCCTGTCGCGCCGATGAGCCACGTAATGATAAACGGTGCGAAGCCGCCGAACACGGTGGCCGCGATGTTATAGCCGAGCGAGAGGCCGGTGGTACGCACCTGCACCGGGAACAGTTCCGTGAGCAGGGCGGGCAGGGCGCCGAAGTACGTCGTCATCAGCAGGCCGAGCACGATCTGGAACACCATCAGGGAGCCGAACGTCGGGTTCGCGTCGAGGAAGCGGAACATCGGGTAGACGAGCACCAGCAGCGCCACGGCGGCGGCCAGCATCGGTTTGATACGGCCGTGGGTGTCCGACCAGTGACCCACGATCGGTGCAACGATCAGTTGCACCACCCCCGTGAGCAGCACCGCCGAGAAGGCGGCAGAGGACGGCAGGCCCAGTTGCTTGACGGCGTACGTCGGCATGTAGAGCACCAGATAGGTCGCCACGGTCGCCATCACGACGACGCCGATAGCGAGCAACAGCCGCTCCTTCTGGCTCGCGAACGTGTCGCGCAGCGGGCTTTGCGTCGGCTCGATGTCGAGGAACTCGGGCGTCTCGTCCAGACGGCGGCGAATGTAATACGCCACCGGCCCAATCAGCAACCCGAAGAAGAACGGCACGCGCCAGCCCCACGACGCCATGGCTTCCGGCGACAGATTGCCGGTGAGCAGCGCGCCGAAGCCCGCCGCGAGCAGCGTGGTGAGGCCTTGCGAGGCCACCTGCCAGCTCGAGAAGAAACCACGGCGCTGCGGCGCATGCTCGGCGAGAAACGCCGTCGCACTGCCGAATTCGCCGCCTGCCGAGAAGCCCTGCACCATGCGGGCGATGACGATGCCCACCGGGGCGAGCACGCCGATGGTGGCGTACGTCGGCATGATCGCGATGAGCAGCGTGCCGACCATCATCAGCAGAATCGAGAGCGTGAGGGCCGATTTGCGTCCGGCGCGGTCGGCGTAGGCGCCGATCACGATGGCGCCCAGCGGACGCATGAAGAACGACACGCCGAAGGTGCCGAGCGTGAGCAGTAGCGAGACCGTATCGTTGCCGGTCGGGAAGAATAGTTTCGCGATGGTCACGGCGAAAAAGCCGTACACCACGAGATCGAACCATTCGAGTGCGTTACCGATCGAGGCCGATACGATCACACGCCACGCGTGCGGGGACGTGGGGGTGGTCGGTGCCGTCGTGTTGGGGGCTGCGCTTGCGCTCATGAGCGAGATCTCCAAAACCTGTCTGGTGTGCGTACTTGTTATAGAAATCAACGGGCCGCATCCGGCAAGCGGAATACGGCCCGGTAGGACGTCGGTCAGATCGGATGTTCACCCGGCCTGAAGCGATTCAGGCCGCGATCCATCGTCAGGCGCCGACGGTGTTGCTGCGAATCAGCTTGCGCAGGAACGACTCGCATTGCGCGATCTGTTCGAGCGACACGAACTCGTTGGGCTTGTGTGCCTGTTCGATATTGCCCGGACCGCACACGATCGACGGCACGCCCGCCAGTTGGAACTGACCGGCCTCGGTGCCGTAGGCGACCTTGCGCTTGTCGGTGTCCTTGGTCAGCGCACGCACGAGCTGGGTGATGGCGTCCTGCTCGGAGGCGTCCAGCGCCGGCGCGGCGGCGATCTTCTTGAACTCGATGCCGGCATTCGGATGTTCTTTCTGCATCTTCGGCACCAGTTCGTTCGCTGCATATTGCTCAATGCGCGCGAAGATCGCCTCGGCATCCACGCCCGGCAGGTTGCGATATTCGAAGACGAATTCGCACAGCGCCGGGATCGTGTTCAGGGCGATGCCCCCCGAGATCGTGCCCGTCTGCGCCGTGGTGAACGGCACATCGAAGAGCTCGTCGAACGGACCGTTCTGCTTGAAGTGATCGGCCAGATCGCGGATGTAGCAGATCAGGCGCGCAGCGTATTCGATGGCGTTCGAACCCTTCGGCGTGAGCGACGAGTGCGCTGCATGACCGCGCACGCAGCACTGGTAGGCGTTGATGCCCTTGTGCGCCACGATCACCCGCATGCTCGTGGGCTCGCCGACGATGCAGCCGTCCGGGCGAATGCCGCGATCGCGCAACTCGGCGAGCATCACCGGCGCGCCCACGCAGCCGATTTCTTCGTCGTACGAGAACGCGAAGTGGAACGGCGTCTTGAGCTTGGCGTCGCGCATTTCCGGCAGCATCGTCATGACCGAGCCGATAAAGCCCTTCATGTCGCACGTGCCACGGCCGTACAGGTTGCCGTCGCGCACGACCGGCTTGAACGGATCGGTGTCCCACGCCTGGCCGTCGACCGGTACGACATCGGTGTGGCCCGAGAGGACGATACCGCCCTGCGTGTTGCCGTCGGCGGCAGGCAGCGTCACGAACAGGTTGGCCTTGCGCTTGGTGGCGTCGTACGAGAGCCACGGCTCCACGCCGGCGTGCTTGAGGCTGTCGCGAACCGTCTCGATCAGGCCGAGATTCGATTCACGGCTGGTGGTGTCGATGCTGACCAGCTTCGTGATCCAGTCGAGCGATGCCGGCTGGGCCTCTTGAGCGGCCTGCGGGGCGATAGCTTGGGGGGAAGCGTTTGTCATTCGAATCTCCGGGAATCTTCCAGTCATACGTGTAATACGTCTCTTACGTATTGTTACTGGGAAATGTTACTCAAAAATAATTTAGAGGTAAAAGGTTGTGTGAACAACCATTCTTGCCTCGCGGGAAAAGGCACGCCGGGCGGGGGGTTGCCCGGACGTGCCTGAAAGGAGCGCGACGGAAATTGCTGCGGTGCACACGGTTTCGGGCGTCATTTGGCAGGTCCGACAGGCTCGGCGTGTGGCCAATGTTTCGGCGCGCCCGGGTGCACATCGTCGACATGATCAGGCGGCCTTCGCACCGGGCGAGCCGAGTGCACGCAGCGTTTCCTTGATGGCTCGCACGCGGTCGGTCAGTTCCGCGTGTTTGACTTCGACGCGCAATTTGTCCTGTCCGGCGAGCTTGATATGGCGATGCTTCTGCACCAGTTCGATGACGCGCATCGGGTCGACCGACGGCGTCGGCTCGAATTGCAGCGCGATGGCGTCTTCGCTCGCATCGATCTTGATGATGCCCAGCGGCTTGGCCAGCAGACGCAGACGGTGTGTCTCGATGAGCGCTTGCGCCTGCTGTGGCAGCTTGCCGAAGCGGTCGACGAGTTCTTCCTGAATCGTGTCGATGGCGTCCGGGTGCATGCCGTTGGCCAGACGCTTGTACAGCGAGAGACGCTCCTGCACGTCGCCGCAGAAGTCGCTCGGCAGGATGGCCGGGACGTGCAGGTTGATCTCGGTGGTCGCGGCCAGCGGCGCGGTAAGATCCGGCTCGCGTCCGGCTTTCAGCGCGCTCACGGCATCGGCGAGCATGTCGGTGTAGAGCTGGAAGCCGATCTCGTGGATCTCGCCCGACTGCTTGTCGCCGAGCACTTCGCCCGCACCGCGAATCTCCAGATCGTGCATCGCGAGATAGAAACCGGCGCCCAGTTCTTCCATCTGTTGAATCGCTTCCAGACGCCGCTGTGCCTGTTTGGTGAGCGCCTTCGGATCGTGCACGAGCAGATACGCGTAGGCCTGATGGTGCGAGCGGCCCACGCGGCCGCGCAACTGGTGCAACTGCGCCAGTCCAAACTTGTCGGCGCGATGCATCAGAATGGTGTTGGCGGTCGGCACGTCGATGCCGGTCTCGATAATGGTCGTACACAGCAGTACGTTGGCGCGCTGCGTCACGAAGTCCCGCATCACGCGCTCCAGATCGCGCTCGTGCATCTGACCGTGGGCGACGACGATGCGCGCTTCCGGCACGAGCGCTTCGAGTTGCGCCTTGCGATTCTCGATCGTCTCCACTTCGTTGTGCAGGTAGTACACCTGTCCGCCGCGCTTGAGTTCGCGCAGCATGGCTTCGCGCACGACACCGTCTTCCTCGCGCCGCACGAAGGTCTTGATTGCCAGACGCTTTTGCGGCGCAGTGGCGATCACCGAGAAGTCGCGCAAGCCTTCGAGCGCCATGCCCAAGGTGCGCGGAATCGGTGTGGCGGTCAGCGTGAGCATGTCCACTTCGGCGCGCAGCGCCTTGAGCGCCTCCTTCTGACGTACACCGAAGCGATGTTCTTCATCGATGATCACCAGGCCCAGCCGGTCGAACCGGATGTCGTTCGAGAGCAGCTTGTGCGTGCCGATCACGATGTCGACCTGACCTTCGTTGATCGCCTTGACGCTGGCGTTCACTTCCTTGGTGGTCTTGAAGCGCGAGAGTTCGGCAATGCGCACCGGCCAGTCGGCAAAGCGATCGGAGAAGGTCTGCGCGTGCTGTTCGGCGAGCAGCGTAGTGGGGGCGAGGATGGCGACCTGCTTGCCGTCGAGCACGGCGATGAACGCTGCGCGCAGCGCTACTTCGGTCTTGCCGAAGCCGACGTCGCCGCACACCAGACGGTCCATCGGGCGGCCGCTCGTCATGTCGCTCATCACGGCCGCGATGGCAGCCGCCTGATCCGGCGTTTCCTCGAAACCGAAGCTGTCGGCAAACTTTTCGTAGTCGCGCGGCGAGAGCTCGAAGGCATAGCCCGAGCGCGCGGCGCGGCGTGCATAGAGATTGAGCAGTTCGGCGGCCGTGTCGCGAATCTGCTGCGCGGCCTTGCGTTTGGCCTTCTCCCACTGGCCGGAGCCCAGCGAGTGCAACGGTGCGGTATCGGGATCGGCGCCGCTGTAGCGCGAGATCAGGTGCAACTGCGAGACCGGCACGTAAAGCTTGCTGTCGCCCGAGTATTCGAGATGCAGGAACTCGGTCTCGCCTTCGCCCAGATCCATGCTGACAAGGCCCTGGTAACGACCGATGCCGTGCTGGCTGTGCACGACGGGGTCGCCCACTTTCAACTCGGCCAGATCGCGCACCATCGAGTCGACCGACGTCGCCTGCTCCTGACGGCGCTTGCCCGCGCGACGCGCCAGGCCTTCGTACAACTCGTTCTCGGTGACGAATGCGAGGTCTTCCGTCGGCAACAGGAAGCCGGCGGCGAGCGGCGCGACACTGATGCAGAAGCGGTGATCGGAGGTCAGGAAATCTTCAAGCGACTCGACGCTCGTCGGGCGCAGATCGTTGTCGTGCAGCAGTTGCAGCAGCGTCTCGCGGCGGCCGGCGGAGTCGGCGCACAGCAGCAGACGGGCAGGCGTGCGGGCGAGGTAGGCACGCAGGGCGGCGAGCGGGTCGTCGGCGCGGCGGTTGATCGCCAGCGACGGCAGCGGGATCGCCCAACTGCCGTCGCCTGGCGTGGGCAGCGTCAGGCGCGCGAAGGGCTTCGCGAACGTGAAGAAGTCCTGATCGAGCAGGAACAGTTGCTCGGGCGGCAGCACCGGGCGCTCGCGATCGTGCGAGAGGAAGTTGTAGCGCTGACGCGTGTCGTTCCAGAAGCGGCTGATGGCCGCGTCCAGATCGCCGACGAACACAAGTTGCGCGTCGGCCGGCAGATAGTGAAAGAGCGTGGCTGTTTCGTCGAAGAACAGCGGCAGGTAGTACTCGATGCCCGCCGACGGCACGCCGCTGCCAATGTCCTTGTAGATCGGGCTGCGGCTCGGGTCGCCTTCGAACACCTCGCGCCAGCGGCCACGAAACGCCGTGCGTGCGGGCTCGTCGAACGGGAATTCGCGGCCGGGCAGCAGGCGGACTTCCTTCACCGGATACAGGCTGCGTTGCGTGTCGGGGTCGAACGCGCGAATGCTGTCGATGGTGTCGTCGAACAGATCCAGACGATAGGGCAGCACCGAGCCCATCGGATAAAGATCGATCAGGCCGCCGCGCACGCAATACTCGCCGGGACGCATCACCTGACTCACGTGCTCATAGCCCGCGAGCGTGAGTTGCGACTTCAGACGCGCCTCGTCGAGCCGTTCACCCTGCGTGAAGAAGAACGTGTAGGCCGCCATGAAGCTCGCGGGGGCCATGCGGTACAGCGCCGTGGTCGCGGGCACGAGCACGATGTCGCAGCGTTTTTCGCCGAGATCGTGAAGCGTGGCGAGACGCTCGGAGACCAGATCCTGGTGCGGCGAGAACGTGTCGTACGGCAGCGTTTCCCAGTCGGGGAGCAGCCGCACGCGGGCTTCGGGCGCGAACCACTTCAGTTCCTGCTGAAGACGCAGGGCATCGGTGGCCTGCGCGCACACCACGGCAAGCAGTGGCAGGCGAGCGCGATTCTCTTCGAAATAGCGAGCGATGAGCAGGGCGTCGCTTGAGGCATGCGAGCCGGCGAAAGCGTAACGCTGTCCCGCTTTCACGAGCGGCACAGGCACGGTACTACGGGATAGGGCGTTGGCGGAGGACATAAGAAAACGTTGCAGAAATGGGAAAGCACGGGGCTCCGTTCGCATGGGGCCCCGTGACAGTCAGCGTCTATTATAAAATCCCTGCTTTCTCCTTACCTGCGTTTTATCGTGAGCGACCGACTTTTTGCCGTGATCCCGTGTGCCGGGGCGGGTGTACGCGCCGGGGCCGACGTGCCCAAGCAATACCGAAGCGTCGGCGGACGTCCCATGCTGCACTACGCGCTCGCCGCGTTCGACGCGTGTTCCGAATTCGCGCAAACCGTGCTGGTGCTGGCGCCGGACGACAATCATTTCGACGGGCGGCGCTTCGGCACGCTGCGCTTTGCGGTACGCCGCTGCGGCGGCGCGTCGCGGCATGCGTCGGTGCTCGGCGGCCTCCAGGCGCTCACCGAGTTCGGGGCGCAGGACAGCGATTGGGTGCTCGTGCACGACGCTGCGCGTCCCGGCATTACCCCCGAATTGATCCGCACGCTGGTCAGCGCACTGCGCGACGACCCCGTGGGCGGCATTCTGGCGTTGCCCGTCGCCGATACGCTCAAGCGCGAGCAGGCGCCGGTGCACAAGGGGGAGCTGGCGGCCGTCCGGGCGACCGAGTCGCGTGACGGCCTGTGGCAGGCGCAGACACCGCAGATGTTCCGCCTCGGCATGCTGCGCCACGCCCTCGAAGACGCGCTCGCCGCCGGTGCCGAAGTGACCGACGAAGCCAGCGCCATCGAGCGGATCGGCCACGCGCCCAAGCTCGTGCGCGGCAGCCTGCGCAACTTCAAAGTGACGTATCCCGAGGATTTCGCACTCGCCGAGGCGTTTCTCGGTACGGGCAAGCCGGCCTGAGCCCACCCGAGCCTTGCCGGATGGAACCGGCGCATCGTATTCCCGCATTTGGCGACACTTTATGACTGAACAAGCTATGACTCCTGCTTCCCCCGTTTCCCTCGCAGCGTTGTCCCGCCTGCGCATCGGACAGGGCTATGACGTCCATGCCCTCGTACCGGGACGCCCGCTCGTGATGGGCGGCGTGACGATCCCGTTCGAGCGAGGCCTTCTCGGCCACTCGGACGCCGACGTGCTGCTGCACGCGATCACCGACGCCGTGCTCGGCGCGGCAGCGCTTGGCGACATCGGCCGTCATTTCCCGGATACGGACCCGACGTTCAAAGGGGCGAACAGCGTTGTTCTGCTCCAGGAAGCCATGCGACGCGTGCGCGAGCACGGCTACGAGATCGTAAACGTCGATTGCACGGTGATCGCGCAAGCGCCGAAGCTCGCGCCGCATATCGCCGCGATGACGCAGTCGATTGCCGACGCGTTGGGCGTCACCGTCGGTCAGGTGAACGTGAAGGCGAAGACGAACGAAAAGCTGGGCTACCTCGGCCGTCAGGAAGGCATCGAGGCGCAGGCGGCGGCGTTGCTTATCGGACGCTGAGCGTCTGGAGCATGTTGCATGCCTTGAGCGCGTTGATGGCCTGAGCCTGATCCGACGCGTTCGACGTTTGACGTCGGGCTTGTCAAAGCAAAAACGGCGCTACCGGTTGCATCCGGTAGCGCCGTTTTGTTTTGTGACGGCTTGCGCCGCCGGCCGCTTGCGGGAACTCGCGAGGGCTGGTGAACCTTACGCGGCTTCGGCGGCGATCACCTGGGCGGCAGCGTTGATGACAGCGGCGATACGGCCGACGTCACGCAACTGCGCGGTGCTCATGCCGTGTTCGGCGGCAAGCAGGTGCGCGTGCGACTTCACGCAGAAGTGGCACTTGCCGACAATGGACGCGGCCAGCGCGTACATCTCGAAGCGACGCTGGTCGACACCGCCACGCGTGGCGTAGCCGTTCATGCGAAGCTGGGCCTTTTCGTTCTTGAGATCGGTGTTGTCGGCCATCTCCAGATACGGGTACCACGTATTGTTCATGCCCATGAGCGCGGCGGCGGTCAACGCGCCTTCAAGCTCTTCCGGGGCCAGAACGCCGGCTTCGCGAATCGCCTTGACGAGCGGCTGGCTCTTGGCCGCGAAGGCGGCGGCGAGGGCTACACCCACGGCATCGTTGCCCTCCAGCGAGGAGCGGGCGATCGTGCCGTCGAGGTTCAGGCGGATGTCCTTGGCGTAGTCAGGGATCTGCGCCTTAATCGCGGTGATGAATTCCATAAATTTCTCCTATTGCTTTGGGCTGAAAAAGCCCGCTTGCGCGGGCTTCGAGACGACGCTTACAGCGTTGCACCGCCAACTGCGCGGTTGCACGGGCAGAGTTCGTCCGTTTGCAGACCGTCCAGAATACGCAGAACTTCTTCCGGGTTACGGCCGACGTTCAGGTTGTTCACTGAAACGTGCTGGATGACGTTGTCCGGGTCAACGATGAACGTTGCACGCAGGGCCACGCCAGCCGCCTTGTCACGCACGCCCAGTTGGTCGATCAGAGCACCGGTCGTGTCGCCGAACGAGTAGTGGTTCAGCTTGTTCAGATCCTTGTGCTCACGGCGCCATGCGAGCTTCACGAACTCGTTGTCGCCCGAGCCGCCCAGCAGCACGGCGTCGCGATCTGCGAAGTCGTTGGCCAGCTTGCCGAACTCAACGATTTCGGTCGGGCACACGAAGGTGAAGTCCTTCGGGTAGAAGTAAATGATCTTCCACTTGCCCGGGAACGAGGCTTCGGTGATCGTTTCGAAAGCCGACACGCCGTTTTCTTCGTGGTTATTGAAACCAGGCTTGGCAGCTTCGACCGAGAACGCTTCGAGTTTGTCGCCGACAGTCTTCATCGATTGACTCCTAAATTAGTGCGGTTTATGTCGTGACGTCACAGGGACATCGCGACTAGCAACTGACCGGGATCACGCGATCCCGGTCAACCAAAGCATTATACGCTATCGATGCAATGATAGCAATAGCTTATTTAAATGTCGGGGATAGTTAAAACAAATCCCGTCGATAGGATTTTGCGCGGCAGCGCGAGGACAAGCCTTGAGCATAGCCAAATTTCCGTGCCTTTACATCAAACATCTATTTGGCAAGCGGAAATGACACGATGATTTCAAGGCCGCTGCCCGGACGCACATTCCGCAACGACACGTGCCCTTTGTATCGCGTGGTGATGCGCTGAACGATCGCCATGCCCAGACCCGTGCCATCCGCCTTCGTGCGCGCGGTGTCCACACGATAGAAGGGACGGAAGACGAGGTGTAATTGTTCCTCGGGAATGCCTGGACCGGTGTCGCGCAGGCGCATCTCCACGCGCTCACCGAGCACACGCGTGACAATGTGGACGTTCGCGAGGTCGGTCGTGGCGTCGCGGCCGTACTTGCGCGCGTTCTCGATGAGGTTCGTGAGCAGACGTTTGAGATCCGTGCGCTCGGCGAGCACTGGCGTGTTCTCGGCGAGTTCGACGCTCAGGTTCAGGTCTTCGCGCCCATCGAACGACGCCACCGTATCGCGCACGACGTCCGACATATCGATCGACTGCGTTGTCCGCGAGGCCGGGCGGGCGTAATCGAGGAAGCGGCCAATGATCTCGTCCATCTGTTCGATGTCGCTGATCATGTCGCGCTTGACCGATTCGTCCGACGGGCTCATTTCCGTCTCCAGTCGCAGCCGGGCGAGCGGTGTGCGCAGATCGTGCGAGATGCCTGCGAGCATCAGCGCCCGGTCGGCTTCGAGGCGATCGAGTTCATCGACCATCTGATTGAAACTGCGGTTGGCTTCGGCGGCCTCGCCCATGCCGCGTTCGGGCAACGGCTCGGGACGTTGTCCTTCCCCGATGGCGCGCGCAGCATGCGCGAGCCGCGCGAACGGTCGGTTCACGAGGGCGGTGATGAAGGCGGCGCCAATGAGCGAGAGGGCGAGCGCGAACGTTCCCCAACTGAAGAGTTGAAGGCCGGTGGCCGTGTCGATGCGGTCTTGTTCGATGGCGACCCAGTAGTCGTCTTCGTCGATCTTGAAGCTGATCCACATGGCCGGAATCTCGTTGACCGAGGCGGAGATGACCGTGTCGGTGCCCAGACGCCGCTGCACGTCGCGCACGATCAGATCTTGCACGACACCGCCGGGCTGCTTCTCGATCTTGTCGGCAGGCTCGCGCGGATACACGCGAATGCCTTCGTTGCTCTCCAGATCCTGAAGCAGCGCGCGGCGCAGGTCGGGCTCCGAGTAGAGCAGGGCCGTGCGGGTGAGCTTGACGATCGACACGAGCTGCTGGGCGACGCGTTGCGCGCGTGGCTCGCGCTCGATCACGCGAAAGCTCTGATACCAGGCGGCGAGACTGACACCGATGAGCAGGGCGATGAGAAAGAAGGTACGCCAGAACAGGCCGCCGAACAGCCCGCGTACCATCCGTATCGGATGCATGGGGTGCTCCGTCTAAAGCGTGATTTGTGCGTGCCGGAGGGTCCGAAGCGCGCAATGACGGGGGCTCATGCGAGCCATGGCGAACGGCATGGGAAACGACTTGAAACGATACGGCGTGAAACAAGGCACAACGCCGGTGCGCGAGCGCGTCGCGACCGGCGTCGTCTTATGGCTTGCGACGTGATGGCGGGCAATCACGCGCCGCCGTCCGGGATGAACACGTAGCCGAGGCCCCACACTGTCTGAATGAAGCGTGGGCTGCCCGGGTCCGGTTCGATGAGCTTGCGCAGACGCGAGATCTGCACGTCGAGGCTCCGGTCGAAGACTTCATATTCGCGACCGCGAGCGAGCTCCATGAGCTTTTCGCGCGAGAGCGGCTGGCGCGGGTGGCGGGCGAAGACCTTGAGCACGGAGAACTCGCCCGTCGTGAGGGCGATTTCCTGACCGTTCTTGGTGAGCGTGCGCGTGGCGAGGTTCAGGGAGAAGTCGCCGAACTCGAACGTCTCCATGGTTTCGCTGGGCGCACCGGGGAGTTCGGGCGGCGCCTGACGGCGCAGCACGGCGTGAATGCGGGCGACGAGTTCGCGCGGATTGAAGGGCTTGGGCAGATAGTCGTCTGCGCCCATCTCGAGGCCGACGATTCGGTCGACATCCTCGCCTTTGGCCGTTAACATGATGATCGGCGTGCGATCATTGACGCCGCGCAGACGGAGACAAATAGAAAGACCGTCTTCACCGGGGATCATCAGGTCTAGCACGAGCAGATCGAAGCGCTCGCGCACCCAGAGCTTGTTCATGGCTGTGGAATTTTCGGCCACAAAGACATTGAAACCCTGTTCCCCGAGGTAACGACGCAGCAGGTCGCGCAGGCGCGGATCGTCGTCGACAACCAGAATTTTGGGAGAGTTTTTGTTTTCCATGCCACGTATCTTAGCCCGAAATGTTGCGAACTGAGGAGGCCGCCAAAGCGGGTTACAAAGGGTTACACAATTTACCCTACGGCTTGTGCGCTGACCATAGGCAGTGGGTACACTTGCACCCCTGCCAGGGCAAAAACAGCCGCATGGCATGAAGGACAAACGCACAAGATGAGATGGGCTGCTGAGTTTACGCTTCTGTTCGGGGGAATCATGCTCTGGGGTCACCTGGGTGTGACCTATGCCCGTCCCGTAGCGCATTTCAGTACGCAATACCATGGCGCGAGCGCCCCCAGAGTTCAGCGTGCCGCACCCGCGCCGTCGCCGCGCAATCCGCCGAAGAACGCGCCGCCCGCGAACGATCCCAACGCCGATCGCCGCAACGACGACCTCCCGCATACGCCGCCCGGGCGACGTCCCAACGGCCATATGTCGCCGGAAGACCGGCGCCTGCTACGTCAACATATTCAAGACGCCGTGCGTGAGCTATATAGTCACTGACACGACACACGCTTCCTTACCGTTCGATCTGTCACGGAAACGTCGCCAAACGCTTCTCCCCAAAACGCCAGTGATGTCACTTTGACGCGAGCGTCTCATGAAGCCGAACCGAACCCCGCCAGCCTCTGCCGACGCTGGCTTTTTTTGCGCCCGCGGAAGGCGTCAGGCGTCGAGTCTTTCGACGTTGACGAGCTTGGCAGGGCTGGCATCGCCCGCGTCGTTGCATAGCGCCGGGTGTCCGAGGCGTTTGCCCCGGCTACTCGCGGCGGTCTGGCTTGCCTTGCCGCTTGCTGCCCCCGCGGCATATGCTACAAGTTCGCACCACGCGCCCGCACAGCATGCCGCACGCCCGAAGGCGGCGCGCTCGTCCTCGTCGGCCGTCGACCAGACCACGCGCGAGCTGACGGCCGACGACGCGCGCTATCTCCTCACCCGCACCGGTTACGCGCCCGACGCGCGCGAGCTTGCGCCGTTTGTCGGGCTGACGCGCGCGCAGGCCGTCGACCGGTTGCTGGCGCAAACCCGTCGCACGGCCGTGACGCCGCCGCCCGCCTGGGCCGCCGACCCGCCGCTCTACGGTGCGCCCGTCAAGAACATGACCGACGACCAGCGGCGCGAGCTCAACGCGCGACGCAATCGTATGGCGGCGTCGCTCGGCGCGTGGTGGGCGCAGGAGATGGCGAGCACGCCGTCGCCGCTCACCGAGCGCATGACGATGTTCTGGCATAACCACTTCGTGTCGAGCGACGACAAGGTGCGCGAGCCGGGCGTGCTTTACCGGCAGAACGTGCTGTTGAGGGCGAATGCGCTGGGCAACTTCGGGGTGATGCTCCATGAGGTGTCGAAGGACCCGGCGATGCTCATCTATCTCGATGGGGCGGGCAGCCGCAAGGGGCGTCCGAACGAGAACTTCGCGCGCGAGGTGATGGAGTTGTTCACGTTGGGCGAAGGGCATTACACCGAGCAGGACGTGCGTGAAGCGGCGCGCGCCTATACAGGCTGGAGCATCGATCGTCCGACGATGACTTACGTCTGGCGTCCCAACGTGCACGACACCGGCATGAAAACCGTGTTGCACCAGACAGGCGACTTCGACGGCGACCAGATGCTCGACATTTTGCTGGCGCGTCCCGAGACGGCAACCTTCGTCACCAGCAAGTTGTGGCGCGAATTCGTTTCCCCGACGCCTGACCCGGTGCAGGTCGAGCGCATTGCGGGGGCGTTCCGCGCGAGCGGCTACGACATCCGCGTGGCGCTGCGCGCCATGTTGCTCACGCCGGCGTTCTGGGATTCCCGCACGCGCGGCACGCTGGTCAAGTCGCCGTCTGAATTCGTGACGGACACCGTGCGCGAGTTCGACATTGGCTACGACGATCCGCAGATGCTGGCGCAGCAGATGCGTGTGTTGGGGCAGGACCTGTTCCGTCCGCCCAATGTGAAGGGCTGGCCGGGCGGCGATGCGTGGATCGACAGCACCACGCTGCTCGCGCGCAAGCAGTTCGTCGAGCGCATGTTCCGGGCGACGGAGAATGCGAACGCGGGCGGACCGTCGACGATGGCGCCTTCGATGTCGGCGCGGGCGGGCGTGCAGCGCACGGCGCTGCGCCCCGCCCAGCCGATGCCGCGAACGGTGGCCGGGGTGCGCTTCGATCTGTCTCGCTGGCTGCAACCTTACGCCTTGGGGCCGGTCGACATTCCTGACGTGGCGTCGCGCGAGGCGTTGCAGCGGGCGGTATTGCCATTCGCGCCTGCGGCGGCGCAAACGGCTGGCGTGAACAGTGCCGCTTTCTTGCAGGCGTTGCTGATGGACCCCGCGTATCAACTGAAGTGAGTGCGTGGTCGGGCGATGGTGAGCGGATGGTGAGCGGTACGGGATGTAGGGTCTTTGTCTTTGGCGATGCCCGCGCGTGAGCGCGAGGCGGCCTTGAGAGGTGTGAGATGCGTCGGCGCGATTTTCTGACATTCGCTGGTGGTCTTGGGGCGGCATGGCTGACCCCGGCGCCGGTATGGGCGGCTGCACGAGATTTGTCCGGGATATTGCCGGGCGCGGGCGGCAATTACGGCAATCTGCTGATTCTCATCGAACTCAAAGGGGGCAATGACGGGCTGAACACCGTCATTCCCTATGCGGATCCGATGTATGCCGGGTTGCGTCCGAATATTGGCGTGAAGCGCGAGCAGGTCGTGCAACTGGACGAGCACAGCGGTCTGCATTCGGAGATGCGGGCATTGCTGCCGATGTGGCAGGCGAAGGAGCTGGCGATCGTGCAGGGGGTGGGGTATCCGCAGCCGAATCTGTCGCACTTCCGGTCGATCGAGATATGGAATACGGCGTCGCGCTCGGACGAGTATCTGCGCGACGGTTGGTTATCGCGCGCGTTTGCGCAGCAGTCGGTGCCGGCTGGTTTCGATGCCGATGGCGTGATCGTCGGCAGTGCGGAGTTGGGGCCGTTGGGCGGCGGTGCGCGTGCGGTGACGCTGACCAATCCGGCGCAATTCCTGCGCGATGCCAATCTGGCATCGGCCAATGCGGTGCAGGTGAGCAATCCTGCGTTGGCGCATGTGCTGCGCGTGGAGAACGACATCGTGAAGGCGGCGGACGGACTGCGTCCGCGTCAGGGACAGTATGTTTTGCGCACGCCGATGCCGCAGGGCGCATTCGGCAACGTGGTGAAGACGGCATTGCAGGTGGTTGCAGCGGCTGATTCACCGACGGGTGTGCCACAGCCGGGACGCGGTGTGGCGGTGCTGCGTCTGACACTGAACGGATTCGACACGCACCAGAATCAGCCGGGGCAGCAGGCGAATCTGCTGCGTCAGTTGTCGCAGGGGATGATGGCGTTGCGCGCGGGGCTGACCGAGCTGAACCGTTGGCAGTCGACGATGATCGTGACGTATGCGGAGTTCGGGCGGCGTCCGCGCGAGAATCAGAGCAACGGGACGGATCACGGCACGGTAGCGCCGCACTTCATTGCTGGCGGACGCGTGCGCGGGGGGCTTTACGGCGAAGTGCCGAGACTGGATCGACTCGACGGCAACGGCAACTTACCGTTCGCCGTCGATTTCCGGGATGTCTACGCCACGGTGTTGCAGCGCTGGTGGGGCCTGAATCCGCAGCCGGTCCTGGGCGGCGGGTTCAAGCCGTTGGATGTGCTGCGGGTGTGAGGGGGATGCGTTGGCACATCCCCCGGTGAGCGCAGCGCGATCTAGCGCGCGCGCCAGGCTCGCCAGAATTTTCGCAGTGGCGTGAGATCGATGCGTTGATGCAGCACCTGATAGTCGCTGGCGGCGACTTCGTCCATCAGTGCCAATTGCAGGGCCGCGAGGGCGAGCAGCGGACGTTGCTTGCGACGGTCTTTTTTCGGGAGGGCGGCCGCCGCGTCGGCAATGGCCTGACGCGCCCGCGCATGCTGGAACTTCATCAATTCGACGTAGGCGGGCGAGTACTTGCCGTTTTGCATATCGGCGGCGGTGACGCCGAAGTGCTGGAGTTCGTCGATGGGGAAATAGACGTACCCGGCGCGCGCGTCGACACCGGCGTCGGTGACACGTCGGCCGAGCGTGATGGCGTGACCGAGGGCGCGGGCGAGGGCGGGCGTTTGCGGGTCGTCGAAACCGTAGACGTGTGATGCGAGTTCGGCGGGCGCGCCACCTGCGGCGTCGCAATAATGTGTGAGGCCGGCGAAGTCGAGATAGCGCATCTGGGAGAGATCCATCTCGGCGCCGTGAAGAACGGCTTCAAATGCGGCGCGCGACAACCCACTGTTTTGGACGACGGGCGCGAGCGCGCGCGTGACGGGGTGCGCTGGGTTGCCGGAGAAGAGTCGCGCGAGTTCCTGACGCCACCAGTCGAGCTTTGCATGCGCGACGCCGGGGTCATGAACGGCCGCATGAATATCGGCGATTTCCTGACAGAAGGCGTGGACGGCATAGGCGGCGTGGCGTTTGGACGGCGGTAACTGGAGCAGGGCGTAGTAGAGCGCGGAGCCGGGCGGGCCTGCCTTCTGGCGGCAATATTCGTTGGCCTGCGTGGGGCTGGTGAAGCCGGAGGTATCGTCGGCGGTCTCGTGGGGTTGCATGCGAATGGGGTATCGGTTTGGTCAGGTGCCCGGGGTTCGGTGCGCGTGCGCGCAGCGGGGCAGATGCCATGAATTGGTGCGAATTCTAGCATTGGGAGGTGAGAGGACGGGCGTGACGGGGCGGCTTCGGCGTGAGATTGCCGGCGGGAATCGGTTCGTGTAGAATGCTCGCCTGCTTTGACGCATGCAGCGGGGCGGCGACAAGTCGCCCCTTTTCATGTCCGACCGGACGCATGCCGTCGACCCGATGCCGGGATGTCGCACCTTACAAGGTACCGACACCCACGGGCTGCGAGGATGGCGAAATTGGTAGACGCACCAGGTTTAGGTCCTGACGCCCGCAAGGGTGTAGGGGTTCGAGTCCCCTTCCTCGCACCAACTCCCCGTTTTGGCATCGGTTTCGTAGGTCTCACTTCTTCCCGCAATATCTCGCAAACGCTCGCCGAATAAGGCGGGGCGGGGTTTTTGCGTCAATTCCGATTGTTCGTCGTCGGCGAAAAATCTCACCTCGTCGCGCCTAAAATCTCGGCGGCTTCCCCGATTTTTCCCCGCGATTTCCCCGCGTAATGGCATCGATTCAGACGCTGAAAGCTTCTACTTCTGATCGTCACTAACGTTCTCGTTAGCCCATGCATCCGATCCCGCACACCATCCGTATTAGAGAGTGCTTCCACATTGAGAAGCGTCCTAAATTGGGTGTGAACATGAACATGAAGATGAGACGATCGGGCGGGATTCTCGCGGTGGTGGCGTGCATTGCAATTCTGCCGGGCATTGCTGTGACATCGGTGTTTGCTGCGATGGATGGGGGCGAGAAAACGGTGATGGTGGGCGGGGCGGCGATGTATCCATCCAAAACCATCGTTCAGAACGCTGTGAATTCGAAGGATCACACGACGCTTGTTGCGGCGGTCAAAGCGGGTGGTTTGGTTGACACCCTTAACAGTGCGGGGCCGTTCACCGTATTCGCACCGACGAACGAAGCGTTTGCCGCGTTGCCGTCGGGGACGGTGGATACGTTGCTCCAGCCGGAGAACAAGGGGACGCTGGTTAAAGTGCTTACCTATCACGTTGTTCCGGGGCGGCTAACGGCGCAGGATCTCATGAAGGCCGTGAGCGATGGCGGCGGAAAAGCGGTCATAAAGACGGTGGAAGGTGATTCGCTCACCGTCATGCAGCAAGGGAATCAGCTTGTCGTCCGGGACGATAAGGGCGGTGTGGCCCGCGTGACCATTGGCGACGTGATGCAATCCAACGGCGTCATTCATGTCGTGGACAAGGTTCTGATGCCTTAACGAACATGGGGGCTCGGATCACCCGACGCCCCCATGTTGCTCCAACCTTCTTCGTAGCTACCGCCGCGACTGCTCCCGCCACTCGTCTGCATCCAGGCACGTTCCAGCAGCGCGAGGCATCCGCCGCCGCGACGCGATGTCTGCGATCGCGCGCAGATAGATAGCTCGTCGGATGGGGCAAATCGCTATCCATCGCCGATCGTGCCCCTCAGCGCCACCGCGGCACGAGTAAGACACCCCCCGCCAAACATCCCCCTTAGGGAAGTCCAACCCCGCCAGTCTGCGCGGAAAAATCCACGCATCAAAGTCAAATAAAACCATTTAGGTAAATTACCAACCAAAATGGTTCTTCATCCGCAACATGCGACGCGCAGCGCACACCCGTCGGCCTCAATCATCATTGGAGAATCAATATTGTGAGAGCAATCATTCCGCTTTCCGCGCTGTTGCTGTTGTCGGCTTGTGTCAGTGACCAACTGAACAGTGGCTTCGATCGTATGCGGAATCAGCCGCTTTCTGTGGCGATGGACAGGCTTGGCGTGCCGAGCAGCGAGCGCATCATTGCCGGTCGTCATATCTACACCTGGACGCATACCGAACTTATCTCCACCTTTCAGCCGTCGACCAGTTTCACGACAGCGAAAGCGTTCGCCAAATCCAGCGATTCCAAGTACACCGCCAACACGTTCGGCGGAACGACTGTGCAGACGAGCGCGACCTGCAAGATCGAGGCCGAGGTTGATGGTCAAGGAAGCGTTCGAAATCTTTCGTACGACGGCCCCGTCGCCGCGTGCGGCAAGTATGCGCAGGCTATGAACCGTTGACCGTTACATCGGTCCGGCGCATAGCTTCCCGCGTCTACGTTTGGTCATCTTCCGAGTTTTCTGATTCGTCGAAACCGACATGGCGACAATTCGGAAAGCTGCTGAAGTCCCGTTTGCCGGGCGATCCCGGCGACCAGACTACGTCACATCCGTTTTACGGATCCCACACTTCGATAAGCTACGCACTTCGGCAGAACCGATGAGCCCTAGACTCGGTTCCTGCATGGCGAAGTCACTGTCATGTGTGTCGTTGAGAGGAAGTGTTGGCCCCGGTGCTGCGTGGTACCGGGGCTTTTTTTGCGTTACGTTGCGGCGCGACGCTTAGGGTCGGGCCGACGAGCACCGAGAGATGTCATGAGCCGCCAGCACGCGGACGCCGCACTTTGACGTATCGACCCAAACGTAATGTGCGCACCTTCTTTGGGGCATCGTCCGAGTTTTTCGTCCTGCCACGTTCGCCGGTGTTAGCGGTTTGGTGTGAGGTCGAACGGTGGAACGGCCTGTGCTCCGGTCAATTCGGCCAATCGCCCCTCCAACTTCACCACTCCCCCCGCGTGCATCCCTTGATCGCGTACGTCAGCCGTGAGTGAAGCCGCTTATTAAACTCGTTTCCTGCATGGCTCCTCCTTCCATGGCCATGCAAGTAGGTCTTAGCCCCGGTGACTGCGCCGCCGGGGCATTTTTTATACGCTCACGGCAAGTCCATCCCCCTTCGAGCGGCCATTTGCGCGGGCGAATGCGCCGGATAGGCATTCACTGAACGTCTTCAAGACTGAAGTGAAGCGCCCCGGCTACTCCCACTCGAACGCCTTCTTCTTCCACTCGTACGCGAACCCTAGTACCAGCACGGCGAGAAACGCGATCATGGCGATGAGACTCGCCATGCCGGTCTCCCGAAGGGAAACCGCCCACGGGATGGTGAACGCCAGTTCGATATCGAAAATAATGAAGAAAATCGCCACGCGGTAAAAGCGCACGTCGAACTTGCGTCTCGCGTCGCCGAACGCGTTGAAGCCACATTCGTACGGGGATCCTTTGGCGTCGTCCGGTCGATCAGGACGTATGGGTTTTGCAACGACGAGCAAGCCACCGCCGATAAACACGGCGACAATGAGAAAAAGGAGTGCCGGATAGTATTCGGAAACGTCCATCATGCGACCAGATTCGGAGGAAAGGTAGGTCGGCGGCGCTTGCGTGAACGCGCAATCGCCCCGCCGGTTCGGAAGCAATAGAAAGGACTCCTGATTACGATGAGAGTTTCATCAGAATCAGCCCACTGACGATCAGCGCAGCGGCAGACAGGCGGGCAATGCTGACGATTTCGCCGAGCACGACGATACCGACGACAAATGCGCCGACCGCGCCGATGCCGGTCCAGATGGTGTAGGCGGTGCCAAGCGGGAGGGATTTCATGGAAACCGATAGCAAACCAAAGCTAACGGCCATCGTCACGATCGTGACTACAGACGGGATCAGTTTCGTGAAGCCTGCAGATTGCTTCATCGTAAACGCCCAAAGCACTTCCAGAACACCTGCGAGCATCAGATAGATCCAAGCCATACGGCTCTCCATAAAAAAGAGCCGGGCCGTCCCGGAACGTATCGTCAACAGGTGAGGTCGTCCTCACGCCGACACTATAACGAAGTGTGCGCCGATGCGAAAGGGCCGCGCTGAAACCTCCCTGTCGCGCCATGTGCCCAACACGCCAAAACACGCCTTTGCGCGTCCCGACGAGTTCACCGGATTCTGCGCAATATCTCCACGATTTATCCTCGATTCATGCGTAGGATCGTGCGAGATAGGGGTTCAGGATGGCCATCGGCATGTTGCCGATGCGCCGTGAGTTGTCGGAGCAGGCATGGAGCATCCCGGTAGTCAGGATATGCGCGAGGCCGTTGAACGGCTGGCCGCAGCAATGGATAAATCCCGTAAAGAGCTCGAAGGACTGGCAAGACGAGATGTGGCGTTGCGTGCGAGATATCGCACCTCGGTGGTGCGTGCAGCAGAACACGCGATACCGGATCTGCGCCGCCGAACGCTGGACCAGCTCCGCGTCGACCACGGCCGCTTCGTCGATGCCGCCGTGCTCGATATCTTCGCGAGGAACAGCGCCCTGGGGCGCGTGCTCAAGACCCGCTGGTACACCGACTCGCTGATGGCACTGCGCGAGAGCTTTGGCGACTACATTGGCCGCTCCGGCACGGCGCCGTTTGCATCGGCACGCACGGAAATCTCCGCCATCGAAACATTGATGGTGCGCGCGAGGGAACAGGAGGTCGATGCCGCTGGCGTCCTCGCAGGATTGCGATGCGCACTCGTGAACGAGATCCCCGTGCCGGACGAGATCGTGACAGACATCCGGCTCGTCTGTCGTCCACGTGCCAGAAAGGTCGGCACGATTTCCCTAAAAGATCGTCATCCTAATGAAAATGATGCCGTGTCGCCTGACGAGCGCGGCGTTTCGGCTGAACTTTCCAGCATTCCACAGAGCGTGCGGCAGTTTGCCTGGTCGATGGCCGTCGCCTGACGGCAGGCTCACATCCGGTCGCAAACGGCGGCAATACAAACCAATACAAATCTCCCGGCACTCGACAAACTCCCAATGCAATTGGGCGATATCTTCGCTGTCGCGGGTGTGACCGAGCCGCGCATTTTGGCGACATGAGCGCACCCGTTAGCAGGTTCGCCTTTATGACTTCGCATTGTTTGGAGAGATCGTGTTGTCGCCTAAATTTCCGTTGCCTGGCGCGCGCAAGCGTGCGCTCAATCTCGCATTCGTCGCTTGTGCCGGTGCCCCCGTCATGGCTTTCGCTCAAGGGGCAGATCACGCCGGCATGATGTCGATGGGCCCCGCGGTTAATGCGGTCGCGAAAACTGTCGGCGATGCTTGCCAGATCGACGTGCAGGGCCGACCCGGCAAGCAGTTCTCGCCCAAGCACATCAGGGTGCCGTCGGGCTGCAAGACGCTGACCGTCCAGTTGATTCACACCGGCAAGAAGCCCAAGGCCGCTGCCGGACACAACTGGGTGCTGGTTCACTCAAGCGACATCGACGCGACCATTACCGACGGCCTCGCCGCCGGGCCGGATAACGACTGGGTCAGGCCGGGCGACACCCGTGTGATAGCGAAGACGGCCATGATCGGCGGTGGCGAGCACACGTCGGTCACGTTTGACGTGTCCCGGCTCCCGCGCGGCACCGACTACACCTATTACTGCTCGTTCCCATCGCATGCCAGCATGATGCGCGGCACGCTGACATTGGACTGACGTCGGCCACGGTCGAATAGCCTCGATTGATTGCATTCGAGCGCGATGCGCCTGCGCGCGGACCTCAACCGCCGCGCGTCAGGCTCTGCAGCGCTTCCCCCAAACGCGTCAGCGCCTTGTGACGCGCATGGGCCACTTCCAGGTGCATCTGTCCCCAATGCGTTTGCTGGACGCTCGACATCGTCGCCACGTCCTGTGCATGCGGCGTCGCTTGCGACGCCTCGTGTGGCGGCACACCCGCACCGGCACGGGCGGCCGGTGTGTCTTCGGCGAGCGCGCTCTGTGGTGCGTCGCGAACCGCTTCGAAATGTCCGCCGTGATCGATGATGAGGACGGTCTTCGCCGAGGGTGAACCGGCGTCGATACGGTCACGAACCAGATGCCCGCCGACCATCGACAAGACCTCGACGTTGAGCTTCTGCTCGATGGACGGATCGCTGTTGATCAGTTCGACGAATTGCCTCGCCGCGGCACCGCCCGCGCTCAAACGCTCGCCGTGCTTCAGGCGCAATTCGGGCGTCGACACGAGGATGTCCCGGAAATGATCGGCGAGCGCGCCAAGCTGCGAGCGATCCAATCCGTCGATATGCTCAAGCACCGACAACAGGAAACAGTTGTTGACGCCCTGGGGCGTGCGCCCGTCGTTGGGCACGACCTGCATGCCATACTCGGCCATCGCTTCCTGAAGCGCTCCGGTATGCGAGAGCGTCGTCATGACCTCTTCCAGAAACTGAAGCCTGCCCGCGTCACCCATCGCCAGATAGGGGGCCTTGAACTCGTGCGCCAGCGCGTCGAAATCGAATTCGGCCTGCATGCGTGCGGTGTTCGTCAATTGCGACGGCAGACCTGAGAGCATCGCTTCGATACGGCTCTCGCGCAACGCATGCGCTAACTGCTCGGTTTCCTCTTGTGCGTTGCGTGGAGCCGGTACATTGGCACTTCCGCCACCGGCAGCCGGCTCTCTCGACAGCGTGGGGGGATGAGACGCCGACGACTGCACCCGGGCCGGTGTCGATGGGGACGGCGGTGACTCGCGTCGTTGGGGCGTTACCCCAACGCTCGCGTGGCCCGCGTGGCTCTTGTGCTGCTGCGGTCCCGAGGCGGTTTTAGGCGATTGAGGTGGTCGAGACGGCGAAGGTGCCTGAGGCAATGCCCTGCGTCGAAACGACGTGTCTCCCGAAGCGCCGGACGTCGCGAGATTCGCCGGCCGAGCATGCAGCCCTTCTAATGGTGCGGCGCGCGTCGGGGAGGGTGGCCGTGCGGACGGTGCGCGCGGTCCGGCGGGCGCCGACGGCGACGGTTGTCCGTTTGCGCCAACCGGTTGCGATTGCGACGTGGGGATAGGCGGCAGGGGGCGCGGCATTCTGGTCGGCATAGCGATCTCACTGTGCGTCGGGACGTGCGGAACCCGCGTGGTTCATGACCCCGCATATGTCGTCTGAACAGCGACGACTGGCCCCGGCATGCGAAAAGCGTAACGCCGTCGCACGCCCTGTGCGTGCGAGCGCTTCGCGCACGCAGTCAGTTTTTCGGATGAGCCAGGGCCAAGCCTTGCGCGGCGCGCTTCGTGGGTTGTTCGACACGCTGGCCGTGCCGCTCCAGCGTGTAGCCGCCGCCGTAGACCGTGCGCAGCACCAGCCCATGATCGCCGCGCAGGCCAAGCCGATTGCGCAGTTTGTAGACATGCTGTTCGATGCTGCGCGCCACAACGCCTTCGTCATTGGCCCAAATGGCGCCAGCAATCTCCTGGCGGCTGATACGGACTTCCGGCTGGCTGAAGAAGAGCCACGCGACAGCGAACTCGCGCGCCGTGAGCAGCACCTCAACGCCTTGGACGACCACAGTATCGCGCCCCCGGTCGACCACATAGGCGCCCACTTCCAGAATCTCGTTGCTGCGCGCGGCAGTGGCCTCGGCCCGGCGCTGCATCGCCAGTCCGAGGCGAACGTGCAGTTCATTCACATCGAGGGGGTACATGACGACATCGTCGCACCCCGAACGAAAGGCGAAATCGAGCATCCATGTCGGCGTGGCGATACTGATGACGGGCACGCCGTCCCCACGACCGCCGCGTCGCCTCGCCAGCACCCGTTGCATATCTCCGGGGCCCAGTGCGGCGTCGATGAGTATCGCTGCATAGCCCGCGCTCATCGTGGAGGCCGCGTATTGCTCGGCATCGCTGAAGTGATAACACGCCCCGTCGGCGTGAAGGCTGTCGCGAACGGCTTCGCACAGCGCAAAGTCTCTCGTCAGGATTGCAAACTTCACCGGATTTTCCAATTGCCGACCTTTTAAATGCCTGACGTCTCTGTCAAGGCGTTAGTCCCCACTCGATAAACACTTGAAGCCACATATCGAAAAGTGAAGATTTCGCATCAGATTGTTGAGAATTTCCGGAGGCGGGCCGCCTTATTTTTTGAATCACCCCCCCAACCCCACGGAAGGCGAAAGCCATGAATGTTCGGATCTACTTCGCTTTGATCGCGAGTGCACGTATGCGTGAGACGTTGCCGCGCAGCGCCGACGCACTGCTTGCCGGTGACTGGCCGCGCGCCTATGCCGCCGTATGCGGCGTGGCCGATTGCGACGAGAAGCAATTGCAGGACATGAGCGGTGCCAGCCTGTGCGCGCTGGCCGATATTCAGGCGCTGCGCGAGCTCGACGAAGAGGCGGAGCAGAGTTATGCCCGCGCTCAGCGCGGCTGCCGGGCCGGTGGCGACGCGCTGCGTCTGATGTCCGCGCGCAATGCGGGCTGGCAGGCCCTGCTGCGCGACCGTTTCGCGGTGGCGCGCAACTGCTTCGTGAGCATGGTGCGCGATCGTGCGACGGAGGCCGAGCAGGAGGTCGAAGCGCGTGTCGGGCTCGCCATCGTTGAGCACCGGCTGGGCCGCCCGCACGCCGCCATGCAGGTGCTTTTGCGAGCCGACCGGTCGGTCGGCGATTTAAATCCGATTTGGCGAGAAATTGTCTCGCTATTAATGTCAGACATAACGCTTCACACGCGTATTCGCCGCTCGTCGGCTTTATTGGATCACGTATTCTGGCAATCGGCGTGGTTAAGCGCCGAGCCGTTGTCGGCGTCAATGCAGTCGAATGATTCGAATGATGGAAATGAATTGTCGGCGGTCAATTCGACAACATCCGAGACGGAGGGAGTATTACTTCGTAGGTATCGTTCCTACATGCGTTACCTGCGCGAATTGTCCGATGGCGCACGCGGTAACGTCGAAGCCCTCAACGATCTGCTCCAGACGCTGCGCGCATGCGGTAGTCCGCAGATGGTGATGCACCTGAATCTCAACGTCGTGCTGGCAGCCTTCGCCGGCGGTCAGGGCGAGCTTGCGCTGCGTCTGTATGACATCAACTGCGCGCGTAACGTCCAGGTCGCTGCGCGTCATTCGGATCTCGAATGGTTGTACGTCAGCGCGAAGCTGGCGTTTCAGCGCGGGCAGGTGCACCAGAGCATGTCGCTCTATACAACTTACACGCTGCAGGCGCTGCACTGCCTGCGCACGCAGATCGTGCCCGCGCGCAGCCTCGATCCGCAGGCCGATGCCGCCCAACTCGCGCGTGGCGACGATATCGCAGCGCGGCTGCCGGCCAAGTACCGGAAGGCGTATCGCTACATCGTGGAGCACATCGCCCACAGCGAACTGACCACGCGCGAAGTCGCGGCGCAAGTCAACGTCACCGAGCGTGCGCTGCAAATGGTGTTCAAGCGCTCACTCGGCATGTCGCCCGGCGCGCTCATCCGGAAGCTGCGTCTCGAGGGCATTCGCAGCGATCTGATGGACGACGCGAGCGTGACGGGCTCGGTGCTCGGCACGGCAAACCGGTGGGGGGTGACCAGTCGCTCGGCGCTGGTCAAGAGCTACCGCAAGCAGTTCGACGAATCGCCCTCGGAGACGATCAATGCATAAGCGCGCACGCCGCCTGGTGCAATGCTGTGCGGCAGGTGTGTTGATGGCGGTGTCCGTGGGCGCGGGCGCAGCGATCATTCCGTGGCGCGCCACGGTGATCGACTATGCGGCCGAGCACAAGGATATTCGGGACGCCATCCGGGACATCGGTGCCAGCAGCGGGGTTGCCGTCTGGGTGTCGCCGAAGGTGCAGGGCAGTGTGACGGGGCGTTTTCACGCGAGTCCGCAGCAATTGCTGGAGCGCCTGGCGAGCACGTTCGGTTTCGTGTGGTACTTCGACGGCTCGGTGCTCCGCCTGTACGCGCCGGATGAAATCGTCAGCACCACCATCGGCACCGGGGCGGCGCAGCCCGGCGAATTGCGGCGCACGCTGGACCGGCTCGGCATTACGGACGCACGCTTCCCCGTGCGATACGACGACGATGTGCACGCCGCGCTCGTCTCGGGTCCGCCGAGCTTCGTCGAACTCGTGGTGAACGCTGCGAAACTCGTCGATCAGAGCCATTCGCAAACGCAGGACCGTCAGGTCGTGCGCGTTTTCCCGCTGCGCTACGCGTGGGCGGCCGATCACGTCATCAACCTCGATGGCGAGTCGATTTCGGTGCTGGGCGTGGCGTCGATCCTGCGCAGTCTTTACGATGCGCAGACGCCAGTGGCGCGAACCGTGCCGGGCAATCGCTCGGACGCACGCCGGATGGCCAGCGCCTCGGCGGGAGCCGATGGCCCGAGCGCACCGCGCCGCGACACGCCTGCCCCGGGCGGTTGGACCACGGGCCTGCCGGGTTTGCTGGGGACGCCGGGCGCCGCACCGGCGGCACCCGCTACGCCGCTGCCACCCGGCATGCCCGGTGCATTGGCGTCGCCGGGAAATGGAGCCGGCGTCGCGAACACGCCGCCACCGCCCGGTGCGCACAGCGATATTGCCGGGTTCGACAGCCCGGTCGTGCGCCCCGATCCGCGCACCAATGCGGTTCTGGTGCGTGCGCGTGCCGACGCCATGCCGGCTTTCGAAGCGCTGATCGCGTCGCTCGATACCCGTCCGGCGGTCATCGAGATCGACGCAAGCATCATCCAGATCTCGGACACCGCGCTGGAATCGCTCGGCATCGACTGGCGGTTTCATAACAGCCATGTCGACTTCGAAACGGGCAACGGCCTGAATCAGCAAGCGGGCTTTCCGGACTCGATCAACCCGCAGGGCTTCGGCAATCCCAATATCTCCTCGCAGGCGGGCGTGCTGGCCACCCCGGCGGGCGGCGTCTTCACGGCGGTGCTCGGCAATGCGGGCCGGTATCTGCTCTCGCGAATCAACGCGCTTGCGCAAACCGATCAGGCGACGATCAACGCGAGCCCGAAGGTCGCCACGCTCGATAACGTCGAAGCGTTGATGGACAGCAAGAAGACCTTCTACGTGCCGGTGTCCGGCTATCAGTCGTCGGATTTGTACAGCGTTTCCGCGGGCGTGACGCTGCGCGTGCTGCCGACGGTGGTCAGGGAGGGCGACGCTTCGCACCTTCGCCTGAGCGTGCATATCGAAGACGGCCGGGTGTCGACCACCGAACAAGTGGGCCAGCTCCCCGTCGTGTCGAACAGCACGATCGACACGCAAGCCTTGATCAACGAGGGTCAGAGCCTGTTGATCGCGGGGTACGCCGTCGATTCGAGCGAGAAGCAGGGCTCGGGCGTGCCGTTCCTCTCCAAACTGCCTTGGGTGGGCGGCCTGTTCCGCTACAGCAACGACTCGGCAAACAAGATGCAGCGTCTCTTTCTCGTGACGCCGCGCATCATCACGCCGCAGGGCTCGGCACAGGATGCGGCCCGGTCGGCCGTGGCGGACGAGGCGCGCGCAGTGGCGTTGCAACGCGCAGTGCAGGGCGGTCTGGAAGACGGGCGGCGCGGTCTCGACGCAACGGCAAGCGCTGCTGTGGCCGCGGCGGCGAACGTGCCACCGGTTGTGATGGCGCCATCCGCTGAATCTACCGAGACGGTGGAGCCCGCCAGGCCTATCGAGCCGGTGGACCCGTCAGGTGCCGTGCCGTTGCCGGTTCGCTGACGTCTACGTGTGAGCGGCGCGTCGGTGCGCGAGGGCTTGTCTCGCGCACCGACGCCCGCGATCTCAACTGTCGTCGTCGTCCGCTTTGAGTTGTGCGGCCCACTTCTTGCCGCTGCTCAGAATGTTCTGCCCGAGCTGAAGGATCATCTGGTCGAGCGCCTGCTTGACGTCGCTGCCACCGGCCCCCGATGCGCCACTGGCCCCGGACGCCCCGCCGACCGGTGGAAGATCCAGTCCCGAGTCGCTGTGTTTCCCCTCGTGCGCGCCATTGGCGCCGGACGACCCGCCGTGGTGACTGCCCGATGGGCCATGGGATGGCTCCGGCACGCCGGAGTGATGCGATGAGGAATGACTTCCCGAAATTCTCACGGAGACTCCTTGAGGGGACGTAGAGGAGTTTGCAGCGTAGCGCGGGCGTGACTGGCCGGCGTGAGCGAGGCGAAGCTGCGGGGCGCGCAGCGAACCTTCGTGGCACCGCTTCCTGTTTCGACGCGCCGGTAGGCTGCTACTAATCAGTCATCCTATCGAGTTGGTATCGTCGACTTTCCTCGCCTTTCGTCAATGCGTCGCTAAGTTCGCATTCCTGCCGCAAGTGGCTTATGCGCTTCCGATAATCGCGTCAGGCCGCCAAGTCCGCAGTGAGTGCATTGCGGGTCCGGCGAGATCGGTATGACGTCACGATACGGTGAAAAAACGATGAACATGCGTGTAGGAACAAGTTCCCCGGCGCTGACCGGACTGGAAACGGCGCTCGAAGGCGTGCAGGACGCTGTCAAGGACCTCGAGACCGAAATCTCCGGCATGCTCGGCGGTGCAGCGGGCAGAATCGGTTCGCCGCAGACCCGTCTGGCCGATGCCGAGACGCCGGAGCACTCGCCGGTGCCCGGACAACCCGCGCACTTCGGCGTAGGGCTGGCGGTGCCCAACGGGGCCAAGGGAAATGCGGCCCCTGCCGCGCGTACCTTGTCCGCCGAGACCCGCGGTGCCCAAGGCAACTCGGGGGCTTCAGGTGCATCGGGCGCATCAGGCGCATCAGGCGCTTCTGGCGCGAAGGGCACGTCGAGTGACGACGGCGAGGATACCGTCAAGGACGAAAACGGCAAGCCGATCCCCATGTTCACGGCGGGCGGCTTCTACAACCCCGATTACGCGAAGGCCAAGCTGGCGTCGATGATGGTCGTGCCGAGCAACGCCAATGGTGATGCCGGCGACGACGATGACGATGACGACGGCAACAAGGGCTCGCCGTCGTTCGGCAAGGCTGCCGTGACGCTCGACGCCTGGATGAGCACGAACCCGGCGATGCAGGGCAAGGGCATCAATGTGTCGGACCTGCAAGACATTGCGAACGGCACTGGCGTCGGCGCAGGCGCGTCGCACGATCTGAAGGCAGCCGCCAGGACGATGCTGGCCGATGGAGGCGAGCAATTCAAGCATGAGATCGCCGGCAAGGACGGCGTGGCGCACCAGAACAACCTGGCCGACTATGTGGTCGCCGATCACAACACGCCGCTCTCGGACGACGAAATCCAGACGCTGTCGGTGCTCGCGCGTCACCAGGACACGTTCAAGGGCAACACCGCCGGGATCATCGACAAGATCAATGACCCCAACACGCCGCCGGATCTGAAAGCCGCGCTGCAACAGTTCGCGTCCGACCCGATTCTTCAGCAGAAGCTCGACGCAGGAAAGACCGGCAAGCGCGACGGCGCTTACGCGCCGCAAGACATCACCGCCCTGATCTCGCAGCACCCGGAAGTGCAGGCGTACATGCAGCAGGAAGCCGAGTCGTTCACGCACAACTATGTGCCGTCGGACGCATCGCCCGGCGAAACGCAGCCGCGCGACATGACCGCCGACGATGCGCAGCGCGAACTGTTCAAGTACTCCGACTACCTGCCGAAGAACGTCTCTCAGCAGACGTTGCAGGACATCGTCCACGGCACCGGCGGCGAAGGAAAGATGCCGGCGCAGGTGATCGCCGCGGCCCAGTTCTATCTCGACAATCCGGACAAGTGGCAGGCGATTGCCGGCACGGGCGGCTCGATCAAGCGAGGAACGCTGCTCGACAATATTTCGCATGGCGTCAATCTGACGTCGGACGAGACGCAGACGATCAAGACGATTCAGGACAACAGCAACGCGTTCTTCGGCAAGGGCGATCTGACGCGCGACAAGCTCAAGTCGATCGCAGGCGATTCGAGTCAGAGCGATGCCGTGCGCAAGGCGGCGCAAAAGATGCTCGGCGACCCGGCGCTCTTCGGCATGCTCGATAACGCTACGCACGGCAACAGCGGCTCGGCGCGTCACGCGGCCGACGATGGCGACATTTCGCGCGGCGATCTGAACAACTTCATCAAGCACTCGACGACCTGGGGCAAGACGCCGCCGCCCACGCCAGCGTCGCATAAACCCGTGTCGCAAGCCGATCAGGCCGCGTTCGCCGCGATGCAGGCTGGCCAGGTGGATCAGCCCGCAGTGAAGAAAGAGAAGGGCGGCGAGCTTCAGAACATCGGCGCAAAGATTCTGCATGCCTTCGCCAAGATCTTCGACGTCATCTCCACGGTGCTGAGTTTCCTGGGCAAGATCCCGGGCATCGGCCCGCTCTTCTCGGCGGCGTCGATGGCCACCGAAGCCGTCTCCGGTCAGTTGGATGTCGCCGCCGTCGCCGTGGGCGGTGGCAGCAAACAGGACATCCTCAAGGCCGAACGCGATGCCGGCATCAGCCTGGGGGCGGCGGCCGTCGGTCTGGTCGCGCCGGGCGCGGGCAAAGCGGTGATGAGCGGTTTGGTGAAGGGCGCGGAAGCGGGTGTCGGCGCAGCGGTCGATGCCGCCACGAAGGGGGCGGAGAGCGCCATTGGCAAGACCGTGACGATCGGTGGCCATACGGTCGAGCGCAGCGCCATTACCGACAGCGTGAAAGATGGCGTGAAAGACACCGTGAAGGACAACGTCAGGGATCAGGTGGAGAACCAGGTCTATGGCGCAGTGACCGGTAATCAAAACCAGAACAGCTAAGCCTGCACGCGCGCAACCCTTGGGGCAACGTGCCCCAAGGGCGTGCGTAATGGTAGGTAATATGACACCCCGTTGAGATTTCGTGTTTGGCAGGAGTGCTAGGGCAGACTGCAATGGTCTGCCTCGACAGGCGAGTCCGATCCAACCGGTCGGACTCGCTTTTTTTTGGAACCGAGATCCGTCTTCCCAAGGCTTCGCCCGAGGTCGGCACGCTGCGACGAATGCGCGGCGTTCCGCGCTGACTGCCGCATAAGCGCCGAAAGAGCGCGCCATAGACCCGGCAGCCCCAGCAAATTTACCTACGGGGATGTCTGACTTGAGGATTGAGTGTGGTCATCGTGTTACTGACACGGAGCAAGACGCTACGCACCGTTGTCTCGGCGCTTGAGCAGAGTTCCAACGATTGCCGGGTCGTCGATTTCGACAACCGTATTGAGCTGATTCGTCATCTTTCCTTGCGCGCCAACGCCGATCTGGTCGTCATCGATGCCGACACCGACGCGCAAGCCATCGCCTTTCTTGCCACATGGCGCGATTGCCACGCGCGTCACGACCTGCCGATTCTGGTGACGGGGCAATACCTTTGCGCCACGGTCATGCGTGACGCGTTGTCCTGCGGCGTCGACGATATCGTGGTCGGCGCGCTGTCGCTCGACGAATTGCAGGCGCGCGCGCAGCGTTGCGTGGCGCGCCGACGAACACACGAACTCGAAGCGACCGTCATCGAGTACGGTGGTTACCGCTTCGACCGGGCCAATTGCCGATGTACGCGCGAGGGCAGCATCATCCATCTGACCGCGTACGAGTTCGCCATGGCGTGGCTGTTCTTCTCGCACCCCGGGGCGGTGCTGAGCCGTCCTCGAATCTCCGAAAAGATATGGGGAGACGAGGCAAGCGCGCGCGAGCCGAGCGCACTCACGCGCCACATCAATCAGCTTCGTCGCAAGCTCGGACTTTCGGGCGGCGGACCGGTGGCGCTGCGAGCGGTCTATGCGTCCGGCTACCGGCTCGACGGTCCGCGAGACGTGAAGCACTGAGGCAGTGCGTCGCGCAATCAGGCCCGAATCCACTGATATTCGCCGCTGGCGATCTGGTCGAACATGTCGTCCGACGATTGGAGGATGTTGTCCTGCCAGTAGCGGCCGTGCTCGACATAGTGATCGAGCAATTCGCAGAGATAGCTGCCGTCCACATCGCTGCCGAGTGGCACGCGCACGACCAGAATGATGCCGCCGGTCGACGGGTTCACGCCGAGCTGTGCCTGATCCTGGGCGTAGACGGTGAGGTTCGCCTCCAGCATGAGGCGGTAGATGCGCAACGTCCGGCCGCCGCTCACAATCCCGTACTCGAAGTCGAGATAGATCGCGTCGGGGTCCTGTTCGAAGAAGTCGACGGCGACCTCGAACTCGTTGACGTTAAGCCGCCCGGCCTGAACGATGCCGTTCACGTCGGGAATTTCGAGCAGTCCGCATAGCTCTGCGAGTAGTTCGTTGCGGCGTTCCAGGCTCATCGGCTAAGGGGGATCGCTTGGCCGCAGGGCGGAGGGCGCGAGTGACGAATGGGGCGAAGTGGCCGACGCGAGCGTCGCGCCGTATAACGAACGTGCGGACGCCCGAGGCGTCCGCACGGCATTGCAGCGGGCAAGCGTCGCGCGATTACCCCTGCGTCAGGCTCTTCATGTTCTTGGGACCCGCTTCACGCAGCTGCGCGTAGGTGGTTGCCAGGTTGATCTCGTTTTCGGCTTCGGCGGCTGCGTTGATCTGTGCGATCGCGCCCGCCGTGTCCATGCCGGTGTTGCCTGCTGCACCGGCGGCGCCTGCCAACGATGCGCCTACGTTTGCGCCACTGCTGAATTTGCTCATGAGAGAACTCCTGTTTCGACTCGAACCGAACAATAGTGAGATTGCCGGCTTACCCGCCGGTAGGGTGCTACCCGGTTGACGAACGTCGCATGCGAGCGCCGTCGTCGAAATCCTGGATGCCGCGCTATATGCGGCCTTACCTGCGGCCTTACATGCCACGCAGCTTGTTGCAGATGATGGCGGCGGCGATCAGGCCGTCTGCGACCTTATGCCCCTCATTGCGTGCAAGCGGCTCGGCGCACTGGACTGCGGCCTGCGTGACCGACTGCGCGACTTCGTGCAACGTGGCCACACTGGCCTCGATGCGTGCATCGAGCGGATTCGTCGCCACGATGTCGTTGATCTTGTCCAGTGCCGCGCCGACTTCCGGCGTAATCGATTCAAACATATTCGTATTCCTAAATCGTGATGACCGTTTCTCGATTCTCTGCGTAATACCGGATGCGTCATGCGTCCACGCAGTGGATCCGGCTTGTCGCGCTACTGTGGGTCAAGCAAAAAACGTTTCGTCCCGTCGGTCTGTTCGACGTAACGCACCTCGGGCGAATCGAGCATCGCACTCACGTTGCGCAGCGGTGCTGCACTCGCGCTCAGCGACACGTCGATACCGGCGATGGCGCCTGCGTAATCTCGCTGCACCTGCGCCAGACGCGCCTTCGTGCGGTCCATGTCGACCACCGCCCCCGACACGCCGAATCGTCCGCTGCCGAGGTATTGCACGGTCACGGCGCTTTCGCCGAGTAGCGCGCGTATATCCTCTGCGACCTGCGCGGCCACCAACACCCGCATGTCGACGCCCTCGGCATCGAGCGTCGAGAGCCGGTGGCTGAGCGTGGCGGCCTGTTCCGCTGTGGCGACCACGCCCTTGACCTCAAGCCGGCGGCCCTGCCGTTGCACGTTCAGATCGTGCAGCCCGAGACTGCCGATCACGGCCCGTACGGCATCGAGCGGGGCATCGACGGACATCGCCCGTCCGCGCATTTCCGGCGCAGCGACGGCACGGCCGTCGCGCACACCGAACCAGGCCCATCCGCCTGCGCTCAGCACGGCGACCACCACGGCGAGCGACACGCCTCGCCATCCCCGCCGCGACACACGCCGCACGCTCACCCGCTCGCTTGCCACCGGCGCATGGCTCGTTGCCTCGGCACGCTGCGCGCTGGCGAAATGCCGTTGAAGCAGCGTTGCGTCGGTCGGCCAGAGATCGCTGTCGACCCCGAGACAGAACACGATGTCGCCCACCCGCACCGGCACCTTCTCAAGCAGCGCCACCGTTTGCGGCGACCCATCGTCGCGCATCAGCGTGAGCCACATCGAGCCGTCGCCCGGCAACGTCAGAATGCCATCGGCGCCGGGCCAGTCGCTGAGCTGCACGGCGGCTTGCTCGCTGCGTCCTATTGCGGTACTGCTTGCAAACAAATTTATCTGAGCGCCTGCGTGCGTTCCGGTAAGAATCCGAATTCGTTGGGTCATTTGCGAAGTCCTTCGGCAACGGGAAGACGCTCACGCGTCATTGCCTGCTGACGTGCCTGACGCACGCCCAGTTGCGACGAGCGAACGGGGGCGGCGAGACCGAGCATCATGAGCGGAAGGAGCAACAAAAAGGCATCCTGACGATCAATGGCGCGCGAAGCGTGCGTTTGACGACCGCTTTGCGCAATGCTCCCGGGCGGCGCCCGACGGATGGCTTCCACCAACGCATGCCTCACGGCGCGCAGCGTCGCATAGCGGCGCGAGGCCGGGCCACCGGCCACCGGCATGGCGAGGGCGCGCCCGATAATGCGGGTCGCTTCCATCAGCGCCTCACCCGGCATCGAGGTGTTTCGCGACGACCGATAACGATTACCCAGCGCGAACAATTCACGCGCCGCCATGGCGCTGATTTCCTCCTGCGAAGCGGGTCTGGCGCCGGCGTCGATGGCGGTACGCGAGGTCGTTCGAGCGAATTCGCTCGGGGCGAGATGCAGCGTGCGGGCGGGTATCGCGGTGGGCCGTGCGTCGTCGCTGGTATGGCCGGTGTCGCTATTGGGGGAGGATAACGGGGCAGACAACTGAGCCGATGCATGACTCATCGCGCGTAACGAGGCCTCGCGACGGCCTTCGCGTTCGCGATCCTTCTGATCGCGCTCGTTGCCGCCGTCCCGCGCGCTCACTTGCACGACGAGGCGCTCGAGCGCCTGCTCCTGCGCGGCGATGGCTTCCCAGATCAGCGCTTCGTCTTCGTCGGACGCGTCCATTTCATCTTGCGAGCCAGGGTCCGCACTGGCGGTTGCGCCGCGACGATGCGATTTCCGGCGACGGGCAGACGGATGATGCTGGGCGAGCTCGTGAAGCGTTTCGAGCCACTCGTGGGCATCCGGCGCGTGGGCGGGATCATGCGCGCCGCGTCCGCGACGCCGGGCCGTGTTGCTCGTCGATGCCGCATGCCGGTGATGCGCGTGATGAGGGCCGTTCGTCGCAGGCGAAGGGGGGCCGGACGTCGCCGTATCGTCGGACGGGGTAACGCTGACGGGCGGCATGCCCGGCAGGTTCGAGATCGCCTTCATGCGAACACCACGTTAAGAATGGATTTGGCGAACGCGAGCACCGTCGAGGCTCCCCACGACGCCGTCGCGAGAATCACCACAGTGACGACGATCAGTTTGACGACCTGCGAGATGCTGGCGTCCTGCAACGAAGTCACGGCCTGAACGAACGAGATGAACAGCCCGGCGAAGGCCGCCGTCAGCACGGGGGGCAGGGAGACGAGCAGGCAGACGGTCAGTGCGCCGGTCGTCAACTGGACAATGTTCTCGTAATCCATCGCGTTACTTGTAGGTGGAGATCAGGCCGTGCAGCAGCACGGACCAGCCGTCGAGCACGACGAAGAGCAGCAGCTTGAACGGGATCGACACGTTCGTCGGTGTGACCTGCGACAGGCCGAGCGCGATGAGCACGTTCGCGATGATGAGATCGACGACGATGAACATCAGGTAGATCAGAAAGCCGATCTTGAACGCCGCGCTCAGCTCGCTCGTCATGAAGGCCGGCCCGAGCACGATGAGATCGTCGGGGCCGAGTTTGTCCGCGAGGTCCGCAGGCCAGATTTCGTGGGCGGAGCGCAGGAAGAACGCCTTGTCGCGCTCGCTCGCGTGCTTTGACAGGAACTGACGCATCGGCTCGCGTGCGGCGTCGAACACTTGCACGGCATTGGCACTGCCATCGGTCGAAAGTTCGCTCGTCCCCTTGAAGGCCGTCATGCCGATGGGGGCCATGATGAAGCACGACAGAATCAGCGCAATGCCGTTGGTGACGGTCGAGGGCGGGACTTGCTGCGCGCCGAGGGCGTTGCGCAGCAGCCCGAGCACGATCACGATCTTCGTGTATGAGGTCACGACCATGGCGACGAAGGGCAGCAGGCCCAGCGCCAGCAGCGTGACGAGCAGCGATGCGAAGTTAAGGCTGGTGTTCATGCACCGCTTCCCTGTGCATGATCTGCACGCCGAGATGCTCGCCAATCGCGATCAACTCGCCGTGCCCCACGGTTTGCCCGTGAACGCTCAGGCGCACTTGAGCGCTCACGGCCGCGCGGGGGAGTTCCAGCAGGTAGCCGGGCTGCATCCGGGCGATGTCGGCGAGCGGCAGATCGAGCGTGCCGATGTCGAGAAGCAGCGGAACGACAAGCCCGTCGAACGGACTTTCGGGCAGGTCAGCGTTGAAATCAGTCGTCATGGCAAAAGGGGACGTAAGCGTGAGGGTAGAGCCCAGACGGGTGGCGCGCGCCGTCCATCCGCTCGCGCGGGTAGCGTAGGCGTCGGGTAGCCAGACGGTCACGGCCGTGCCGCCTGACGGGGCTGCCGTCAGCGGCTCGTGCCAGCCGAACAGCACATCGCCGGGGCGCAGCGACGCGAGCAGAGACACCGCGATCTTTTGGCGCGAGAGACAAAGCCGGCATGGCAGGCGCAGTGCGGCAATGGCCTGCGAGATGTTGCGCGACGGCGGCTTTTCGCCAAGGGCGATGCACGTGAGTGCCGTGGCGAACCGCTCGTCGAGCGACTCGATCACGCCCGGGATCTCGCCGTCTCGCGTTGCAATGGGCAGGGCGCCGTCTGCGAGCGGGGTGTCGTCCCATGCGCAGTCTCGTACGACAAGGCCGGGCATGCCCGCCCGGCGCAGCGCAGCGAGATGGACGTCGAGATAGAGATTGAAGAGCAGGCGGGCGCGCAACGGGTCCGGATCGCGCACGATGGCCGCCAACGCGGGCGCCGCAGACAAATCGACGCGCAAGCGTGCTTCCCCCAATGAACTCCCGAGCACGATACGGGCCAGCGCGCCGGTGGTCAGCACGGCATGGCCCGTCAACACCTGCAAACCGAATGTCGTGTCGCGCAGCAGCCAACGCGCCACGTTGGCGAGCGTGGCGCTGTAGTGCCGTAGCGGGAGGGGTGAGGGCACCGGGGGCGTGGGGCAATGCGGCGTCGGGTTCATGAAACGGTTCGGTGGCTGCCAGCGAGTGCGTCGCCGTTCAGGCTGACGGTGACGGCACGACCGGTGCGGCGGAAAATGCGCTGCGCGAGATCCGCCGCCCGATTCGAGAGTAGGGTGGCCGATTGACGGTGATCCGTCTCGAAGCGAAGCGATAGCGCGCCCGCCGAAAGTTGAAGGTGCAGGCGCGTCTCGGGCAGCACCGACGGTGCCAGCGTCAACGTGATCTCACGCGGCATTTCGGCATGACGATCTGCGACGCCCGGCAGGCGCGATGCGTCGAGCGATACCAGCGCGTGCGTCACGGTGTCGACGACGGCGGGCAGCGCCGACGCATCCACGGCATCGGTATTTCGTGTCGCTTCGACGGCAGGGGCGACATCGTCGACCCGCGCCGGTACGGTGTCGTCGTGGAAGCATTGCTGGCTGCTCGGCAACATCGAACGACCCACCGGTGATTCGACGGCACTGTGGTCGGCATCGTCGCTGTGCTCATCGGCGACCTGCGACGTTGTCGCTCGGGCGCTGGATATTCCCGATGGGCCCGCACGTCGTGCCTGCGAACGGCGATGGCGATGAGGCATGCCTTTCGCGGCAAGCGGGCTGTCCGCCGACGCCATCATGCGTTCCCGAAGCTCGTTTTGTCCCCACGGAAGGGTCTCGCTGGCGCTATCGGCCGGCGCGTCCAGATTTTCCTGCGGTGTACTCTGCGGAACGTCTTGCGCCGCCCCGTGGCGCGCCAGCAATTGCCGGAATCGCCCGGCGGTATCGGCGTCGGCAACCGTGCTGGCGGCGGGTGGCTCGCTCGCGCGGGCTTCATCCTGCGCCGGTGCGTGGAGTATCGCGCCGTGAAGCCGTGTCCGATGGTTCATGATGATTTCCGTTCCTGAGCGCGTCAGATCGACAACTGGCCGACCATGCGCAGATCGACTTCACCGTTGAGTTCCTGAAACGAATACACATTGATCCAGTGAAATCGCTTCTCGATCAGGCGACGGAAGTATCGGCGGATGTCGGCAGCGGTGACCACGGCGAGATTTTCGGGCGGCGTGTCGGTGGCCAGCTCGGCGAGACGTCGCACGATGGCTTCGATGAGATGCGGCTCCAGCGTGAGGAAGTTGCCCGCGGGCGTGGGCTTGATCGCCTGACGGATCGTCTGCTCCAGTGTCTGATCGAGCACGATGGCGGGCAGGCGACCTTGCCCCTGTGCCGCCCGGTGCGCAATCATCCGGCCCAGATCGCTGCGCACATACTCGGTGAGCATGATGAGATCCTTCTCCTTCGGTCCCCAGGCCACCAGACTTTCCATGATGGCGCGGATATCGCGGATCGGCACCTGCTCTTCGAGCAAGCGACGCAGCACTTCTGCAATACGCTGAACCGGCGCCGCCTTCTGTACTTCCGTCACGAGATTGGGGTAATCGGGCGTGGCGCGCTCCATGATCCACTGCGTTTCCTGAACGCCGATGAACAGGCGCGCTTCACGCCGGAGCATCGCTACGACGCACTGGCTGATCTGCACTTCGCGCGATTCCCCCGGCCCGCCTGACTCTCCCGATGCGCCCGAGGTGGGCTTGCAAACGTCGCGCGCGACCGGCACATCGTGGATCAGCACTTCGAATTCGTCGGGAGAGAAGCTGTCGTCGACCCAGAAGACAATGCCGGGGAAGGGTAGGCCAAGTTCGTCGGTGACGGCGCGCCGTCCCTTCTCGAAGGCGTCGTTGAGCACGGTGCTATCGATTTGCGCGCCGAGATTCTCCGAGAGTTTGACGGCCAGCGGCGCGGCGAACGACGGGGCGTGCCGCAGCATGTTGCCCGCGAGCTTCTTCGCGCCTTCGCGCTGCAACGAGGCGAGCGCCTCGCCGTCGGAGCGCGCATTGCGTTGCAGATGGGCGCGTACGGCCCGTCCGCCGACGAAGATGGCCGAAGCAAGCACGATGAAGATCGTCGACGGAAAGCCGGGCACGAGCGCGAAGCCGCACAGCAGGATCGAGGCTGTCCACAGCGCGCGCGGGCTGGTGGAGAGTTGCGCGGCGATCTCCATGCCCAGCGAGCGCGGCTTGTCGTGATCGTTGGCCACCCGCGTGATCATCACGCCGGCGGCCACCGAGATCAGCAGCGACGGGATCTGCGACACCATGGCGTCGCCAATGGACAGCACGGCAAAGCGCGAGGCGGCTTCGCCTGCCGTCATGCCGTGGTACGTCACGCCGATCACGATGCCGGCGACGATGTTGACCATGGTGATGACCAGTCCTGCAATGGCGTCGCCCTTGACGAACTTCATCGCCCCATCCATGCCGCCGTGCAACTGACTCTCGACGGCGAGTAGCGCGCGATGCTTGCGCGCTTCCTCACCGGTCAGGTTGCCCGCGCGCACGTCGGCATCGATACTCATCTGCTTGCCGGGCATGGCATCGAGCGTGAATCGCGCACCGACTTCGGCCACGCGCTCGGAACCCTTGGCGATCACGATGAACTGCACGGTCGTGATGATGAGGAACACGACCATGCCCACCACGAGGTTGCCGCCGACGACCAACTCGCCGAAGCTCTCGATGATGTGTCCCGCGTCGGCGTGCAACAGAATCGATTTGGTCGACGCAATGTTCAGCGACAGCCGCAAAAGAGTGGTGAAGAGCAGCAAGGACGGGAAGGAGGACAGCGATGTCGCGCTGGGCACGTACATGGTGGCCGTGAGCAGCACCACGCTCAGCGTGATGTTCACGGAGAGCAGCATGTCGATGAGCAGTGTGGGTAGCGGCAGGATCATGAGCGCGACGACGGCCACGATCAGGGCGGCGATGGCGACTTCGCCCGAATAGCGATGAACGTTGGCTTTCATATCGGCATGAACCTTATGCGGGCAGTCCCGCGCCTTGCGACGGGCAGAGCTGGCTGACCCAGATCAGCACTTCGGCGACCGCGTCGAAGAGCGGGTCCGGAACGGCGTCCCCGAGGGGGACTTCATAGAGAGCACGCGCCAGCGGCGGGGCGGGCACGATCGGCACGCCGATGGCTTCGGCGTGGGCGCGCATGCGCAGCGCGTCGTCGTCGAGGCCCTTGGCAATGACACGCGGCAGGCCGTGTTCTTCCGGGGCGTAACGAATGGCCACGGCGTAGTGCGTCGGATTCACGACAAGCGCGTTCGCTTGCGAGAGCGACGCCTTCGGCGGTTCGTTGAGCAGCTCCTTCGCGAACGCTTTGCGTTTGTGCTTGATTTCCGGATCGCCCTCGGAATCCTTGCTTTCGCGCTTGATCTCGTCTTTCGTCATGCGGTGATCCCGAATGAACAGCCAGCGCTGAACGCCGTAGTCGGCCACGCCGAGCAGCAGCGTGATGAAGCCACCCACCGCCATGAAACGGCACAGCAGGGTCCAGGCGATGCTCGCGGCGGCAAAGGTCGTCTGATAGACCAGACCCGCCGCGGCCGGCATAAGCAGCCACGTGACCTTGTAGAGCACCGCCGCCAGCACCACCGCCTTGATCGTCATCTTGATCAGGTCGATGAACGAGCGCAGCGAAAACATGCGCTTGAGACCCGCGCCGGGGTTGATCGCATCGAACTTCGGCGTGAGCGGTTTGAACGTGATGTTGACGCCGACCTGCGCGAGCAGCCCGATGACGGGCACCAGAAACGCGAGCGCGAGCATCGGCAGCAGTACCCAGCCGGCCTGAATCGCGATGACGCGCATGGCGTCGAAGACGTCGTATCCCTGCGTGCTGGTGTGTCCGACGTCGAACGCGATCACGAACATCTGACGCAGGTGTTCGCCCTGAAAACCGGGGGCGAAGTCAAGCACAGCGGCGCCCGCGAGAAAGAGCAGTGCGGCGGGAAGGTCGGTGCTCTTGGGCGACTCCCCGTCCTCTTTCGCTTTCTCGAGCTTCTTCTCTGTGGGCTGTTCGGTCTTTTCATCGGACATGGGCAGGATGGTGGTCGATGCCGACACGCCGTTTCGCAGGCAATGCGAAGTCGCGACGCGCATGGCGAAGCCGCCAACGGGCCGAAGATGAGGATCGCCACCTTGAGGCGAGGGGGTTCGCACGGGGCGACGATTGTTCGCATTGCGCTACGTCGCCTCACCCGCGAGAGGGCTATCGTGGATGGCATATGGCTGGCGTGCGAGGCTCGCTGGCGCGGTATCTACCCATGGAGGCGAGCGTGCTCGAACTGACGTCCTGTCCGGACAATCTGGTGTCCGGTCTTATCGAACTGCTCGTGACGAGCGTCAACAAGGAATATCTCAGCGAGGCCGAACGTCTGCTTGCCGCTTTGCACGTCATGCGTCCGCGCTTTCGCGAGTTGCATGTGTACGACGTGTGGCTGCTGATGGGCCGCAAGAAATACACCGAAGCGACGCAACTGCTGCGCGAGCTGGAAAACCAGCCGCTTCGCTCGCCGTACGGTGCCTATGTGAGCGCGTTGACGGCCATCTGCCTGTTCTCGCTGCGTGATCCGTCGTGGCGCATTTACGCCAATGAGGTGCTGGCGCGCAACGAAGATCAGGAGTCGGTGAATCTGGTCAGCCTGCTCATGGGCAAGCGTAAAGAGGCCGAGCCGGTAGCCACGGCGGGCGATATCTCGCCGTTCGCGACCATGCATTTCATGCGCGCCTGAGCGAGTTTTCTGCGCCCGGACATCACCGGGCCTTTCTCTCCACCGTTCTTCCACATCCCGTTCGCCATGGTCCTCATGTCCGTGAAGCCTGTTCCTCCCGTCGCCGCGCTGGCCGCTCAGGGTGCTGCAACGGCCATCGGGCCGGGCACGGGCGCGAATGCCTTGCCGGCCCCAACGCACGCGCCGGATGCCCGTGCGACGGCGTTGCCCCCGCCCGCATCGCTCGACGCCCAGGCTCGTTTTCAACAGTCGATGGCGAAGGCGGCGCTGGAGCGCCCCAGTGGCGTGAGTGGTGTGCACACCTCCGTTGCAGCGCAGTTGGTGGCGACTCAGGACGATGCCGTGAACCGTGTGTCTGCTGACGTGGCGCACTTTCAGGCCGAAGCGGGCGAGATGGATACGCGCGAACTCACGGCCAATATGGTGCGCTTGCAGTTCGAGATGGCAGAGACGATGGCGCGCATCGAGTTGGGTGTGGGCTTCGCACAGGGCGGTAAAGGCGCTGTGCAGAACCTGATGAAGAACCAGTGACATGACCGCAGCCGTTGCGCCTCGCGGGCGCATGAAGTCGGGTCTTTTGGCGCTGGCACTGGTGTTGCTGCTCGCCGGATGCAACAAGCAGCTCTATTCGCAACTGAGCGAGAGCGACGCCGACGATATGCTCACCGTGTTGTACGAGCAGGGCATCCGCTCAGACAAGCAGTCGCCGGATAACGGCAAGTCCTGGACCGTGAGCGTGGCAGACGATGACTTTGCCGCTGCGGTGCAGGTGCTGCACGCGCATGGTCTGCCCCACGACAAGTACGTGAATCTTGGCGACATGTTCAAGAAGGACGGGCTGATCTCGACGCCTACCGAGGAGCGCGTGCGCTTCATCTATGGGGTCTCGCAGCAGCTCTCGGCCATGCTCTCGCGCATCGACGGCGTGTCGTACGCAAGCGTGCAGATCGTCTTGCCGAACAACGACCCGCTCTCGACCGTGGTCAAGCCGTCGTCGGCCGCGGTCTTCATTACCTATCGGTCGAATACGGATGTCGCCTCGCTCACGCCCAACATCAAGAATCTCGTGATGCACAGCGTCGAGGGACTGACGTACGAGAACGTCAGCGTGACCTTCGTGCCCGCCGCCACAGCGAACACCGATTTCGTGCGCCGACGCGACGTAGGCGGCATTCCGCCATGGGCGCTGGCGGCGCTGGCAGGCGTGCTGCTGGCCGGGCTCGGCGTCGCGGGCTTTGTCTTGCGCACGCGTATCGCAGCCGTGCTGGGCAGGAAGTTCGGCGCGCGGCGGGGAGGCGATAGCGATGCGTCGGCATCTGAGGGCGCAGACGCCGCGTCCGGTGCGCCGGCCCAGCCATGAGCGGGCGACGCGCATTCGCCGACACGCAGGCCACGGCAGCGATGGCCGACGTTCCCATTGAGGTGCTGCTGGGCGCGTTGAGAAACGTCGAGCAGCGTTTGCGGGAAGTGGCCGAACGTTTATCGACGGTCTGCGCAGTGCAGTCGACACCGGGCCTGGGCGCGTGGCGTGGCATGGCCGGGCACATGACGGTGTCGTCCGCCACGTTCCTGTCGCCTGCTGCGCGGTTGGCTGTCTGTGAGGCGTCGTTGTGTTCACGGGGGCTGGCCCTGCGTGCCTTGTATGCGCGCGGCTCGCAGGTGCGCCGTTGTGTGGATCGCGAGCGTCTCGCGGCGCTGCGCAGCGCCGTGGGCGCCGATGGCTTGTCTCGTCTGCTTGCGCTTGCCCCGGTTCGGGGGGCGGTAGAGCCTGATTGGCCTGCGGAACTGACGGCCCACGCACTGGCGGCCGACGGGCTTGCCCGGTTGCGTCACCCCGGCGGGATCGACGATCCCTCGTTGGTCTATCTCTTGTCCTTGCGCCACGATTGGCCGCAGGTGCCGGCCTTGGATGAGAGCGCCGACATCATCGCCATAACGCGCGAGTCGGCACGCTTTTTTGCCGATTTGCCTTCACTTCTGCCCGAATTCTTATGATCGTCTGGCTGAATCTGCCGTCTCACGATGCTCCGCGCGTAGGGTGGGACCACCCGGTGCTGCGTCGTGAGGAAGTCGCGAGCGCGATGGACATCGACGCCGCGCTCAGGCAAGCGCAAGCGCTGCTCGATAGCGCTCGTGAAGAAGCGGCATCGCTTGTCGCGCACGCTCGGGCGAGCGCCGCGCAGATCGACGAGCAAGCGCGCGCTTGCCACGCGCAAGCCGAGCAGGCGGGACGTGAGGCGGGTTTCGCACAGGGTATCGAAGACGCGCACGCCGCGATGCAAGCGCGCGTGATGGAAAAGCACGAAGCGATGCAGCGCATGGGCGAGCGCCTGGCGGGCGTTGTCTGCCGCGCCGTGGAGCAGATGGTCGGCGAGGCGGGCCGAGACGCGCGGTTGCGCGCAGTCGTGACGACCTTGCACCGCATGATCGACGAGCAGACGCATCTGGTTCTGCGCGTGCATCCTGAAGACCTCGAACTCACGCGCGCCGCACTCATCGAGATGGCCGCCGCCACGGATTGGCGGGGTGGTTTCGATGTGCTGCCCGATGCTGGCGCGCAGCCCGGCGATTGCCAGTGCGAATGGGACGACGGCATTCTCGACGCCAGCCTGTCGGTCCAGCTAGACGCGTTGCGGCTCGCATTGGCGGGCGCCGTCGAGCGGATGGCGGAATCATCGATAGATACGGATGACGCCGGCGGCGTGGACGCCGTCAACGAGGGCGAAGCCTACGCCGACTCCGCCGAGGAAGACACGCAAACATGAACGACCCGCTGCCGCCCCTCGCTACCCCTGCTGCACCGCCAATCGAGCGCTGGTTCGGCGACGCTGTCGACGCGCTGCCGTTCGGCCGTCGTTTCGGCAAGATCGCGGAGGTCACGGGCACGTTGATTCAGGTGACGGGCCTCGACGCCTGCCTCGGCGAGCTATGCACGCTCCTGGACAAAGATGGCACGGTCCGGCAGCGCGCCGAAGTCGTGGGCTTCAGCCGCGACCGTCTGCTGCTCGCGCCGTTCGGCAACATGATCGGCCTGTCGCGCGAGACGCGCGTGGCAGGCACGGGAAAGCCGCTCTCGATCGGTGTGGGCGACGCGTTGCTCGGGCGCGTGATCGACGGACTAGGCGAGCCGATCGACGGCCTCGGTCCGTTGCGCACGAGCGAGTCCATCTCCATTCACGCCAATGCGCCGGACCCCATGCACCGGCGCATGATCGATACGCCCATCGCAACGGGGGTGCGCGCCATCGACGGCCTGACCACATTCGGAGAAGGGCAGCGCGTGGGTATCTTCGCTGCGGCGGGTGTCGGCAAAAGTACATTGCTCGGCATGCTCGCACGCGGCACCGAAGCCGACATCAGTGTGATCGTGCTGATCGGCGAGCGCGGACGCGAAGTGCGCGAATTCATCGAGCTGACGCTCGGCCCCGAGGGCATGCGTCGCTCGGTGGTGGTCTGTGCGACGTCGGATCGCTCGTCCGTCGAGCGGGCCAAGGCCGCCTATGTGGGCACGGCCGTGGCCGAATACTTTCGCGACCGCGGGCTGCGTGTGCTGATGATGATGGACTCGCTGACCCGCTTCGCGCGTGCGCAACGCGAAATCGGCCTGGCCGCAGGCGAGCCGCCGACGCGGCGCGGTTATCCGCCGTCGATCTTCGCGGAATTGCCGAGACTGCTCGAACGCGCGGGCATGGGCAGCACCGGATCGATCACGGCGCTCTACACCGTGCTGGCCGAAGACGAATCCGGCAGCGACCCTGTGACTGAAGAAGTGCGAGGGATTCTCGACGGTCACCTGATTCTGTCGCGGGACATCGCGGCACGAAATCGCTACCCGGCCATCGATATCCTCAACAGCCTGAGCCGCGTGATGTCGCTGGTGGCGCATCCGGATCATCAGGCCGGTGCCGGGCATATGCGCAAGCTGCTCGCGCGCTACAACGAGATCGAGACGCTGTTGCAGGTGGGCGAGTACTCGGGCGGCGCGGATCCGTTGAGCGATGAAGCGCTCGCGCATCACGACGCGCTCGAAGCGTTCCTCGGTCAGCGTGTGGACGACCTCACGCCCTTCGACGAGACACTCTCCACCGTCGTGCAATACGCCTACGGAGGCTAAGCGATGGCCGCCAGTTTGCGCGCATGGTCGAGCGTCGTTCGTGTGAAGACGCGCCATTGCGAGCGTGCCGAGTCGGCGCTCGCGCAGGCGCGCGCGGTGTTGGCGAGCGCGCAGGAGATGGCTCAGACGGCCGACGCACAGCGCGCCGCCGCCGCGTCGACCCTCGACGACACCCGAGCCGCGTGGGCCAGCGCCATTCACGACAATCCGGTGTTCTTGCCGGAAGACTGGCTGCGCCACGATATTCGTCTGCGAGAACAGGCCGATAGGCTTGCGCAAGCCACGCAGCAGTGCGCGCGGGCGCAGGCGCGTGTCGTCTGCGCGCAAACCGGCGTTTCCACTGCGCAACAAGACGTGCACCGGGCGCAGGCCTCGCGCGACGCCTGCGTCGAGGCGCGCGATGCGTTGCTGCGCGACGCTGCGTTGGCGGCCGAGATGGCGCTCGACGACGAGAGCGGGGAGGTCGCCGCGGCGCGCATCTATCGTCAGCGTCGGCGCGCACAACGTTCATCACGCGCCTGATGCTCGCAACGCCCTGGCGTTCAGCCAATCGTTCCCTATCGCTCGCCATGCTCGATCTCACTTCGTTCTTCAACGCCATGCAGGGGCTGCATGCGAATGTGGAAGGCTTGCTCTACATGATTGCGCTGTCCAGCATTCGTGTCCTCGTGCTCTTCCTCGTGTTGCCGCCGACCGGCTCGCAGGCTATTCCCGGTCTGGCTCGCGCGGGCATCGTCTATTTGCTAACGGGGTTTATCGCAGCGGGGCAGTCGCCTGCCGATTTCGACGGACTGTCAGCCGGCATGTTGTTCATGCTCACGCTCAAGGAAAGCCTGATCGGGTTACTGATCGGCTACGCCAGCGCGTCGATTTTCTGGATAGCGCAGAGCGCAGGCGTGATCATCGACGATCTGACCGGTTTCAACAGTGTGCAGATGACCAACCCCCAGCAGGGCGATCAGAGCACCCCCGTGTCGAATCTGTTGCTGCAACTCGCCACCACGCTCTTCTATGTCGCGGGCGGCATGCCGGTGGTGCTCGGCGTGGTGTTCTCGTCGTTCCACTGGTGGCCGCTCGCGTCTACGCTGCCGGATTTTCAGACGCGCGCGATCGAGCTGACGATTGCGACCGGCGGCGGGGTGACAGATACGGCCGTGCGGTTGGCCACCCCGATCATGCTGGCGCTGGTGCTGGTGGATGTCGGGCTGGGCATCGTCGCGCGTGCCGCCGGTAAACTGGAGCCTTCGTCTCTCAGTCAGCCGGTGCGCGGGTTTATCGGGGTGCTGATGCTCGCCACCATGACGCTTGCCGTCGCCGATCAGGTTCGTGACGCACTCCACTTGCATGGGTTCTCGGCGCTGATGCAAAGCCTGTCGACGCCGGGCGGCGCGAGCGCAGGTTCTGCTGCAGCACCGGCGGCGCGTTAGCGCACCGCCAGTGCCGCCAGTGCCGCCAAGTGCTCAGGGCGGCGGGAACTGCGCCAGCGTCTGCTGACCTTCAGCGCCGCGTGTCGCCTGCAGGCGAACGAAACTGCGCAAGCCGAACGCCTGCTGTTCCTTGACACGTTTGCGCACCGCCAGTCGGGTGGCGTGCCAGGCGCCGGGCATCTGGAGAACGGCATCGATATCGTTGCGCGCCTTGTTGGCGGTCTCGTGATCGCCGCGCGCCTGCGCCTGCTGGGCCAGCGCCCGCAGGTTATCGATCCACGGGCCGATATGGGGCGACAGGCTGTAGTTGATCTGGAAGTGGCAGAGCTTGTTGTTCCTGTCGATGTCGCGCACCGCCGATTCGAAGGCTTCCAATTGCGTCGCGGCCCGCATGCGGTTCATCAGAGTATTCTTCTCGCCGTTCTCGTCGGCGGGCATCTTCGAGATGGCTTGCCGCAGCCAGTTCTCCCGGTTCGCGCCGATCTCGGCGAGCATGTCCTTTGCGTTTGCATGGTAACGATCAAGGTCGGCGTCGAACTTGCCGTCGACCTGAAACGCGCTGATGTCCTTGCGGTCCATGTGCCAGTAAACGTCGCGGGTGATCGAGACGCCCAGCGGCAGCGATTGCGTTTGCGCAGACGCCCCTTTCTCATGGAGTTTCACGCTCTGATTGGCGATAGGGGAGAGCGCCACGGACGCGCCTGCCGTCACCCGCTGCTGAGCGTTGATGCCCATCGCGTTGATCTGGATGCCGCCGCCCGCCTCGGTGCGTCGCGTGCGCGTTTTGTCGTGCTCGCCGGCGACCGAGAATTCGACGCCCAGTGTCTGCGTTTCCTTGTCGTGCGATTTGCGCTTCACGCCCGGCAGCGTGGCCGCCGCGCGCACAGTGGTCGTGTCGGAGCGGCCTTGTTCGAGCAGTTCCACCACCGAGAGGGTGGGGTGGCGCGCGAAGATCGCTTCGAGCGGATCGGCGTACGACGGCCCCTTCTTCGGCGCCAGCTTGTCCCATTGCAGGGTGCTGTGAATCACGTCCAGCATTTCGTTTCGCGTTTTCGCGTCGTCCTTGGGCGTTCGCGGCTGCCGCAACACGGTCGCCTGCGTTTGCGTGCGCGAGGTGGCGAACTTGGCGGTGACCGTGCCTTGCGCGGAGACCGGCCCGGCAATGCTGCCGCCGATCGCCGCGCCGACCGTGGTTTCGGCGGCTTTCGTTTGCACCTGACCGATGGAGAGCTCCAGGCTCAGCGTGTTCATGGCGATCTGCAACGACGCCTCCCGCGAGAGCGATGCCTCGGCGCTGAACACCGGTGTGACGACCGAGGGTGCGGGCACGACCGGCAACTTCGGTACGCCGCCGCCCACCGTGCCGCCACCGGACACGCGGATGCGATGCCCGGTGCGGAAGTCCTCGACGTAACTGCTGAGCAGCATCTCCACGCCGGTCTTGTCGGACAGCTTGCCGGTGCGAACGTAATCGAGCGCGGCTTTTGCCGTGGCGGCGCTATCGCGTCGCCCGGACGCGTCGCCGTCGCTTTTCTCCCCGTCGCTGCTTGCCTTCGGCGGGGTGAGCGAAGTCAGGGTCGTGTTGATCACTTCCATCGCTTCGTATGCGGACTTGCGTTCGTCGAACAGCGCAAAGAACGCTTCGGGCAGGGCAATCGCGGCTGGCTTGCCCGAGGCGCGCGGGGTGGCTTTCGGGGTGGCGGCGTTCCCGGTGGATGCCGTGCCGGCGTCGTGGGCCTTGCGCACCCGCCGTTTGACGGCGGCGAGATCGTGCGGGCCGAGCGCGACTTCCGACAGGTGTGCACCGTGCTTCTCCAACTGCCTGAGATGCGACACGATGGCATTGGCGACGAGCACCGTCTCCTGCGCCTGGGGCGACAGGCGTTGTTCGCGCGCTTCTTTGACATTGGCCTTGGCGATGTCGATCTTGCTGCTCACTACGCGGTCGAGCGACAGTCGGGGGTGGCTCAATCCGATGCGCTCGCCGAGCCGGTTGGCGTTCTTGAGGGTGCCGGCGCGAAACGGCGTCTTTTCGCTGAGCGGCGACACTTTGTGCCAGGCCTTGACCCAGACGGGCACTTGCGGACGTTTTTGCGGCGACGCCTGAGCGTTCGCGTACATCACCCAGTTTTCCGAGGCCTTGTGCAGGCGCGCGTTATGCAGCGCGTAGGGCGAACCTGGCGCATTGCTGGTGTAACCGTTGCGCACGGCGTGGAAGGCGGCGAGTGCCACGTCGTCATGCTCGACGGCGTGCTCGCCGGCGCCCGGATCGAGCTTGGCGGCGGCCACGTCACAGGCCTTGCCGAGCCACGCGTTGACGTCGCTGCCGGTGCTTTCCGTGATCTTTGCCCGGGCGTCGTCGGCGGTCCAGAAGACTTTCAGCGCGAGTCGTACCTGCGCGTCCGGCGCTTTGCCGCCGTCGGCACTCAGATAGTGGATGAGGTCGGCGCCTCGCGGCAGTTTGGCCAATTCGCGGCACAGCGCGCGTACGTCGTTCGCCGGTTCGTTTGCGGCACCGCCGGGGCGCGTCCAGTCGGCCGCCGGGTGCTCCGCCATCAGGTTCAGGGCTCGCGCGGCCCGTTCACCATCGCCACTGCCGGTGACGGTAGCAATCGCATGCGAGACGATTTCGGCCACGCCGTGGTCCGGCAGCGGAGCGCTTGTCTGGGCGCGCATGCGCTCGGCCATCGTTCGCAGTGCCGGTGCCAGGTGCGCCTGCGCTTGCGGGGAGAACTGCGAGGTGTTGGCGGCGCCGACTTGGGCGATATAGTCGTTGAGCGTTTTGATCGCATCGCCGCCGCTTTGCTGCTTGTCCGCGGCATTGGCCTGCGCCGGGGCGTCGCGGCGCAGCGCCTCGATCTGGCCGGACAGCAGATCGGCGTGATGGGCGTCGCGAACCACCTCGCTACGGGACGAAAGATGGCGATTCAGTTCGTCCATCTTTTTGGCGATGGCGGCATCGAGATCGCCGTGATCGGTCTCGATTCGCGTGAGCACCGATGTCGCGCGCTCATAGCTCGCCTGCGCGGTTTGCAGTTTGTGCAGCAAGGTCCGGGCTTGCGGCGCAGGGTCGTCGCCTGCTTGCGTCTGACCGGTCTCGCCTGCGGCGAGCTTTGCGATTTTCTCGCTCAGACGCGTGATCTCGGATTGCGCAATGGCTGCGTGCTCGCGCGCCGCATCGGCCTGCATGCTCAGGTTCATGAGGGTGCGCACGGCGTCGTTGCCGGCGTGCAGCGCGGTCTTGATGCGCTCAAGCTTATCCGGCGTTTCGCGCTTGCATTCGTCCACTTGACGAGCGAAATCGTCGATGCGATCCAGTGTGAATTTCGTATGCGCCTGGGCTTCCTGTTCGTGAAAGTTGACCGACGCGATCATCAGGGCTTCCGGACTATGCACGGCGCGACTCAGCGACGTGGCAGCGGCGTCGCGATGCGTGACGGTGCGCTCCAACGCGCCGCGTGCGCGGCTCACGGCTTCCTCGGCTTCCCGTAAAGCCGGGGCGGGGGCGTCGGGGGCCACGCCGAGGCGCATTTGTTTGTCGCGATCCTGTGTCGCCGCGTGAAGCGCCCGCTCGGCTGCCTTCACCTGGGTCATTGCCGCGCCGAGGTCGGCCTGCAAGCGATCGATGCGCTCGATGAGCGTTTTCACCGCATCCGGCACCGTACCTGAGTGCGGCTGCGTTGGCGTAGGGCGCGACGCGCCGGACGGGGCACGACCGATGTCGTCGACGCGGTGGACATTGAGCCGCGCGATATTGCGCGTGGGACCGGCCGACAGGAACGGAAACATGCGCTCGAGCCGTTGACGTGCCGGTGACGGCGCCGGGCGCGACCAGACCTCGATCTCCGATTGGGAAAGACTCTCGTGCATCTGCTGCGCGAGGGTGAGCAGCGCGCCGGGGCTGAGATCCGGATCGCCCGGCAATTGGGCGGGCGTTGCGGCGGGGCCGCCCGGGCGATGCCGCGTGAGCGATGTGCCGCTCACGCCGGCCTGTATCACGACAGCCCGTGCGAACAGCTTCGATTGCACGCGCGAGGCCAGTGATTTTTCGCCGGACGCGGCGTTGGCTGCCGTCTGCCCGCCGCGCGACGCTTGCGACCTGGCGGGCAGCGCCGCGCCCGGGGCGTCGAACTGCCGCGAGGCGGGCGTGGCGGTTGATGCGCCGCTTGACGCGGAGGATGCGGCAGGCCTGGCGGTGTGGGGGGCGGGTGTGGACGTGAGGCGTTTTACCATCTGGTACTCCCTGCGAGACGGGACAAGGGTCTCGCGTTTTGCCGGTGGTTCCTGATCCGGTCTGGTTATGTTCTGTAGGGCCTTGTGCATTGCTGGAAACGATTCTGTAGACGATGGTTTACGATTAGGATTCCTATGCGAAGAGATGTCGCGATTTGCGAAAAAAGTTGAGCATTGCGCCTCCGCTTTCGCTTTTTTCGCCATGGGTGCCGATTTGCCGAGGCAGATCAATACGTCTGGCGCACCATCGCCGCACAGGATCCGGATGTCTCGCCTGTGTCCTTATGCCGGATTTCCTGTGCCGCAATGGCTCACGCGTTCCTACTTCGCCTCGCAAGGCCCACGATCATGACTACAGTGAATTCGTTGGCAGCCCACGCTGCCGTCTCCCCGGTCTCGAACGACGACCTGTCGGGTGCGCTCGACGACATTTCTCATCTCGAGCAGGAAATCAAGCAAATGATGCAGGAGATGATGGTGCTGTTGCAGCGCGCACTCTCCCATTCGCCGGACGACAGTGGCACGTCGCCCGTGGGCGGGGCGGGTGCTCCGCAAACACGTCTGGCGATGCCGGGCGGCAGTGGCGATGTCGACGATGGCAGTGGCGTCGACGACGACAGCGATGTCGCCGACGGCGATGGTGAGGTCGATGACTCGACCGGCACCGAAGGAAACAGCGGGGCGGCCGAGAGCGGCAATGTAACGCCGTCCGACAGCGGCAATTCGGGCAGCCCCCGTGGCGCCTCGGACCTGAGCGGGAAGGCGCTCGCGCGGGCGTTGAGCCCGTCCGAGAGTCACCAGATGGCCGAATCGTTTGTCACGCACTTGATGAGCGCCCTCAACATCCCGCGTTTCCAGGCGGAGGGAATTGTGGCCAACCTGTATCACGAGAGCGGCGGCATGAACGCCGATATCTCACAAGGCGGCGGCTTTGGCGGCGCGGGCGGCTACCACGCCGACGACAACTCGCATGGCTTTGGCATGGGTCAGTGGAGCGGCGACCGTCTCGAAGGGTTGAAGGCGATGGCGGCGAAGACTGGCGACGACGTCGGCAGCCCGCGCAACGCGTTCAATTTCATTGTGCAGGAGCTGAAGGGGCCGTACAGCGGCGCGCTCGACGCGTTGCGCAATACGAAGTCGGCCGAAGAGGCCGTGGCCGTGTTCAGCGCCAAGTACGAGCAGCCGAGCGATCCGGAGATGGCGTCGCGCCTTGCCGATTTGAAGCTGGTGTAATCGCTTCTGCGTGGCGGGTGGCCTTCCGGCTCACGGCGTCAGTCGAGATTGAGCTTCGGGATTTCGGCGGAGAGTGCGTCGATCGCGCAGCGCGTTTTCGACGGCAGATAGGGGGTCTTGGGCCACACCGCATGGATTGCCTGCGCGCGCACGCCACAACGCTTGCGCACGGCAACGAGCTTGCCCGTCGCCACATGCCGCTCCAGTAACCAGCATGGCAGGTACACCAGTCCCAATCCGGCAATGCCCGCGTCGGCAATGGCCTGAACGTCGTCGAGACTGAGCTGGCGCACAACCCGCAGTTCCCGCTCGACGCCCTGGGCGTCGAGCATCCGCCATTGCGATACGGTCCCGTCGCGCGAGTACGAGATGGCGGTGTGCCCATCGAAGTCCTCCACGTCCACCGGCGTGCCGTGCTGCGCCAGATACGCCTGCGAGGCCCCGATGCTCTGATATTGCGTGCCGAGGCGGCGTGCTGCGAGCGTGGTGCTGTCGCGTAATTCCCCGATGCGCACCGCGAGATCGACATTGTCGTCGACGAGATCGACGGCCCGGTCGGTAAACGAAATATCGATCTGCAGCCTCGGATATTGACGCGCCAGCCCGAACAGCACCGGCGCCACGCATTGATGGCCAAACGCGATCGGCACGCTGACCCGCAGGCGGCCGCGCGGCTCGTTCAGCCCGCTCTCAAGCTCCGCGGCGCCCGCATCGAGTTCGGCCAGCGCTCTCACGCAGCGTTCGTAATAGAGCCGCCCGGCCTCGGTCAGCGTCTGACTTCGCGTCGTGCGATTGAGCAGCCGCACGCCGAGACGCGCTTCGAGCCGTGTGATCACCTTGCCGATGGCTGAGCGCGTGAGATGCATGCGCTCGGCCGCCAACGTAAAGCTACCGGCTTCGATGACTTGCACGAAGACGGCCACACCATCGAGCTTGTTCGTCATATTGGGTCCAATAAGGCGCGTATTGCGGGAAGAAATGTCAGTAATCGGGAATTGAATTCCCGGTATAGTACCTCGGCGTGCTTCTCTTTCCACGATTCTCATGACACTCTCCCGCACTCCCCAAAACGCTCTGGCGCTCGCGGCCGTCTGCCTGACGTCACTGATGTTCGGCCTCGAAATCTCCAGTGTGCCCACGGTGCTCTCGACGCTTGAGCGCGTACTGCACGCCGACTTCCGGGAGATTCAATGGATCATGAACGCCTACACGCTGGCCTGCACGACCGTGTTGATGGCCACGGGCTCGCTCGCTGACCGTTACGGGCGCAAGCGCGTGTACGTGATCAGCATCGGGGTGTTTGCGTTGACCTCGCTCGCCTGTGGGCTCGCCCAGAGCGCGCCGGTGCTAATCGTCAGCCGCTTTTTGCAGGGCATGGGCGGCGGGGCGATGCTGATCTGTCAGGTGGCGGTGCTCTCACACCAGTTTCGGGAAGGACGCGAGCGCAGCAAGGCGTTCGCCGCGTGGGGAATCATCTTCGGCATCGGCCTGGGCTTCGGTCCGATCATCGGGGGGATGATTGTCGCGCTCGCCGATTGGCAATGGGTTTTCCTGGTGCATGTCGTGCTGTCGTTCGTGGCGCTGGCGCTGGTGTTTAGTGGCGTGCAGGAGTCTCGCGATCCGCATGCGCATTACCTCGATGTTCCTGGCATTCTCACGCTGTCGCTTGCCACGTTCGGTCTCGTGTATTTCATCACGCAGGGGCCGGATATCGGCATGAGCAGTCCTGCCGCGTTGGGCATTGCCGGTGCGACGCTGGCGAGCTTCGTCGCCTTTGTCTGGATCGAGAAGCGCAGCCCGCGGCCGATGTTCGATTTCTCCGTGTTCCGGATTCGCCGGTTCTCCGGCGCGATGTTCGGCTCGATGGGCATGAACTTCAGCTACTGGTCGTTCATGATCTATCTGCCCATCTATTTTCAGGGGGCGCTGGGGTACTCGAGCGTCGACGCGGGGCTGTCGCTGCTGGCCTACACGCTGCCGACGCTGGTCGTGCCGCCATTCGCGGAACGTTTGTCGCTGCGATTCGATGCCCGTCGCGTCATTCCGTTCGGCATGTTCACCATCGGGCTTGGCTTTCTGCTGATGAAAATCGGTGCGGGCATGACGCACGCCAGTTGGCTCACGATGCTGCCGGGAAGTGTGCTCTGCGGTGTGGGATTGGGGTTCACCAACACGCCCGTCACCAATGCGGCGACCGGGGCCGTCTCGGCCAACCGGGCGGGAATGGCCTCGGGTATCGACATGAGTGCGCGACTCATCAGCCTTGCCATCAACATCGCGGTGATGGGTTTCCTCCTGCTCAAGGGCGTGAGCGCGTATCTCGCGAGTGCGCTTCCCGGTGCCTTCGATGCCGCGTCCGGCTCGGCCGCACTGTCGCTACGCTCGCTGGCGGAGAAAGTCGCTGCAGGCAATTTCGAACATCTCGCGCAGAATAGTCCGCAACTGGCCGCGGCCGATCCGCAGGGGCTGATCGTGCACGCCGCGCTGGTTCACGGCTTCGGCTGGGTGATGGTGTACGGCATGCTCGGGGCGTGGGTGCTGGCGGTAATGAGCTTCGCCGCCTTCGGACCGGGGGAGCGGGTTTGCGGCGAGGCGTCGGGCGCCACGCCAACGCCGTAAGCCGCCACGCCAAATGGCTTAACCCTGCGTACGATAGGTCTTGAGCTGGGGGAAGGTCTCGTCGTCCAGCTCGCCGAATTCGCCGCGACGGAACGCCGAAATGCGGTCGTTGAGTTGTTCGACGGAATTCATGACAAACGGGCCGTGTTTCGCCATCGGTTCATCAAGCGCCGGGCCGCTGAGCATCACGAAATGGCTCTCGGGATCGGCGCGCAAGGCGATGACGAGCGCGTTGTGCGGGGCCTCCGCGCGCAGGCCGATGCCAATGGCGTTGCCCGCGGACAACTGTCGGGCTTCACCGGCAACGTCGACGTGCAGATGGCCCGAGATCACGCAGACTGTGGCGTTCCAGCCGCGCGGCAGGTCGTGGCGGAACACGCACGCCGCCGTCAGAAAGCCGTCCAGCAGCGTGAACGGCTGCGGCAGTTCGGCGTTTTTCGGCGCCGTTACGCCATTGCTCGACCCGGAGACGACGCGCACCCGCACGCCAGCGCCCAACACCTCCGGAATCTCCGTCGGCGCGACGTCGAAAGCATAGGGCGCGTCGTATTTCTGCGAAGCGGGCAAATTGACGAAGATCTGCAACGCGTGGATGTGGTGCCCGTCGCCTTCCGGCTGTTCCGTATGCACGGCACCGCGGCCGGCGGCAAACCAATGCAACGCGCCGGGACGAATCGGGCCGTAGTTGCCGAGCGAGTCGTAATTGACGTGAGCGCCGACGGCGTCCTCGAACATATAGGTCACGGCGGAAATGCCCGCGTGCGGATGCGGCGCGAACGTCGGTGCCGTCATGTGGAAATGATCCAGCATGACGACAGGATCCATCAGCCCGCCAAATGACTGCTCGCCAAAATGCCTGGCGCGAAAGCCATCGCGAATGGTCAAGTCTTGGCCTGCGACCACCTCGGATACGCGGGAAAGCCCCTCGCACGGCGGGCTTACCACTCGTAACGGGCGCTCAGGAGCACGTTACGACGCTGGCCGTACTGGCAGCGGGTCGAACTGCCGCAACGCGACACGTACACGCGGTCGAACACGTTGTTCGCCGACAGTACGAAGCGCCAGTGCGGGATCGTGTAGTGCACGGCCATATCGGCGATGGTGAACGACCCCACTTCGTACGAGTTGATGGTGTCGCCGTAGCTGGGGCCGACGTACTGCACCCCGGCGCTGGCGCCCAATCCGCGAAGCACACCGGCGTTGAACGTGTAATCGAGCCAGAGCGAGGCGAGATTGCGCGGTGTCGCCGCCGGGGTCTTGCCCACGGTCGGGTCGACGGCGCTGCCTGCGATGACCTTCACGTCCTGCAATGTGTATGCGGCGAGCAGCTTCAGGTTCGACGTCAGCTCGGCAGTGCCTTCGAGTTCGATGCCGCGACTGCGCGTCTCGCCGACCTGAATGCTGCCGTTAAGCATGGGATCGGGCACTGCCGAGAGCGCGTTGGTCTCGCGCAGGTCGAACAACGCGGCCGAGAACGTGGCGTTCATGAACGTCGGCTTGTATTTCAGCCCGAGCTCGGTCTGACGCGATTTGAGCGGCTTGTACGGCGCGTTGTAGGCCGTGACGCCCACCACCGGCTGGAACGACGTTGCATAGCTGACGTATGGCGAGACGCCACTGTCGAACAGATACATCAGGCCCGCACGGCCACTGAATGCGCTGTCGTTCTGGCCCGTGCGCGTGTTCGCCAGATTGTCGGTCGAGGTGGAATTCACCCAGTCCTGACGGCCGGAGAGCGCCAGCACCCAGTGCTTGTCGTACTTCATCTGGTCCTGCACGTACAGCCCGAACTGACGCTGTACCTGACGCATCTGCGTGTCGTTGAACGACGGCGTGACCACCGGCGTGTAGACCGGTGAATACAGGTTCAGCGTGTAACCGTAGCCATACCCCTCGTTGTCGACGTAATTCTGGTTGGCGAAATCGAAGCCGGCCAGCAGCGTGTGTTCCACCGGCCCGGTCTGCACTTTGCCGTGCAACTGGTTGTCGATGACGACGTTGTTGTAGTTCGAGCGCAGATTCATTGCGGCGAGCGACATCGTTTGCTGATCGCGCGACAGGGCGTAGCCGAACAGCGCCTGATTGTTCAGGTCGAGATGCTCATAGCGGAAGTTCTGACGAAACGACCAGTTCTCCGAGAGCCGCTGGTCGAACAGGTAGCCGAAGGAATACTGCGTCTTGTCGTAGTTCTCGTAGCCGGGGAACGACGTCATCAGGCTGGTCGGGATTCGCTGCCCGTAGATCGTCGGCGAGACCGAGCCGAAGCGGGGCAGGAAGTTGTTCGAGTCCATCGTGTTGTCGCGCAGATAGGTGGCCATCAGCGTGAGCGATGTGTCGGCGTTGGGGCGAATCGTCAGCGACGGCGCCAGCAGCGTACGCGTGCCATGCACGTAATCGACCTGGTTCTGCGCGTAGTTTTCCTTTGCGATGAAGCGATAGAGCAGCGTGCCGTTCTCATCGACCGGCCCGGAGGTGTCGATGCCGATCCCCAACTGCTTGTTGTTGCCGGCAAAGAGATCGACCTGCCCGCGTGCGGTGTCGGTCGGCAGCTTCGACACCATGTTGACGATGCCGCCGGGCTCGCCTTGTCCGTAGGTCACCGACGCCGGACCTTTCACGACTTCGATGCGTTCGAGCTGGTAGGGATCGACGCGCCACTGGTCGAGCCCACGACCGGCCACGGCCGTGAGGCGGGTGCCGTCGAGATACAAGTAGTCGGCGCTGAAGCCGCGGATGGTAAAGGCGTCGTTGCGCGTGTCGTTGCTGTAGTAGGTGCCGACGCCTGCCGTGTAATGCAACGCTTCGTTGAGGGTCTGCACATTGCGCGCGTCCAACTGGTCGCGGCCGATGACGGAGATCGCCTGCGGCGTTTCCATCAACGAGGTGTCGGTCTTGGTGCCTGCCGTGCTGCGCGAGGCCACGAAGCCATTCACGGGGCCGCGCGCACTTTCCTGCACGCTGGCGGCGTGCACGTTGGTGGCGGGCAGCGCGACGTCGGCGTCGCCCGCGACGGCCTCGGGCACCCGGCGCACGGTGTAAGTGCCGTCGGAGCGCGGCACGATTTCCAGGCCGCTGCCGTCAAGCAGATGGCTGGCCGCTACGCGGGCGTTGTAGTCGCCGGAGAGCGCCAGACTCTGGCGGCCGTCCGCCAGCGCGGGATCGAACGACAGCGCGATGCCGGAAACCACCGCGAAACGTGCCAGCGAGCGGCCGAGCGCACCGGCGGGGATGTCGTAGTGACGCACGGCGGCGGCGTCGAGCGCCTGCGTTGTCGCGGCGTGTGCCGAAGGTGCCGGTGCGAACGCGGTGCCGATCGCCAGGGCAATCAGCGTGAGGCGCAGCAGGGGCAGGGAGCGGGGCGGCACGGGTTTGCGATGCGGGGCACCGCCGGTGATCGAGAGCTGTAAGACGACGCGCATTTCGGGTGATCCTGTCGAGAGCAGAGTGTTGATTCATCCTCATTGCCAATCGACGGCGGAAAAAGTATCACCCCTGACGAAAATTTCTTGCCGGCTGCACGGTGGCTCGCTATTTCGGTAGTTGTCCGCGTGAGCGTGCGAGCGTGTGGGGCGTTGCCCTCAGACGTCCTGACGCGCCCCCAGCGAGATCCACCACCCGGCCAGCCGGCGGTGCACGGTGACGGGATACGTCGACACGAGCATCACCAGCGTGCGGTCGATGTCGGGAATCGGAAACGCGCCCGAGACGCGCAGGTCGGCCACCGCCGGATCGCAATACACCGGGCCGTGACGATAGCGCTCGAGTTCTTTGGCGAATTGGGCGAGCGGCATGCGATCGGCCAGCAGCAGTCCGCGCATCCACGCGGTGGCGGATTCGTCGGCAGGGGACGGTGGGTCGACATTGCGCGTGTCCAGCCACGTCTCCTGTCCGGCCGCTACGACCCGAGATTCGTTGGCGCCGCCGTTCGCGGGCGTCGCGCGCACGGCCCCTTGTATCACGGCCACGTAGGTGCGTGCGCTGGACTGCCGGACAACGAATCGCGTGCCGAGCGCTTCGAGCATGCCCTGTGCCGTGCCGACACGTAGCGGCCGATGGAGCGCTGCGGTATCGGGCGCGGTTGCGACGAAAATCTCGCCTTCGCGCAGCCGTATCAGGCGCTCGTCGGTGTCGAAGTCGACGTCGAAGGCGGAGGCGGTGCCGAGCGTGACCTGTGTGCCGTCGGCAAGGCGGATGTCGCGCTGTTCGCCGGCCGCGGTGCGATGATCGGCCGTCCATTGATTCGCGTCGACGACTCGCCACGCGCCGTATCCGGCGGGCACGAGGCTTAGCCACGCCGCCACGCGGGCGACGAATGCGCGCCGCGATGTGCCGCGCGGGCGGTCCAGCACCGGCATGGCGAGCGATGGCGGCAGGCTGCCGAGTTTGTTCATCAGCCATTCGGCGCGTTGCCAGGCGAGCGCGTGCGCCGGACTGGTGGCGCGCCAGCGCGCGCACGCCTGACGCTCGGCGTCGGTGACGGCCTCGCCATGCAGGCGGACAAGCCAGTCGGCGGCTTCGTCGAGAATGGCGGGATCGATCGGTTCGGCGCCGGACGCAGCGCAAGGTGGGGGCATGGCGGCTTACTCGTGAGCAAGCGCGAACGCGAGGCAATGGCGGAACGCCTGCTTCATGTAGCGCTTGACGGTGATGAGCGACACGCCCAGCGTTTGTGCAATGGCGTCGTACTTGAGTCCTTCGATCTGCGAGAGCAGGAACGCACGCTTGACGGCGGCCGGCAGCGTGTCGAGCATCGCATCGATTTCCTGAAGCGTCTCGAGCACGATATAGCGCTGCTCAGGGGAGGGGACTTCTTGCTCCGGCACATGGGCCAGCGCTTCGAGCCACGCATGTTCAAGCGCCTGACGCCGGTACCAGTTGACGAGAAGCCCTTTGGCAATGGTCGTCAGATAGGCGCGGGGTTCGGCAATGGAGATGGCCGCGCGGCCTGCGAGAATGCGCACGAACGTGTCTTGCGCCAGATCGGCGGCCTGATTCGCGTCGCCCAGCTTGCGGCGCAACCAACCGTACAGCCACGGGTGATGCTCGCTATAGAGCACCCCGATGTCGCGTTGCATCTCAGGTTCGTACGCGGCCACAGACTTCCCTCGGCGAAACGCCGATCCCCGATTTAAATGATAATAATTCTCATTCTATTGCAAGTCGGGGAGAGACGGCAATCGCGGTGGCCGCAATGTCGTATGCGGGCGACAGTCCCGGCTGCGTTGTCGGTCGCAACCGGGCTGTCGCTTGGGACGTTACGACGGTGGACATCCCCATCGAAGGCGCTCGCCGCTCAGAACCGATAGCTCATGACGACTTCGGCACGCCGGTCATTGCCCAGCAGCCACTGTGTGCTGTTGTAGTAGGCCGTTTGCACGTAATGGCGGTTGAAGACGTTGTAGATGCGCGCGGTCACGGTGAGATCGCGGCGCGGTTTCCAGGCCATGGCGAGATCGACCGTCGTGTAGGACGGCAACGTCAGCGAGTTGGCCGTGTCGGCGTAGCGATGGCCGACGTACTTCAGCCCACCGCTGGCCGTCCACGCTTGCGCGAAGCGCCAGCTCAGCCACAGATTCGCCATTTGTTGCGGCACGTTCACCGGGACGTTGCCCGCGCGCGAGATGGACATGCCACCGACGCTCTCGTCGAACTGATCGTATCTGGCGCGCAGCAGCGTGCCGTTGGCGTCGACGCGCACGCCCGAATACGGCGAGTTGTTGGTGTGCTGGAACGTGGTGTGGTTGAACTCGACCCCCCCCCCGACACGGCATGCTCCATGCCGAACAGATGTCCCTTCAGCGTTGCCGTCGTGACGTTACCGATCTGCTCCTGATCGTGCAGGATCTCGGTGTAACTGCTGCGCTGAACCAGACCGGACGATGGCACGTAGTTGTAGTACTCGGCGTCTTTCCAGTGCCGCTTGCTCTTCATGCGATAGAGCGTGCTGGTGATCGTGAGATCGTCCGTGGGACGCCACACTGCCGCGAGCGTCGCCCAGCTATCGCGATAGGTGATGAGCGAGTCGCCCACGTTGTAGTTTTTCTGATACGTCGACGGGTCGAGACGGCCGTTCACCAGCGGCACACCGAAGTATTGCATCGGGTGCTGATTGCCTTCGGCCAGCGACGCCGTTACCGAGAGGCGCGGTGTGAAGTCGTACTTGATCGCCGCGGAGAAGGACGCGTTGCGCGAGTTGCCCCGGTCGACCCAGTTATTGGAACTGTTGGCGCTCGCATCGAACCGGTAGGCGAGTTTGTCCGTGATCGCGCCGCCGCTGCCGAACGCCGCGCGGCCGGTCTTCTCGGTGCCGATGCCGAGTTGAATTTCGTTTTCGATGGGCATCTGCTCGGGCTTCCTGGGCACGATGTTGACCACCCCGCCAATCGCGCCTTCGCCATAAATGACCGAGGCCGGTCCGCGCAGCACTTCGATGCGCTCGACAGACCATGTGTCGAACGGGAATGTGACGCCGATCGCGCCGTATGGGCGTACGCCGTCATAAAGCTGTGTGACTGAGGCGCTGCCGACGAAGCCGCGCGCCCCGAGTTCCGAGCCGCCGCCACGGCGTTGCGCACAGGGAATGACGTTTTCATGACGCTGTCTGGTTTTCGTTATCGAGCACGCGCGAATGCGCGACGCCGGTCGCGGTGATGCGCAGGCGCGTGCAGGCCGTCGCCCTTCAGGGGCGATAGCGGGTTGTCGGTTCAATGCAGATAGGCTGGGACGCTCAGGTGCGAGGCGGTGCGCGAGACGGCGGCGTGAGGCGCAGCGGTGCGCCGGTGTGACTCAACGCCGGTGTGACTCAACGCCGGTGATGGCGCGAGACGCGTGCTGCCGAGGCGAATGTCGGCCAGCGTCAGCGAGAAGGGCGGGAGCGGCGGGCTGTGGGCGAGCAGCGAGCAATAGCCGCAGGCGGCGCTTGCCGCGTGCGAGATCGGCGTGTGCCGGCCCTGAGCCGCTGTCTCGTCGAGGCTCGTGCAGAACGCGCTGGACAACGCATCGTCGATGGACGACGGATGGGCGCGCAGATACTGGCTGATCAGGGGCGCACAAAGCAGCATCCACATGGCGGCGAAGCCGATCCATGCGATGCGTTTGCTACGAGACCATACCGGCATGTTCAAGGCGTGCGGCGACGGGCCGCGTTCGAAAAGGGTCGTACAGCGTTGTAAAGCGTGGTAAGGGTTCGCAAAGGCGAGCCCGGATGCTATCACGCGGTCACGTGCATCATTTCGTCGTCAAAAATAAATTCATGAGGGATCCGACGCCTTGCGGAAATTTGTCGCGTTTGCCAGTGAAGGGGCTGCGGAAGCGACCGTGACGGCGAACAGCGCGGGCAGCACGAAGACGCCCGGTTGCCATACCGACGGAAAGAATGTCGGCAGTAGCGAGAGCAGGGGAAGGCACCACGCAAGCGTGATGATGGTGCGCTCGATGCCGGACTTTTCGCGCGGCGGCGTTTGCGCCGTACAGAGATAGAGGATCGGCAGCAGAAGCCAAGCGAGGTCGTAGTAGAGGACATAGGGCTGCACGAGCAGCGTGGCGATGACCGCCGCCGCCGCCCGTATCTCGAAGCGGGCGCGGCGCGCCCACAGCACGAGCGTGGCCAGAACGACGGGCAGCGCGACGCCCGCGTGCAGCAGGTACGCCAGCGGCAGACTGCCCCCGAGACGTCGCACCAGCGCGAACACGGAGGGCATCGTTCTCAAGACCTCGCTTGAGGCGTCGTTGACGACGTTCGCGTTGAACCACGCCGCGACTTCGAAGAACCGCACCCAGAGCGGGATGCCGAAAACCAGTGTGCTTAGCGCGATGAACAAAAGGGCCGTGACGGCCATCGCGCCCAGCGCCCGGAAATGACGGCCGAAAATGAACAGCAGCGGGAAAAGCACGGCGAGTTGCGGTTTGATCGCCAACATTCCGGCGCACACCCCCGCCAGCCATGGACGTCGCTCAAGCAGCCCCAGCGCGCCTGCCGCCAGTGCGGCGGTAAGCAGCGCATTCTGACCGTGCGCCGTGGCGACCCAGAGGCCGGGAAATGCCACGGCGACGATCCACGGCAGGGTGCTGCGCTTGAGCGCTGGCGCGCAAGCCCAAAGCAGGCAGGCGATGCCGATGGCGCAAAAGCACGCGTACGACAAGGCGTAGGGCAGCAGCGCCAGGGGATAGACCACAAGTTGAAAGGTGGGTGGGTAGATCCACGGTGCGTAGTACCCGGCGAACAGCGTGTCTTCTATCGCACCGAGCCCGATCGGATCGAAAGCGGCGAGGGCGCTGTCATGCAAGGCAAGATACGACGCGCTCCAGAACACCCGGAAGTCCACCCCCATCGGTGGCATGCCTGGCTCATGCCACATCCATCGCACGGCCCAGCCGCCCAGCACGAGGAGCTGGCACGCGAGAAGCACGCCACTGTAGAGCACGATGCGCTTTGGGCCGGACCGGCGGGGCATGTCTCCTGCGTCCTCTCTGCGTGGGGTTGGCATGGGCGTTTTGGGCGAGACAGAGTGAAGATACAACTTCGGAAACCGAATGGACAATGCAAAGGGGCAACGGCGGGTCAATCGGCGTCTGCGACCCACCGGACGAGACAATTCGGTGAAGGGCTGGTAATATACGTTTCGTAGCCACTTCGTATATACAAGGTCCGCAACATGGGTATCGTCAAGATATCGGAGCAAATGCATGAGGCGCTGCGCAATACGAGCGGCGCGCTCAGCCGCTCGATCAACGCGCAGGCCGAGCACTGGCTGCGCGTTGGCATGCTCGCCGAATTGAACCCTACACTGAGTTACGGCGAAATCTGTCGTCGTCTCATCGAATCCGATGGTGTCCCGGTCAGCGAGACCGGGGCTACCGCATCTCCAGCAACCGGTGCACCTGTCACCGAATTGAATAAGGTGGCGTAATGGTGCGCGAACGCGTTGTCATCCGATCGAAAGAAGAAATTGCCCTGTCGCGCCGCGCCGGGGAGTTGGCCGCACAGGTGCTCGCAATGATCGGCGAGCACGTGAAGCCGGGCGTCACGACCGATGAGCTCGACCGTATCTGTCATGACTTCATCGTCAACGAACTGAAGGCGATCCCGGCCAACATCGGTTATCACGGGTATCCGAAGACGGTGTGTGCGTCGGTCAACCATGTTGTGTGCCACGGCATTCCGGGCGACAAGAAGCTGCACGACGGCGATATCGTGAACATCGACGTCGCTCTCATCAAGGACGGCTGGTTCGGCGACACGAGCCGCATGTATTACGCAGGCAAGCCGAGCATTCTGGCCAAGCGTCTGGTCGATACGACCTACGAGGCGATGCTCGCGGGCATTCGCGCCGTGCGTCCGGGGGCGACGCTCGGCGACGTAGGCTACGCGATCCAGACCGTGGCGCATCGCGAAGGCTTCAGCATCGTGCGCGACTATTGCGGGCACGGCATCGGCACGACCTATCACGACGACCCGCAGGTGCTGCATTACGGGCGTCAGGGCGCAGGCCTTGCGCTGCGTCCGGGCATGATCTTCACCATCGAGCCGATGGTCAACGTCGGCAAGCCGGACACGAAGCAACTGGCGGACGGCTGGACGGTCGTCACGCGCGACCGTTCGCTGTCGGCTCAGTGGGAGCATATGGTCGCCGTGACGGAAACGGGCTTCGAAGTGCTCACGCAATGGCCGGACGGCCTCGGCGAATATGCCCGCTACGGCACGCTGGACGGCAGTGGGGAAACCGCCAACGCGGCTTGATCGCAAAGAGGCAAGAGGCGGGAATCGCTGGGGCGCAACGTTTGCGCCCCAGTTCGTTTGGGGACGCTCAATCGTCGGCCGGCGGGGCGTCGAGCGTGAGCAGATGGTTGGCGTAGCGGTGATAAAGCCATCCGCCAACGCCGCACGTGACCGCCATCCAGACGACAGACAAGGCGGCCTGCACCGTCAGAATGCCGAGCACGGCCACCAGGGCGCTCGGCATGATCCGCAGCGTCGTCTCCAGCACGGTCGTCACGAGTATCGCCACGACGACCAGCGGCAGGATGGTGGCGACCCCGGTGCCGAGCATCGACCAGAAGTGCCCCCGCGTGTCCTGCCACGCGGCGCGCCATTGCTTGCCTCGCCCGGCGGCGATCTGGCCATAGATGAGCGAGACGCGCACCGCAATGAACATCATGGCGCACATCAGGAGGACGATGATCGTGGAGATCAGCGCGCTGGAGTTGGCATGCCCCGTCGCGCGCAGGGCTATCACTGCGATGACGATGAGCGCAGTGCCGCTCAGTCCGAATCCGAGGCCAAGCTGCACCGACGTCCACATATAGCGTTTCACGTCGCGGCTCATCCATGGCGCTTGCCGCGCGGCCTCCGGGCCGAGAATGACGTAACGCAGGACGTGCACGGCAAGCACCGAAAACGCGAAGAAGTTGGAGAGCCCGACGGTGAGCGACAAGGTGGACATGCCGAACCGGAAGCCCGCCGACGTGCCCGCCTGGGCTGCGTTGGCAGCGAGTTGTCTGAACGTGACGCCAAGTGCCGAGGTGACAAGAATCACCACCGCAACCGACAGGCATAACAGGGGGCGATTGCGTAACGCGTTAAAACCGTCGACCCATGCGCCTTTGAAACACTGTTTGAACGTGATCGGTTCCATGTTTCTCCCTGAGCGAATATCGCTTCGTTGATCGAAGCGGTATGGCGTCGGTGCGCCATGACGCGGCCATTCTTGCAGATCGGCTCAGGACTGACAATTCCGTATTGAGCGGGACGACGAGCGTCGTGAGAAACCTCAACCGGGAGGGTGCGAGACGGGGGAGGGAAGACAGCGCAAAGAAGACGGGATGCCAGCCTGCGACACGGATGACGCGTCGCAGGCCGTGGGTAGCGCGAAGCGCTTCAGGTTGACATGACCTTGCGCAGCACTTCGGCGTGCGTGACAACGCCGACGAGCCGGGCGGCTTCGTCGAGCACGGGCAGGGTGCCATGGCGTTGCGTCACAAGCAGGGGCACCAGTTCCGAGAGCGGCATGCCGGCTGTGGCCGACTTGAGGTCGCCTTGCATGAGATCACGGATCGACAGGCGCTGCCCCGTGCCGATCGGCATGCCGAAGCGCGGCCAGCGCGCACGGCGTGCACGTCGCGTGTGCAGGTCGTGACGCGTTACCAGCCCGATCACCCGAGCGTCGCCGTCGACGACAGGCAACGCATCGAGTCCGTGACGCTGCAACAGACGCCACGCGGCCGGGGCTTCGTCGTGCGCCTGCACCTTCGCCAGGGGGGGCGTCATGACGTCGGCTGCGGTCAACTCGCGGGCTCGGCGTGCGTAGGCCTCGCGCTGCGTGTCGCGCAGCAGGCTGGCCAGATCGTCGGCCGAAATGTCGAGCAGTTCGCTGCGGCGCGCGAGCGCCTTCTCGGCATCGGCCGTGGTGACGGGAATCGCCTGAGCGTTGACCGGACGGGCCGTTGTCTGGGCGCGCACCGCATGCGGATAACGATGGCCGGTGAGCGCGTGATATGCGATGGCGGCGCCGAGCAGGACCACCGACTGCAAGGCGATCGGTTTGAGCACGAAGCCGTAACCGAGCGCGTGGACGGCCGGTCCGCCGAGCACTGCCGTCAGTGCGACGGCCCCCGAGGGCGGATGCACGCAGCGCAGCGTGAACATCAACGCAATGGACACGCCCACCGCCGTGGCGGCCGCGATCACTGGCGTCGGGATGAACATGGCACACGTCACGCCGACGACGGCCGCGACAAGATTGCCGCCGAGAATCGACCAGGGTTGCGCGAGAGGACTGGCAGGAACACCGAACAACAGAACGGCCGACGCGCCCATGGGGGCCACCAGCCAGGGGATGTACGTCGCCGGGCCGAGCATCCAGAGCATCAGGCCGCCGGTCAGTGCAATTCCACAGAGGGCGCCAATGCCCGCACGAAGTCGCTCGCGCCAGTGCACAGCCACCACGGCGGGCAGAAACCCCGCCATCCAATCCCTCACGTCACGTTGTGTCATTGCCATGTCGCCCCGCTCCCTCGTCCGCACCCGTTTGGGGCGGCGTCTTGATATTTTGTGCATGATATATCGTATATCGATAAATTGGGAGGGCAGTAGCGGCTGATTTTAGTGCTGCAGCGCAGCGAAATCATCGACGTAAACCATCGGACGTCAAAGCGGTGCACCAAAGTGAGGAAAACGAGACGTATGAGGCGGGAAGGTTGCTAGCGGGGGAGAGCGAAGGGGGCGGGACTGCATCCGGCGGTGATCTGGCAAGCAGGTATCAAACCGGCATCAAAAGGGCGTGGCAGCGGGAATGAGGGACGTAATGCCGAGGGGCAAGGGGGAGGGGTAAAGGGGTAAGGGGGTAAGGGGGGAGGCGGTGATGGGTGAAGGCATGCGGCAGGGCGTTGCACCCCGCCGCATGGTTGGCGCGTCAGCGCAAATTCGTGACGCTGATCCATGTCACGGTCGCCGACAACGAATCAGCGTGTTCCGCCCGGCACGATCTGCAGGATCACGCCGGAACCGTTGACCAGCAGGAAGTCGCCGCTCACACCCACCCAGTGATAGCCGCGCTTGGGTGGATCGAGATGGTATTGGCGGTAGTCGTCGACCACGTACTGCCGGTCTCGAAATTGCTGCGGCACATGGTCGCCCTTGCGCCAGTCGGGATGTTGCCAGGAATCCTCTCCAGGGCCGGGACCGCCTTGGGCGCGAGGCGGCGGGCCGCCATGATGTCCCTTCTGAGGACCATGCCCTGGAGGCGCGCCGTGTGGACCACCCGGACCACCCTGCGGTGGCGGGCCACCCTGTGCGAGGGCGAGAGAGGAAGAAACCGCCAGACCGGCGGCGAGGCACAGCGAGAGCGTCTTGCTCATCTTCATTGTTTGCACTCCTTATCGTAGGGTCTGAGGACCGAACGCGGGGGAAGCATTCGAGATGACTTGCCAGCGACGGTCGTCGCATTCGTGCCGTTCGCATTGCACCGGAAGGCCGGCGAAGTGCTGTCGAGCGCGGTCCGAAGGCGAAAACCGTGCGTCCATCCTACCATCGCGGCAAAAAAAAGCCCGGACATGTCCAATGTCGTTCGACCTGGGACATGCGCCGGGCAAGCAGGGACGCAGGGAAGAAACCTTCTGATGACTGGCCCGAAGCGGGGTGCATCGAGACCGGCGGCACGCCTGGCGCGCCTGGCTCGGTTGGGCAGGGCGGGTCGGCGCGCCACTCGTCTTGGGGGCACGAGCGCGGCCGCCGGTTCGATGCATCCATCGCGGCGTGGCTCCCGGAGATAGCGCAGATAGTGCGCGTACCGGAGAGCCACGCCTGTTTCAGGCGCGGTCGTTGCGGCTCCGATCAGCGAGCGGCAACGGTGGCGCTGGCAGCGCCGGGGGCGTTGGCGGCCGGGGTGCCGGAAGCGGCTGGCGTGCCAGGTGCGGCAGGTGCGGCAGGCAAATCCCCCCAGCCACCGCCCAGCGCACGGATCAGGTTGACGGTCGACACGGCTTGCGCGCCGGCCAACTGCACGGCGCTGCGTTGCGACTGCAACACCGTACGCTCAGCATCGATCACATCCAGATACGCAATCGAGCCTTCCTGATACTGCGTGCGCGAGAGCTGCGCCGCGCGGCTCGATGCCTTGACGGCGTCGTCCTGCGCACGTGTTTGCTGGGCCAGCAGACGCAGGTTCGACAGGTTGTCTTCGACTTCCTGGAACGCCACGAGCACTTGCTGACGGTAGTTCGCGACGTCTTCCTCGTACTGCGCACGGGCGCGCGACAGATTGCCGCTACGTGCGCCGCCGTCGAAGATCGGCATCGAGAGCAGGCCGCCCACCACCGGGCCGAGCAGGAACGTGCGGCTCGACCAGTTGAACAGGTCGCCCAGCGTGGCGGCTTCGAAACCGCCCGAACCGGTCAACGACAGCGAGGGGAAGAATGCCGCCTTCGCCACACCGATGCGGGCGTTCGCCGCCGCCATTGCACGTTCGGCCGCCGCGATATCCGGACGACGCTCAAGGAGTGCCGACGGCAGGCCCGCCGGGACACGTACCGTGACCGGCACCAGCGGCGAGGGCGTGAACGAGAATTCCGCAGGCGTCTTGCCGAGCAGAATCGCGAGACTGTGCTCGGACGCGGCGCGCAGGCGAGCGACGGCCAGCGCGTCGGACTGCGCCGTGGCCAGTTCGGCCTTGGCGCGTGCCACGTCCAGTTCGTCGATATCGCCTTCGGCAAAGCGTCGTTGCACCAGCTTGAGCGCGGCTTCGCGCAGCGTCACCGTTTGCGTGTACAGCGCCTGTTCGGCGTCGAGCTCGCGCAAATTGAAGTAGTTCTGCGCAACATCGGCTTGCAGCGCGAGCTGCACCGAGCGGTACAACGCTTCGCTTTGCTCGGCGTCGGCACGGGCGGCGGCCACGTTATCGGACACACGTCCGAACAGATCGACTTCATAGCCGACGCTCGCTTGCGCACGCCACAGCGTGTACGGCGCGATATTCGTGCCGTCCGGCTGCAACTGCGACGCGGGCGAGATCTTCTGGCGCGTCGGGCCGAACCCGGCGTCGAGCGTCGGGAATAGCGCCGCACGGGCCTGACGCTGCACACCGCGTGCTTCCTGCACGCGGGCGGCGGCGGCCTTCAGGTTCTGGTTGGCGGCCAGCGCGTCCTGCTCGAGCTTGTCGAGCGTGGCGTCGCCGAACACCTTCCACCATTCACCGCGCGCGAGCGCCTCGGAGGGCTCGGCGGTCTTCCACGTCCCGGCCTCACCGGCCGGGAGCGCAGCTTCCTTGAATGCCGTCGGCGTACCCTTGTCGGTCATCTTCGGCACTTCGTACGTGGGGGCCATCGAGCAGCCCGCCACCACCAGCAGAGCGCCGAGCAGGCTCGAGACACCCAGGCTGCGTTTGATCCATTGCGATTGCATGATTGGCATCCTTCAGACTTCGGACTTGACGTTGGCGGGCATGGTCGACGCGTGCGCACTATGCAGCGGCTTCTTGCCTGCCAGCGTACGCAGCAGCACGTAGAACACCGGCGTCAGGATCAGACCGAAACCGGTCACACCGATCATGCCGAAGAACACGGCCACGCCCATGGCATGACGCATTTCCGAACCTGCGCCGGTCGACGTCACCAGCGGCACCACACCCATGATGAACGCGATGGACGTCATCAGAATCGGGCGCAGACGCAAACGGCTGGCTTCGATAGCGGCAGCGATTGCCGTGCGGCCCTGCATTTCCAGTTCCCGGGCGAATTCCACGATCAGAATCGCGTTCTTTGCCGACAACCCCACCAGCACCATTAAGCCGATCTGCGTGAAGATGTTGTTATCCCCTCGCGTGAGCCACACACCGAACAGCGCCGACATGATGCTCATCGGCACGATCATGATGACGGCCAGCGGCAGCGTCAGGCTTTCGTACTGCGCAGCGAGCACCAGGAACACCAGCAGCACGGAGATCGGGAACACCCACAGCGCCGAGTCGCCCGCCAGAATCTGCTGATACGTCAGGTCGGTCCATTCGAACTTCACACCGCGCGGCAGCGTTTCGGCTGCAATGCGTTCTACAGCGGCTTGCGCCTGACCCGACGAGTAACCCGGCGCCGGGCCGCCGTTGATGTCGGCAGCGGTGTAGCCGTTGTAGCGCACCACCATTTCCGGACCGTACGTCGGCGTGACCTTCACCAGCGACGAGAGCGGCACCATGTCGCCATTGGCGTTACGCGTCTTGAGCAGGCCGATGTCGTCGGCGTGCGCACGATACGGCGCGTCGGCTTGCACACGAACCTGATATACGCGACCGAACTTGTTGAAGTCGTTCACGTACAGCGAGCCGAGGTAAATCTGCATGGTGTCGAACACGTCGGTGATCGGCACGCCGAGCTGCTTGGCCTTCACGCGGTCGAGATCCACGTTCAGTTGCGGCACGTTGATCTGGTACGACGAGAACGTCGGGCCCAGTTCCTTCGTCTGCGACGCCTTCTTGATGAACGCCTGCGTGGCGTCGTTCAGGGCTTCGTAGCCGAGCGCACCGCGGTCTTCCACTTGCAGCTTGAAGCCGCCGAGCGTGCCCAGACCCAGCACCGGCGGGGGCGGGAACACGGCAATGAACGAGTCCTTGTTCTTCGCGTACTCGGCGTTGAGTTTGGCGGCGATGGCGGCGGCCGACAGCGACTTGTCCTTGCGCTGGTCGAACGGCTTGAGCGTGACGAACACAATGCCCGCCGACGACGAATTGGTGAAACCGTTGACCGACAGACCCGGGAAGGCCACGGAGCTCTTCACGCCAGGGGTCTTCAGAGCGATGGCGGACATGTCGCGAATCACTTTCTCGGTACGATCGAGCGACGCACCGTTAGGCAACTGGGCAAACGCGATCAGATACTCCTTGTCCTGCGCCGGCACGAAGCCGCCCGGCACCACTTTGCCAAGCAGAACCGTGACGCCAAGCAGCACCGCGAAGATCGCCATCATGACGGCCTTGCGACCGATCACGCGGGTCACGCCCTGACCGTACTGTTCCGAACCGCGATGGAACACACGGTTGAACGCCGCAAAGAAGCGCCCCAGATAACGGTTCATCTGACGCGTGAGCCAGTCCGGCTTGGCGTGATGGTCCTTGAGCAGCAGGGCGGCCATGGCCGGCGAGAGCGTGAGCGAGTTGAAGGCCGAGATCACCGTCGAGATGGCGATGGTCATGGCGAACTGCTTGTAGAACTGACCCGTCAGCCCCGACATGAAGGCGAGCGGCACGAACACGGCCACCAGCGTGAGCGCGATCGCGATGATCGGACCGCTCACTTCACGCATTGCCTGATAGGTTGCCTCCTTCGGCGAGAGGCCGGCCGCGATGTTCCGTTCCACGTTTTCAACGACCACGATCGCATCGTCGACCACGATACCGATGGCCAGCACCATCCCGAACAGCGACAACGCGTTGATCGAGTAGCCGAAGCCGAGCAGCAGGGCAAACGTCCCCACGATCGACACCGGCACGGCGAGCAGCGGAATGATCGACGCACGCCACGTTTGCAGGAACACGATCACCACCAGCACCACGAGGGCGATGGCTTCGAGCAGCGTGTGCACCACGGCGTTGATCGACGAGCGCACGAACTGCGTGGGGTCATACTCGATGCGGTATTCCACGCCCGGCGGCATATCCTTTTGCAGATCGGCCATTGCGGCACGCACGTCGTCCGAGATTTGCAGCGAGTTCGCGCCCGGCGACTGGTTGATACCGAGACCGACGGCCGGCTTGTTGTCGAGCAACGAGCGCAGGCTGTAGGACGAGGCGTCAAGCTGCACGCGGGCCACGTCGCCCAGATGCGTGACGGCGCCGTCCGGCGAGGTCTTCAGGATGATGTCGCGGAATTCTTCTTCCGTGTTCAGACGGCCGCGCGCGTTCACGTTCAGTTGCAGCGGCGTGTTCGGGCCAGCCGGCGTCGCACCGATCACACCGGCGGCGACCTGCACGTTCTGCTCGCGAATGGCCTTCACCACGTCCGACGCCGTCAGGCCGCGCTGGGCGACCTTGGCCGGATCGAGCCAGACACGCATCGAGTAGTCACCGGCACCCCACAACTGCACTTCACCCACGCCCTGGATACGCGAGAGGCGATCCTTGACGTTGATGAGCGCGTAGTTGCGCAGGTAGGTCATGTCGTAGCGGTCGTTCGGCGAGATCAGGTGCACGACCATCGTGAGCGTGGGTGAGGACTTGATGGTCGTCACCCCCAGACGCTGCACGTCGTCCGGCAGGCGCGGGAGCGCTTGCGAGACGCGGTTTTGCACGAGCTGCTGCGCCTTGTCCGGGTCGGTGCCCAGACGGAACGTCACGGTCGTGGTGAGGTTGCCGTCGCTATTGGCCTGCGACTGCATGTACAGCATGTTTTCCACACCGTTGATCTGCTCTTCGAGCGGCGATGCAACGGTCTCGGCGATCACTTTCGGGTTCGCGCCGGGGTACTGAGCGTGCACGACGACCGACGGCGGAACCACTTCCGGGTATTCCGAAATCGGCAGCTGGAACACGGCGATCAGGCCGGCCAGCAGCGTGATGACCGAAAGCACGCCCGCAAAGATGGGCCGGTCAATAAAGAATTTTGATATGTTCATGACGAAACTCTGGGGTGTCGTTCAGCGTGCAATGTTGCTGTGTGCCTGCACGCGCATTTCGAGCATGGAACGCATTACGAGCGCGATGCGGTTTTCGCCGCAGCGACCGATTGCGTCTTGCTGCTGTCCTGCGAAGTTTTTTGCGTGGCGCCTGCGTCGTTGGCGGCCGGGGCCTTGGCCGACGCATCGGCCGCGTCCGTGGCGGCTACCGCCGTCGGTGCGATGTCATGAGCGTCGCCGGTGTCGCCGGCCATCTTCACGACCTTCGGCGAAACCGCATCGCCCGGACGCACGCGTTGCAGCCCGTTGACGACGATGCGCTCGCCGTCCTTCAGGCCGCCGGCGATTTCCACGAGACCGCCGTGGCGCTCGCCCAATTGCACTTCGCGGTACTGCACCTTGTTGGCCTGGTCGACCACCATCACGTACTTCTTGCTCTGGTCGGTGCCGACGGCGGCTTCGTCCACGAGCAGTGCCGGGTGCGGCTCGCCGCCCCCCACGCGAATACGTGCGTACAGACCCGGCAGGAGTGCGCCATCGGTGTTGTCGAAACGTGCGCGCACGCGGATCGTGCCCGACGTGGTGTCGAAGCGGTTATCCACCGAGTACACCGTGCCTTTGCGCGAGTAGCCTGACTCGTTGGCGAGACCCAGATCGACCGGCACGCCGCTCGGTTTGGCCGTATCGCGCGAGAGGTAGCGCAAGTAGGTTTGTTCGTCGACGTCGAACGCCGCGTAGATTGGCGAGACGGACACCACCGTGGTCAGCGCGGGCGACTGCGCGCCTGCCGAGACGGTGTTGCCGACGGTGATTTCCGCGCGCGAGACGCGACCGGCAACCGGCGCCACGATCTGCGTGTAGCCGAGGTTGATGCGGGCAGTTTCCAGTGCGGCCTGCGCGGCCTTCACGTTGGCGACGGCTTCCCGCGCGGCGTTTTCCTTCTGATCGAAGTCCTTCTTCGCGATGGCGTTATCCGCGATCAGGCGCTGCGCGCGTGCGAGGTCGGTGCTGGTGAAGACGTCACGCGCCTGCGCCGAGGCGAGCTGCGCGGCGGTGCGGTCGACTTCGGCGGCATACGGACGCGGATCGATCGTGAAAAGGGCGTCGCCTTTCTTCACGAGCTGACCGTCCTTGAAATGCACGGCGGTGATGGTGCCTGACACGAGCGGCTTGATATCGACGCGGTCGACGGCGTCGAGCCGGCCGGAATAGCTTTGCCAGTCAGTCACCGTGCGCGAAATGACGTTGGCGACGTCGACTTCCACAGTCGGCATGACCTGCGCGGCGGCGGGTGTGCTGGCGTCCACGCGCACGACGGTGAGCGTGCCGATGGCCAGGAGCGCGGCCGTAGCGGCGGCGGCGATAAGTACGGGTTTGCGAGCGAGGGTGGTCATTATTGAAATCTCCGGGATCGGATGGACTCACTGGGTAGAGCTGGTGGCATGAGGTGCCAGCCGGCGTGTCAGGAACGTGGCCACTTCCCGCAGCGCTGCGGGAAGGGCGGCCAGGCCGTAATGGGAAGCGCTGCGATGGCGCGTGACCTGCGTCGGCACGCCGGCCGCGATGAGTTCGGCAGCGTATTTTTCGGCTTCGACGTGTAGCAGGTCATGTTCGGCGGAGGCGATCAGCGTGGGCGGCAGGCCCGCGAGACGGCGCGACTCAAGCGGTGCGGCGTACGGATGCAGACGCTGCGTGGCGTGGGGCAGGTAGGCGCGATAGCAACGGGCGCATTCGCTGGCTTCGATATCGCTGGGCGTGCGGCCATCGGCCAGACGCGTCATGCTGGGATCGAGCAGCGGGGCAAGCAGCGCCTGCGCCGACACGGTGATTTCGCCGCGGTCGCGAGCGATCATCGTGAGCGCAGCGGCGATGTTGCCGCCGGCGTCGTGGCCGGCCACGGCCAGCCGGCGCGAGCTGGCGCCGTAGCGGCGGGCGTGGCGATGCAGCCACAGCGCGGCGCACCAGGCGTCTTCCGGCGCGGCCGGGAACGGGTGCTCGGGCGCGAGCGAGTAGCCGACCGAGACGACCAGCGCCGGGACGTTCGACGCCAGGTAGCGGGCGGCGGCGTCGCCATCGTCCAGTGAACCCTTGCAAAAGCCGCCGCCGTGGAAATACAGCACGGTCGGTAGATGCGCTTCGAGCGGCACCACGATGCCGGGCTGGCCAGCGTGCGCGGCGGCGGCGCCGGACGCACTCGGGCCGACCGGCCGGTACAGGCGCAGCGTGAGCGGGCCGACGTGACCCGCAATGCTCACCTCTTCGATGCGCACCCCGTCCTCGGTGCGGGAGTTTTGACCCGCTTGCCCCGATTTCGAATTCGAATTGGCGTTGACTGGCATATGGCTTCGGGCTCGCGCGAGCGATACCCCTCTGATGACTTTCGATGGAGCGAAGTCTAGAGGCCACGGACATTAGGATAAACGCCTATAATTTGGCAACACTGTTCGGCCAGCTCGACTAATCGGTCTTGGCCTTATGGATATTGGCTTATGCCATCGACCAATAAGCATATGCGTGGGCGATGGGGGCGAAATGTCGTCGCATCGGCCAGTGCAACAGCGTTTTCAATGGGGAAATATCATGGATCGCTTGCAAGCGATGCAGGTCTTCACGCGGGTGGTCGAGGCGAACAGCTTTTCGCGCGCGGCCGACAACCTCGGGTTGCCGCGCACCTCGGTGACCACCATCATTCAGAACCTTGAGTCGCATCTGGGCACGCGTTTGCTTCAGCGAACGACCCGGCGGCTCAACCTGACGCCCGACGGTGCGGCCTATTACGAACGATGCCTGCGCATTCTCGCGGACATCGAGGAGACGGAATCGTCGTTTCGCGAGAGCAGCCAGCGCGTGCGGGGCAAGTTGCGCATCGATATGCCGGGCTCGCTCGGCAAGCTGGTCGTGCTGCCGTCGCTGAGCGAATTTCACAACCGCTATCCGGAAATCGAGCTGATGGTCGGCATGGGCGACAAGCCCGTCGATCTGATTCAGGAGGGGGTCGACTGCGTGCTGCGCGTGGGCACGCTGCAGGATTCGAGCCTCGTCGCCCGGCGGGTGGGCATGTTCCAGAGTGTGACGTGTGCGTCGCCGGCCTATCTGGAGCGCATGGGCATGCCCCATACGCTCGACGATCTGCAGCGGCACACGGCGGTGCACTACTTCTCGAGCCGCACCGGCCGTGTGATCGAGGAGCAGTTCCTCGTCGACGGCAAGGAAGTCGAAATCCACATGCAGGGCTCGGTCGCGGTCAACGACGCGGAAGCGTATCTGCAACTGGGACTCTCCGGCTTCGGGACGGTGCAACTGGCGCGCTTCATGGCACTGCCGTACCTGCAATCGGGCCAGCTCGTCGAGATTCTGCATCAGTGGAAACCGCCGCCCATGCCGATATCGGCCGTGTACCCGCATAACCGTCATTTGTCGCCTAAAGTGCGCGTATTCGTCGACTTCATCGCCGAACTCTTCGAGCGTTGCCCGTTGCTTCAAGGCCTCGACGAGACGGCCTGGCAGTGCAAGCCGACGGTCGCGGCAGCCGACGCCGATGGCGAAGCGCGTTGGGCCTCGTATGGCACGGAGATGGCGCCGCAAGAGGTCGTGGTTTGACGACGATGGAGGCGGCGCACATTCGCATCGCCACGCCGGGCGATGCGCCCGCACTGCCGCCCGTCGACCGGAGTGCGGGCGAATTATTTCGTTCGCTGCCGGAACTGGCTTGGCTGGCGGACGGTGAGGGGATGCCGGTGGCGCGGCACCGCGAACTGATCGAGCGGGGCGTGGTGTGGGTGGCCGTCGATCACGATGACAGGCCGGTAGCGTTTCTCGAAGCCGAGGTCTTTGGCGACGAATTACATGTGTGGGAAGTGTCCGTGCATCGTGACTGGCAGTTGCGCGGATTGGGGCGTGCGCTGATGACGGCGGCAGCCGAGCACGCGATGCGCACGGGACTGGCGGCGCTCACGCTGACGACGTTTCGTGATGTGCCCTGGAATGGGCCGTTCTATACACGGCTGGGTTTCGCGCCGATTGCCGCCCCGGATCTGAGCGAACGGCTTAGGCAGGTGTTGGGGCACGAGGTGGCGGCCGGGCTGCCTGCGGGCCGGCGTTGCGCCATGCGCCAGACACTTGTCGCGCAATTGTCTACGCATGCCAATGCGGCGATCGCAGGTTCGACATTGGCGGATCGGTCAGCGCGGCAAACTCGCCCGCTAGCGCGCACTGTTTTAGAATAGCCGCTTTGTCGAAAGAACCGTCATGGCCGTAGCCATGGAAGGCTTTTATTCTTGCAATCAAGTGTGGTGAAGATGAGCAAGCCTTTCATTTCTCTGTGCCCGGAGATCACTCGGGCAAACGCGCTGAATTTGATGGACTGGCTGGAAGACGAGAGCGTCGTGCGCTATCTGAGCGATTCGCGTCATGTCTCCCGATTCATCGAACAAGTCATCGATCGAGTCCAGTTACCTATCCTCACCCATCTGTTCAACCAAGGCGGCCGGTTCTTCATGGCCTACGACCGGCATGACGCGCCAGTGGGCTTCGTGCGCCTGGTCAAGACGGGGCCGGACTGCGAGATCGTCCTGGTCATCGGAAACCGCGACAACTGGGGCCGCAATCTCGGTGCCAGCACCTTGCACGAAGGCATGAAGCTCGCCTTCTTCGACATGCGTGCCGAGAAGCTCATCGCCAAGATCCACGCAGACAACACACGCTCGCTGAAGGCCTTCCTGCGCTGCGGCTTCCTGCTTGACAGCGAAACGCCCGCGCTGAAGTCATATGCCATGACCTCGGAGCGCTATCTCCAGCGCTTGCGCGAAGGCGCTTTGGGCGACTCGTCCGAGATTTACATCACCGAAATCGACCAGGCCCGGCTCAGGAATCTGGTTGCGCTGGAGCAAGGCCCGGATGTGGTCGATCTGGAGCATGAGATCGAGCGAGCCGTCGTTGTCGATGCGCGGCAGGTGGCGCGAGATGTGGTTACGATGAACTCCAGGGCGTTGCTGCATCTGGACGACGAGGAAATGGAAGTGGACCTCGTCTACCCGCAGGACGCGGACGGCAGTGCCGGAAAGCTGTCAGTTTTCTCGGGCGTGGGCACCGCGATTCTGGGCTATAAGGAGGGCGATGCCATCGATTGGCGGATTCCGGACCGAACCCGCCGTATTCGGATTGAGAAAGTGCTTTACCAGCCGGAAGCCGCGGGCGATTTTCACCTGTAGATGCACCACGCTGCAGTGGCGGATTTTGCCTGGGCACTCGGGCCGAGTCCATCGTATGCCGTCTTATGCCGTCGGATTGCGTTCGGGCGATTCGACGACATCACTTTCACCACGTGTTCCGATAGACCCGCGACTCAACTTCCGCTGAGCGCCTTCGGCACCGGATACCGTTCGCCGTCATAGTCAATGGTGATGTTGGGCCGCTTGGACGTGCTTTCCTTGCTCGCGCAATCGTGGCGTGCCGGCTTGTTCGTCGTCGTGACCGTTTTCTCGCTGACGACGAGTTTTGCATAGCCGTTCTTGCCCGCCGGGCCGACGGAGATGCCACGCGAAGTGTCGGAGAAACTGCCCGCACAATTCCCATCCCATTCGCCGCCACTGGTTTGCGTGGCGAGTTTGTCGACGACCTTGCGTAGCGTTGTCCCGTCAATCACATACAGGCTCAACACCGTTTGCGAGAACGGATTGACGCGCGACGCCCCCTCATATCGCGCTCGTACGCCGAAGGCCTGCGTCTGCGATGCCAGCCGCCACGGCGCGGTGTCGAGCGTCACGCTGCGCAACATGACGGCGTCGGAAACAAACGCCGACGTTTCGAAACGGTGCGCCGCGATTTTCCCTGTCTGACTGTCTGCCACGAGGATCTCGGCGTCATAGACCTTGTCGTCGTCCGTGCTGCCTTTTTGCGGCAGGGGCAGCACGGCAAGCGTGAGTGCGGGGTTCGCCGGCCATGCCTTGCAACTGGCCACATCGGTATCGAGCGTGCGGCCCGGTTGCAGAGTGTTGGCCCAGCCGGCAAGGCGATCACGGCAATCGGCGTGAGCAAGGAGCGGCAGGCTGAGTGCAGCGAAGAGGGCGAGCGAGCGCAGAGCGATGGAGCGCGGCATAGGAAGTCAACGAAAGTTTGTCGGGGTGGTGATACGCGACGGACTGGGTGCGCGACGCGTATCGTCAGTCCTGCGCCTTGCGGCACAGGCAATAGATGAATTTCTGCGTCGCGCCCCACGGGGTCTGGTGTTCTTCTCGTGCCTTCTGCACGAGCGTGAAGGGGGCGCCGAATTCGGCATGCAGGGCGTCAGGGCTGTAGCGCATGACGGGCAGGCCGCTGCACTGCTCGGGGCCGTCTTCCGCGAAGGTGGCGACAATCACGAGACCGCCCGGTTTCACGGCGCGCAACACGGCGCTGACATACGCATGGCGGTCCGCTTCGCTGGTCAGGAAATGGAAGACGGCGCGGTCGTGCCATACGTCGTACTGTTTCACGGGCAGTGCGACGCGCGTGATGTCGCCTGCGATCCACGAGACGTCGCGTCCTTCAGCGCCTTTGGCTGCGAGCCGGTCTCGCGCCACGACGAGCGCCGCGTCCGACAGATCCAGTACCGTCAGGTGCCGGTAGCCACGCGCGAGGAGGTCGTCGACCAAGGTCGACGCACCGCCACCGACGTCGATGATTTCCGCATCCTTCGCGATATGCGCCTGCTCGATCAGGTCGACAGATTGGCTCGCATGCGCCTGAAACCAGCTCACGTTGGTCGAATCCTTGGTCGTGTAGACGTGATTCCAGTGGTCTTTGGATTGCATGGAACGGTTCCGTTGCATCGAAGGGGCTGGCGAAGGCCGAGCGTTGGCGCCAAGTATAAGCGCAGTCTGCCCTTCGTCAGGACTCCGGGGCCGACGCGCTCAGAACGGTGCCGACACCTGAAAACCCACCGTTACCTTGGCCATCTCGAAGGTCGGGGTTTGACAATGGGCGCCGGTATCGAAGGGGGAACAATGATTTCGCGATCGGTCATGTCAGTCGGTCTGAAGTTGCGGTGACCGACTATAAACCGTGCAGACGTCGAGTGCCCGATACCCTTTGCCGCACCTGCGGTGCGCAGGGAAAGGATGACAGGGACGTTGCGGTATGACACCGGGGGCAGGGAGGCCCCCGGTGGATGACTCAGCCAGTTTCAGCGCGTCTCGACAACACTCAGCGTGCGCCCACCTCGGTAACGCGTTGGGTGATGTGCGCCAGCGCTTCGTCGACCTGATCGATGAGGATCAGGCAGAGGTCGCCCGGTTGCAAACGCGCCAGCGCCGTATCGATAGCCACGAACTCACCGTTGATCTCGTCGATATGGCTGGCCCGGCGGGCGCCGGACAGACCGTCGCGCAGCAGCTTGATTACTTCGCCATCTTCACGCCCGCGCTGGCACTGGTCCTGATAGAGCAGCACGTCGTCGAAGGCGTCGCCCAGGATCTCCGTCTGACGGCGGATGTCTTCGTCGCGACGGTCGCCCGCGCCCGAGATCACCACCGAGCGGCGGCGTGCCGGCATGGTTTCGACTGCGTGCGTGAGCGCAGCAATCGCGTCCGGGTTGTGACCGTAGTCGGCAATCACCGTCGCACCGTTGTAATCGAACACGTTGAAACGGCCCGGGGCCGTGCCTGCGTCGTTCACGAACGTCACCAGCCCGGCGCGAATCGTCACCGGATCGATCTTCAGTGCCCAGGCCGCACCGATGGCGGCCATCGCGTTCTCGACCTGGAAGCCGATAGTGCCGTTGCGCGTGAGCGGAATCGCGGCCAGTGCATAGCGGGTTTCTTCGCTGCCTTGCGCCGTCACGATCTGATCGCCGTCGACATACACCACGCGCTTGCCCTGCGCGCGATGCGTGGCGAGGACCGGGTGTGAAGCATCCGCGGCGAAGTAGGTCACTTCGCCCGGGCAGGCGTCGGCCATGCGCGCGACCATCGGATCGGCGGCGTTGAGCACTGCCATGCCGCGCGGGGCGACATTGCGCACGATCACGCTCTTGAGCACGGCGAGATCTTCCACCGTATTGATGTACGACAGCCCCAGATGGTCGCCCATGCCGATGTTGGTTACCACGGCCACGTCGCAACGGTCGTAGGCAAGACCTTCACGCAGCAGGCCGCCGCGTGCGGTTTCAAATACGGCGGCGTCCACATCCGGGTGCATCAGCACGTTGCGCGCGCTGCGCGGGCCGCTGCAATCGCCAGTGTCGATGCGCTGACCGCTGATATAGATGCCATCCGTACCGGTCATGCCCACGCGCAGCCCTTGCTGAGCGATGAGGTGCGCAATCAGGCGCACGGTGGTCGTCTTGCCGTTCGTGCCCGAGACGGCCACGACCGGAATGCGGCCATCGTCACCCTCTTCGAACATGGTCGACACGATGGCTTCGCCCACTGCGCGGCCCTTGCCGTACGACGGCTGAAGGTGCATGCGCAGGCCCGGTGCGGCGTTGACTTCCACAATGCCGCCGGCCTGTTCTTCGAACGGCTTGATGACGGTTTCGCACACGGCGTCGACGCCAGCGATGTCCAGGCCCACTTGCTGCGCCGCCGCGACGGCGCGTGCGGCAATTTCCGGATGGACGTCGTCGGTCACATCGGTCGCGGTGCCGCCGGTCGACAGGTTGGCATTGTTGCGCAAGACGATGCGCGCGCCGGCGTCGGGCACGGAGTCGGCGTTCAGGCCCTGTTTGGCGAGCGTGGCGAGCGCGATGTCGTCGAAACGAATCTTGGTCAGCGACGTGGCATGACCTTCGCCACGGCGCGGGTCGGCATTCACGGCGTCGACCAGTTGACGTACGGTATGCACGCCGTCGCCGGTCACTTGCGGCGGATCGCGACGCGCCGCCGCGACCAGCTTGTTGCCGATCACGAGCAGACGGAAGTCGTGACCCGGGATGTAGCGCTCGATGATGACGTCGCGGCTGATGTCCTGCGCGGCTTCGAACGCTTTCTCGATCTCTTCGCGCGTGCGCAGACGTACGGCCACGCCCTTGCCCTGGTTGCCGTCGCGTGGCTTGACCACGACCGGGGCGTCGATTTCCTGCACCAGTTTCCAGGCGTCTTCGATGTCGCGCACCGTGCCGCCGAGCGGCACCGGCACGCCGGCCGCGTGCAGCAGCGTCTTGGTCAGATCCTTGTCCTGCGCAATCGACTCGGCGACCGCCGAGGTGCGGTCGGTCTCGGCCGCCTGAATGCGGCGCTGTTTGCTGCCCCAGCCGAATTGCACCATCGAGCCTTCCGTCAGACGGCGGTACGGCACGCCACGTGCGACAGCGGCGTACACGATCGAACCGGTCGACGGGCCGAGGCGCACGTCTTCGTCCAGATCGCGCAGGCGATACAGGGCGTCGGCCAGATCGAACGGCGCGTCTTCGAGTGCGGCGTTGATCAGTTGCTGCGCCAGATCGAAGGCGAGGCGACCGACGGGCTCTTCGCTGTACTGGACCACGACCTGGAACGTGCCCGGCTCGATAGTCTGTGTGGTGTGGCTGAAGGTCACCGGGCAACCGGCGGCGGCTTGCAGATGCAGCGCCGTGGTGGCGAGCGCGTCGGCGAGCGACACGGGGCGCTCTTCCGCGTCGGGCGTGAGCGCGGGCAGCTCGGGAAAGCGTGCTCGCAAACGCGCCTCGAAACCGGCCAGATTGCCGATCGAGTATTCCAGATCGGTGCACGTCACAATGGCCTCGATGGCAGTGTGACGGCTCCAGAGGTTCGGTCCACGCAATGCGCGGATACGAGAGACTTCCATAAATTGCAATCCCTGTCTGTCCACTTCGCGTCCCTGTATATCTTTGTATGGCGGATGGTTGGCGAGAAAAACGACTGTGGCTTAGGTATTCGGTGGCTATCTATATAGAGAGACGGCGGCGGCAGGAACGCCCACGATTTCCTTTGACTTCCTTTTGCCGCCGCTCATCGCTTGTCAGGCTCAGGCGGCCAGTGCGCGCATCGGCTGGCCCATCCACAGATGCACCAGATCGAGCATCGCGGCGGCGCCGCCTTCGTCGGCCTGCAACACGAGCAGATCGCCGCTCGTGAGCTGGGCCAGCGCGGCTTCGGCCGCGGCGCGGCGCTCACCGGCGTCGCTCACCTGCACCTTGCGCCCGGCCGCGTCGATACCTGCACGCAGTTGGGCACGCGACTCGGCCGACTCGCGCTTGCGCGCAATGCTCAGGTCGTCGCACAGCACCACGCGCTCGAACGTCTGCGCCAGGAGCTTGCCTTGGGCCTGAAGGTCGTCGTCCATGCGATCGGCCCCCGGGCCGTACACTACCGTGCGGCGCTCGGCGGGCAGGGTGGCGAGGGCGGCGGCCAGCGCGGTGAGGGCCGGTGCGTTGTGGGCGTCGTCGACGACCACGGTGGCGCCTTGCTTCTCGAAGACCGTGAAACGGCCCGGTGCATCGACCTGACCGACGTCGAACGTGGTTACGCCCGTGCGCAGAATGTCGAGCGCGACGCCCATCGACCACGCGGCAGCCACGGCGGCCAGCACGTTTTCGATCTGGAAGGCGACGCGTCCGGCATAGGTCAGCGGCATATTGGCCGTGGCGCCGATGCCGGTCTCTTCGGAACCCGTCGCCAGAATGACCTGGCCGTTACGTACGAAGACCGCGCGCTTGCCTTCGGCGCGATGCGCCACGATGGCCGGCAGTTGTTCGTCCAGCCCGAAGAAGATCACGTCGCCGTCGCACAGATCGGCCATTTCCACGACTATCGGATCGCGGGCGTTGAGCACGGCCACGCCATCGGGCAACACCACGTCGATCTGCGTGCGCAGCACGTTGAACATGCGGTCGACATCTTCGACGAAGTACTGGCCCAGATGGTCCGGTCGGTCGATGTTCGTCACGATGCCGACCTGGCAACGGTCGTAGGCGAGGCCTTCCGAGAGGATGGCGGTGCTGTCGTTTTCGAAGACGGCGGCCGTCACGCTGGCGTTCATCAGCACGCGGTTCGCGGCGTCCCAGTTGGCGCGGTCGCCGCTTTGCACCAGTCGCTTGTCGAGGAACAGGCCGTCGCTGCACGCGAGGCCGGTGTGTTCGCCCGCCAGTTGCAGCAGGTGGGCGAGCAGGCGGGCCGTCACGGTTTTGCCGTTCGTGCCGGTAATGCCGACGATCGGAATGCGTCCGGCGTCGCCATCGGGGAACAGATGGTCGACGATGGCGCGTCCGACCGGGCGCGGCGCGCCATCGGCCGGCTTCAGGTGCATGAGCAGGCCGGGGCCGGCGTTGACTTCCACGATCGCGCCGCGTTGTTCGGCGAGCGGACGGGAAATGTCTTCCGTGACCAGATCGACACCGGCAATGTCCAGGCCCACGATCCGGGCGGCCAGCGACGCATGGGCAGCCACGCTCGGGTGCACGCGGTCGGTGACGTCGAACGCGACGTTGCCGTTGCGCTGGATCAGCACGTTCTTGCCTTCGGGCGGCACGGAGTCGGCGTCGAAGCCCTGACGCTTGAGCTCAAGCCGGGCCGACGAATCGATGCGCACGCGATTCAGCGGCTGGTCTTCAGCGCTGCCACGACGCGGGTCGTTGTTGATTTGCCGCTCGATGAGCTCCGAGACGGTGTGCTGGCCGTCGCCGACCACCGAGGCCATTTCGCCCATGGCGGCAGCCACGACACGACCGCCCACGACCAGCAGACGGTGCTCCAGCCCCGGCACGAAGCGCTCGACGATCACGCCGTTGCCTTCGTCCAGCGCCACACCGAACGCGGTGATGACTTCGTCTCGCGTGGCGAGATTGATGAACACACCTCGGCCATGGTTGCCGTCATACGGTTTGACGACCACCGGCAGGCCGATGTCCTGTGCAGCTTCCCAGGCGTCTTCGGCGCTGTCGACCAGACGGCCTTCCGGCACGGGCACGCCGCACGATTCGAGCAACTGCTTGGTCAGGTCTTTGTCGCGCGAGATGCTCTCGGCGATGGCGGGAGTGCGGTCGGTTTCGGCGGTCCAGATGCGGCGGGCGGCGGCGCCGTAGCCGAGTTGCACCAGATTGCCGTCCGACAGACGCAGATGCGGGATGTCGCGGTCGTCGGCCGCGTCGACGATGCACGCCGTGCTCGGGCCGAGGCAGTGCTTGTCGACCAGCGAGCGCAATGTTTCGACGGCGGCCTCGACGTCGTAAGGACGGTCTTCGATGGCGGCCATGACCAGATCGCGGGCCGCGAACAGTGCCGCGCGGGTCACCTCTTCGTGCCAGGCCCGCACGATGACTTTATAGACGCCGCTGATCGGGGTCTCGCGCGCCTTGCCGAAGCCGCCGGGCATGCCGGCGAGATTCTGGAGCTCGAGCGTGACGTGCTCAAGAATGTGGCCGGGCCAGGTGCCTTCACGCAGACGCTGAAGGAAGCCGCCGCGCTCGCCTATGCTGCAGCGATGCTCGATGAGAGTGGGCAGCCACTCGGACAGCCGTTCGGGGAACCCCGGGATCTTGTTCGACGGGAACTCCTCGAGTTCACCGATATCGACCCATGCCTCAAGCACCGGCCGATATGTCCACATATTCGGGCCGCGCAGCGACAGGACATCGAAAATCTCAATGTCTTTCTTTTTCATCTAAGGCTTTTATTCACGCGTCAGGGCTGGGTACGGAGAAGCCGGCGAGGCCGATTTCAAGCGGCACAGCCGGTCGCGCTCTTACAGTTAACTGGTTACTTAACGTAAAAATCCGTAAACGGTTGACCGGCGCAATAATATTTCCATGCTGCAGCGTGTCATCGCGGAACTCCGTGCCGCAAAAAGCGTCGCTGTGGTTATACTTGCGGCAATTTTGCGGATTGACAGGGAAAATCCGCCTCGATTTTTTTCGTTTGCCTCGATGTCCGCCCCTTGAGGACACGTCTGCCGCATCAATGACCGACACCTCCGCTCTTGCGGCGTCAACCGCCGCCGCCCCGACCGATTCTCCTGCGCTTTCCACCGCCTCCCGCAGTGCTGCCGCCGAGTCCTGGTATCCGGACCTCGCCGCGCAACTGGCCGACGGGGAGTCCGTGCTGGCCTGGCTGAGCATCGATCTGGACGCCCAGTTGCACTTCGCGCGCGGCGTGGTCGTGGCAACCGAGCACCGGGTGATGGCGCGCGAGGCGCGTCGTGACGGGCCGTCCGGTGCCGCCCAACCCTGGCAGTCCTGGCCCTACCTGGCAGACTTGACGCTCACGCACACCGACCACGCGGGCGTCGGCTCGCTGGAGTTGTGCGACGCCCGCGAGAAGCTCGCGAACTGGCGTTACACCCTCGGCCACAATCCGGCGGCGCTCGCGCTCATGGATGCGGTCGTGCGTCAGCGCGACGCCCGGGTCGCCGGGCATGCCGCGCGCGACGTGCCGCAAGCGCCGGGCACGTGCCCGATCTGTCAGGCCGAACTGCCGCCGGGCGCGGAGGAGTGCCCGCAATGCAACCCGGAGGTGGAAGCCCCGCCGTCGACATGGGCATTGCTGCGGCTGTGGCGATTCGCGCGTCCGTATCGTTTTCAGTTGCTGGCCGGTTTCCTGCTCACGCTGTGCGCCACGGGCGCCACGTTGATCCCGCCGTATCTGACGATGCCGCTCATGGACAACGTGCTGATCCCGTTCCAGAACGGCCAGCCGATCGATTACCACCTGGTGGGAATGTACCTGTCGGGCTTGCTGGGCGCGGGGTTGGTCGCCTGGGTGCTGGGCTGGGCGCGCACGTATCTGCTCGCCAAAGTGTCGGAGCGCATCGGCGCCGACTTGCGCACGGCTACGTACTCGCACCTGCTGCGGCTCTCGCTCGAATACTTCGGCGGAAAGCGCACGGGCGACCTGATGGCGCGCATCGGCTCGGAGAGCGACCGCATCTGCGTTTTCCTCTCCTTGCACCTGCTCGACTTCGCCACCGACGTGCTGATGATCGTCATGACGGCGATCATTCTCGTGTCGATCAATCCGTGGCTGGCGGTCGTCACGCTGCTGCCGCTGCCGTTCATCGCGTGGCTGATTCATCTCGTGCGCGACCGCTTGCGTCATGGTTTCGAGAAGGTCGACCGGATCTGGTCCGAAATCACCAACGTGCTGGCCGACACCATTCCGGGCATTCGGGTGGTCAAGGCGTTTGCGCAGGAAAACCGCGAGGTCGCGCGCTTCAAGGAAGCGAACCGTCACAACCTGATGGTCAACGACCGCGTGAACAAGGTCTGGTCGCTGTTCACGCCGACGGTGACCTTCCTCACGGAAGTGGGGCTGCTCGTGGTGTGGATCTTCGGCATCTGGCAGGTCTCGAAGCATGAGATCACGGTCGGTGTGCTCGCCGCGTTCCTGACCTACATCAGCCGTTTCTATACGCGTCTCGATTCGATGAGCCGTATCGTGTCGGTCACGCAGAAGGCTGCGGCTGGCGCGAAGCGCATCTTCGACATTCTCGATCACGTCTCCAATGTGCCTGAGCCGGTCAATCCCGTGCATCTGAAGGAAGTGAAAGGCGCCATCGACTTGCGCGACATCGGCTTCCGCTACGGCAACCGCGCGGTCATCCGGGGGATGGACCTGCGCATTGCGCCGGGCGAGATGATCGGTCTCGTCGGTCACAGCGGCTCGGGCAAGAGCACGCTCGTGAACCTGATCTGCCGTTTCTACGATGTGGCCGAAGGCTCGATCCAGATCGACGGCGTGGACATTCGCGCGCTGCCGGTCTCGGACTTCCGCCGCAACGTCGGTCTGGTGTTGCAGGAGCCGTTCCTGTTCTTCGGCACGATTGCGGACAACATCGCCTATGGCAAGCCGAACGCGACGCGTGCCGAGATCGTGGCCGCAGCGCGGGCCGCTCACGCCCATGAGTTCATCCTGCGTCTGCCGCACGGCTACGATTCGCTGGTCGGTGAGCGCGGACAGGCGCTCTCGGGTGGCGAGCGTCAGCGTATTTCCATCGCACGGGCGCTGCTGATCGATCCGCGGATTCTGATTCTCGACGAGGCGACGTCCTCCGTCGATACGGCGACCGAGAAGGAAATTCAGAAGGCGCTCGACAACCTCGTCAAGGGACGTACGACGATTGCCATCGCGCACCGCCTGTCGACGCTGCGCAAGGCCGACCGGCTCGTGGTGCTCGATCGCGGCAAGATCGTCGAGGTGGGCAATCACGACGAACTGATCGCCCGCGAAGGCGCGTACTACAAGCTCTATCAGGCGCAGCAGCGCAACGTCGATACCGATACCGACGAGGTCGTCGCGTCGGCCGAAGCTGCCGCGGTGGTGGCAGCGGTGAGCGCTGCGCCGGCGCAGCCGCTGTCCGTCAATTAATCGTTCACCGATCGCTCGCGAAGACACTCATGCAGATTGATTTCACCCTGTCGCGCAACGCCTTCGGACGTCTGGTGCTGACGGACGCCGAGGGCGTCGCCCATGAAGGCGTGGTGCCCGTGCGGGCATTTCCGATTGCCGCGCCGGACGACGGCCTCGCGCTCGTGAGCACCGAAGGGCGCGAGCTGGTCTGGCTCGACTCGCTCGACACGTTGCCGTCGGCCATGCGCGCGCTGGTGCACGACGAACTCGCCGCGCGCGAATTCATGCCGGAGGTGCTGCGCATCAAGGGCGTGTCGACCTTCGCCACCCCGAGCACGTGGACCGTCGAGACGAATCGCGGCGAGGCGTCGTTCGTGCTGCGGGGGGAGGAGGACATCCGGCGTCTGGGTGGACAGACGTTGCTCATCACCGACAACCACGGCATTCACTTCCTGATTCGCGATTCGGCCGCGCTGGACAAGCCCAGCCGGAAGATTCTCGACCGCTTCCTCTGAGCGCATTTCACCCGATTGGGGTTGCCGCACTTCGCCGGACCTCCCGTCACTGGTAAAATCCGTGCTTTTGATTTTGCGGTGATGCCGATGTGGTTCAAGAATCTTCAGTTGCACAGAATTCCTGCCGGTTGGTCCATGAGCGTCGCGCAAATGGAAGAGGCGCTCGAGAAGCACGCCTTCCGCGAGGGCGGCAGCCTTGAGATGCAGGTGCAAGGGTGGGCGCCGCCGCGTGACGGCGGTGAGCTCGTGCACAGCATCAACCGTCAGTTCCTGCTGGCCTATCGTGCGGAGAAGAAGCTCCTGCCGACGACGGTCGTCAACCAGGTCACGCGTGCCAAGGCCGCCGAGCTCGAGGAGCAGCAAGGCTTCAAGCCGGGCCGCAAGCAGATGAAGGAACTCAAGGAGCAGGTCACCGACGAATTGCTGCCGCGTGCGTTCGGCATTCGTCGCGACACGCGTGTGTGGATCGATCCGGTCAATCGCTGGCTGGTCATCGATGCCGCTTCACCCGCGAAGGCCGACGAAGTGCGCAGCCTGCTGCTCAAGACGCTCGATATCATTCTCGAGAACGTCGAACTCAATGAGGCGCCGGTCGCCGTGATGACGTCGTGGCTTGCCGGTAACGATGCGCCGGCCGGCTTTACCGTCGATCAGGACGTGGAACTGCGCTCGAATACCGACGAAAAAGCCGCGGTCCGCTATGTGGCTCACCCGCTCGACGGCGCCGACGTGCGTCAGCACATCGAGGCGGGCAAGCGCTGCACCAAGCTGGCGATGACGTGGAACGACCGCATTTCGTTCGTGCTGACCGACGCGTTCATCATCAAGCGGATTACGCCGCTCGATATCATCAAGGACGCCGCCGATCCGACCGCCGAAGGCGAAGCCGAGAAGTTCGACGCCGATGTCGCGCTCATGACCGGTGAACTCGCCCGCATGCTCGACGATCTGGTCGAGGCCGTGGGGGGCGAGCGTGAGATGGACAAGGCCGCGTGATGTAGCGTTGTTTGCGCCTTTGCCGTTTTGGCGAGGCGAGCGAGACGAATAACAGGAACGCCGCGATGCCCCTTGGGATGTCGCGGCGTTTTTGTTTCCGATGCTGTGCCGAGCGGCGAGCGCTTATGACTGCGCCGACTACGCCGGCTACGCCGTCTGTGCCGTCGGCTCGATCAGATAGATGCCCTGCGAGAGCCCCTGTTTGACCTGACGCGTGCTTTCGTCGACGCTCACCTCCTCTTCACCGGCTTCGACAGCGTCGTATGCCTGACGCACGACATCGGACGGGGCGCTCTTTTCGGCGTCGAGACCGCTGGTCAGATCGGTATCGATGTAGCCGGCGTGCAAGCCGACCACCTGTGTGTTCTGGGCGCGCAACGCCTGGCGAACGCCGTTGGTCAGCGACCACGCGGCTGACTTCGTGATCGCGTATTCGGGAATATTCGACGAACTGATCCAGCTCACGATGGAGAGCACGTTGAGCAGGGCGCCGCCGCCGTTGTGGCCGAGGGCAGGGGCAAACGCCTGTGTCATGGCAAGCACGCCGAACAGGTTGGTTTCGAGCGTTTCGCGCAGCAACTCCGCCGCGCCGGGACGCGTCAGACCGTTGCTCTGGCGCGCGATGCCGGCGTTGTTGATGAGCAGGGTGACGTCGCCGGCCAGCTTCGCGGCAGCGGCGACCTGTTCCGAATCGTTGACGTCGAGCCTGACCGGGATGACGCCCGGCAGCGTGACCTTCGCCGGGTCGCGCGATCCGGCGTACACCTTCTTCGCGCCACGAGCCAGCGCCTGCTTTGCAAATTCGAGCCCCAGGCCACGGTTGGCCCCGGTCACGAACACTACGGCATCTTTGATCTTCATTTCACTGCTCCAGCAAGGTAAGAGGACGCGGAGTTTCGGCTATACTTTATGACAATTGTGATCGACATCGTCATTGGTGGGGCCATTGTGCCGAGTTGTGCGGGTAAATGTCAATGTCGATCAACATTGTCTTTTTCGATGACGTCGATAAACGTGATTGCGCGATTGCGTATGGTGGGCGTGAAGGAGTCGCAAATGGGTATTTCAAGAGAACAGGCGGCGGAAAATCGTGAGGCGATTGTTGCGGCTGCGGAGCGGCTGTTCCGCGAGCACGGTGTGGATGCCGTGGGGCTGACAGCGCTGATGAAGGAAGCGGGCTTTACGCAGGGTGGGTTCTACAACCACTTCAAGTCGAAGGGCGCGCTGGTCGCCGCCGTGATGGCGCGCGCCGTGGCGAACAGCGAAGGGGCGCTGACGAGTGCCGTGGCGGGGGGCGGGCAATATCTGTCGACCACGCATCGCGACGACGTGGCAAACGGCTGTCCGCTGGCAGGCTTCGCGGGGGATGTGCCGCGCATCGGCGACGAAGCGCAAGCGTGCTACGCAAAAGCGCTGTCGGAAGCCATCGACCGCATGGTGGCCAACGAGGTTGCGCAAGGAATAACTCGCGAGCAAGCCAATCGGGCCGCGATGGCGCGCTTCGCCCAGATGGTAGGGACGCTGGTGCTCTCGCGCGCTGTCGTCAGTGCCGATCCGGCGCTGTCGGACGCATTGCTGGAGGCTGGGCGTGGGGCGATTGATGGGGGGGGCGTTCTCGGAGATGAAGATCCCAATCTTTGTCGTCGTCTACCGTGTGGATCGACGCTGGCGGCCCCATCGCTGAAGGGCGGGGGCGTGTAGACAATGCTGCGTCGCCACAACATGGCGGCGCCGATCTCTCGACGCTTTGGATGTCACCCAAACACGGTATACCCGAATCGCTTTCGGGTACCTATTTCGATAGGGATTGCCTAGAATGAAAACGTGCCATCCCGCCTTATCGAAGTTAGGAGGCGACTATGCTGACAGGGAGCTTGATTGGGATGTTGGTGATTGCGCTGGTCGTCGGTGCTGCCGTCGCCTGGCTGGCCGATCGCAATTGGTGTCGCGAGCATCCGGCGGCGCGGCACACATGGCGTCGTCACCGTCGTGATGTAAGACACGGTTGAGTCGTGAAGGAACCCGCTGGGGCATGCGCCCCGGACAAATGAAAAGCCCGCCTTCCGGCGGGCTTTTTGTGACTACAGACACCTCAACAACTGGCTGGGCGTTCAGGCAACGGCCTGAAGGAAGTACTTGCCCTGAACAGTCAGACGCGGCGATTTCTTCCCCGCCTCCAACTCTTCCCACTCGATCAGTTTGCTCTCGAGCAACGATTCGAGGTCCGGGCGATCAAGCTCCACTTGCTCCGGAGCGTCCTTGACCAGCATCAGGGTGGCAAATTCATGATGACTCAGCATCTCCGTCTCCCGGTTTGCGGTTCCACAGGGGGGTCCCTCGTCAGGGACTTTAAGGATAGGTCACGATTATGGCGCTTGCGCGACAAAATTCGCACTTTCGATGCTGCTTCGCAGCATTTCTTTTAGTGGACTTTCCCATGGCCAGCTTAGGCTGTCGTGATGACATTAGTATGTCAATCGACTCGCATTTATCAACGCATAAAACGTATACAAAATGCATCGATTTGCTGCGGCGCACCAATGGTGAAATTCGAGCAAAACAGGGTCTTGCCCCGCTTATTTGCGGTTTGCTCTGACGAAGGAACGGTAGAATGCCCCAATTCGCCAGTCATTCGCGCACAACAACCTGACATGCCGCAAAAGAAAACGCCGTACTTCGAGTTGCGCAGCGGTGCCGTGGACACCCTGCATTTCGTAGTCAAGACGCCTCAACTGGATACGCTGCGCACTGAACTGGCGCAGCGTTTTGAAGCGACCCCGGAGTTTTTTGCTGGCGACACGGTCGCCATCGACGTGCGGCGTCTGGCCGGCGGCGAGCGCGTTGCCGTGCCCGCGTTGGCCAAAATGCTGGCCGAGTTCTGCATGAAGCCGATCGGGGTGGTCGCCAACTCGGAGCAAACGGATTGGGCGGTGGTCGACGGTCTGCCGCTTCTGGATAGCCAGGAGCGTCACGAGCGCCGTACGTCGCGCGCATCTCGCGATAGCGAGGCCTCGGCCGAGACCGGCACCGGGTCCTCGCAAGCCACCGCGGCGCCGGTCGTGCCCGACGTATCTTCGATCCCCTCGACCATCATCGACCGGCCGTTGCGTTCGGGCCAGCAGGTGTATGCGAAAGGCGATCTGATCATCCTCGATCTCGTCAGTTTTGGAGCCGAGGTGATCGCGGAAGGTAATATTCACATTTACGCGCCGCTACGGGGACGGGCGCTGGCAGGCGTAAAGGGCAAGCTCGATGCGCGCATCTTCTGCACCTGTCTGGAGCCCGAGCTGATTTCCATCGCCGGTATTTACCGGACCGGCGAATATGCGCTGCCGCCCGATGTTCAGGGACGGTCGGTTCAGGTGCGGCTGGTAGACGACAAACTGATTTTCGAGCCCCTCGGGCTCAAATGATTCGTAGCTAAATTCATCCTCAAGTTTGGGAAGGCATCGACAGATGGCAAAAGTGATTGTGGTGACCTCTGGCAAGGGTGGTGTCGGCAAGACGACGACCAGCGCCAGCTTTTCCGCCGGCCTCGCCTTGCAGGGGCACAAGACGGCAGTCATCGATTTCGACGTCGGCCTGCGCAATCTCGACCTCATCATGGGTTGCGAGCGCCGCGTGGTGTATGACCTGATCAACGTGATTCAGGGCGAAGCAAACCTCAATCAGGCACTCATCAAGGACAAGTCCTGCGAGAACCTGTTTATCCTGCCCGCCTCGCAAACGCGTGACAAGGAAGCGCTCACGCAGGCCGGAGTCGAGAAGGTTATCAAGGACCTGGCCGGCATGGGCTTCGAGTACATCGTGTGCGATTCGCCGGCCGGTATCGAGTCGGGCGCGCTGCTCGCGATGCATTTCGCCGACGAGGCACTCGTGGTGACGAACCCCGAAGTGTCGTCGGTACGCGATTCGGATCGCATTCTGGGCATTCTCTCGTCGAAGACGAAGCGTGCCATCGAAGGCGGCGAGCCGATCAAGGAGCACCTGCTCATCACGCGTTACAACCCGAAGCGGGTCAACGATGGTCAGATGCTGTCGCTGGAAGACATTCAGGAAATCCTGCGTATCAAGCTTATCGGCGTGATTCCGGAGTCGGAGTCGGTGCTTCATGCCTCGAACCAGGGCACACCTGCCATCCACCTGGATGGTACGGATGTAGCCGATGCGTATCGCGACGTGGTGAGCCGATTCAAGGGCGAAGACAAGCCCATGCGCTTTACCGACTATCAGAAGCCGGGCCTGTTGCAGCGCATTTTCGGCTCGAAGTAAGGAGCGCCAATGTCCTTCCTGTCTTTCCTCCTGGGGGAGAAGAAAAAGACCGCCGCCGTTGCCAAAGAGCGCTTGCAGATCATTCTGGCGCACGAACGCACGGGCTCGTCGCCGCCGGCAGATTATCTGCCGGCCCTGCAACGTGAACTGGTGGCCGTCATCTCCAAGTACGTAAAAATCGCACAAGACGACATCAAGGTCAGCGTCGAGCATCAGGACAACCTGGAAGTGCTCGAAGTGAAGATCGAACTGCCGCAGACCTGACAGGTCCTGGCCGGCCGGCGCCAGCGCAACAACGCGGGTGCCGTTGGTGATGTCCGAATAAGCGAAAGCCCGCCACCCTCGATGCAGGGTGGCGGGCTTTTGTCGTGCCCCACGCTTCGATACCGCGAGGCCGTCCGGTTTTCAGATCGATCAACACGCGCGCCTCGCTTGCGTAATGTTGCGGCGGCCCGGACGGGGCCTCCTACTCCAGCGCCAGTGCGCGAACGCCATTCGCTTCGGAGACCGATATTCTTGCGGGCTTTTCGGAAAGCCCTGCGGCGCGAAAGCGCTTGCCGTCGAGCCCATCGCCTTGCGTGCTCACCCGCTCACTCGATTGCTCGCTTATGCGCTCTCGCGCGCGGGTGGATTGGGCATGGCATTTGCGGGCGCCGGATCGCGCAACTCGCGTCGCAGGATCTTGCCGACAGTCGTCTTGGGCAGTTCGCCCTGACGGAATTCGATGATGCGCGGCACCTTGTAAGCGCTCAGATGCTTGCGGCAGTGCGCGGTCATGGCTTCGGCGCTCAACCGCGGATCTTTCGCGACGACCACGAGCTTCACGCGCTCGCCTGCCACCGGATCGGGCACCCCGACCACCGCCGCCTCGCGCACACCGGGGTGCAGCATCGCCACATCCTCGATCTCATTCGGATAGACGTTGAAGCCCGACACGAGAATCATGTCCTTCTTGCGGTCGATGAGGCGCACGTAGCCGCGCGCGTCCATCACGCCGATGTCGCCCGTCATCAGCCAGCCGTCGGCGTCGAATGTCCTGGCCGTTTCCTCGGGACGATTCCAATAGCCGCTCATGACCTGGGGGCCGCGCACGCACAATTCGCCCGGCTCGCCGATCGGTGCCCAGGTGCCGTCGTCGCGCTTGAAGCGCACGTTCGTCGACGGGGCGGGCAGGCCGATGGAACCGGTGAAATCGCAGTCGGCCATGTGCGCGATATCGACCGGATTCATCGTGACGATGGGCGAGCATTCGGTCAGGCCGTAGCCTTCGATGATCGGCTTGCCGGTGACCTGCTTCCAGCGCTCGGCAATGGCGCGTTGGGTTGCCATGCCGCCCGCCAGCGACAGCTTCAGTCGGGAGAAGTCGCGCGCGCGGAATTCGTCGTTTTCGAGCAGGCCGTTGAACAGCGTGTTCACGCCCGTGACACCGGTGAAGGTCTCGTTGCGGATGATGTAGACGACTTTCTTCACGTCGCGCGGATTCGCAATCAGGATGTTGCGTCCGCCAAGACTCATGAAGACGAGGCAATTCACCGTGAGCGAGAGGATGTGATACATCGGCAGCAACGACAGATTCACTTCGATGTCACCGTCGAGTTGATCGGCCGCCCATGCCTCGGTTTGCAGCAGGTTGGCCAGCACGTTGCCGTGCGAGAGCATCGCGCCCTTGGCGACCCCGGTCGTGCCCCCCGTGTACTGAAGGAAAGCAAGGTCGTCGCGGGTGAGCGGCACCGGGCTCGCCTGGCGTTTCGCGCCGTCGGCGAGCGCGTGACGCAGCGGCGTCGCCTGCGGCAATTCGTAGGGCGGCACCTGCTTGGCGATGCAGCGCATGAGGAAGTTGACGGCGCGTCCCTTGACGTTGACCCCCGGCGCTAGCAGGTCGCCGATCTGCGTGATGAGGACGTTGCGCACTTGTGTGGCGGGAAGTGCCTCCTGCAAGGTTTTCGCGAAGTTCTCGAAGACGACGATCGTGCGTGCGCCGCTGTCCTGCAATTGGTGCTTGAGCTCACGCACTGTGTAGAGCGGATTGACGTTGACGACCACCGCGCCCGCGATGAGGGTGCCGAAAAGGCAGATCGGATACTGGAAGCAATTCGGCATCATGAGCGCGACGCGCTCGCCCTTTTGCACACCGTTCGCTTGCAGCCAGGCGGCGAAAGCATACGCCTGACGGGATACTTCGGCATAACTGATTTCGCTGCCCAGACTCACGAACGCAACGCGTTCGCGGTACTTCCCGATCCATTCGTCGAAGGCCTGCACCAGCGACCTGTAGCGCGTTACGTCGATGTCGGCGGGCACGCCGGGAGGGTAGGCGTCGAGCCACACGCGCGCATGCTGAACCGCTTGATCCATTGTCGTCTCCGTTGAAATATTTCTTTTTTCACTGCCGTTCGTGGCCCGTTGGCGGATCATCGTTTGATGCGCGCTTATGCGGCCATGCGGTCATGCGGACACGGCCGCTCTGCCGTCGGCTCGCCTGCGCTGGCGCGGCAGCGTCTGTGGCTTCTCCTGTGTGCCTTTGTGGCTTTCCTTTGGTTATCGCTCCAGCATCGCGACCACGCCTTGACCGCCGGCCGCGCAGATCGAGATGAGACCGCGTCCGCCGCCGCGCTCGGCCAACAGCTTGGCGAGCGTGGCCAGAATGCGCGCGCCGGTTGCGGCGAACGGGTGGCCACACGCGAGCGAACTGCCGTTCACATTGAGTCGTTGACGGTCGATGCTGCCCAGTGGCGCGGTCAGTCCCAGCTTGTCGCGGCAGTAGGCGGGGTCTTCCCACGCCTTCAATGTGCAGAGCACCTGCGCGGCGAACGCTTCGTGGATTTCGTAGAAATCGAAGTCCTGTAGCGTGAGTCCGGCCTGGGCGAGCATGCGCGGCACCGCGTAGGCCGGAGCCATGAGCAGGCCTTCGCGCTGTGCGTCGTCCGCGTTGAGGAAGTCGACGGCGGCCGTTTGCGAGTACGTCAGATAGGCGAGCACCGGAATGCCGCGCGCTCGCGCCCAGTCTTCGCTGGCGAGCAGCACGCACGACGCGCCGTCGGTGAGCGGTGTGGAGTTGCCTGCCGTGAGCGTGCCGCTCGCGCTGCGGTCGAACACCGGTTTGAGGCTGGCCAGTTTTTCGAGCGTGACGTCGGGGCGCAGGTTGTTGTCGCGTTGCAGGCCGTGAAACGGCGTCATCAGATCGAGGAAGAAGCCGCGTTCGTAGGCTTGCGCCAGATGTTCGTGACTGGCGAGCGCGAGGGCGTCTTGCGCGGCACGCTCGATCTCCCAGTGTTTGGCCATCAACTCGCAATGCTCGCCCATCGACAGGCCCGTGCGCGGCTCGCTGATACGCGGCAACGCCGGGTTGAACAGCATGCCGGGACGCACCTTCGCGAGCGCCCCCAGCTTGCCCCCGGTGCTGCGTTGACGGTTCGCTTCGAGCAGGATCTTGCGCAGCTTTTCGTTGACGGCGACAGGCGCGTCAGAGGCGGTGTCCACGCCGCCCGCAATCGCCACGTCGATCTGACCGAGCGCGATTTTGTTGCCGGTCAGGATGGCCGTCTCTAGCCCCGTGCCGCAGGCTTGCTGGACGTCGTAGGCCGGGGTCTGGGCGGCGAGCGTCGTCGACAGTACGGATTCGCGCGTCAGATTGAAGTCGCGGGCGTGCTTGATCACGGCACCGGCGGCGACTTCGCCAAGTGTCTGAGCGTGAAGTTCGAACCGGTCGACGAGGCCCTGAATCGATGCGGTGAGCATGTCCTGATTCGACGCCGTGGCGTAAGCCGTATTAGAGCGCGCAAACGGGATGCGATTGCCGCCGAGGATCGCAACGCGGCGTAACGCCGGCGCGGGTGCAGTGGGTTTGAAGGCGCTCATGGAAGGTCCGTGTCGGAGGATGAGGAGGGGTGGGCGAGTGGGGCGTGGGGCGCGGCTGGCGCATGGCGATTCGCCTGCCACCGTCCGCGCAGATGTGGGACGGTGCCTGCTGCGTCGCGTAGTTCGAAAATATCGCCGCCGGTCGTACGCCAGAGGGTCACGTCGCCCGGCAGCAGCACCGGCGTTTTGAATTCCACCAGCAGATCCAGATCTCGTGCCTGAGCGTGCACCTCAGCGGGCAATACCGCGGCGAGCGTTCGGGCGAAGCTCCACATGCCGTGAATGATTGGCCGTGCAAAGCCGAACAGCTTCGCGGTGAGGGGCCACAAATGGATCGGGTTGTAATCGCCGGAGACGCGCGCGTACTGACGGCCGAGGTCGCCCGGTACGTGCCACGTGGCGGATCTCGTCAGCGCCGGATCGGTGCTCGGGTTCGCGCCCGATTCCGCCCGTCGTTCGGTCCGCAGTTCTGCGCGATAAGGCGCACCGAGCGGGTCGCGCACGCCGGTTCGCAGATACAGGCTCTCGCCCATCCACACCACGACATTGTCTCGGCGAGCCGTCGTGAGGACTGTGAACACTTGCCCCTTGTCGTGCGCGTACAGCGGGCCGCAACGAACATCGATCGTGAGACAGTCCCCGGCGGCAAGCGTTGCCTGCTGGCGGATTCGATTCGCCAGATGCACCATGCCGAGCATCGCGAATGGAAACGCGCGGTCGGTCATCAACAGCATGTGCAGCGGGAACGCGAGCAGATGCGGCCACGTCGGCGGCACGCCCTGGGCGTCGGAGAAATCGCAAAGACGGGCGTAACGCGCGATGTCGGCGGCGTCGAGCAAAAGATCGCGACGCTCGAATGCCAGCGGCGGCATGGCTTGCGCGCGCGCCGGCTTGCGCGATGACAGTAACGCCCGCTGGTAGAGATGCAGCGGCGAGGGCAGATGCGTGACGGGGGTCACGGTGGTCACGGCGGTCTCGGTGGCCACGCGCGGCGTCGATGCCGTGTCTGCAACGTGTGCCATATCGGGCGGATCGCCTGGGCGGTCGTTGGGCATCGTCACGCTCCAAGCAGGCTTTGCCCGCACACGCGTACCACTTGTCCTGTCAGTGCGCCCGACGCCGGATGCGCCAGCCACGCAATCGCCTGCGCAACGTCGACCGGCTGGCCGCCCTGACCGAGCGAGTTCATGCGGCGTCCGGCTTCGCGAATGGCGAACGGCACGGCAGCGGTCATTTGCGTCTCGATGAAGCCGGGGGCGACGGCATTGATGCTGATCTGGCGGGCGGCCAGTATCGGCGACCAGGCTTCGACCATGCCGATCACCGCCGCTTTCGACGCCGCGTAATTCGTCTGCCCCCGGTTGCCCGCAATGCCGCTGATCGACGCCACGCCGACGATCCGGCTGTTCGCGCGCAGCACGCCGGCGTCGAGCAACGCGCTGTTCAGACGCTGCGGCGCCCCGACGTTGATGTCGAGCACGCTTTGCCACTGGGCGTCGCTCATGCAAACGAGGGTCTTGTCGCGGGTGATGCCCGCATTGTGAACGAGGATGTCCAGGCCGCGCGGCGCATGCGCGGCCAGATGCGCGAGCAGCGTGGCAGCCGCGTCGGGGGCGGCGATGTCGCACGTCAGTGCGCTGCCGTCGAGGCGGGTGGCGACGGTGGTTAGCGCGTCCTGTGCCGACGCAATGTCGACGCACACGACATGGGCGCCGTCTCGTGCCAGCACGGTGGCGATGGCCTCGCCGATGCCGCGCGCCGCCCCGGTCACGAGCGCTACCTGACCGGCCAGCGGGCGGGTGTCGCGCATCGGCGGTGCCTCGAACACGGGGGGCTGGAGCGTAATGGCCTGACCGCTGACATAGGCCGCGCGAGGCGAAAGGAAGAAGCGCAGTGTCGAGTGCAGGGCTTCGCGGGCGCCCGGCGCGACGTATAACAACTGCGCTGTGGCACCGCGCTTGAGTTCCTTGGCAAGCGAGCGCACGAACCCTTCCAGCGCACGTTGCGCGGTGCTGGCTTGCGGTGTGGGCGCCAGCGACGGCGGCACCCCCAGCACGAGCACGCGTGCGCATCGGTCGAGCGAGGCAAGGGTGTCGTGGAAGAAGGTGTACAGCGCGCTTAACTCATCGGTGCTCGCGATGGCGCTCGCGTCGAACAGCAACGCTTTGGGGCGCACGCCTTCGCTCGGATTGAACCGGCCGCTCATCGTGCCCGTCTTGTTGGCGTATGAAATCCAGTCGAGACGTTCGGCGTGCGCGAGGCTCGGCACGCCCAGCCAATGTAGCTCGCGCGCGAGTCCCGGCAACAACGGTGCGTCGCCCGCACCACCGACGACGGCGAGCGGAGCCGGCATGGAGCGGACTTCGGCGACGTCGTCGCCGGACTCGGGCATGCGCTCGAGCGGCACGGGGCGGGGCAGGCCCAGCGCGTTGGCCAGACGGCTGCCCACGGCGGAGTTGGCAAAGGCAAGATATCGGTCGGACATCGTCACGGCGTGGAAATCCTCAGAGTGATGGGCGCTGGCTGGCGGGAGAACTCATGACGCGAGCGCTTCGTTCGCCGCTTCCTGTTGCTGGGCTTGCTGCATGTCGGCGAGGCGGCCGAAGTCGGCCGGGAAGTCGTCGACCGCTACCGCTCGCGCAGCGTAGTCGGCGTATTGCGCGAGCAGGCGGCGCTCGTCGTCGCTCACGCGTTGTTGCTTCGCGGCGTCGTCGACCCATGCGGTGAATTCGGGCAGGCTCTGCGGCATGGCCGGCAGATGACCGTCCTTGATCGCCGCGCGCAGGCGTTGCTCGATGGCGGTGACTTGCGGCGTCATCTGGAAGACGATTTCGCCGTAAGCCAGACCGTCGATCTCAGGTCTCGGCGAATAGCTGTCGGCGATGAGACGCTCGCGGGCGTCGCCCGGCGTTTGCATGATTTCAGCCACGCGCGAGGCCAGCGCATCGGCGGGCTTGGCGTACGGCAGGCCGAGGGGCGCGAGCTTCCAGTGCATCCACCATGCCACGCCGCGCGACGGATAGTTCGCCAACACGCCTTCGAAGGCTTCGCGCGCTTGCCAGAGGGCATCCTGCGCGGCCCAGTGCACCAGCGGCAGATCGGCCTCGGGACGTCCTTCGTCCTCGAATCGCTTGAGCGTTGCGCTCAGCACGAAGAGTAGGGAGAGGATGTCGCCCAGGCGTGCCGAAATGCTCTCGCGGCGCTTGAGCGAGCCGCCGAGCACGGCCATCGAGACGTCGGACGCAATGGCGAGCAGCGTCGACATGCGGTTTGCGGCGCGATAGTAGGCGTGCAGTTCGGGCGCGGCGTTCGACGGCACCGACGAGAATCTGGCGTGCGTGATGCCTTGCAGGGCGCCGCGCACGATGTTGCTCGTGACGAAGGTCAGATGGCCGAAGAGGGCGTCGTCGAAGGCGCGCACGGCGGCGTCGTGATCCGCCGTTTGGGCGGCGGCGAGTTCCTTGAGTACGTACGGATGGCAGCGAATCGCGCCCTGGCCGAAGATCATCAGGCAGCGCGTCATGATGTTTGCGCCTTCGACGGTGATCGACACCGGAATCTGCTGATACGCGCGGGCGAGGAAGTTGTTCGGGCCCATGCAGATGCCTTTGCCTGCAACGACGTCCATGCCGTCGTTCACCACTTTGCGGGCGCGCTCGGTGACGTGGTACTTCGCGATGGCCGAAATCACCGACGGCTTTTCGCCGAGATCGACAGCGAGCGCAGCCATGCGGCGCGTGGCGTCCATGGCGTAGAGATTGCCGGCCATGCGCGCGAGCGCTTCCTGCACCCCTTCGAACTTGCCGATCGGCGTGCGGAACTGGCGACGAACCGCCGCGTAAGCGCCGGTAGCGCGCACGGCGATCTTCGAGTAGCCGACGTTCGACGAGGGCAGCGAGATGGCGCGGCCCGCGGCGAGGCATTCCATCAGCATTCGCCAGCCCTTGCCGACTTGCGCCTGTCCGCCGATCACCCAATCGAGCGGAATAAAGACGTCCTTGCCCGAGTTGGGGCCGTTCTGGAAGACGGCGTTCAACGGCCAGTGGCGACGGCCGATGACGACGCCCGGATGGTTCGTCGGGATCAGAGCGCAGGTGATGCCGGGCTCGTCGTCGTCACCGAGCAGATGGTCGGGGTCCAGCGCGCGGAATGCGAGGCCGAGCACGGTGGCGATGGGGCCCAGCGTGATGTAGCGCTTGCTCCATGTCACGCGAAAGCCCAGCGTTTCGCGGCCGTCGTGCAGGCCGCGGCACACGATTCCGATGTCGGGAATCGCGGCGGCGTCGGAGCCGGCATAGGGACTCGTGAGCGCGAAACAGGGAACCTCATCGCCCTTGGCCAGACGCGGCAGGTAATAGTCCTTCTGGGCCTGCGTGCCGTAGTGCAGCAGCAATTCGGCCGGACCGAGCGAGTTGGGCACCATGACCGAGACAGCCGCAGACGAGCAGCGCGAGGCCAGCTTCATCACGACCTGTGAGTGCGCGTACGCCGAAAACTCAAGGCCGCCGTAGCGCTTCGGGATGATCATGCCGAGAAAGCCTGCGTCCTTCGCGTATTGCCACGCTTTGGGCGGCAGATCCTGCCAGACTTGCGTGCTTTCCCAATCGTTGGACAGGTCGCACAGGTGCTCGACCTGATGGTCCATGAAGGCCTGTTCGTCGGGCGAGAGGGTGGGCGCGGGTAGTGCCATGAACTTCTGCCAGTCGGGGCGGCCGGAGAACAGATCGGCGTCCCACCAGACGGTGCCGGCTTCGATGGCATCTTTTTCGGTGTCCGACATTTCCGGCATGATGGTCCGGAACTTGGCGAGCATCGGCGCGGTAACCCACGCGCGGCGCAGCGGGCCGATGGTGAGGATCAAGGACGGGAGAATGAACACGACGCCGAGGATGACGGCTGCGACCGTTCCCGTCAGTCCCGAGAGGACGCCTGCGCCGACCCATAGCACGGTTGCGATCAGCCACTGCCAGGCATGGGCGCGATAGAAAAGCAGGGCGGTGACGCCCACGACAAACGCGAGAATCCATACAGCCATCATTTTCTCCTCCCTTTCGGTTCAGCTTCCCGGCAGGCGCTACACGACCTGTGCGCATCATGCGTTCTCCACGAAGGGAAAACGGGTAGCGCCGGGGGCTGTCGTCCTCATGCCGTCTGTCGGTTTTCGCTGACGTTGTGCGCAGTTCGAATCGGCGACGGCGTTTTTGTTGGATCGTTCGGCGACGTATTGGTGCGCCGGGAATTTGGGTAAAGCGTCGAAATTGGGATTTCCATTCAACGGAGATCCGGTGCCGACGCAGCGCGGGCGGTGAATGTCGCGCGGCGCGTCGGAGGTCTCGTCGGTCGCTTGCCGGGCTTCGGGGTTTCAGGCGTTCGCGAGCGAGCGGTCGTTGTCGCTCGCTGCCGGCCCATCGTCATTCGACTGAGATGGCGAAGGAGCGTCTGGCACGTGTCCCGTTTCGCGGGGCGGTGTTACATCGGCATCCTTTGCGAGCGCGAAGACGGCGGCGAAGCTCGCCAATTGTTCTTCGCCAGGCATCGGGGCCTTGAGCGCCGCGACCATGAGCGCGGTGAGGCGCGCGACGACGTGAAGGTCGCCCATCGGCTGGCCTTGCGCGAAGGTGTCGATCAGGCGTGAGGTGTCGCTGCTCGCGAGCACGCCGGCGAGCGCTTGCAGCGCGAAGTGCAGACGCCAGCCCAGCTCCTGGCGCGGCAACTCGGGCAGCGCGCGGGCGAACGCTTCGAAGAAGCGCTCGAAGACCGGGGCGTAGTGCTGTTGCAGATAGTCGCGGATGAAGGGCGAGGGGTCGGCGTAGACGCGTCCGAGCAGGCGCAGGAACGCCGGGCCGCCAATATCGCGATGGTGCGAAATGGCCAACGCGGGGATGAACATGGCGCCGAGTACATGCTCGCAGGTCAGTTGCGGCGCGGGCCATGCCGTTTCGGCGCGGGTGAGCAGCGCCAGGCGTTCGTCGTTGAGCCGGTCGAGCCGGCGCGCGAGCATGGCCTGGAGTAGTGTTTCCTTGCTGCCGAAGTGGTAGTTCACGGCGGCCAGATTGACTTCGGCGCGCGAGGTAATCTGCCGCAGCGACATCGCTTCGTAGCCGAATTCGATGAATAGATCTTCTGCGGCATCGAGAATGCGCAGCTTGGTGTCGCCGGCTTGGCGGCCGACAGAGATGCGAGGGCTCACGACGAATCTCCAGTGAGACGCGGCACGACGCCGCGTCATCTCAAGGAACCGATGTTTCATTCAAACGTTCGATTGAATCCTAGGCGGTAAGCGTGCGTCTCCCAAGATCTTTTTGTGGACGTCGCCCTCTAATGCGTGGTTTCGCCACAGGGGTGCACGGCTCACGAGATGACAGTCGCCGGGCGCCCACGAAAGGTGAAATGTCCAGATTTCCTTGCTTTGCAGGCGGAAAGTCTGGAGGCGGGACAATAGTTTGCTAAAATGTCCCGCTTTGTGTGCAAGACCGTTTTGGCGCTACCCCGATTTGTCGGGGGCGGAGGGAAGCCGGCGTCGCATCGTCGGTTCCGGCCCAAGGTTGATTAACTGACAGGGTCCGCTTGTGGCAATCCCTCGCCGCAACACAGAACGACCCTCTGGATGGACGAATATCCTCATGACTATCGCTGTTGAAAACCTCGGCAAGCTCGAGCGTCGCTTTACCATCGCCCTGCCCAAGCAGGAAGTCGAAAAAGAAGTTGCAGCACGCATTCAGAAGCTGTCGAAGACGGTGCGTATGCCGGGCTTCCGTCCGGGCAAGGTGCCCCTGAAGATGGTCACCCAGCAATACGGTGGTCAGGTCGAAGCCGAAGTCGTGAGCGACAAGGTTGGCCAGCAATTCTTCGAAATCAGCAAGGAACAGGATCTGCGCGTTGCAGGTCAGCCGCGTTTCGCGCCGAAGGCCGACGCTGCCGAGACCGAGTACGCATTCGACGCCACGTTCGAAATCTATCCGGAAGTGAAGCTCGGCGATCTGGCCACGGCTGAAGTGAGCCGCACCACGACCGACGTTTCGGAAGCCGAGATCGATCGCACCATCGACATTCTGCGCAAGCAGCGCGTGCACTACCACGTGCGCGGCGAAGCCGGCGCCCACGGCGACGGCGGCTCGGTCGAAGCCAAGGACGGTGACCGTGTGACGGTCGATTTCGTCGGTAAGATCGACGGTGAAGTGTTCGCTGGCGGTAGCGCGGAAGACTTCGTGTTCGTGCTGGGCGAAGGCCGCATGCTGCCGGAATTCGAAACGGCTACGCTGGGCCTGAAGGTCGGCGAGTCGAAGGAATTCGAACTCAAGTTCCCGGACGAGTACCACGGCAAGGAAGTGGCCGGTAAGACCGCCACGTTCACCGTCACGCTCAAGAAGGTCGAGTGGGCGCATCTGCCGGAAGTGGACGCCGAGTTCGCCAAGTCGCTGGGTATTGCCGACGGCAGCATCGAAAAGATGCGCGCTGACATCAAGGAAAACCTGTCGCGCGAAGTGAAGCGTCGTACGCAAGCGCTGCTTAAGGATCAGGTGATGAACGCGCTGATCTCCGTGGCGGAGCTGGACGTGCCGAACGCGCTGGTTGCTCAGGATCAGGAGCGTCTGGTGGCGATGGCGCGTCAGGATCTGACGCAACGCGGCGTGCCGAACGCCGGCAACGTGCCGATCCCGGCGGAAATGTTCAAGGAACAAGCCGAGCGTCGCGTGAAGCTGGGTCTGATCCTGGCGGAACTGGTCAAGCAGAACGACCTGCAAGCCAAGCCGGAGCAAATCAAGGCCGAAGTCGAAGAGTTCGCGAAGAGCTACGAAGACCCGCAAGAAGTCGTCCGCTGGTACTATGGCGATCAGCAGCGCATGGCGGAAATGGAAGGTTTCGTCGTCGAGAACAACGTTGTCGAGTTCGTCCTGGGTAAGGCCAAGGTGACCGACAAGCAGGTGAGTTTCGAAGAGTTGGCCGGCAATACGCAAGCCTGATCGAACGCGACACGACCGACTGAACCGCCGCGGCCGCAAGGCCGTGGCGGTTCTTTACCAAATGGCCTCCGGGTTTCCCCCTTGCGGCGCGCAAAACCATCTCGATAGAAGGGTCGAACCGATATGATTACCCGTTCCGAATTGCTCGCCCAACTCGCCTCCCAGACACACAACTCCGCCCTCGAGACGCAAGGCCTTGGCCTCGTGCCGATGGTCGTCGAGCAAAGTGGTCGTGGTGAGCGCGCTTACGACATCTATTCGCGACTCCTCAAGGAGCGCATCATTTTCATGGTTGGCGAGGTCAATGACCAAAGCGCCAACCTCGTTGTCGCCCAATTGCTGTACCTCGAGAGCGAAAATCCGGACAAGGAAATCTCGATGTACATCAACTCGCCGGGTGGCTCCGTTTCGGCGGGCCTGGCGATTTACGACACGATGAAGTTCGTCAAGCCGCCGGTCTCGACGCTGTGCCTCGGCATGGCCGCGAGCATGGGGGCTTTCCTGCTGGCCGCCGGCGAGAAGGGCAAGCGTTTCGCCCTGCCGAACGCGCGCATCATGATTCACCAGCCGCTGGGCGGCGCGCGCGGTCAGGCCTCCGACATCGAAATTCACGCCAGGGAAATCCTTCTGCTCAAGGACCGGTTGAATCGTCTGCTCGCCGATAACACCGGGCAAGAGATCGACGTGATCGCGCGCGACACCGACCGCGACAACTTCAAGTCGGCCGCCGATGCCGTGGAGTACGGGCTGATCGATCGCGTGCTGCAAGAGCGTCCCTGATTCGGGCACGAATTCGGGGCGTCTGACGGCAAAATCGTTGGCGCGACACCCTGCATTTTCGTTTTGAGACGCGGGGTGATCGCGCCAAGCCTTTGTCGTATAAGGGAATTTATGGCTGTCGCGGGTGGGCCACACGCTCGCGCAGCATGGCGTTACAATGGAATTCACGTATGCCGCGTTTGCCGCCCCGGCGGGGGACGACCGGGGCGCAAATTGCTAGCAGGCTGACACAGATATGGTGGATAAAAAAAGCACTTCCAACGGCGAAAAGCTGCTCTACTGCTCCTTCTGCGGAAAGAGCCAGCACGAGGTCAAGAAGCTCATCGCAGGTCCGTCCGTGTTCATTTGCGACGAGTGCATTGATCTGTGCAATGAGATTATTCGCGACGAGGCCGCAGCGGCCGAAGACGAGAGCGGCAGCGGCGCCAAGTCCGACTTGCCGTCGCCGCAGGAAATTCGCGAGAGTCTCGATCAATACGTGATCGGTCAGGACCGTGCCAAGAAGATTCTGGCCGTTGCGGTCTATAACCATTACAAGCGATTGAAACACCTCGGCGACAAGCGCGACGAGGTCGAACTTTCCAAGAGCAACATCCTGCTGATCGGGCCGACCGGCTCGGGCAAGACGCTGCTCGCACAGACGCTCGCGCGTCTGCTCAACGTGCCTTTCGTGATTGCCGACGCGACCACGCTGACCGAAGCCGGTTACGTGGGCGAGGACGTCGAGAACATCATCCAGAAGCTCCTGCAGAACTGCAATTACGAGATCGAGCAGGCGCAGAAGGGCATTGTCTACATCGACGAAATCGACAAGATCAGCCGCAAGTCGGACAATCCGTCGATTACGCGCGACGTGTCGGGCGAAGGCGTGCAGCAGGCGCTGCTCAAGCTGGTTGAAGGGACGATGGCTTCGGTGCCCCCGCAGGGCGGCCGCAAGCATCCGAACCAGGATTTCATCCAGGTCGACACGACGAACATCCTCTTTATCTGCGGCGGCGCGTTCGATGGTCTCGAGAAGATCATCATGAACCGCACCGAGAAGACGGGGATCGGCTTCGGCGCGACGGTCAAGACGGGCGAAGAGCGTGACGCGGGCGAATTGCTGCGAGACGTCGAGCCGGAAGATCTGATCAAGTTCGGTCTGATTCCCGAGTTGATCGGTCGTCTGCCGGTGGTTGCCACGTTGGGTAAGCTTGACGAAGACGCGCTGGTCACGATTCTCATCGAACCGAAGAATGCGCTGGTCAAGCAATACCAGAGTTTGTTCTCGATGGAGGGCGTGGAGCTGGAGATTCGTCCGGCGGCCATGCACGCGGTGGCGCGCAAGGCCATCAAGCGCAAGACCGGCGCGCGTGGCCTGCGTTCGATCATCGAACAGGCGCTGCTCGAAGTCATGTATGAACTGCCGTCGCTCAAGGGCGTCACCAAGGTGATCCTGGACGAAAACGCGATCAGCGGCGACGGAAAGCCGCTCTTGATCTATCAGGAGTCGCCCAAGGTTGCCGGCTCCAATTGAACGGTCAACTCAGCGCTACCCCAAGCCGTTCATGGAAACATGGACGGCTTTTTTTCCTTCATACTAGTGCCACGGGCAATGAAACCCCGAGTGGTGCAACTTGTTGGCGAAAGGGCTCTTCCAGCCTCTTGTAATTCTCGCCGGCGGCCTCAATTAGCTGGAACACAACGGTATCGTTAAATATGGGGAACGAGATGTCAGGCACCCAAATCCTCCCGCCCGAAGCGATTCAACTGCCCCTGTTGCCTTTGCGCGACGTGGTCGTGTTTCCGCACATGGTGATTCCCCTTTTCGTGGGGCGTCCGAAATCGATCAAAGCGCTTGAAACCGCGATGGAAGGCGGCAAGCACATCATGCTGGTCGCACAGAAGGCCGCGGCCAAGGATGAACCCACGTCGAAGGATCTCTATGAGATCGGCTGCGTGGCAAACATCCTGCAAATGCTCAAACTGCCGGATGGCACCGTCAAGGTGCTGGTCGAAGGGATTCAGCGCGCGCGTACGCTGAGCGTGGATGAGGAAGAAACTCAATTCACCTCGGAAGTCATGCCGCTCGAACCGGACGACGGCAATTCGCCGGAATCCGAGGCGCTGCGTCGCGCGATCGTCGCGCAGTTCGACCAGTACGTGAAGCTCAACAAGAAGATTCCTCCGGAGATCCTGACCTCGCTGTCGGGCATCGACGAAGCGGGTCGTCTGGCGGATACCATCGCCGCACATCTGCCGCTCAAGCTTGAGCAGAAGCAGAAGATTCTGGAAATGTTCCCGGTCATCGAGCGTCTCGAGCATCTGCTCGCGCAGCTCGAGAGCGAGATCGACATCCTCCAGGTGGAAAAGCGTATCCGCGGGCGCGTGAAGCGTCAGATGGAGAAGAGCCAGCGCGAGTACTACCTGAACGAACAGGTCAAGGCAATCCAGAAGGAGTTGGGCGAAGGCGAAGAGGGCGCGGATCTCGAGGAACTCGAGAAGCGCATCAAGGCCGCGCATCTGCCGAAGGAAGCCAAGAAGAAGGCCGACGCCGAGCTCAAGAAGCTCAAGCTGATGTCGCCGATGTCGGCCGAAGCGACCGTCGTGCGCAACTACATCGATACGCTGGTCGGTCTGCCGTGGCGCAAGAAGAGCAAGGTGAACAACGACCTGACGAACGCCGAGAAGGTGCTCGACGAGGATCACTTCGGTCTTGAGAAGGTCAAGGAACGTATCCTTGAATATCTTGCCGTGCAACAGCGCGTGGACAAGGTCAAAGCACCGATCCTGTGCCTGGTCGGGCCCCCCGGCGTGGGCAAGACCTCGCTCGGTCAGTCGATCGCACGTGCCACGAACCGCAAGTTCGTACGCATGGCGTTGGGTGGCGTGCGTGACGAGGCCGAGATTCGCGGTCACCGTCGCACGTACATCGGTTCGATGCCCGGCAAGATCTTGCAGAGCCTGTCGAAGGTCGCCGTGCGTAACCCGCTGTTCCTGCTCGACGAAGTGGACAAGATGGGCATGGACTTCCGTGGCGACCCCAGCTCGGCGTTGCTCGAAGTGCTTGACCCGGAACAGAACCACACGTTCTCGGATCACTACGTCGAAGTCGACTTCGATCTGTCGGACGTGATGTTCGTGGCCACCTCGAACTCGCTGAACATTCCGGCGCCGCTGCTCGACCGTATGGAAGTGATTCGCCTGTCGGGTTACACGGAAGACGAGAAAGTCAATATCGCCCAACGTTATCTGCTGCCGAAGCAGAAGAAGAACAACGGGTTGAAGGAAGGCGAAATCGATCTGACGGAAGCCGCGATTCGCGACATCATTCGCTACTACACGCGTGAAGCCGGTGTGCGTTCGCTTGAGCGCGAGATCTCGAAGATCTGCCGCAAGGTTGTGAAGATGTTGCTGCTCAAGAAGGTCGAAGGCTCGTCGATCAAGGTCGATGCGGGCAATCTCGACAACTTCCTGGGTGTGCGCAAGTTCGACTTCGGTCTGGCGATGAAGGAAAACCAGATCGGCCAGGTCACGGGTCTGGCGTGGACGGAAGTGGGCGGCGATCTGCTGACCATCGAAGCCGCGCTGATGCCGGGCAAGGGCAACATCATCCGCACGGGTTCGCTCGGCGACGTGATGAAGGAGTCGGTCGAAGCGGCCCGCTCGGTGGTGCGTTCGCGTGCACGCCGTCTTGGTGTATCTGATGAGCAGTTCGAGAAGAAGGACATTCACATCCACGTGCCCGAAGGCGCGACGCCCAAGGACGGTCCGTCTGCCGGTATCGCGATGACGACGGCGCTCGTGTCGGTACTCACCGGTATTCCGGTGCGTGCGGATGTGGCGATGACCGGTGAGATCACGCTGCGCGGCGAAGTGCTGCCGATTGGCGGTCTCAAGGAGAAGCTGCTGGCGGCTCATCGTGGCGGCATCAAGCTCGTGTTGATTCCGGAAGAGAACGTGAAGGATCTCGCAGAGATTCCCGACACGGTCAAAAACGCGCTGGAGATCGTGCCGGTGCGCTGGATCGACAAGGTGCTTGAGCTCGCACTGGAGCATGCACCGGCGCCGCTGCCTGAGGAAGAAGCGAAGGCAGCGCCTGTGACGCCGAATGCAGATGCAGGCGGCAAGCAGGACGTCATCAAGCACTGAGTGTTGTGTTCTATCGAGGCGAGTGACTGAGCGTGAAAGCGTCCTGTCATCGCCCGACAGGAAAATACTCAAAAAGCTCGGGGTTTTCCCCGGGCTTTTTTTATGGGGGCAAGGTGCCCGAAAATAGCGGTCGGCAAGTACGGATTCAGGAGTGCTTCCGATGCTGTCCAGTGGCCGCAAAACGGCTTGACATCAGGGTTTGCGGCTTGTCTAATGGCAAAGCCAGCGGACCTCTCAGATCAATGTCAAGGCGCGCCAAGAGCGCTTCCGCGGCTCAATCGCCTACTATCCTTGCAAGGGGGTTACAGTGAATAAGACGGAACTGATCGATCAAATCGCGCATGAGGCCGACATTTCGAAAGCGGCTGCCGGTCGGGCACTTGATTCGTTTGTGGGTGCGGTAAAAAAAGCTTTGAAGAAAGGTGACGATGTGACGCTGGTCAACTTTGGCACGTTCCATGTTGCCAAGCGCGCGGCCCGCACGGGACGTAATCCGCGCACCGGTGAAGCCATCAAGATCAAGGCGGCGAAGGTTCCGAAATTTCGTCCTGGCAAAGAACTCAAAGATGCTGTAAACTGACCAGCTTTCCTGCTTCGGCAGGAGGTAGTAAGAACAAGACTAAAATCGGGAACGGGTGCTTAGCTCAGTTGGTAGAGCGGCGCCCTTACAAGGCGTAGGTCGGGGGTTCGAGCCCCTCAGCACCCACCAGTTCCAGATCTTGGGGAGCGGTAGTTCAGTTGGTTAGAATACCGGCCTGTCACGCCGGGGGTCGCGGGTTCGAGCCCCGTCCGCTCCGCCAAATTGTGAAAAGGCGAACTTCGGTTCGCCTTTTTTGCCATATAGCGTCATAAAACGCATCCAGACGACTCTTCCGATTTCGTATGTTCGACTTCATTCGCCGTCATCAACGATTGGTACTCATCTTCCTGACGGTGTTGATCGTGCCGTCGTTTGTGGTGTTTGGCGTTCATGGCTGGCAGGAATACGCCTCGGACGCCAGCACGATCGCCAAGGTCGGCGATCAAACCGTGACGCGTCAGGAATACGACAGTGTGCTGCGCGCACAGACCGAGCGCATGCAGCAGATGTTCGGCGGCGCCGTCGATGCAAGCCAGATCAACACGCCGGAAATGCGCGCTGCGGTGCTGGATAACCTGATCCAGCAGAAGCTGCTCACGCAGGAAACCCTCAAGAAGAACCTGTCGGTGCCCGACGCCCAGGTGCGCGAGGCCCTGCTGGCCATTCCGGCGATTGCGCAATTGCGCCGCGCGGACGGGTCCATCGACCAGGCCGCTTACGAACAACTGCTGTCTGCACAGAACCTCACGCCGCAGCGTCTCGAAGCGCAGATTCGCTACGAACTCGCATCGAACCAACTGCCGTCGAGCGTGCAGGCAAGCGCGATGCTGCCGAAGGCCGTGCTCGATCGTTTCGCGCAACTGCGTTCGCAGCAGCGCGAAGTCTCGGCGCTGAACTTCCCGCTCTCGGATTACGCTGACAAGATCGTGCCGACGCCGCAGCAGATCCAGGCGTACTACGACGCGCACAAGGCGGCTTTCCAGACGCCCGAGTCGGCTGACATTCAGTACGTGTTGCTCGATCCGAAGGCCATGCCGGCATCGGCTCAGGCAGCGCCGAGCGATGATGTGCTGCGCAAGATGTACAACGACAATCTGAAGCAATACACGACGCAGGAAGAGCGTCGTGCGTCGCACATTCTGATTGCCTCGCCGGCGGACGCCTCGCCTGCCGACCATGCCAAGGCAAAGGCCAAGGCCGAAGCCGTGCTCGCGCAGCTCAAGCAGAACCCGAACGACTTCGCCAGGCTGGCCAGCCAGAACTCGGAAGACCCGGGCTCGAAGGCCAACGGCGGCGATTTGGGCTTTTTCACGCGCGACGCGATGGTCAAGCCGTTCGCCGACGCCGCGTTCGCGCTCAAGCACGAGGGTGACGTGAGCGATGTCGTGAAGAGCGACTTCGGTTATCACATCATCAAGTTGACGGGTATCAAGCCGTCGCAAACCAAGTCGTTCGACGACGTGAAGGCGCAACTGGCCGATCAGTACCGTCAGCAGGAATCGGCCAAGGGTTATGCGAAGCTTGCCGATCAGTTCACGAATTCGGTGTATGAGCAGCCCGACAGCCTGCAACCGGTGGCCGACAAGCTCAACCTGAAGGTGCAGACGGCGAAGGTGACGCGTACGCCGGATGCAGCGCTGGCGCGGAGCCCGCTGGGCAACGACAAGCTGCTCAAGGCAGTGTTCGGTGACGAGTCGCTCAAGAACAAGCGCAACACCGAAGCCGTGGATGTTGGCCAAGGTGTGCTGGTGTCGGCTCACGTGGTCGCCTACCATCCGGCCGCCACCCCGCCGCTCGAGCAGATCGAAGCGCAGGTCAAGCAGAAGGCGATTGCCGATCTGGCGGAGCAGGCGTCGAAGAAGGCCGGGGAAGCCAAGCTGGATGCGCTCAAGAAGGGTGGCGACGCCCAGTTCGGTGCTGCGCAAACCGTCTCGCGTGACAATCCGGGCAAGTTGGCGCCGACGGCCCTGACCGCAATCTTCAGTGCCGACGCCAGCAAACTTCCCGCCTACGTTGGCGTGGATCTGGGCGAGGGGCAGGGCTATGCGGTGTATCGCATCAGCAAGGTGACGCAGCCGGCCGGCCAGGACGCACAGCGTCTCGCTGCCGAAGCGCAGCAGTTGAGCCAGTTGGCCGCTCAGGCCGAATGGAATGCGTGGCTGGGTGACCTGCGTGCGCGCTCGAAGGTGAAGGTTGTCAACGACGTCACCAAGTCGAGCAACTGATTGCACGGCAGACGCTCAAGTCGTCTGTCCGGTGAGTCGGAAGGAAAAAGCGGCCAATCAGTTGGCCGCTTTTTTTATGCGCCGGATTTCGGTGCGCGTGAGTCGGCGGCTTTGGCGGGTGGTTTCCCGGCGGGCTTGAGCAGTGGCTTCACCGTTGGCCAGACGTTCTGAAGGATCTGCGGATGGGCCTTGGCGAGCGGGTGAATCTGGTCCTGCTGGAACCAGTCCTGATGCTCGATGACGCCAGCAAGCAGGAACGGCACGTAGCCGGTTTTTTCCTGCTTGGCGACAGTGGAGAACATGTTGAAGAACTGCTCGCTGTAGTCGGGTCCGTAGTTCGGCGGAATGCGCATGCCGACAACGATCACACGGCTGCCGGCTTTGCGGGACGCGTCGATCATTTCGCGCAAATTGCTGCGCGTGAGATCCAGCGGAATGCCGCGCAGGGCGTCGTTTCCGCCGAGTTCGATGATGGTGATCGCGGGGTGATAGCGCTCGAGCAAAGGGGCGAGGCGCGAGCGCCCGCCGCTTGTCGTGTCGCCGCTGATGCTCGCGTTGACGACGTTATAATCGAACCCGCTTTGCGTGATCGTCTGCTGCATCAGATTGACCCAGCCGGCGCCGCGCGCGATGCCATATTCCGCCGAAAGGCTGTCGCCGACGACAAGAATCGTCGGCGCGCCAGAACTTGCCGCGTTCGCTGTGGTCCCTGTCAGCATGCACCAGCCCACGAGGGCTGAGGCGGCCATTTTCAAGAACTCTCTTCTTGCCATGTCGTTTTCCGAAAACGTTATTGAAGTGCGGGGTCTGGGCAAACGGTTGCGTGACGCGACCGGTGAACTGATCATTTTGCAGGATATCGATTTTTCCGTCGCGAAAGGCCAGACCGTGGCTATCGTCGGCGCGTCCGGGTCAGGCAAATCCACGCTGCTCGGCCTGATGGCCGGCCTCGACACTGCGACCGACGGCCGCATCACGCTGCTGGGCAAGTCGCTTGGCGAACTCGACGAAGAAGGTCGCGCTGCGCTACGGCGCGGTGCCGTCGGCTTCGTCTTCCAATCCTTCCAACTGATGCCGCATCTGACCGCGCTCGAGAACGTGATGCTGCCGCTCGAATTGTTGGGTGAGACACGTGAAGTGCGCAATCGTGCCGTCAAATTGCTCGAAGAGGTGGGATTGGGATCGCGTCTGACGCACTATCCGAAGCAACTCTCGGGCGGCGAGCAGCAACGCGTGGCGCTCGCGCGCGCATTTGTCACCGAGCCTACTGTGCTGTTTGCCGACGAACCCACGGGCAGTCTCGATACGGCGACGGGCGAGCGGGTGATCGACCTGATGTTCTCGCTCAATCAGGCGAGCGGCGCGACGCTGGTGCTGGTCACGCACGACTTGGCGATTGCACAGCGTTGCGATGCAACGGTGCAACTCGCCGGCGGTCGATTGGTCAACGGCGACGCCTGAGCGCCTCACCCGCAATACGGATCAACGACGCTGTGGAGGCGTCGTGCGCACCGGGCTTGAGAGAGTCCGGATCGACGAGTTCGGGTTCGATCGCACGACACAGCGTCTTGCCCAGCTCCACCCCCCATTGGTCGAACGGGTTGATGTTCCAGATGGCGGCCTGAACGAATACCTTGTGCTCATACAGGGCGATCAGCGCCCCGAGGCGCTCCGGCGTCAGCTTGTCCATGACGAGCGTGTTGCTGGGACGGTTGCCGTCAAAGCGACGTTGCGCGCCTAACGGGGTGCCTGCCTGTTCCGGTGTTGCCGTCGAGCCGCCTTGCAGGAACGCTTCGCTTTGCGCGAAACAATTGGCAAGCAGCTTGCGGTGATGATCGAGATAAGCCGGTTGATCGTACTGCGGTTCGAGCACGGCAATGAAGTCGACCGGCACGAGTGTGGTGCCCTGATGCAGCATCTGGAAGTACGCGTGCTGGCCATTCGTACCCGGCTCGCCCCAGATGATCGGCGCGGTCTGCCACGCGACGGGCGTGCCGTCGATCTGCACCGACTTGCCATTGCTCTCCATGTCCAGTTGCTGCAAATACGGTGGGAGCTTCTGCAGCGCGTCCGTATAAGGGGCGATGGATAGGGTCTGCGCGTCGAAGAAATTCCGGTACCAGATGCCGATCAATCCGAGCAGCACGGGCATGTTGGCTTCGAGCGGCGCGTTGTGGAAGTGTTCGTCCATCGCGTGTGCGCCGGCGAGCATCGCCTCGAAATGCGCGGCGCCCAGATAGAGCATGATGATCAGGCCGACCGACGACCACAGCGAGTAACGTCCCCCCACCCATTCGCTGAACTGGAATACGTTCTCGCGAAGAATGCCGAAGCCCATCGCTTCGTCGACATTGGTCGAGACCGCGACAAAATGCTTGTCGAGATCGCGCTCCGGAATGCCATGGGCGATGAACCACGCGCGAATCGTGCGCGCGTTCGTCATGGTTTCGAGCGTGGTGAACGTCTTCGAGCACACCACGACCAGCGTCGCCTCGGGATCGAGCGTCGGCAGCGTGCGCGCGAGTTCGGTCGGGTCGATGTTGGCGATGAAGTGCGCCGAGAGGTCCGGGCGGCCGTAGACGGCGAGGGCGTCGCACACCATGCGCGGTCCCAGATCCGAGCCGCCGATGCCCACGTTGATCAGATGCTTGATGCGTTTGCCGGTGGCACCCACCCAGCGGCCATCGCGCACGCGCTCGCTGAAGTCACGCATGCGTGCGAGGGATTCGGCCACGCCGCTGCTGACTTCGCCCGAGGTGTCGCGAAAGACCATGCCCTTGGGCGCGCGCAGCGCAATGTGCAACGCCGCGCGATTTTCCGTGACGTTCACATGTTCGCCCGCCCACATGGCGTCGCGTTTGGCGGGCACGTGGCATTCGCGTGCGAGATGCGTGAGGAGGGTGCGCGTCTTCTCGGTGATGCGGTTCTTCGAGTAATCGAGATACAGGCCAGCCGCGTGCAGCGAAAAGTTCTCGACGCGCGCGGTGGCACCTGCGCCGGCGAACCAGTCGCGCATATGCTGCGAGGCGATTTCGTCGCGGTGCTGGAGCAGGGTGCGCCAGGCGGGGAGGTGGTCCAGACGAACGGATGTCTTGTACGGCATGTGCGATAGGGACATTTCGATAAAGCGAAGTATAACGGGAGTCACCGCGAAATCACGCCGAAATGCGGCTACGGGCAAGCCCCGGCGTACTTTGGCATGGCTTGCAGGTCCCGAAATGAGGTTTTCAGGGCGCGCTGGCGACGTTCGGGCGGCCTGTTGGCGCCGATCGCATGGATCGTGCCGAGCGCGTGGCACGCATTCCCTCGCTCAGCCATTCACCCAGTTCGGCGCGAATGGCCGGCAGGAGTTCGGACGCCGTCAGCCCCGCAGGTCCGGTGCCTGCGCTCACGCAGCGATCGGCGGCCCTGCCGTGCATCCACACGGCGGCCAGGGCGGCCTGCGTTGCCGGCATGCCTTGCGCGAGCAGGGCGCCAATGACGCCGGTGAGCACGTCGCCGGTGCCTGCCGTCGCCAGACCGGCGTTTCCCGTCGTGTTGATCCAGGCACGAGTGCCATCGTCGATCACGCTGCCTGAGCCTTTGAGCACGATCGTCACGCCGAAATGCTGGGCGAGCGCGCGCGCGGAAGCCAGCCGGTCCGATTGAATTTTTGCCACGTCGCAGCCCGCCAGCCGTGCGGCCTCCAGCGGGTGCGGCGTGAGCACCGTCGGCCCTGAGCGACGGCGCACGCGCTCGGCGAGCGACGGTTCGGCGGCGAGCAGATTGAGCGCATCGGCGTCGATCACCAACGGCGTATGTTCCAACGCGAGTGCGCGCGACAGACACGCGGCAGATGCCGCCGAAGTGCCGAGTCCCGGTCCGATGGCGACCGCCTGCATGGCCGAAAGGTCGAGATTCTCGGCGTGACGAAGCATCAACTCCGGATGTACCGGATCCCACGCAGGGGCGTCATGGGCGACGAACCCCACATAGACGCGCCCGGCGCCGGTCATCAAGCCGGTCCGGCCCGACAGCATGGGCGCGCCGACCATGCCCTCGTTACCGCCGAGCACAGCCAGCGATCCATAGCTCCCTTTGTGGGAAGCCTGACGACGCTGCGGGAGATGCGCGAGGAACGCGCTCGGGGCGCTTGTCGCAAGGACGTTGCCGCTCACACCCGCAGCGTCCGTAGAGCCCGCAGCGCGCATGGCTGTCAGCACGTCTTCCGTTCCCAACGAAGCGACGAGTACGTCTCCCGCGATGTCGCGGCCAGAGCCGGTCAACAGGCCTGGGCAGGCGCCGAGCATCGCAATCGTCACGTCGGCATGGATAACGGGTCCGTCGACCACACCCGTGGCGGCCGCCAGCCCGCTGGGGATGTCGATGGCGAGCACCGGCGTGCCTTGCGCGTGGGCATGCGTAACGTTTTCGACGAGCGCTGCAGCGGCCCCGTCGAGCGGACGAGACAGCCCGATGCCGAACAGGCCGTCGACGATCCATGCGTAGGCCGTCGGCTGTGACCACGTGGCGGGCGCGGGCCGCACCGGCACGCCCGCGGCGAGAGCCTCGCCGTGCGCCCAGCGTGCGTCGTCGGCCACGGGCGGCGCGAGTTGCCACACGTCGACGCGCACGCCGAGACGATGCAGCTCGCGTGCCGCCACGTAGGCGTCGCCGCCATTGTTACCCGGACCAGCGAGCAACAGCACCGGCTGCCGCCCGGCACTCGCGAGCGCCGGAAGATGGCCGTAGAGCCAATGCGCGACGGCGGCGCCTGCGCGAGCCATTAGCGTATGCGGGGGCAGTTGCGCGGCAGCAAGGCGCTCGATCTCGCGCAGCGCACCGGGCAGAGATAAATCGAGCGCGACGTAGGCGCTTGCGGTCGTCGATACGGTGTCGGGCGGGAGGTGGGGGGGCGTTGGGCGGGCCAGCGGACTTGGGCTGACAGGAGAGGTGATGGCCGCAAGGGCGGCAGCATCGTCGACGCGCGGAGAATCGGACATGACAGGCATAGCTCCCTGAAGCGAGGGCGGCAAGGACGGCGAGAGCGGCAAGCACAGCGCATGGCTTGCCGCGCCATGCTTGCCGACACGGCGGGCCGAATGCGGCCGTACGCCGCGTACCGATCTTGAGATTATGCCGTCAACGCACGATTCTGCCTGCCGGTGCGAATCCCGATGTCGTGTGGGTCGTCTCTGACGCGGTGCGCCCGATTGCCGAGCGCAATCAGGGTAATCAGCGCAATCAGTGCTCGTAACGAGCGAGCGTCAGCCCGTTCAGGTCGATGCCCGGGGTTTGTCCCGAAATGACGTCGGCGAGTACGCGTCCGGAGCCGCAGGCCATCGCCCAACCGGTCGAGCCGTGGCCGACATTGAGGAAGATCCCCGGCACATGCGTGGGGCCAAGCAGCGGGGGACCGTCGGGCAGCATCGGACGCGCACCTACCCACGCCCGCGCTTCGCGGTATCGGCCCGCGCCTGGGAACCAGTCCGTCGCCACCTTGTAGAGCGTAGCGATGGCGCGCTCGCGCAGCACGAGCTGCGTGTCGCCCAGCTCGGCCGTGCCCGCGATGCGCAGACGGTTGCCTTGCGGGGTGATCGCGGTCTTGAACGACTCGTCCATGACGGCGATGCGCGGGCTGAAAAGCTCGGTCTTGACCGGCACCGTGATCGAGTATCCCTTGATGGGCCAGAGCGGCAGATCGATGCCCAGCGGACGCAGCAACGCCGTGCTGGCCACGCCGGCGGCGATCACCACCGCGTCGGCTTCGAGCGTCGTTTGCTGCCCCGTCTGGACGGTGCTGGCCGTCTCGACCGTCACCCCGGCGCGGCCGACATTCGGGCGCACGGACAGCACGGTCGTCTCGGTGGCGAGCGTCACGCCCATGTCGCGGGCGATCTGGGCGAGGCGCTTGGTGAACAGCGGGCAGTTGCCGGTTTCGTCGCGAGGCAGGTGGAGTCCGCCGGCGAGTTGCGCGTCGGTGGAGATCGCGGGTTCGAGCTTGCGGCACTCGTCGGCGCTTAGCACGCGGTGCGGCACCTCATTCTCGGTGAGCATCGCACGCGCCGGCCCGTTCATCCTGATTTCGCGCTCGGTGCGGAACAGTTGCAGATAGCCCTGCGTCTGCTCGTATTCGAAAACGTGGGTCTCGCGCAGTTCGTGCAGGCAGCGCTGGCTATAGAAGGCGATACGTTGCATCCGCTCGCGATTGATGCGGTAGCGCTCCAGCTTGCACTCGCGCAGCCAGCGCGTGGCCCAGCGCCACGTGCCGGCAGACAGGCCCGGCCGGAAGATGAGCGGGCTCGCGGCGCTGAACATATAGCCCAGCAGCTTGCGCGGCATGCCGGGCGCCGCCCAGGGCGTGACGTAGCCCGGTGCGATGACGCCCGCATTGCCGAAGCTGCTCTCCTGCGCAACCGTGCTGTTGCGCTCGACGAGCGTGACCGTGTGCCCCGCGGCGGCCAGATAGTAGGCAGTACAAGTGCCGATGACCCCGCCGCCGATAACGATGACCTTCATTCCCAACCGTCTGGTGTGTGGCGAACGCCCGTTCGTTCGCTTGTTAGTGTCGTTCTTTGACGTGCCGCGCGCCGGGCAACCGGTTTCGCGGCCCGAGTGGATACGGGGCGCATAGGTTACCAGAGAGACGCCCTCACAGGGCGGGACGCAACGCAGAATGCCTGTCTCGCACCCGGGTATAACCCGGGGTAAGCAGGGTATAATCCCGGTTTGTCGTTCCCCCGCGTTTTGAACGCCTCGCCTTCCGTCCTTCCATGACTCACATTGCCTGCTTCGCCGGCGCCTTGGCGCTTTCCGAATTCCGCCAGCAACGTCTTCTGCAGACCCTGCAAGCCATCGACAGTTCGATCGTTCGTATCGACGCCCGCTACGTTCATCTCGTGGCCAGCGCCGAGCCGCTTTCGAGCGAAGACGTGGCCCGCGTCGCCGGTCTGCTCACTTACGGTGAGCCGGTACGCGAAGCGCCGGTCGGCGACCAACTGCTGGTGATCCCGCGTCTGGGAACGATTTCGCCGTGGGCGAGCAAGGCAACCGATATCGCACGCAACTGCGGCATCGATCACGTGCGTCGCATCGAGCGCGCCGTCGAATACACGATCGGTGTGAAGTCCGGCCTGCTGGGTGGCAAGAAGTCGCTCGCGGCCGATGTGCTGGCGCGTGTCGCCGGTGTGCTGCACGACCGTATGACGGAGACGGTCGTCGCCTCGCGCGCCGACGCCGAGGCGCTCTTCGTCGAGCTGCCCGCCAAGCCGTTGCAGACGGTGGACGTGATCGGTGTGGGTCGCAGCGCCCTCGAAGCCGCCAACGGCGATTTGGGACTGGCGCTCGCCGAGGACGAAATCGACTATCTGGTCGACGCCTTCACCACGCTCAAGCGCAACCCGACCGATGTCGAACTGATGATGTTCGCGCAGGCCAACAGCGAACATTGCCGTCACAAGATTTTCAATGCGGACTGGACCATCGATGGGCAGCCGCAGGACAAATCGCTGTTCAAGATGATCAAGAACACGCACGAACTGCACCCGCAGGGTACGGTGGTTGCGTATTCGGACAACGCTTCGGTGATGGAAGGCGCCGAAGTCGAGCGTTGGTATCCGCGCGGTGCCGATGGCAAGTATGGCCGCAGCGTCGAGCTCACGCACACGCTGATGAAGGTCGAGACGCACAACCACCCGACGGCGATTTCGCCGTTCCCGGGCGCGTCGACCGGCGCGGGTGGCGAGATTCGCGACGAAGGCGCAACGGGCCGTGGCTCCACGCCGAAGGTGGGCCTGACGGGCTTCACCGTGTCGAACCTCGCGCTGCCGGACGCGCGCGAATCCTGGGAAAACGATCGTGACGTGGCCGTGCCGCCGACGCTGCGCAAGCCCGACGACACCGGCGCCGACTATGGCCGCCCGGACCGCATCGCCTCGCCGCTGCAAATCATGATCGACGGCCCGCTGGGTGGCGCTGCGTTCAACAACGAATTCGGCCGCCCGAACCTCGGCGGCTACTTCCGTACCTACGAACAGAACGTGGGCGGTCGTGTGCGCGGCTATCACAAGCCGATCATGATCGCCGGCGGCCTGGGCAATATCGCCGCGCAGCACACGCACAAGCATGATCTCCCGGCTGGCACGCTGCTCATCCAGATCGGTGGTCCGGGCATGCGCATCGGCATGGGCGGCGGCGCTGCCAGTTCGATGGCGACCGGCACCAACACGGCTGAACTCGACTTCGACTCGGTGCAGCGTGGCAACCCGGAAATCGAGCGTCGCGCACAGGAGGTCATCAACGGGTGCTGGCGCCAGGGCGAAGCCAATCCGATCCTGTCGATCCACGACGTCGGCGCAGGCGGTATCTCGAACGCATTCCCGGAACTCGTGGACGGCGCAGGCAAGGGCGCTCGTTTCGATCTGCGTCAGGTTCAGCTCGAAGAGTCGGGCATGTCGCCCGCCGAAATCTGGAGTAACGAAGCGCAGGAACGCTACGTGCTGGCTATCGCGCCGGACAGCTTCCCCGCGTTCCAGGAGATCTGCCAGCGTGAGCGTTGCCCGGTGGCGGTTGTCGGTATCGCAACGGACGAGCGTCAACTGAAGCTGGTCGACCCGATGCATCCGGAATCGCCGGACCCGGTCGACATGCCGATGGACGTGCTGCTCGGCAAGCCGCCGCGCATGCATCGCAACGTCACGCGTGTGAAGACCGAACTGCCGCCGGTGGACGTCACCGGTCTGTCGCTCGACGACGTGGCGCGTGCCGTGCTGCGTCACCCGACGGTGGCCAGCAAGTCGTTCCTGATCACGATTGGCGACCGTACCGTGGGCGGCCTGACCGCGCGCGACCAGATGGTTGGCCCGTGGCAGGTGCCGGTGGCCGACTGCGCCATCTCGCTGATGGACTACGCCGGTTATCGCGGCGAAGCGATGACGATGGGCGAGCGCACACCGCTGGCGGTGATTGACGCCCCAGCGTCGGGCCGTATGGCGGTCGGCGAAGCCATCACCAACATTGCGGCGGCGCCGATTGCGGCGCTCGACCAGATCAAGCTGTCGGCCAACTGGATGGCGGCGTGCGGCACCGAGGGTGAAGACGCTGCGCTGTTCGATACGGTCAAGGCCGTGGGCATGGAACTGTGCCCGGCACTGGGTCTGTCGATTCCGGTCGGCAAGGATTCGCTGTCGATGCGCACCAAGTGGGACGACGCGGGCCGCAGCAAGGATGTAGTCGCCCCCGTCTCGCTGATCGTGTCGGCGTTCGCACCGGTCGAAGACGTTCGCGGCCATCTCACGCCGCAACTGCGCTCGGTGGCAGACGCCGGTGAGACGGTGCTGATCGCCATCGATCTGGGTCACAACAAGAATCGTCTGGGTGGCAGTATCCTCGCGCAAGTCACGCAACAGATTGGTGACGTCACGCCGGATCTGGACGATCCGGCCGATCTCCAGCGCTTCTTCGACGCGATTCAAAAGCTCAACCGCGAGGGCAAACTCCTCGCTTATCACGATCGCTCGGACGGCGGTCTTTTCGCCACGGTCGCGGAAATGGCGTTCGCCGGTCACGTTGGCGTGTCGCTCAATGTCGACATGCTCACGCTCGACGACGGCTTCGAGTCCGACTACGGCGACGCCAAGGACTGGGCAAAGCAGACGGTCGGCCGTCGTGAAGACAAGACGTTGCGCGCGCTCTTCTCGGAAGAGCTCGGTGGCGTGATTCAGGTGCGCGCTTCGGAGCGCGACGCCGTCTTGCAGACGCTGCGCGAAGCCGGGCTGTCCTCGTGCACGAACGTGATCGGCAAGCCGAACACGAGCGACGTCATCGAAATCTATCGCGACGCCAAGAAGATCTTCGGCGCATCGCGTGCCGAACTGCATCGCGTGTGGTCGGAAGTGAGCTGGCGCATTGCGCGTTTGCGCGACAATCCGGCCGCTGCCGACGCCGAGTACGAAGCCCTGAACGACACCAGCGATCCGGGCCTTTCGCCGAAGCTGACGTTCGACGCGAGCGAAGACGTGGCGGCGCCGTTCATTGCGACCGGCGCGCGTCCGAAGGTCGCGATCCTGCGCGAACAGGGCGTGAACTCGCATCTGGAAATGGCCTACGTGCTGGACAAGGCCGGTTTCGACGCGTACGACGTGCATATGAGCGACCTGCTCGCGGGCCGTCACTCGCTCGAAGCGTTCAAGGGTTTCATCGCTTGCGGCGGCTTCTCGTACGGCGACACGCTGGGGGCGGGTGAGGGCTGGGCGAAGACGATTCTGTTCAACCCGGCGCTGGCCGAGCAGTTCGCGGGCTTCTTCAACCGCGCCGATACCTTCGCGCTGGGCGTGTGCAATGGTTGCCAGATGATGAGCAACCTGTCGAACCTGATTCCGGGCGCGGCCGCATGGCCGAAATTCACGTACAACCAGTCGAAGTACGAAGCGCGTCTCACGCAAGTGGAAGTGCTCGAATCGCCGTCGCTGTTCTTCAAGGACATGGCCGGCTCGCAACTGCCGATCGTGATCGCGCATGGCGAAGGTTTCGCGAACTTCGGTCAGCAGGGCAACATCGATCAGGCGATTGCCGCGATGCGTTTCGTCGATCATCGTGGTCAGCCGACCGAGCAATATCCGTTCAACCCGAACGGCTCGCCGCGCGGGCTGACGGCCGTGACCACCGGCGACGGCCGCTTCACGGTGATGATGCCGCACCCGGAGCGCGTGTTCCGCACCGTGCAGATGAGCTGGGCGCCGCCGCAATGGGGCGGCGACAGCCCGTGGATGCGCATGTTCCGCAACGCTCGCCGTTGGGTGGCCTGATGGCCTGAGCCTGTCACCGGCGGGGCGATAAGTCGCCCCACGGCCGCGAGGCGTCGCCGGCGCCACCATTGCAATGAAAAAAACCGCCTGTCCTGTCATGGGGCAAGCGGTTTTTTTGTGGGTCGACGTCTTGACCTGTCAGGGTTGACAGTTGTTCGCCGCAAACGGGCCATGGCTCAATCGTGTGTCGGCATTTCGCGTCCGACGCGAAATGAAGCAGGGCCGCCATGTTTCTCATTCCAGCGTTCCGGAGGAGGTGTTGTGCATCCGCGAGCGCAATGGATATCGCTCGTATGCGCAAATGTCGTGCCACGAGTGATCGTGCGGCGTAACTCGCAGTTTTTGCGGTTACGGCAGAAACCCAGGAGAGTATCTGCTAGGAGATGTGATCATGGAAAACAAGCCGGTGGTGGAGTCGGAACCGAGAATACTGGAGGCGACCGGGGACAACGGAAAACTGTTGTTGACCTCGGATTACTACAATCGCGAGCACGTGACGGCGGAGGTGCCGCAATACGAGGGCATGGCGACGGGGCAGACCGTGGGCGTGCGATGGCGAGGCCCTGCCGTGCCCCCCTACGACTCACCGATCAGAATCGTGCCGTTTCCGGCCATTCTGACCTTTGACATTCCGCGCTACGAAGTCCTCGACGCTATCGGCAGCGCGGTTGTCGTGACATTTACGGTGCAGCGCGGCGCCCAGCAACCCATCGAGTGGTCTCTCCCGCTCAATCTCAGAGTGCAGGGCACGGCCTTGCCCGCGCCGACGATTGCCGTCTCGGGAACCACCGCGACGGTCACGGTCACTTACCCGTCGCAGGCCACCGGTCAGCGGGTTCACGTCCGGTGGCAGGGTACGGTTGTTCACGACACCGAACAGCAGTCCGTCACACCCGGCACACCGAACGTGTTCCACATCCCGCCGGCATGGGTCTCGCAGAACAGCGGGAAGATGGTCTACATCAACTACGCCGTAGGAACGACATCGGGCGATCCCTACCTCTTCTCCCGAACGTTGCGCAAACAGCTTTGACGCGGATTCGAAGTCCGGACACCCCTGCGCTCCAGAACGTGACGACGGCGAGTTCGTCACGTACTGGATAACGGGGCGCCTGGTTTGCGCGAACGGCCGCGACACCTCTGGACCCGGTTCATGAGCCATGGGTTGACAGCTCGCGGCGCGCCATGGAGCGTCCGGCCGGGCAAGGCTCGGCAACGCTGGGGCGCATGAATGTGTGGGGGTGACAAATGAAGATCCGTTTGATCAAGAGTATCAAGAGCGGCGGCGCTGGCTGCGCCCTGGTGCTTTGGCTCGTGCTTGCGGCGTGTACGACGTTCGGCCCGCAGGTGTCCGGGCCAGTGCCCCCCGAGGCGCGCACCCCTCCCGCCGTCGCACCGTCGCTCAACGCCGTCATCGATCCCGCCGCCCAATTGGAGGGGTGGTACAACCGTACCGATCAGAATTGCGGCACGGCGAATCGTCCGGCGTTTCTTTGCAGTGGCGTCATGTTACGGGCGACGGAAACCAATCCGGCTTTCTTGCCGTGGGATCCGAGTCCGGATGCCATCCAGAAGGGGGGGATTTCGTTCTCCTGGCTGCGCACCGATAGCGGGTTCTCGAAGATGTTCCATAACCCGAACGGGTTTGTCGTCTACCCGGATATGGAAGTGCCGTCCGGGACGCAGGAACTACAGGTGTATTGCGCGTTCCCGCTCGATGCGGATACGTGGAGACGGCCAACGGATCAGGGCTGTGGCCCCCTGACTTACGATCCCGTCGAAAGCCGGTCTTGCGAGGTGCTTGGCATCACCACGGCGCAGCAATGGGTCGCGCATTTTGACAAAAGGAAGAAACGCCCCTACAACATGTGCGCGTGGAATGTTCGCATCGGCCAGCAAGGTACGGCAGACAGGTTTTATCAGAACATTCGGGCCGAAGCGTTAGTCACTCGAACCGATTCGATGGACTGGAACGAACTCATTATTGCAACGTGGGCGACCGGCATCGGTACGGCGCTGCCGATTCAATCGTTCTTCTATCTCCAGAATGTGTCAGGCGGGCTTGTCAAAGCGCAAACGGACCAGCAGCGTTACTTCCAGGCGTACGGTAAATTCGTGCCGATCGTTCGCATCGGATTGCCGGCAAATAGCGGTGCGAAGGCCACGTTCGTCTACACCCTCGCCGATCAGGTGGTAGCCCCGCCCGACGACAGCATCGCAACGATGACGCCCAAGGTGCTGGAAGCCTCGGCAAACAACGGGCAGCGGCTATTGCTCAATGACTTCTACTCGCGCGATTTCGTCACGATCGAGGTGCCCGTCTATCCGGGAATGAGCACTGGGCAGACCGTGGGCGCGAGGTGGCGGGGACCGTCCGTCACTTACGACACACCGATCCATCCGGTGACGTCGATTGCCCCTGTGACGTTCCAGGTGCCGCGCGTCGAAGTGATCGATGCGATTGGTACGACGGTGCCCGTATCGTTCACCGTGAAGCGCGGCAACAATCCAATCGAGCATTCGGCGGCGCTGAATTTGCAGATCGAAGCGCAAGTGCTCGTGTTACCGGCGCCGACGATCAACGCGGGCAAGACAGAGGTCACCGTGTCATTCCCCGGCGCGCTGAGTGATCAGACGGTGCAGGTCCGGTGGGCGGGGGTCGTGGTGCGTGACACCGTCAGTCAGTACGTCGATCCGGGGCATCCCAACGTGTTCGCAATACCGTCCTCGTGGGTCACCGAGAACGCGGGCAAACCGATTGCGGTGAACTACGCGGTCGGCACCCGATCGGGGACTCGCTATCAGTTCTCGAAGATTCTCCGGATCAACCCGTGAGCACCTGTGCGGGGATTTCGCACCGCGACACGAACGGTGCGAGGCGGCGGACGACCTGTCAGGGTTGACAGTTGTTGCCCATGTTTATCGGATGGCCAAATTAGTCATCTTCGAAGCGCATGAGGGGGCATCATCATGAGCCACGATCTTATTACGTCACTGCGTAGAAACCTGCGCCATTGGCGCAACGGGGTGCTGTGGGCGCTGCTCTTTGCCGTCATGGCCCCGGCTCATGCGCTGACGGGCGTCGAGTATCTTGTCAATCAGCGCGACGAGCTCAACTTCGGTATTGCGCTGGCGCAACGCCTGAACGCGCGGTTCGCGGATACGTCAGCGTGCCCGGGAGGCGAGGCGCCGTACTTGTGCAATGGCGTGATTATCCGTGAGACGGGATATAGCCCGGACTTCCATGCATGGAATCCGAGCCCGAGCTCGGTCACCCGCAACGGCGTCTCGGCGTCTTACATGCGTGCCGATGCAGGCGTCACGGCGATCGCCCACCAGGGCGGCGAGGGACTGATATTCGCGCCGTTCGGTGCGCCGGCGCAGTTGCCGCTTACCGCGCGTTGCATCTACCCGTCCGACGCAGGGACCGATGGGCGTGCAGACAAGTGCGGCATTCGCACGATTCCGCTGAGCGCACCGTGCGCTCAACTGGGCATTACCACGTTGGAGGCCTGGCGAGCTAACTACGATCAGACCAAAAATCCTTACCAATGCGCGTTGGGCGTGGATACAGCGGCATTCATGCTGAGTCTGGCCGCGCGCGCGACGTTCCCATTGCCCCATACCCGGCTGGAGCAATGGAACGAGTTCATCATCGCGCCCTGGCCGCAGGACGTCCCTGCGCAAATTCCGCTCGAAGCCGCCATGTATACGCCCGAGTCGGCGAGCTACCGTACGGGTGCGCAGGCTATCCAGACGGACTACTTCAATCAGACGGGGAAATTCCTGCCGGTCATCAAAGTCGACATCAAAGGCAATCCGCAAGCGCCGTTTTCCTATTCCGCAGCCGATCAGGTGATCGTGCCGGACGAGAGCATCGCTGCGATTGCGCCGAGGGTGCTTGAAGCCACTGGGGAGGTTGGGCACCGGTTATTGCTCAACGACTTTTACACGCGCGACTTCGTGACGGTCGAGGTGCCTGACTATCCGGGGATGAGCATTGGGCAGACCGTGGGGGCGAGATGGCGAGGGCCATCCGTGACTTACGACACGCCGATCAAGACGGTGACATCGATAGGTCCCATGACATTCGAAATTCCGCGTGTGGAAGTGGTCGATGCGATCGGCACGACGGTGCCCGTGACGTTCAGTGTCAAGCGGGGCAATAACCCGATCGAGAACTCGGCACCGCTGAATTTGCAGATCGAAGCGCAGGCGCTCGTGTTACCCGCGCCGACGATCAACGCCGAAAGAACAGAGGTGACCGTGGTGTTTCCCAACGCGACGAGCAATCATGCGGTGAAGGTGCGGTGGTCGGGCGTGGTGGAGCGTGACACCGTCAGTCAGTACGTCGATCCGGGGCATCCCAATGTATTCGTGATACCAGCCTCGTGGGTCAGCGAGAACGCGGGCAAAACGGTCGCCGTGAACTACGCGGTCGGTACGAGATCGGGCGCTCGCTATCAGTTTTCGAAGATTCTCAGAGTCAGGTTTTGATCGTCTGCGGTGACTCGTCGTCCGATGACCCGCCGGGGGCGAGGCAAGGTATGGCCTGTCAGGGTTGACAGTTGCCGCTCACCATTCTTGGTTGGCTGGATTAGACCTCTGGCAAATGCGGATTGGGGGCATCATCATGATCCACGGTTTCGCAACTCGTTTGCGTCAACGTTTTCGCGGTTGGCACGTCGGGCTGTTGTACGTGCTGCTTTTTGCGGGCGCTGCAACGGCCCAACCACTGACCGGCGCCGACGTCGCTTACCTCGTCAATCAGCGTTATCAGTCCACGGTGGCCCAATGCGCGGCAGGTCGTCCTGCATGGCAATGCTCCGGTGTATTGATGCGTGCCCTGTCGGGCGACTCTGCCGTCACGTTTGGCCAGCTCAGCGCGCAGGAGACGGCATTGCAGTCGGCGAGCGTGGCGTATGTCCGACGCGATGTGACTACGGTAGCGCTGGCATCGAGTGCGGGACTCATTTTGGCGGACGGCTTTACCGCGACAGGTCAGGGCAAGCCTTACGAAGTGCGTTGCGCGTATCCGTTTGCGATGCCGCTTGCGACGGACACGGCATCGCATGGCTGCAACTTGATAAATGACACGCAACCGACGCCACCCGACTGGAGTTCGTGCGCCGGGCTCGGCGTGTCCGACGCGCCCGGCTGGGTTACGTATTTCAACACACAGGGAATCGATGTCGTAAAGCAATGTTCGCTGAGCGCGACGATAGCGAGTCAATTCAAGGCAAGCCTTGAGGCGCACGAGCAGGTATCGGCGGATCTGGCGGACAGCCCGACAATGCTGCTCCTCGCGGCCTGGGATCCTGCGAGGCCCGAGACGATTCCGTTGCAGGCGTTTTATTACGACGTCGCCAATGGCGGGCAACTCACGCAGGCACAGCGCTACCAGAGGCAATACTTCGATGCGACCGGGCAGTGGCTGCCGATTCTGCGCATGGCGATGGCAAGTGGCGTGCCTACGGCATTCGGCTTCGACGAGCGCGACCAACTCGACTACGGCATTGCACTCGCGCAACACCTGAACGCGCGGTTTGCGGATACGTCCGTATGTCCGGGCGGTGTGTCGCCGTATCTGTGCAATGGCGTGATCGTCCGGGTCACGGGATATGGCAGTGGATTCCATTCGTGGAATCCAAGCCCGACCGCTGACAGACTTAACGGCGTGTCGACGACTTATATGCGTGCGGATGTCCACATTACTGCGGTTGCGTACGGGGGCGGCGAGGGACTGATCTTCGCGCCGTTAGGCGCGCCGGTACAGACGCCCCTTATCGCACGTTGCATCTACCCGGGCGATGGCGCTACCGACTTGCGTGCCGATAAATGTGGCATCGCCAGGATTCCGCGCAGTGCGCCGTGCGCACAACTCGGCATTACCACCTTGGCGACCTGGCGAGCCAACTACGATCAGACGGGATGGGACCAGCAATGCGCGTTAGGGGTCGATACGGCAGCATTCGATCTCAGTGTGGCGGCACGAACGACGTTCCCGATGCCCCCGTTGCCCTCATACGAGTGGTGGAACGAGCTCGTGATTGCGCCATGGCCGCAGAACATCCCCGGGCAGATTCCGCTCGAGGCTGTCATGTACACCCCGGAGTCGCCGACCTACCTCGCTGGTGCGCGCTACATTCAGAACGACTACTTCAATCAGACGGGGCAGTTCCTGCCGATCATCAAGATCGACATTCCAGGCCACCCGCAAGCGCCGTTCTCTTATACACCTGGGGATCAGGGGACAGCGAATTAGCACACGCGGGGCGTGGGTCGACGGATGACCTGTCAGGGTTGACAGTTGTTGCGCACGATGAGCGGATG